>CAIOFV010000095.1 GCA_903857665.1 uncultured Myxococcales bacterium
GGACCTTCGGCTGCCCAAGGTGGACGGGCTGGAGGTGCTGGCGCGGATCAAGGAGGACCCCGACCTCCGGTCGATCCGGGTCGTGGTGCTGACGACCTCCGACGCCGAGGCGGACGTGGAAAAGGTGTACGCCTGCGGCGCCGGGTCCTACCTCGTCAAGCCCGTCAATTTCGACAAGTTCACGAAGATGATGGATGCCTTCGGCTTCTACTGGCTGGCCTGGAACCGGTTCCCTCACTGACCGGTCGCACCGGCCAGGGTGAACCGGAACGTGGCGCCCGTTCCCGGGCCTTCCGATTCGGCCCAGATCCGCCCGCCGTGCGATTCCACCACGCGGCGCACCAGCGCCAGGCCCAGGCCCGCGCCCTCGGCACGGGAATCCAGCCGCTCGAACATGCCGAAGACCCGCGCCAGGTGCCGCGGCTCGATCCCCCGGCCGTTGTCGCGGACGAACAGCACCGTTTCCTCGCCCTGTCGCCGGAAGCCGACCTCGACCCGCGGGGCCGGCTGGTCCCCCAGGAACTTGATCGCGTTGTCCAGCAGGTTCTGGAAGACCTCGACCAGGCGGGGCCGGTCGCCGACCAGGTCCAGGGGATCGTCGGTGACGACGACCTTCACGCCGCGCAGGACCGCCTGGCCGGCCACCAGCCGGAGGGCCTCGGTGACGATGTCGTGCAGCGGCATGCCGGTCACATGGTTCGGGACCCTGCCCACCCGCGACAGTTCCAGCAACTCGCCCAGCAGGTGGGACACCCGGCTGGCCGCGTTCCGGATGAACCCCAGGTCCTCCTGCACACTCGCCGTGTCCCCTGTGGCCAGGTCCCTTTCCAGGTAGCCGATGAAGGCCTGGATCGTCACGAAGGGACTCTTCAGGTCGTGGGAAACCGTGTAGGTGAAGCGTTCCAGTTCGGCGTTCTTGTCGTGCAGTTCCTGCGCCTGTCGTGCCCGCTCCGTGATGTCGTCGAACAGGGTATAGATGGTGTTCGCCAGCACGGCGATATGGATCTTGACGGTTCGCGTCTGCCCGTTCCGGCAGAGCACCTCCAGCCTCATGGGCTCGATCGGGAGGCCGTCCCTGCCGGCCCTGTCCATGTTCGCCCGCGCTTCGGCCATGACAGCCTGCCGCCGGGCCGCGTCCGGGAAGACCAGCCGGAACCAGTCCCCGGGCGAGGGGATGTCCTCCAGCCCGTACCCGAAGAGTTCGACGAACCGGGGATTCACGTACTCGGTGCGGCCGTCCGCGTCGGTAAAGGCGACCGCGATCGGGGAGGCGTCCATCAGGCCGCGCAGCTTGGCCTCGCTGGCGCGAACGAGGGCCTCGGTCCGACGGCGCTCGGCGGCCTCGGCCCGCAGGCGCGTGTTCGCATGCCTCAATTCGTCGGCCTGCAGCGTCAGCCAGACCCGCAGGCGGGACACTTCCAGGTGGGTTCGCACCCGGGCCCGCAGTTCCTCGATCTGGAAGGGCTTGGTGATGAAGTCCACGGCGCCCATCCTCAGGCCCTGGACCCGTTCTTCGACCTCCGAAGCGCCGCTGAGGAAGATCACCGCGATGTCCGGGTTCGAGGGATTCGCCCGCAGGCGACGCAGCACTTCGAACCCGTCCA
>CAIOFV010000096.1 GCA_903857665.1 uncultured Myxococcales bacterium
CAAAGGATTCCCGCGATTCTCAACTGTGCGCACAACTACCTCTATACGGACCCGCGATTTTGTGGACCTGGTGGTTCGGGGTGGGCAGGGCCGGGGGAGACAGCGCGGTCTTTGCGTAATTTGCTGTCCGTAGAAGAAGCGGTCTGCTTGCTGGGGCGATGGGGAGAAACCCTTACTGCGCGCCGGGAAGGGCTGGGGGGGGAAGGAAAGGGTGGTGGAGGTGCGGACAGCCGTTTGGGAGGCGACGGGGGCCGGGCGGGTGTCGGGGTGGTCCGTGTAAGCGCGACATGCCGGGACGCAGCATCGGGGGGGCTACAACAGGTCCGCAGGGCTGGCGACGCCCGATGGACCCCGGTTCAGCACGTGGGTGTAGATCTGGGTGGTGCGGACAGAGCGGTGGCCCAGGAGCTCCTGGATGGTCCGGATGTCATGGTTGGCCTCCAGGAGGTGCGTGGCGAAGGAATGGCGGAAGGTGTGGCACGAGGCGCGCTTGGCGATGCCGGCCGCGATCACCGCATCGTGGACGGACTTCTGGAGGATCGTGGGGTCAAGGTGGTGGCGACCCTGCTCGCCGGTGTCGCGATTCACCCAGCGTCGCTCCTGGGGAAACACCCACTGCCACCGGAAGTCGGCCGGTGAACCGGCGAACTTGCGCGCCAGTGCGTACTCCATCGAGACCTGCCCGAAACCGTCGGCCAGATCCTGATCGTGGATGCGCTTCACCTCCAGAATCTGTCGCCGAAGGAGTTCCTTCAGCGTGTTCGGAAGCATCGTGTACCGGTCATGGCGCCCCTTGCCGTCGCGAATCAGGATCCGGTTTCCGTTGAAGTCGATGTCCTGCACCCGCAGGTTCAGGCATTCCTGAAGGCGCAGGCCCGCACCGTACAGGAGGCTGGCCATCAGCCACCGATCGCCGTGCAGGTGCGACAGGACCGCACGGACCTCCTCCCGGGTCATGACGATCGGCAGGCGATACGGCTTGCGCGCCCGCACCACGTCGCCCAGCTCGCCGATGTCCACGCCCAGCACGCGGCGGTACAGGAACAGGAGGGCGCTCAAGGCCTGGTTCTGGGTCGAGGCGCTCACCCGCTCGATCGAGGCCAGATGCGACAGAAAGGCGTTGATTTCGGGCGCCCCCATCGAGGCGGGGTGCCGCATGTCGTGAAATGCCAGGAATCGCTTGACCCAGTGCCGGTAGGTCTTGTCTGTGGAAGCGCTGTAGTGGCGCGCGCGCAGGGCCGCCGACAGCCGGTCGAGCAACTTGGGCGGCTTGGGGCCACCGGCGACAGGCTCAGGCGCCCGAGGAACCTGGAACGGCTTTCCCGCAGGAACGGCCGGAGCAGGCGACGGGAAGGGCTTCATGGCAGACCTCCGGAAAGGAAGCATCACGTCATGATCGACCGATGGGGCCGATCGTTTCGGCAGGCAAGCATGGCGAAGCGGTTCGCGGAACCGGAGGCGCGGCCAGCGGGCGCCTTCCCCGCCCTGCCCAGCATCCGCAACCCCTGGATGCCGGTGCAGCCCAAGGGGCAAGCCATCGTCATGATGCCGCCCAGGGTGATGCCGACGGTGCAATCGTTGACCAGGCTCGGCGTGACGTAGTGGCAACCCGTCGAGGTCCGCTGCGTAGCCATTCAGGTCGAATTGCACCGATCCAGTCGAATCGAACGCGATGCCTATGCCCTGACCAGCGATCGTCCGACAAACGGGAATGCGGGCCCGTCCCTGGGAATGCGCCGCAGCCGGCCGGGTTTCGCCCCTGGAGTTCGGAAGGCGGCCATGGCACGGCACGAAGCGGCCGGGAAGTTGACGCGGGGCCTTTCGTGACCTAGTTTTTTGAGGCGAGCCGGCCACCCGGGGCCGTCTCGACGCGGAGGAAGAATGAAGCGACGGCTGATCCTGAACTGGAACGAATCCCACGACGGCGTGCGCGAGGCGGTCGAAGCGAAGGCCGAGTCTCCCTGGGACCTGCCGGATACCGGAAAAGGATGGACGTACGTCACCTTCTGCCCCCCGGGGACGGACCCTCGCGGCGTCCTGTTCGACATCGACCAGTTGGAGGAATTGGCGAAGAACAATGGCTACCACCTGTCGGCCGACGTCGTGGCGCAGCACAACAAGCTGGTCGTGACCGCCGTGGCCGACAGCCCGTCCGCGCAGTTGTTCGGGCTGTTCCGGCTGCTGGACGCCTACGCGCGCCGGTATGCCGACACCCACAAGTTCCCGGAGCACACCTTCTACGGGAAGCTGGGAGGGCAGTACGACCGGTCCGAGAAGGGCCGCGTGCTGGCGATCTATGCCCGGGGCGACGAGGCCCTGCTGGGGATTTCGGAGGCGATGGAGGAACTGGCGCGGACGGTGCAAATCCCGGGCGTCCAGTTCACGACGCGTCTGGCGAACGGATTGTCAGCGATGCCCCGGATGCTGCACGGGTTCGACGATCCGACCTACCGGGGGTCCGGCGTGAACATCTTCAAGATCACCGACCCCAACCGGTTCGAGGTGCTGTTGGACCAGGCCCGCGCCGACTACCCCAACTACCAGTTCACGCCCCCGCCCCCCCCATGAGGTCGGCCCAGCCTGTCCCGTCCTTCAGGAGCCGGGTTGCGGCCGCCGCGTCCACGGGCCGCGAGAACAGGTAGCCCTGCGCGTAGTCGCACTGCAGGTGGCACAGGCGCCCCAGCTGCTCGACCGTCTCGACGCCTTCCGCGATGGTCCCCATTTCCAGGCTGCGGGCCAGCAGCACGATGGTCTTCACGACCTCGCCGCGGGCCACGGCGTGGACCTGCGACACGAACGACCGATCCACCTTGATGACGTCGATCGGGAACCGGTGCAGGTACGCCAGCGACGAGTAGCCGGTCCCGAAGTCGTCCATCTGCAATTGCACGCCCAGCGCGGCCAGGGCGTTCAATTGTTCGTGGACCCCCTTCGAGTCCTCCATCAGGATGCTTTCCGTGATTTCCACCTTCAGGTACTTCGCGTCAAGGCCCGTGCTGGCCAGCGCCGCGTGGACCTCCGCCAGGGCGACCCCCGACGCGAACTGCCGCACCGAGAAGTTCACGCTGATGGTGGGCCGGCGCTGCTCGGGAAGCCACGACGCCCACTCCGCCGCCTGCCGGCAGGCCTCGTTCAGCACGTACTCGCCCATCGGGACGATCAGCCCGGTTTCCTCGGCCACGTGGATGAAGTCCATCGGGCTGCGGATGCCGCGGGTGGGGTCGTTCCAGCGGACCAGGGCCTCGAATCCCGTCAGGACGCCCCCCGGGATCGACACGATCGGCTGGTAGAACACCACGAATTCCTTCTGCTCGACGGCGCGCCGCAGCTCGGCTTCCACGGTCAGGCGCTGCGCCACCTCGTTGTGCATCTGGCGATCGAAGACGACGGTCTGGCCACGCCCCAGGGACTTCGCACGGTACATCGCGGTATCCGCGTCCCGCAGGACGTCCTCGCCCCGCTCGTATGCCGCGCCGCTGTGCGCGATGCCGATGCTGACGTTGGGCAGGAACTCCTGGTCCCCCACCATCACCGGCTGGGCCACCTGGGCCAGGATGCGCTCGGCCACCACGGAGGCGTCGCCGACATCGCGAAGGTCGCTGAGGAGCACCGCGAACTCGTCCCCGCCGACCCGGGCCACGGTGTCGCCCGGGCGAAGGCATTCGGCGATGCGTCGGGCCACGCTGCGCAGCAGCTGGTCACCCGCGGGATGCCCCAGGCTGTCGTTGACGATCTTGAAACGGTCCAGATCCATGAACAGCACGGCGTAGTGGTACCAGGCCCGGCGCCGGGCCACCGCGATCCCCTGGTTCATCCGGTCCAGGAACAGGACGCGGTTCGGCAGGCCGGTCAGCGCGTCGTGGAGCGCCTGGAATTCCAACTGCGCCACGCTGGTGCGGAGCGCCTCGTCGGACACGCGCCGCGAGTCCTCGGATTCCTGCTCCGCACGCACCCATTCGGTTTCGTCCCGAAGCACCAGGAGGGTGCCCGTGGGCATGCCGCCGATCGACCGGACGGGGCGCAGCCGGACATCGAAGATCCGAGGGCCCGCAAGGGTGTCCAGGGTGTATCGCCCCTGGGCCTCGCCTTCGGCCCGGTTCGCCAGTTCGTTCATCGACGCGCCCAGCGCGGGCACGGCCTCGGCGAAGGCCAGCCCGCAGCGGTCCAGGCCGGACGGACCGGCTCCGATGAACCGCTGGTAGGCCGCCTGGTTGATCGACTGCAGGCGTCCCGCGGAATCCAGAAGGAACACGGCCTCGCCCAGGCCGTCGAACAGCGTGCGCCAGCGGGCCACCTGGCGGATCAGCGACCGGTTCGCCTCCTGGACCTCGGCCACCTGCCCGGGAAACGACATCTGCGACCAGTCGCCGCAGATCCCCAGTTCCACGGTGTCGAAGAACGAGTCGATGAACCGGTGGGCCGGGTGGGCGACGGCGCAATCCGGCTGGCCCTCGGCCACCACCTCGTGCCAGGCATACCGGTACAGCTTGAACAGGCCCAGGAACATCGGGAGGCTGACGCCCCGGGCGCGGTGTCGCCGCGCTTCCAGGATGCCGAAGCCGGATACCGGGTTGTCGGGGTCGATTTCGTCGTCGGGCCCCCAGGCGCAAGGCACGCCGTCGGTTCCCAGCGCGGAGCGGAAGGCGTCGATCAGACCCTGGACGCTTCCGCTCCAGGCCTCGAGGCCCTGGGCGGTGTACCGGGTGTACCGGTTCGCCTCGGCCTTGTCGTAGATGCGACGAACGAGGTCGTCACGCCGGGCCTGCAACAGGTCCAGGAGCCACTGCATTCTTCCCTCCGGCGGAACCGAGACGCCCGGGCGCGCGGACGCGGCCGACGGGTTTCCAACGGAAACTCTCGCCGCAGACGAAGCCGCCTCGGGTGTACTTGATAATCGCACGCACCGGCCTGGCGTCTGCGACCACGACGACAAGTGTCATCGCGGCTCCGCGGGCTGTCAATTTGATTTCTTGGGTCGAAAATGGACCGGCGAGGCAGGCAGGACGCGGGGAAACCGGATCAGGCGCCGGCCAGGAAACCGCGCAGGACCGCCTGGAGGATGCCGCCCTGGCGGAAGTAGTCCACTTCGATCCCGCTGTCGATCCGGCAGGTTGCCGCAAAACGCCGCACGGCCCCGGATTCGTCGCGGGCCTCGACCACGATGTCCTGGCCCGGGCGCACGGCGTCGTCGATCGCGATGGCGAACGTCTCGCTGCCCGTCAGGCCCAGCGATTCCGCCGAGTCGCCCTCGTGGAACTGGAGGGGCAGCACGCCCATGCCCACAAGGTTGCTGCGATGGATGCGCTCGAACGACTGGGCGATGACGGCCCGCACGCCCAGCAGGTAGGTGCCCTTCGCAGCCCAGTCCCGCGACGAACCCATGCCGTAGTCGCGGCCGCCGATGACGATCGTCGGGATGTGGTCGGCCTTGTAAAGGGTCGAGGCGTCGAAGATCGGCAGCAATTGCGCCGTCGGGAGGTGCGTGGTCCAGCCGCCCTCGCGGCCCTGGGCCAGGCGGTTCCGCAGGCGCACGTTGGCAAACGTGCCGCGGGTCATGATGCGGTCGTTTCCGCGCCGGGAGCCATACTGGTTGAAGTCCTTCGGGGCGATGCCGCGCTGGACCAGGTACGAGCCGGCCGGGCTGGCCGCGGCGATGTTGCCGGCGGGGCTGATATGGTCGGTGGTGATGCTGTCGCCCAGCAGCGCCAGCACGCGGGCGCCGGCGATCGGGGCGATGGTGCCCTTGGTGCGGGTCATCGTGGCGAAGAACGGCGGGTTCTGGATGTAGGTGCTGGCCTCGTCCCACGCGTACAGCTCGCCGCCGGCCACCGGGATGGCGTTCCAGTCGGGGTTCGAACGCTCGATTCCCGCATAGCGGGCCTCGAAGACCGCGGGGTCGAGCGCCAGGGGCAGCACGTCGGCGATGTCGGCGTTGGTCGGCCACACGTCCTTCAGGTACACGGGCTTGCCGTCCGGGTCGTGGCCCAGCGGTTCCGTCGCGAGGTCGATGTCCACGGTGCCCGCGATGGCGTACGCCACCACCAGCGGCGGCGAGGCCAGGAACGCGGCCTTCACGTCCTGGTGGACGCGACCCTCGAAGTTGCGGTTGCCGGACAGCACGGCCGACACCACGAGGTCGTTGGACTTGACCGCGTCGCGGACCGGTTCCGGCAGCGGGCCCGAGTTGCCGATGCAGGTGGTGCAGCCGTAGCCGACCACCGCGAAGCCCAGTTCCTCGAGGGACGGCAGCAGGCCCGAGCGCGTCAGGTAGTCGGTGGCCACCGTGGAGCCGGGAGCCAGCGACGTCTTGACCCAGGGCTTCGTGGACAGGCCGCGCAGGCGCGCCTTGCGGGCGACGATGCCGGCGGCCAGCATCACGGAGGGGTTCGAGGTGTTGGTGCAGGACGTGATCGCGGCGATGACCACCGCGCCGTGGCCGATCGTCGAAGTCGGGCCGCTGGGGGCCGCCACTGTGCCGGTGCGGTCGAGGTCCGCCGAAGCAAGGCCGAAGCCGCGCTTGTCCACGGTAGCCATCAGGCCCTCGCGCCACGCCGACTTCATCGAGGTCAGCGCAACGCGGTCCTGCGGGCGCTTGGGGCCGGACAGGCAGGGCACGATCGTCGACAGGTCCAGTTCCAGGGTGTCGGCGAAGGTCGGGTCCGGCTCGCTGCCGCCCTGCCACAGGCCCTGGGCCTTCGCGTACGACTCGACGCGGGCGGCCAGGTGCCCCCGGTTGGTGCCGCGCAGGAACGCCAGCACCTGGTCGTCGATCGGGAAGTAGCCGATCGTGTTGCCGGCCTCGGGCGACATGTTGGCGATGGTGGCGCGGTCCGGCACGGTCAGCGCCGCGACGCCGGGGCCGAAGAACTCGACGAACTGGTCCACGACGCTCTTCTTGCGCAGCATCTGGGTGATCGTCAGCACGAGGTCCGTGGCGGTCGCGCCCTCCGGCAGGCGGCCCGTCAGCCGGAAGCCGATGACGCGGGGGGCCACCAGGTAGATCGGCTGGCCCAGCATCACGGCCTCGGCCTCGATGCCACCGACGCCCCAGCCCACGACGCCCAGGCCGTTGATCATCGGCGTGTGGCTGTCGGTGCCGACGCAGGAATCCGGGAACCACACCTCGCCGCCGTCGATCGCCTGGCTGCGGACCACCTGGCCCAGGTACTCGAGGTTGACCTGGTGGCAGATGCCCGACGCGGGGGGGACGACGCGGAAGTTTTCGAACGCCTGCTGGCCCCAGGCCAGGAACTCGTAGCGCTCGCGGTTGCGGCTGAATTCCAGTTCCGCGTTGAGGGCCAGGGCCTCCGGCGAGCCGAAATAGTCCACCTGCACGCTGTGGTCGATGACGAGGTCCACGGGGATGCGAGGGTTGATGCGCTTCGGATCGCCGCCCAGGCGCTTCATCGCGTCGCGCATGGCGGCCAGGTCCACGACGCACGGCACGCCGGTGAAGTCCTGCAGCAGCACGCGGGCCGGCAGGAACGGGACCTCGGTCTTCGGGGGGGTCGCGGGGTCGTAGCCGACCAGCTTCGCGACGTCGTCCTTCGTCACTTCGCGGCCGTTTTCCGCGCGCAGGGCCGCCTCCAGCAGCACCTTGATGGATCGCGGCAGCCGCGCCACGTCCGCCAGGCCCTGTTCGGCCAGCGCGTCGAGGCGGAAGTATCGGACCGTGCCGTCCGTACCGGGCAGGTCCGTCAGGGTCTTGAAGGAATCGGCTGGTGTCGGGTTCATGGGCGACGCCTCTTGTAGTCGTGCGGACAAGAATGGATGCGGGGGGGCGCTTCGTCAAGGCACGGGACCCGCCTGCCGCATGGGGACGCGGTGCGGGCGTGCGTCCCACCCTATGCCTTCGTCTTGAAGTCCTTGCCCAGCCAGTTGCGGGCCAGCACCAGCATGAGAGTCGATGACATCGCGATGCAGCCGTAGATGAACCACATCGTCTCGGTGTTCAGCATCTCCGGGGGCGTGTCCTTGGGGCAGTAGTGCGTCAGGAACCAGCCCGAATAGATCGGCACGAGCACCTTGGTCAGGAACCACGGGAACTGGGCCACGCCCATGTAGGCTCCGGTGCGGCCCTCGGGGGCGATTTCAGCGGCGTACTGCAGGAAGCGCGGCTGCCACATGGCCTCGCCGATTGTCATCAGCACCAGGAACGCGAACAGGGTCCAGAAGGAAGGGCCGGTGGCCAGCAGGAAGGTCGGCGCCGCCATCACCGCGGTGCCCGCGATCATCATGTTGTAGACCTTCTTGTGCTGGGTCAGGGCCGTCACGATCGGCACCAGGATGAAGATGAGGATCGGGTTGAAATTGGTCGCGACCTCGAAGTTGTTGCCGATCCAGGTGCCGTGGTAGGCGCGCTCGACGTACATCGGCAGCGTCAGCCAGTTGTGCGCGAACAGCGTCTGCACGGGGATCAGGCAGAACACGAAGAACGAGAACTTCGGGTCGGCCAGCGGGTGGGCCTTGAGCCACGCGACGATCGAGAAGGGCGGCTTGGGGCCGGCCGGCTTCGCGGGTTCGACGACCGCGGCGGCCGCGGGGGCCTCGCCGGCAGCGGCGGCAGTGGCAGCCTTCTCGGCGGCGGTGGCGACCTTCGCGTCGGCGATGGCCTTGTCGACCACCTTGCGGGTCAGGATCAGCGTCGTGACGGCCAGGCCGAAGGCCGTGAGGCCCGTGTACACCCAGTACACGCCGGGGATCCCGAGGCCCGCGTACTCCTTGTCGCGCAGCAGGAACGCGAAGGTGGGCACCCAGCCGCCCAGGTTCATCAGGGCGTACAGCATCGCGTAGCCCATGCCGGCGGTCTTCGGGGTGGTGAACTCGCGCACCGCGGAGTAGGCGGCCGGCTGGTAGGCGCCGTAGCCCAGCACGATCAGCAGGATGCCGGCCAGCACCAGCAGGTGGATGGGCGAGCCCATGCCCGCGGGGGCCAGGCCCAGCGTCGGGCCCAGCGCGATCAGGATGCGGCCCAGGAACATCAGCACCAGCGCGCCCAGCAGAGCCTTGCGGACGCCCCACTTGTCGGCCAGGCCGCCGAAGAAGAACATCGAGAACGTGATGCCGAACGTCAGCACGCCGACGTTGAGGCCCGCCCAGACGTCGTCCAGGCCCACGGCTTCGTTGAAGAACATCGCCAGGTAGCCCAGCATCCCGAAGTACACCAGGCCTTCCAGGAAGTACGTCAGGTTGATGCCCCAGAGGGCGCGGGGCGCGTGGACCAGGTCCACGAACGGCTGGGTGACTTCCTTCCACCAGGGGCCCTTGGGGGCGTCGGGCGCTGCGTCGGACATCGGGGAACCTCCGCTGCATGGGGTCGCGCCGCGCGATGCGGCCGCGGTGAGGGTAGCACGTCGGGGGCGGGTCGGGAAACCACGGGAATCGGGGCCGTTTCCGCCCCGATACGGGGGCGCCGGTCAGGGGACGCGGGGCGCGACGGCCAGGAACGAGCGGACCAGGTTGCGGCGCGAGTAGTGGCCGATGGTCACCAACTCGATGGGCATGGGCCCGCCGCAGACCTGGCGGGTGATCGCCCCGATCGAGCGCCCCTCCCGGCGCAGGTCGAGCACGCGGTTCCCCAGGCCCTCGTAATAATCGACCTTGCCGGCAATGGCGCCGTGCGGGTCTTCGGGAATCCGGGCCGAGCCCGGGAACAGCGTGGTCAACTGCAGGCCCGCCGCCCGCCGCAGCGAGGCGATGATCCCCCAGACGTCCCCGTCGTTGCGCAGCGCGCGATCCTTCCCCCCCACGTACAGGTCGCCGCTGAACAGCCAGCGACGGTCCGGTTCCAGGAAGCACAGGTGGTCCACCGAATGGCCGGGCATGTACAGGGCCTGGAACCGGTAGGGGCCCGCGTCGATCACGTCCCCTTCGACCAGCGGCCGGGCCGACACCGGCCGGGGCCAGCCCCACATGACGCGGCGGTAGGGATGCAGCGGCTGCTTCCCGCGGGGGTCGTCCAGCACCTCGACGCACCCCGGGTGCGCGAAGACGGGGATGTCGCCCCGGTCGCGCAGCACCGCCCAGGTGCCGCCGATGTGGTCCTCGTGGCAGTGGGTCTGCAGGATGCGATCGATCGGGCGACCGGCCAGCACCCGGACGAATTCGGGCGCGGCGTGGGCGCAGCCGGTGTCGATCAGCGTCGAGCCGACAAGGTAGCAGGTGGTCCAGTACCGGCCGCGGCCCGCGAGGTTGGTCGCGATGTCGAACCGGAGGACGTCCCCGAATTCCGTGACCCGCACCATGTTCGACTCCTGAACGGGGGAAGGATACCCGGGATCGCCCGTCTTGACACGACCCGAAGCGGATCGCTACGCTGCGGGCGAATCGGGCGGAGAGTGGATCATGACTCGGGGACGTGTGGTGGTTGCGGCCCTGCTGCTGGTCGGGCTGGCGATACCGTCGGGCCGGGCCCGGGCGCGCAGCCTGGCGGGGCACGAATTCGAGGAGACGACGGTCCGCGAGGGCCGCACGCTGCACCTGACGGGCCTCGGGATGCGCGAGAAATACTTCTTCGACGTGTACGTGCTGGGCGCCTGGACGGAAAGCGGCGCCTGCGATCCCGACCGGATGGTTCGTGACGACGAAACCAAGCTGCTGCGCCTGACATTCGTGCGCAGCGTGCCCGCAAAGCGGATGCGCAAGGAGGTCCGCAGCATGGTGGAATCGCGCATCCCCGCGGACGCCGACGAGGCCGGCCGGCAGCAGTCGGAGGCGTTCGTGGCCATCTTCGACCAGGACGTGTCGGACGGCGCCGTGTTCGAGATGCTGTACGTGCCGGGCGCAGGGACCAGGGTCACGCGGGACGGCAAGCCGCAGGGCGCGACGCTGGTGGGCAAGCCGTTCCAGGAAGTGCTCTGGTCCACCTACATGGGCGCCGAACCGTGCTGCCCCAAGACGAAGAAGCAACTGCTGCAGTCGTGCGCGGGGAAATAGGGTCCGGGGGCGCCTTCAGGACGGCAGCGCCCCCGTGCGGCGGGCCGCCTCGTAGCGACGCCACAGTTCCTCGCGATCGCTCACGTGCCGATCGACGTACCCTGTCAGCGCCTCGGCCATCAGCAGGTAGTGGGCGGCGTATTCCATGCGCATCACGCCGCTGCGCGCCATCCGGAACAGGTCCAGGAACAGGCCGCGCTTGTCGGGGTCGCGGCTGAACAGGTACGCCCGGACCAGTCGCAGCGAGGCGCGCACCTTTTCCCACAACGGCGGGCTGCCCGCGGGCTTCCGGGTGAACCCGCCCAGCCCGAACGCCGCCTTCGCCTTCTGACGCAGTTCCGGCCACGAGTAGGCGGCGCCCATCAGGTCCAGGAAGTGGTCGAACACCTCCCGCTCGGTCATCCCCTCCGACACCTTGGTCGGGAACAGCCCGTTGAGGAACTCGGGCGGCAGCGGGATGCGGCGGTTTTCGGCCGTCACGCGGCGTTCGAGGTCGGTGCCGTCGAACACCGTCAGCACGTTCATCATCAGGTACGACGTGCCCGTGCGCAGCGCGAAGTCCCGCACGCGGTCGAAGGAGGCGGGCGAGTCGCTGTCGAACCCCAGCACGAACGCGCCGATCGGATGGATGCCGGCCTTGTGCAGTGCGGCGACGGCGTTTTCGTACTCATCGACGCGGAACTGTGTCTTGTGCGCCTCGGCCAGCCCGGCCGGGTCCAGCGACTCGAAGCCCAGCACCAGCGACATGCAGCCCGCCTCGGCCATGTCCCGCAGCAGCGCCGGGTCGCGGGTGACCTCGATGCTGGCCAGCCCGGACCACTGGACGTCCATCGGCTTGATGCGCGCCATCAGCTCCCTTGCATAGGGCTTCCAGGCCGTGAGGTTGTCGTCCACGAACGACAGGTTCTTCACGGGCAGCGCGCGGATCTCCTGGACCACCACGTCGATGGGCCGGTAGCGGGGCTTGCGGCCGTACATCGTGTGCACCAGGCAGAACTCGCACTGGTGCGGGCAGCCGCGGGACACCTGCACGTTGAGGCCCAGGACGCTGCGCGTGTCCACGAGATCCCAGCGCGGCACGGGGACCAGTTCCGGCGGCGGCAGGCGCGGCGCCTGGTAGGTCGGCTGCAGGCGGTTCGCTTCAAGGTCCGCCAGCAGCGGCGCCCAGGCCTCCTCGGCCTCGCCGATCACCACGGAATCGCAGCGGCGCAGGGCCTCGGCGGGCCGGGTCGACACGTAGGGGCCGCCCATCACCACGCGGATGCCCGCGGCCCGGAAGGCGTCGGCGATCTCGTAGCCGCGCGTGATGTTGGTGCTGATCCCGGTGATGCCGACGAGGTCGAAGCGATCCCCGAACGGGACGGCCTCCATCTCCTCATCGACCAGCCGGACGTCCCAGGCGGGAGGCGTCAGGGCGGCCAGCACGGGCAGGGCCAGCGGCACCGTCGCCACCTTCTTGCCCATCAGGAGGCCGACCTCCTTCAGGGCCCAGAGGTTGCGGTACCCGTGACGGGGGCTCACGAGCAGCAGGCGACGACGGGTGATGGCGGCCATGGACCCCTCCCCTCCCGGCTCGCGGACCCGGGACGCCGCAAACGGTATCCGCCCGACCGCCCGGCGTCAACGACAGGCGATGCGCGACGAAGGTCCCAACGCACATCCTGCCGTTCACAGGCCGCGATCGGGCCGATCGGAGCACGCCCCCGCCCGCACCTGCCTGGATGCCGATGGCCACGGGGGCGGGGCAGCCGCGTCTGCCTATGGAAACGACACCTCCGCCGACGTAGACTCGTGCACCATGAGGCGATCGTTTCTCCCCCCGCTGCTGATCGCGGCGCTCGCCGTGTCGGCATCCGCACAACCGCCCACCCGGGCGGAGGCGCTGGATACCCTGGTCGCGGTGCTGACCTCGGACCCGAGCCCCCGCGTGCGTGCCCAGGCGGCGCTGGCCCTGAGGCCCCGGGCCGAGGAAGCGGCGCCGGCCCTGCAGTCGGCCTTGCGGGACGACAGCCCGGTGGTCCGGGCGGCGGCGGCACGGGTGCTGGCGGACGCGGCGCCCGAATCGGCCTGGCCCTTCCTGTTGGACGCGGCGCGCGACAGCGACGCCCTGGTGTGCAAGTGGGCACGTTCCGCGGCCTGCCGGCTGCTGGGACGTGCCGAGCACGTGCAGTTCGACGTACGCCGGATGTCGGCGCGCGTGGGGGTCTCGCGAGACTGGTCCGACAAGGTGTTCCAGGAGGAAATCCTGACGGCCCTGCTGGCCACGAACCGCTTCGACGTCACCCGGACGCTGGATTTCGGCGACGAGGCCTCTTCGGCGGCCGACGAAATCGTGGTGCGGGACTGGCGAAAGGGACCTGTGTTCGCCCCGCCCGATCCGCCGTCCTCGAAGGCGCCCATCCCCGCGGCGCTGCTGGGCAAGGCCGAGGTGGTCGAGCGTTCCTCCGAGGGGGTCCGCGTCCGGGCCGAACTGTCCCTGGAATCGGTGGGCGGAGTGACGCTGTGGAGCGGCGACGCGACGGCGTGGGGCAGGCCGCCGAACGCGGGAGGAGCCGGTACCAGTGACGGGTCCGCGAGGGACCCGGGCGACCTGGCGGCGCTGCGGACCGCCGCGCGAACCGTGGCGCGCCTCCTGATGGGGGCGTTGTCGCCCGGGCCGTCCCCGGACCCGGTTCCGGAGGGAACGAGGGACAGGCGGATCGGACGGCCGTGAGGGCGGCCTTCGGGACGCCCCGCCCGAGCACGGAGGCGGAGGCGAGGGATTGCGCATGCAATCCCTTGCCGCAGACGGAGTCGCCTCGGGCGCACTAAAGGAGGGCATCCATGGGACAGGAAGCGAACGGCCCCACGCGGCCGAGGTTCCTTCGCAGCCATTGGCTGGTCGATGCCCGCTTCCAGGCGACCTGGGTCGCGGGGGTCGTCGGGATCGCCACGGCGCTGCTGCTGGTGCTGGGGGGGTTGTACCTGAACACGCTGTCCGAGCAGCGCCGCCTGATGGGAGTCGACAACCTCTGCCTGGGCGCGGGGGGTTCCGAGCCCGCTGCCGAGGACCGGGAGTTCGACGCGCAACTGATGTCCCGTCTGGAGGAGGAGGACGCACGGTCGACGCTGTACCTGGCGCTGGCCGCGGGTGCCCTGGTGATCCTGCTGGCGGCCCTGGCGGTGCGCTTGACCTTCCACGTGGCCGGCCCGGCCCGGGCAGTATCGACGATGCTGAAGCACATGGCCGAAGGCGATCCCGACCCGGTGCGGCACCTGCGCAGGGGCGATCAGTTCGGCTTCCTGGTAGGGGACGTCGAGCGGCTGCGGCAGGCGATGGGTCGGCAGTTCGAGGCCGACGCCGAACTGCTGGAGGAGGCCGCGAAGGCCATCGAGGACCGGCCCGGCCACGGGGCCGACCTGGCACGACGCCTTCGCCAGCGGGCCGCCCGGCAGCGGGATCGGTTCCCCGGCATCGGGTGACCGCGACTCCGAACGCGTCCCCGGACGCGTCCCCGGCGTCACTCGGTCCGCAGCGCAAGGATGGGATCGAGGTTCGAGGCCCGGCGCGCAGGGTACACGCCAAAGAACACGCCGATCACCGCCGAGAACGAAACCGCCAGCACGACCGCCCAGGGCGTGATCAGGATCGGCAGGCCGGGCAGCACCATCGAAGCCACCACCTGCGTCAGGAACGCCAGCAGCACCCCCACCGCGCCGCCCGCCACCGACAGCACCACCGACTCGACCAGGAACTGGGCCAGGATGTCCCGGCCCCGGGCGCCCACCGCCTTTCGGATGCCGATCTCGCGCGTCCGTTCCCGGACGGACACCAGCATGATGTTCATGATCCCGATGCCGCCCACGATCAGCGAAATGGCCGCGATGCCCGCCAGCGTGACCGTCAGCACGTCGAGGATCGTCGACAGGGTGTCCAGCATCTGGGTCTGGGTGACCACGGTCACGTCCTCGACGCCGCCGTGGCGATCCTTCAGCAGCGACGAGACCTCCACCACGGCCTGGTCCACGTCGGCCTCGGTGCGCGCCTGGACGACGATCTCGGTCAGCCCGTCCGAATTGAACAATTTGCGGGCGCTGCTCACCGGGATGAACACCAGGTCGTCGAGGTCCAGCCCCAGCGACTGCCCGCGATGCTCCATCACGGCGATCACCCGGTAGGGCGTGCCCAGCACCTCGATCCACTGCCCCAGCGGGTTTTCGTCCCGGAACAGTTCCTCCTGCAGCAGCGTCCCGATGGCGACCACGCGCCGCCCCGCGTCCACGTCGTCGGCGCCGAAGAAGGACCCGATCTGCGGACGCAGGTTCCGGACCTCGGGGAACTCCTCGTTGGTGCCCACGACCATGGTGTTGCGGCTGCGGTTCTCGTACTTGATCAGGCCCAGGCCGAAGATGATGGGCGACGCGCCGGTCACGGACGGCAGGCGCCGGCGGATCGCCGACGAGTCCTCGATGGTCAGCTTGTGCACGTTCTGGGCGCCGATCACCGGGCCGCCGCCGATGCCCTTGGTTTCGCGCTTGCCCGGCGTCACCAGCAGCAGGTTCGACCCCAGCGAGGCGAACTTGTCGGCGACGTACGCCTGCGCGCCGTGGCCCAGCGACACCAGCGAAATGACGGCGAACACGCCGATGATGATCCCCAGCATGGTCAGGCCCGTCCGCAGCTTGTTGTGCGTGAGGGCGTCGAAGGCCACGCGGACCGATTCCAGCAGGTTCATGACGCGCCCCCCGCGCCGTGGGTGGGGATCACGGAACCCGAGTCCCGCGTGACGACCCCGTCGAGGATCTCGATCACGCGGTCGCACTTCTCGGCGACGCGCGGGTCGTGCGTGACCAGGATCACGCTGACGCCCTGCTCGCGGTTCAGCCGCGTGAACAGGCCCAGGATCTCCGCGCCCGATCGGCTGTCGAGGTTGCCGGTGGGCTCGTCGGCCAGGATGAGGCCCGGGTTGTTCACCAGCGCCCGGGCGATGGCCACGCGCTGGTTTTCGCCCCCCGACATCTGGTTCGGCCGGTGGTCCAACCGGTGGCCCAAGCCCACCGCTTCCAGGCGGGCCTTCGAGCGTTCGCGACGCTCGCGCCGGGGCACGCCGGCATAGATCATCGGCAGTTCGACGTTCTCGCGGGCCGTGGATCGCGGCAGCAGGTGGAACGACTGGAACACGAAGCCGATGGTCCGGTTGCGCACCGCGGACAGGTCGTCGTCGGACAGGCGCGTCACGTCGCGCCCCTCCAGCAGGTACGTCCCGGACGTGGGGCGATCCAGGCAGCCCAGCAGCGCCATCAGCGTGCTCTTGCCCGACCCCGACGGACCGATGATCGCCAGCATCTCGCCGTGGCGGATCGTCACATCGACGGAGGCCAGCGCCACCGTGTCCACCCCCCCGGTGGAAAAGACCCGCCGCAGGCCGCGCCCCTCGATCAGGAAGGGGACCCCGCCGCCCTCGCCTCCCGTCGTCGCGCGCAGGCTGGCGTCCGGGTTCGGCCGGACGACCGTGTCGGTGGCCGGATCGCTCACGGCTTCGCGACCTCCTCGATGCGGATCTTCATGCCGTCCTTCAGGGCCGAGCCGCTGCGGGGCATCAGCACGACGTCCCCTTCGTCGAGGCCCGATTCGATCACGGCCGATTCCCAGGTGGAGGCCGACACCTTGACCGGCGTCTCGTGGATCCGGCCGTCGATCACGCGCCAGACCGCCTTGCCGCCCGACCGGGTCAGGATCGCGGTGGTCGGGACCACCAGCACGTTGTCGCGCCGGGCCACCACGACGTCCACCTGCACCGACATCCCGGGCCGCACCTCGGCCCGCGCGCCATCGGGAAGGCGCACCCGGACGCGCGCCGTGCGGTTCTGGTCCAGGGCCCGCGAGATGAACGGGAACACCTCTTCGACGGTCCCGGTGAAGGCCTTCTTGCCCAGAGCGTCCACCGACAGCGTGGCCTCCTGCCCGATCTGCACGCGCCCGAAATCCCGCTCGTCCACGTCCACGTCGACCGCCATGGTCGATTCGTCCGCCAGGTCCACGAGGCCGCCGGAACCCCCTCCGGCGCCGGCCAGCAGCGCCGCCGACGCGCCCGCCATGCCGCCCATCGACCGCGAGGACCCGCTCCCCCCGGAGCCCAGGGACAGGGCCGACGCCATCTGGCCCACCACCGCGTCCACGTCCAGCACGATCCCATCGAAGGGCGCCCGCACCATGGCGTGGCGCAGGGCCGCACGCATCACGTCCAGCTGGACGCGGGCCTGGCGCAGGGCCGCCCGGGCCACCTCGGCATCCAGCGCCGCCAGGCGTCGCCCCGACGTCGCCGAGTCCAGTTGTGCGGGGGCCAGGCTGCCATCGGCAGCCAGCCGCTCGGCCCGCTCGGCGTCGCGTCCCACCTGCCCGGCACGGGCCTCGGCCTGCTGCACGCGGGTTTCCAGCACCGGCAGCGCGGCCTGCAGCGTTCGCACCTGGTCGTCGATGTCCGACGGGTCCAGCACCACCAGCGGATCCCCCGCCTTCACCACGTCGCCGCGATGCACCTTCACGTCGGTGATCCGGGCCGACAACTGGGCCTGCACCTGGATCCGGCGCGCCGGCTCGACCACGCCCGTGGCGGTCCCCGGAACGGTATCGGTGTACGTGGACCGCTGGACGCGGACCACCGGGAGGCTGGGAGGGACGGGGCGCGTGAACCACCACGCGGCGGCGGCCGCGGCTGCCAGGGCGACCAGCACCGCAATCCACTTCAGCGCTCGGCGCACGGTCCACCTCCCACGCGTTCGAAGCATCGCCCCGCGCATTCTGCGACCGGGCGCCGCCGGACGCAACCGCCCGGGGGGCATCACCGCGGTTCGAAGGGGAAGACGACCCCGATCGGCCGGTGATCGGACGCGGCCGTGGCGATCGCCTGGCGCTGCAGGCTGGCGGGCAGGCCCCGGGCCAGCACGAAGTCCAGCCGGCGCGTCTCCGCGGTCGCCGGGAAGGTCAGCGTCTCCGCCTCCGGCACGTCGGGCGCGTCGTCCAGGAACACCTCCCGCAGGCCCGTCCCGGTCCGGACGATGTCCAGCGTGCGATCGGTGGTGAAGTCGGTGGGCTCGTCAGGGAAGCCGGACTTGCGCGCGGCCCCGGGCGGAATGGTGTTGAAGTCGCCGGCGACGATCAGCGGACGCCCCGCGACCGGCGTGCCCACGAGGCCCGCCAGCAGCCGCGCCTGCTCCTCGCGGTTCCCCTGCGAGTAGGCCTCGAGGTGCACGTTGACCACGTCCAGCACCCGATCCGGCCCGATGCGCAGCCGCGCGGACTGGAAGCATCGATGCAGGTACATCCGGTTGTACCAGGACGGCTGCTCGGGCGGCTGCGGCAGGGGCTGGCGGGTGCACGCCTCGATGGGGAAGCGGCTGAGGATCGCCTGCCCGCTGTGGAGCCGGCCGATCTGCCTCGACGGCGGCCAGTACGGGAAGGGAAGCCAGTTCAGCTTCCAGGTCGTCACGAAGCACCCGTAGGGGAACCCGGTCGCACGCCGAAACTCCTCGAACTGGTCCACGTCGCCGCTGCGGGACGAGGGCCGGTCGACCTCCTGCAGGAAGACGAGGTCGGGATCCTGCTGGCGGATCAGCGCGGCGACGGCGTCCAGGTTGCGCCGCACCTCGACGACGCCGTGGACGTCCGTGGACTGGCCCGTGCCGCCGCCAAACGCCACGTTCCACGTCAGGATCCTCAGCACGGCGGGCGTGCCGGCCGGGACCGGGCCCGGCGTCGCGACGATGTCCGCCCTCGACGCGTCCCCGGGGCCCGCGCCGTCCCAGCCCGAGGAAGCCCACAGGTACGCGGCCGCCAGCAGCAGGACAAGGCATCCAAGGATCGCGCCCCCCCAGACCATGAATCGCCCCACTGTCATTCCCCGTCGTCGGCATCGAGGATCTCGCGGACCCGGCGTGTCAGCGCGGCGACCGAAAACGGCTTGTGCAGGAAGGGCGTGTCCTCGTCCGCCAGGCCGTATCGCTCGACGATGTGATCGGCGTATCCCGACATGTACGCGACGCGCAGCTCGGGCCGGATGGCCACGGCTCGAAGGTACAGTTCGCGGCCGTCGAACCCGGGCATGACGAGGTCCGTCAGCAGCAGGTGGACGATGCGCCCCGGATCCTCCAGCAGGGCCAGGCCCTCCGCCGGCCCGGGAGCGTCGAGCACCGTGTAGCCGTGTTCGCGCAGCACGTCAACGGCCAGCAGGCGGACCATGTCGTTGTCCTCGACCACCAGGATGGTTTCGTGCCCCCGCGGCAGGGGCGCCGCGACCCCGGCCGGTTCCTCGGCGGCGGCTTCGGCCTCGTCGCGAGGCAGGAAGATCCGGAAGCTGGAACCCTCCCCGGGCGCGCTCCGGACCTCCACGACCCCCTCCAACTGGCGGACGATGCCGTACACCGTGGCCAGGCCCAGGCCCGTGCCCTTCCCGGTTTCCTTGGTCGTGAAGAACGGCTCGAAGATGTGTCGCTGCGTTTCGGCATCCATCCCGACCCCGTCGTCGCTGACGGTGAGACGAACGTATCGCCCCGAGCGGAGGCCCCTCGATCGGGCCGACCACGTCGCATCGACCTCGACGTTGCAGGCCTCCAGGCACAGCGTGCCGCCGCCGGGCATCGCGTCCTGGGCGTTCAGCGCGAGGTTCAGCACCACCTGCTCGATCTGGGTCGGATCGGCCACCACCCCCCCGAGGCCGGGCTCGACGGTCGTTCGGATGCCGATGTCCTCCCGGATGGTCCGTCGCAGGATGCGCCCGAAGGTCTCCAGCACCTCGCCCAGGTCCACCCGGCGACGCTCCATCACCTGCCCACGGCCGAAGGCCAGCAGCTGCCGCGTCAGTTTGTGCGCCCGTTCTGCGGCCTCGTGGATCTGTCGCAGGCGATCGGCGCGCCGATCGCCGGCCGGCATCTCGCCCAGCAGCAGGTCCGCGTACCCGAGGATCGGGGTCAGCAGGTTGTTGAAATCGTGGGCGATGCCGCCGGCCAGCCGACCCAGGCCTTCCAGCCGGTGGGCCTGGGCCAGTTGGACCTCCAGACGATGATGCTCGGTCACGTCCTGCCCGGTGGCGATGACCCACCGGACGCTTCCGTTCGCATCCCGGAAGACGTCGCCGGTGATCGCGATGCGATGGGCCGTCCCGTCGCGGGCCAGCCAGTCGCCTTCGTACCGCAAGGGCTGGCCCTCGTCCCAGAGGGACTTGAACGCCTTGCGGACCATGTCGCTGCGGTCGGACGGGACGAGCACCTCGTCGAGGGGACGTCCCACGGCTTCATCGACACCCCAGCCGAGCGTCTTTTCCACGGACTGGTTCACGCGCGCCACGCGCCCGTCGCCATCGACCACGATGACCAGCGAGCCGGTCAGGTCCAGCACCGCGGCGATGAAGCTGCGCTCCTCGACCAGGTCGCGCTCGGTGCGCTTGCGCTCGGTGATGTCCGTCGCGATGCCCCCGGTGGCGAAGGGGCGCCCCTGCCCGTCCCGCAGGGGGAACTTGACGGCAAGGAAGGTGTGCAGGCCGTCCTGCAGCATGGCCTCCTCTTCGCAGACCATTTCGCGACCGATTTCCAGGGTCTGCCGGTCGTTGGCCCGATACTGCGCGGCAATGGCAGGCGCGAACAGTTCCTCGTCGGTCCGATCCAGGAACTCGTCCGCCGGCCTGTTAAACGCCGCGCACCACTCGCGGTTGACCAGCAGGTAGCGGCCCTCCAGGTTCTTGACGAACACCAGGGACGACGTGTTGTCGGCGATGCCTCGCAACAGGGTCTCGCTGCGCCGCAGTTCCTCGTCGGCGCGCCGCCGCTCCAGCTGGCTCGTCGCCCGGCGGGCGAAGACGGTCAGCATCGATTCGGTCGGGGCCAGCGCCTGGATCGGGGTCCGGAACCACGCCGCCAGGGCCCCGATCGTGCGCCCCCGTGCATCGACCAGCGGAATGCCGGAAAAGCCCTCCGCCGCCAGCGCCAGCAGGAACTCGTCCCTCGGAAAACGATCGCGCACTTCGTCCTGCCACGAGCGCATGCCTGAACGAAGCACCTCGCGGATCGGCCCCGAGGCGGTGTCGATGGTGGCCGGGTCCACGGTCCTGAAAGCGCTCCAGGTCGCCACGACGCGGGCGACCCTGCCGTCGGCGTCCTCGACCTCCACCACCGCGGCGACGTCGGCCCGCAGCGTCCGGCCCATGTGCTCTGCCAGTCCGCGCAGGAACGCGTCCCCCGAGATGTGGGAGGCGTCGTCCGAACGGCCGACCAGGGCGTCCTCGACCCACCGGCCTTCGGAAACATCGACGCAGACGCCCGAATGGATCACGGCGCCCGAGGCGTCCTTCACGGGTCGCGCGGCCGCACGCAGCCAGCGGGTCCGTCCATCGGGACCCTCTGTGCGAAACTCCGTGAACCAGGGCTGGAGGGTCGCCGTCCCGGTGGTGTAGGCCTCCCTCACGCCGGGTCGATCGTCGAAATGGATCCGGTGCCACAGGGCGTTCGCATCGGACAGGCACTCGGTCGGGAGAACGCCCGCCAGGTCCCAGATGGCCTCTCCGATCGCCAGGAAGCGGACGGCGCCGTCCGGGGCCATCTGCATGCGGAACAGCGTGGACGCGACCTCGTGGCCTCGATCGGGGTGCAGGACGAAATCCCCGTCGCTCCCGGAGCCGGCGACCCTGCGATCGGACGATCCCTCGGCCACGGCCTTCCTCCCGGTGCGCCCGCCGGTAGTTCCCGCGGGCGTACTCGTGTCGTTTCAAGAGCGTATGGGATCCTTGTACGCGAAAGGCACGGGGCACGTCAATCAACCGGAACGAGGGCGCAATCCGCCTCCCGGCCTG
The DNA here is from genome assembly GCA_903857665.1 of uncultured Myxococcales bacterium. GTDB lineage: Bacteria > Myxococcota_A > UBA9042 > DTJE01 > DTJE01 > CAIZWN01. The sequence continues at coordinate 21,756 of CAIOFV010000096.1, forward strand.
CCCGGCGCGTCTTGCGCGCCTTCCGCGGCCCTGCCATCATCGGCGGGTCCCTGCCGGAGGCCGCGATGACCGAGGTCTTGCTTCATTCGCTGGCGAACCGCGAGGCGCGCGCGCTGACGGCCTCGGGCGCCCCGGTCTTCCTGTTCGTGAATCCCGTCGAGTACCACGGGCCCCACCTGTCGCTGGACAACGACGCGCTGGTCAGCCGCGGCCTGGCCCGCGACCTCCATGCCCGCCTGGCCGCGGCGCACCCGGAGTGGCCGTACGTGACGGCCGGCGAACTGGGCATGGGCTGCGGCGCCGTGCCGGGACCGGGATCGCGGCCGACGCCGTTCCCGCGGCAGCGGGACCAGGTGGTCGATGCGTGCCGCTCGCTGGCGACCCTGGGGGCGCGCCGCGTCATCGTGATGACCTTCCACGGCGACCCGATGCACAACGTGGCCATCCAGGCGGGCGTGGACTGGCTGGCTGGCCAGGGGATCGCCGCCATCGCGCCGATGCACCTGCTGATCCGCGAGATGATGGCGCTGGATGCGGACGGGGGCAGGCTGGCCGAGGTGCTGCATACGATCCCGGGCCCGGCCGACCGCAAGGCGATGGCCGCCGAACTGTATCGAGACATCCACGCCGGGTTCGGCGAAACCTCGCTGACGCTGCACTATTTCCCGAAGTCGGTGTCCCGCGGCTACCGCGACGTTCCGCCGTGCCCGCCGTGGAACCCCCACCCCGCGGTCGGGATGCTGGCCACGGCGGCCCGGCTGGCCGGCGTCCGCGACTTCGCCGCCGAGGCGGCCTACGCGGCCCTGGGCCTGGGATGGCTGGCCATGAAGCCCTTCCCGGGGTACACAGGGCGGCCGGCGCTGGCCCGCCCCGAGGCCGGCGCGATCCTGTCGCGACTGATCGTCGATGATTTCGCCAGGGCCGCGCTGGACGTGTTCGATC
>CAIOFV010000097.1 GCA_903857665.1 uncultured Myxococcales bacterium
CCATCACGCCGGTCCACGCGCTGCCTCCGGGCCGGTCCGTCGAGGTCCGCATCGAGGCCGGCGTCCGGGACCTGGCGGGGAACCCGATGACCGCCCCGTTCTCGTGGACGTTTTCGACCCTGCACTGGGGGGCCACGTCGAAGGTCGGGGCCCCCACGGCGCGCTCGGGCCACACCGCGATCTGGACAGGGACCGAAATGATCGTCTGGGGCGGCAACCCATCGACGCTGGCGGGGGGGCGGTACGACCCGGCGACGGACACCTGGAAGGCGATGAACGTCGAAGGCGCGCCGGCGCCGCGCTCGGGCCACCTCGCGGTCTGGACCGGGCGACAGATGATCGTCTGGGGGGGGACCGGCGGGCTGACCGGGGGACGGTACGACCCGGCCACCGACACGTGGACGACGATGAACGCGACGGGCGCCCCGCCCGGGATCGACGGCGCCTCGGCCGTCGCGGCCGACGGGAAGATGATCGTCTGGGGTGGCGCGAACCAGGAACCCCAGGGCGCCGTGTACGACCCGGATGCGGACGCGTGGACGTGGATGTCGGACTACCTGGCGAGGAAGCAGCAGACCGCCCTCTGGACGGGAACGCGGCTGATCGTGTGGGGCGGGTACGACCTGACGCAAGGCTGCAGCGGCGGGGGCTGCATCTGCTGCCCCGACTACTCCTTGAAGTCCGGGGCGGCGTACGACCTGGCCTCCGACACCTGGGCCGACCTGTCCATCGTCAACGCCCCGACCGCGCGCTACGCCCATTCCGCCTGCTGGAGCGGCGACCGGATGTTCGTCTGGGGCGGCGGCGGGGGCGGCGGCCTGCTGCAGCCCGGGCCCACGTCCACGGGCGGCTACTACACGCCCGCCACGGATGCGTGGGTCCCGATGGCCCAGGCGGGGGCGCCCGTGACCGGAACGAACCTGATCCTGGCCTGGACGGGCACGAACCTGCTGGTCTATTCCGCCGACCAGCCGGCGGCCGGCGCGTACTACGACCCCAAGACCGACGGCTGGAGCGCGATGCCCACCGTCGGTGCCCCGGCCGCGCGCACCGACAGCACCTCGATCTGGACCGGGACGGAACTGATCGTCTGGGGCGGCACGGGCCTGGCGACGGGGGCGCGCTTCGTGCCCTGACGGGAGCACGGCAACCGCACCCGGGGGAGCCTGCCGACCACGGTCTACAACGCCTGCAGGAACCGGTTTCGAAGCCCTTCGATCCACTCGCGGCTCATCCGTCCTTCAAAGACGCATCCCCCGAAGAGGTAGACTTCCCGGCCGTCCCGACGCCTAACGATCAGATCGTAATAGCGGGTCCCCGCGGAAGGCTTGCCCTGTGCCCCGAGGTCGATGGCCTCGATATCGGCAAAGGGGATCTCGATCCGCTTCCTGCCTCCCCAGCGCCGGATGACATCGAGAAGGACCCGACGCCCCTCCTCGTCCAGTTCCACGCGCCTCGATTCGCCCACCACCAGGGCCAGCAGGCTTAGACCGAGGATCAGGCTCCCCAGCAGGAAGCCCGCCAGCTCGTTGGCCCGAGCCGTCGAAAAGCCCCGGGCTGCGTACATCAACAGCGATCCGCCGGCGATGCCGCCCAGGCACAGCATCCGCATCGGAGCCGGCTTGCTTTCGAGCGTCATGACCCGCGACCTCACGCCGTTCACGGCACTACGTTCCGATACCTGCCCCGGGGCGTCAAGGCGGCGCGATTCCCCCCGGCCGCCCAATGGTTTCACCCTGTACGGACATCGGCTGGGAATGGCGGATTACAGGTATTTCCGGGGTTTCGGGCAGGACAGGGTCCGGGATTCCCGCAGGTTGGCATGCGACGCCTGTTCAGTCTGAACACGTTCCGTGAGGTCCACGATCACGGTCCACGCAGTGATCAACCCGGACACGATGGCGATGCTCGCGTCGAGCGGGCCGCCCGATCAGAACGCCAGCACCGCCTGAGCCTGCCCGTCCACCCCGTCGCTGGCGACCACGATGCCGTTGGTGCCGCCGCTGCCGCCCGCGCCGGCCGTGCCGGGTGTCACGTCGGGACTCCCGGCGGGAGCCGTGCCGGTGAACGCGATGCCGAGCGCGTATCCGCCCGCGCCGCCGCCCGCCGGGCCCCCGTTGCCCCCGTTGCCGCCGCCGCCGCCTGCGGCGCCGCCGGCCAGACCGCCCGAGGCCGAACCACCGTTGCCACCTGCGCCCCCCGCCTGGCCGAACTGCCCGTCGCCGCCGCGACCACCGTCGCCGCCGCTTCCGGCCGCGAGCGCGACGCTGGTCAACGCGAGCGTGGAGCCGATGCTCACCAGCGCGATGCTCGAGCCTCCCGCCTTGCCACCGGTGCCGGGCGCGCCGCCGCAGCCGCCCGCGCCGCCTCCGCCGCCGGCAGCGCCGTTGCACGCGAGGCCGGCCTTCGAGCCGTTGCCTCCACCGCCGCTCGTGCCGCTCGTTCCCCCGGCGCCGTCGGTACCGTCCTGGCCCTGGTAGCCGGCGGCAGAGAACTGACCCGCAGTCTGCGCGCCGCTCCCGCTCGAGCCGTCGGCGCCCGACACGCCATCGGTGCCCGGTAGGGCGCCCGCGCCGAAATCACCCGCCTGTCCGGGCTGGCCGATGGCGTTGGGAGACAGGCCACCGTAGCCGCCGGCGCCGCCGAACAGCGTGGTGGCCGAACAGACGTTGGTTCCGCCCGCACCGCCGATCGGCGGAACCGGCGGCGAGGCCTGGTTGCCACACGCCGTGCTGCCGGTGGAGCCGCCGGAAGCCGGGGACGTCTGCGAGCCGCCGTCGTTGCCGTCCGCTCCGGGGGCGCCGTCGCCGGCGTTCAGATCGCAGCGGATCAGGGTCGCGGTCGCGCCCACCGCGATCACGGCAATCGACGAGCCGCCCGGGGATGTCGCCGCAGGCGCCTCGACGCTCGTGTCGAGGAGCGTCGTCATGGCTGCCCCGGAACCCAGGACCAGCGGCACGACGCCGGGACCCGCGGTGATCACCGTCCTGCTTGCACCCGGCAGCCAGTTGGCGCCACAGTCCAGCCCCCCGTAGATCGTGACGCCGGCGGGGATCGTGACCGCCCCCACGAACGTCCCCGTGCAGGCATAGACCGCGCGTGTGCCGGCATCCTTCGTGGCGACGGCCAGCGCTTCCTGGAACTGTGCGAACGGGGCCGCCTTGGTGCCATCGCCACCGGCAGCGGCCGAACTCGACACGAACACACCACAGGCATCGGCCACCGCACCCGCATTGACCGACGGGTCGCACGACGGCGCGGGGCCGATGGCTTCGTCGGCCGCGTCGTCGCCGGCCTCCGTATCGTCCGCCACCTCGGCGCCGGCCTCGTCGCCCGGCACGTCCGGCTCGGGTTCGACCTCGGCCGCCGTCGCATCGCCCTCGTCGGACCGGGCCTCGTCCGCGTCAGCCGGGACCGGGACGTCAACGGGAAGCACTTCGGGGGTCGGGTCGGGCTGCGGAGTGTCCGCGACACCCTCGGTCTGCGTCGAATCGGTCGGGACGTCCTGAACCGGGACGTCGATCGCCGCCTCTGGCGCGACGTCCGCGATCGTGGGCGCGTCGTCCCCGGAACTCTTGTTCCCCGAATCGCAGCCCGCCAGCGCGAGGCACGCAACCGCAAGCCCCCCCAGGAAAGACCCGACGACGCGCTTCATGGAAGATCCCCCACCGATGACCCTGTGCACGGGAGCGTTCAACTGCCGAAACGCCCATGCTGCAGCAGTATCCAGGCGGGAAAGAGTGCCGTCAACACGCCGCCCACCGGAGGCGACAGGGGCTTGGCCTGGCACAGCAGCGTCCTGGCCCGAACCTCCGCTTCCTTCGGATCCGATTTGGACAATTCCTCGACCCGTGCAATCATCCCCCCCCGGAAATCGGCCATGAACCGGTTGTGTGTCATTTCATCTTGAAGGGGAAAGACCGTGCATCGTCAACCATTCGGCTTGCTACTGCTGGCGCCGGTCCTGTTCGCTGCGGCATGCCCGTCCGACGAGGCCAAGGGCCCGACCGGGACCGCCTACCACTGCTCCGGGTGCTCCCAGGTGCCCGAGGCGCTGGCCGCCTCCGACAACCTGCCGTCGGGCCGGTACAAGGGCGTGATCGTCGGGGACGGCGTGACCGGGAACATCGAGGCCTACATTCCGGCCGACCAGACCGCGGAATCCCCGATCGCCAGCCTGACCATCAACGGCCAGGGAAGCTACATCAACAACGGGACCCAGCCGGCGCTGCAACCGGTCTTCTACTCGGCTCCGGTGACCCTTCGGATGAGCCTCTCGGCGACGGGCGAGGTGACCAGCGCCACGCTGACCTTCAAGGACGGCAAGCAGGCGATCGCCATTGTCCGGAAGGAACTTTCGACGAAGCTGGTCGAGGCCTTCGAGGGGACCTGGACGACGCCGGCGCAAACGGTCGGGACGGTCCTGACCGGGAACTGGAACTACGTCCTCCAGGACGGAATCGTGTACGGCGGGTATGACGGCGACGACAACGGCACGGTCACGGGCAGCGAGGCGTTGACGATCCTCACGCTGACGGCCCCCGCGGGTGCCGGGACGCGCAACGACGACGGCGTCACGGGCACCGGTACCGTGGCGGGTTCCGCGATCACCTGGACCGGCAAGCGCACCCTGTGAACGGCCCTTCCTGCGTCCGGGTGCCTCAGCAGGCTCCATCCGGGGCACCCTTCCCACCGTCGCCACCCGGGCACGCTGCCTCGCGAACCGTGGCCACCAGAACGTCCATGCCGAACGGTTTCTGCAGGAACGCCCGGAAGCCGAGGGCCGCCAGGTCCAGGCCCACCAGGTCCCGCGGGTTGCCGCTGACCAGGACCAGGCGCGCCTCCTTGTCCAGGTCCAGGATCCGCCGCGCGACCTGGACACCCCCCATCCCGTTGGGGACCGTGTAGTCCGTCAGCACCAGGTCGTACCGGCCTGTCGGCAGGGCCAGGCGGTAGCGTTCCACCGCCTCGACACCGTCCGGGCACAGCGTCACGTCGCAACCGGCGTGGCCCAGCATTTCGGCCAACATCCGGCCCACCTGGGGGTCGTCGTCCATGATCAGCACCCGGAGGGCCAGGTTCGCCGGCCGTGGAACCGAAGCGGCCGGATCGACCGGTGCGGGCCCGTCCCCCGGCAGCCACACGGTGAAGGCGGTCCCTTCGCCGATGGCGCTATGGACCGCAAGACGCCCGCCGTGGCGCTTGACGATGGTCAGGACGGTGGCCAGGCCCAGGCCCGTCCCGCCCGTTTTCGTCGTGAAGAACGGCTGGAAGATCCGGCCCAGCAGTTCGGGGGGGATCCCGACCCCGGCGTCCTGGAATTCCAGGCGCACGTATTCGCCGGCATCGAGTGGGGGAGTAAGGGCGGAACCGGGCCCGCCCCCCCCGGGCGCGACCCGTTCGTTCGCCGCCGTCACGACCAGGCGGCCGCCGTCCGCCATGGCCTGGCGGGCGTTCAGGACGAGGTTGCCGATCGCATGCTGCAGTTGGCCTTCGTCCCCGTTGACGCACCACAGGTCCGTCGCCACGTCGAATTCCGGGCGCACGTTGGACCCGGCCAGCGCCAGGGAACAGGTTCCACGGACCAGGTCTCCCACCGCCACGGGCCGATGCACGGGGGTCGGGGCCCGGGCCAGCGCCAGCAGCCGCCTCGAAAGGTCCTGGCCGCGGACCAGCGCCCGCTGCGCCTCGGCGACCTTGGCCTGCTGCGCCTCGGGATCCCCGCGCGAAAACTCGACCAGCGTCAGGTTCCCCAGCACCGCCGCCAGGAGGTTGTTGAAGTCGTGGGCCAGCCCCCCGGCCAACTGCTCGACCGATTCCATCTTGCTGGTGCGGACCCGTTCCTCCTCCGCGCTGCGGCGATGGGCGGCGTCGCGCAGGGCCACGACCCACCCAATCCCCTGGCCGGCGCGATCCTTCAGGCGCGATACCGAGACATCGACCGGACGGCCGCGCCCCGAGCGATCCAGCAGCAATGCCTCGCGAGGCGGGAGGCGCTGGGGGGCCGGTTCGTCGCCGGTACTCTCCTCGACGGGCAGCAGCGGCAGCGACAGCCCGGGGCCGGTCATCAGGCGGGCGACCTCCTCGATGGGGCGCCCGGCGGCCTCCTCGGCCGTCCAGCCCGTCAGCCCGGCCGCGGCAGGGTTGAACAGGCAGATGCGCCC
>CAIOFV010000098.1 GCA_903857665.1 uncultured Myxococcales bacterium
CACGACCACGTCCGCCAGCAACAGGTTGGTCATGCCGGGATGGAACGTCGTTTCATGGCCGGGCCGCAGGGGGTCGGTCACTGTGATCTGCAGGTCCGGCTTGTAGAACGACATGTCGTTGTTGCCGCCGTCCCACAGGATCACGTCGGCTTCGGCCTCGGCGGCCTTCAGGATGGCGTGGTAGTCGACGCCGGCGAACACCACCGAGCCGGTCTCGATGTGGGGTTCGTACTCCTCGCGCTCCTCGATCGTGCACTTGTGGTCGACGAGGTCCTGGATGGTCGCGAAGCGCTGGACGGCCTGCGCGGCCAGGTCGCCGTAGGGCATCGGGTGCCGGATGACCGCGACCTTCTTGCCGGCGGCGCGCAGGGCCTCGGCCACGTAGCGGGAGGTCTGGCTCTTGCCGCAGCCGGTACGGACGGCGCAGACGGCCACGACGGGCTTCGACGACGGGATCATCGTGTCACGGGCGCCCAGCAGCACGTAGTTGGCGCCGGCGGCCAGCACGCGGCTGCCGATTTCCATGACGGTCTGGAACGAAACGTCCGAATAGGCGAAAACGACCTCGTCGATGTTGTGCGCGTGGATCAGGTTTTCCAGTTCGGACTCATCGACGATCGGGATGCCTTCGGGATACAGGTGCCCGGCGAGCACGGCCGGGTACCGACGGCCCGCGATGTCCGGGATCTGCGCCGCGGTGAACGCGACCACGTCGTACGCGTCGTTGTCGCGGTAGACGCAGTTGAAGTTGTGGAAATCGCGCCCTGCGGCGCCGACGATCACGACCTTCTTCCGGGAATTCGCCATTTTTCGTCTCCTGGTGCGGCGTCAAAAGCCGGCGCAATCCTAACGGGGCAAGGGGAAAAGTCAAGGCGATCCGAGCCTGGATCGGGCGCGCCCCCGGGGGTTCCGGCGAGTTCGGATCGAGCACCCCGGGCAGCTAGCGGCTGCGGGTCACGCCCACCCGCGCGCAGCGGTCCGCCAGCGGGCAGATGGAGCAGTGGGGCGACGTGGGCCGGCAGACGCGCTGGCCGAAGGTCACCAGGAGGGCATTGATCGGCTTCCAGTGCTCGGGCGGCAGGACCTGGCGCAACCGGGCCTCGGTGGCCAGCGGATCCCTCGTCGCGATCCAGCCCAGCCGGTTCGGGATGCGATGGACGTGGGTATCGACGCACAGCCCGGGCAGGTCGAAGCCTTCCGTCATCACCAGGTTCGCCGTCTTGCGGCCGACGCCGCCGAAGGTCAGCAGCACGTCGATGTCCGCGGGCACGACGCCCCCGAATTCGTCGATCAGCCGCTGCGACAGGGCCTTCAGGCGCGCGGCCTTCGTCGGGTAGAAGTTCACGGGACGGATGGCGGCGGCGATGGCGCCCACGTCCATCGCGGCCAGTGTCGCCGGAGTGTCGGCCAGCGCGAACAGGCGTTCGGCGGCGACCTCGGTCACCGGGTCCTGGGTCCGGAGGCTGAGGATCGTCGCGACCAGCACGCGGAAGGGGTCGTGGCGCTCCCCGGCCACCTTCGTCACCGACGGCGGCTCGAACCCCTGCCGCCAGGCCTCCAGCGTCGCGACGAGGTGGTCCCAGGCGGCTCGGCCCGGGTCGCAGGGGGGGCGGGTCACAGCGAATGCTCCTCGAGGTACTTCTCGACGTCGATGGCGGCGGCGCACCCGGTCCCGGCCGCCGTGATCGCCTGGCGGTAGCGCGTGTCGACCACGTCGCCGCACGCGAACACGCCGTGGACGCTCGTTTCCGTGTGGCGCTTCGTGACGACGTACCCGACGGGGTCCAGATCGACGTGTCCCCGGACGACCTCGGTGTTGGGCTTGTGGCCGATGCCCAGGAACAACCCCTGGACCGGCAGGGTCGATGTGTCGCCGGTCACGGTGTCCTTCAGCCGCAGGCCGACCACCTCGTGGCCCGTTTCGGTCAGGACCTCATCGACGGTCGCGTTCCAGCGGAAGGCGATCTTCGGGTTTTCGAACGCCCGGTCCTGCATCGCCTTCGACCCGCGCAGCTTGTCGCGCCGGTGGATCACGGTGACCTTCGTGGCGAAGCGCGTCAGGAACGTCTCCTCTTCCAGCGCCGTGTCCCCGCCGCCCACGACCGCCAGTTCCTTCCCCTTGAAGAAGAAGCCGTCGCACGTCGCGCACGCGGAAACCCCGTGGCCGATCAGGCGCTGCTCGGACGGCAGGCCCAGGTACTGGGCCGACGCGCCCGTGGCCAGGATCACCGACGCGGCCTCGACCCATTCGGCCTCATCGACCTGCACGCGGAACGGCCTCCGGCTGAAGTCCACCTGGGAGGCCGTCGCGAACACGGTCTCGGCGCCGAAGCGCTGGGCCTGTTCGCGCATCTTGTCCATCAATTCCGGGCCCTGGATGCCTTCCGGGAAGCCGGGGAAATTCTCGATGTCGGTGGTCTGGGTCAACTGGCCGCCCGGCTGGATGCCTTCGAGGACCAGGGGCGCCAGGTTGGCGCGCGCCGTGTAGATGGCCGCCGTAAGCCCGGCCGGGCCCGAGCCGATGATCACCACGTTCCGCATGGAGCCTCCTCGTCACGCTCGGCCGGACACGCAGATCCGCGAACCCCGTCGCGGGCGCCGGCATCGCGATACTGTATGCATGCGGGCCGCTTGTGCAAGCCTCGCCCGCCTTGACAATCGTGCCCCCGGGGACCAGACTGCCGGCACCAGGCAGGGCGCGGCGGGCCGCGCTGCGACGGGGTTTTCCGCGATGAGGATCCGGGTCAACGGCGTCGAACGCGAGGTCCCCGAAGCGACCACCGTCCGGGACTTGCTGGCCGGCCTTGGACTGCCTCCGGGACCGGTGGCGGTCGAGGTCAACCGGGACATCGTCCCGCGGACGCGACACGCCGAGCACGTTCTGGGCGAGGGCGATCGGGTCGAGGTCGTGACCCTGGTCGGGGGAGGATGAAGGTGGAAGCGCGGGCAGGCACGGATCGGCCCCTGGTCCTCGACGGGCGCGAATTTCGCTCGCGCCTCATCGTGGGCACGGGCAAGTACCCGGATTTCGCGACCATGAACGCGGCGCTGATCGAGTCGGGCGCCGAGATCGTGACCGTGGCCCTGCGGCGCGTGGACCTGTCCCAACGGGGCGAGGGGTCGTTCTTCGCGTCGATCCCGGCGGGCATGACGATCCTGCCCAACACGGCGGCCTGCTACACGGCCGAGGACGCGGTCCGAACCTGCCGGCTGGCGAGGGAACTGGGCCTCGGGCCGATGGTGAAACTGGAGGTCATCGGGGATCCGAAGACCCTGCTGCCCGACGTCGCAGGGCTTCTTGAAGCCGCGAAGGTGCTGGTGGCCGAAGGGTTCGTGGTCCTGCCGTACACCAACGACGACCCGATCACGGCGAAGCGCCTCGAAGAGGTCGGTTGCGCCGCGGTGATGCCGCTGGCCGCGCCGATCGGTTCGGGCCTGGGCATCCGGAACCCCCACAACATCCGCCTGATCATCGAGCAGGCGAAGGTGCCCGTGCTGGTGGATGCCGGCGTGGGGACCGCCTCGGACGCAGCCGTGGCGATGGAACTGGGCTGCGACGGCATCCTGATGAACACCGCGATCGCCGGCGCCGGCGACCCGGTTTCGATGGCCCGGGCGATGCGCCTGGCCGTCGAGGCGGGACGGCTGGCCCACCTGGCGGGCCGGATCCCACGCAAGGCCTACGCCAACGCCTCCAGCCCGACCTCCGACCTCATCGAGTAGGCGCGTCGCCCATGCCCCACCCGGCCCCACGCCTCTACGTGATCAGCGACCGGCGGCTCGCGGGCGGCATCGCCGGGATGCTGGATTCCCTGTGCCGCATCGCCGCCGTGCTGGCTCCCGGAACCCTGGCCGTGCAGGTCCGCGAAAAGGACCTGGCGCCGCGGGACATCGTCGCCCTGGCGCGATCGATGGTGGGATGCCTGGCTCCCTGGGGCGTCCCGGTCCTGGTCAACGACCGGTTCGACCTGGCGAAGGCATCGGGAGCCGCGGGCGTGCACCTGTCCTCCTCGGGACTGGACCCGGTGGAGGTCCGCAAGGCGTACGGCGGGATCGTGTCGGTATCGACGCACTCGGCCGCCGAATTGTCCCGCCTGCATCCCGCGAACGTTGATTTCGCAGTGTTCGGCCCGATCTTCGACACCCCCTCGAAACGCCCGCATGGACCGCCCCTGGGCGTCGAAGCCCTGTGTCATGCCGTGCGCGTTTCGGGCGTGCCCGTGGTGGCCCTCGGCGGCATCCGCCTGGGCAACGTGGGCCTCCTGTCCGGATCGGGCGCGGCGGGCATCGCGACGATCTCGGCCGTCCTGGCGGCCCCGGACCCTGCCGAGGCTGCGTGCCGAATGGCGGACGCGGCAGTCGCGGCGCGAAGCCATTGACGTGTTGCTGCGGAATCCAGGGAGGGGATCAGAGGTTCGTCGGAACGCTCAACTCGCCGTCGCCGCCGGCGTACTCGATGCGGTTCCGACCGGCGGTCTTGGCCCGCAGCACCGCGTTGCGCGCCGCGTCGATCAACGAATCGATCTGGGCTTCGTCGGACGGCACGCCCCGTGACACGCCGATGCTGACCGTCACGCGCACCTGCCGCCCCTTCCAGTCGAAGACGTGGTCGCCGATGATGCGGCGCAGCTTTTCGGCCATCACGACCGAGCCGAAGGCATTCTTGTCGACCGAAAGGACGATGTAGTCCTCCCGATCCCAGCGTCCGACGACGTCGATGGAACGGGTCTGGTGCCGGATCAACTGGGCGATCTCGTCGAGGACGAAATCCCCGGCTTCCTTGCCGAGCTTGGCGTTGATCATGCCCATCCCGTCCACATTGATCAGCAGGATGGACAAATGGGCCTCGAAACGACGGGCGCGCTCGGCCTCGGCCCCGATGCCGTCCCGCACGCCGAGCCCTTCCTCGCGAGCCATGATCCCTCCCCGACGATCGACCAAAGGATGGTACCGCTCCCCTCCCGGCGTTGCAATCAACCCCGGTTTCAATGGAGGCGGCGCTGGAAAGGGGGCGAACGTGCAGACGGAACCGGTCAGTACCCCGCGAGCATGTCCACCGGGGCGCCGACCTCGAACTCGCGATTGGTGTAGTCGATGATGCCGAGCGACGTGGACTCGCCGGCCTCGATGACCAGGATTTCCCCGTAGATTTCTGGCGGGAAATCGCCGCGTTTCGAGGCCTTCGGGTTGAATTTCGGCACGCCGTCACCCTTTTCGCGGACCACGAAGCGATTGCCCGCCTGGACGCCGTCGGCCGTGCCCCGATCGATGATTACATAGTGGAACTCGCCCAGGTAGGGCACGTCGTCGAAGGTCATCACCACGGTGCCCGCCACCGCGCTGGCGTTCTTGACGGGCGGGACCATCCGCTGCAGGGGTGCGAACGGCGCAACCCGGTCCCCTCGTTCGATTTCCTCGAAGGAGGTCAGCAGGACCGACTTGTTCAGTTTGGCGTCGGTCGCGGTGACCTTCGCCACACCGAGGTACTTCACCTGGTACCCCATCTTCTTGTGGGTGACGGGGTGCTTGACCTTGCCGACCGTCCGGTAGATCAGGAAGAGGTCGCCCGGCTTGATGCGCCGCTGGGTTTCGAACCGGATGTACGCCTCGTCGTGGTCGCTCAGCCAGATCTTTTCTTCCCGGGAGTTCTGCAGGACGCCCGACCCCTTGAATTCGTCCTCGGTGACGAAGCCCACGCGGCGACCCAGCGCCAGTTCGGTCCGCGGGCCCGCCGAGTAGCGCGACTCGGTGACCTGGTAGCCCTCCTGCTTCTTCGCGGCCTGCGGCTGCGGCGGCACCAGGAAGACCTGGTCGCCCGGGAAGATCCAGTTCGGGTTCGTGATCTGCGGGTTGAACGACCAGAGCGTCGGCCAGTAGTCGGGATCGCTGAAGAAGCGATCCGCGATGTCCCAGAGGGTGTCCCCCTCCTCGGCGATGTAGACGTTCATCTCGCCGGCGCTGCCGCCGCTGACCTGGATCTCCTGGGCGGAGGCCACCGCGGGGAACGCCGCAGCCGCGAGGGTCACGGCCAGGATGGCCAGGGCCCGAAGGGGCGTCCGCAAGAGGGTCGCTCCGCTCATCCTCGTCCTCCCGGGCCGGCGCAGGGGCGCCCCGGCCGCACACAGGGTCACGGCATCTCGCCCAGAAGCCGCATGGCGACGGCCGCCGCGGGGCTGTCCGGGAACGTCAACATGACGGAATCGTACATCCGCCTGGCCTCGTCGGGCTGCTGCATCCGCAGCGCGCACATGCCCACCTTGACCATCGCGTCGGGAACCTTGTTGCCGTCGGGGTGTTCGGTGACCACCCGCATGAATTCACGCCGGGCGCTTTCCCAGTCCTTGCGGTCGTAGAAGCATTCGCCGACCCAGTACTGGGCGTTGTCCGCGTAGGGATGCTTCGGATAGGCCTTCGCGAAGGCCCTGAACGCAGCCAGCGCCTCGTCCAGGCGCCCCTGCTGGTACGATTCGTAGGCCGCCCGGTAGGCGGCGAGAGGAGCGGCGTCCTCCGAGGGATCCGCCAGGCGCGCGCCGTCCTTCGGCACCGGGCGAATGCCGGCCGTCCGGACCGACGACCGGCTGTATCCCTTCCCGGAAGGCTTCGAAGAGGTCACCCGCCCCTCGTCGTCGAGGGACGAATAGACGTCGCCCATGTCGTCCGGGTTTCCCACCTCGCGGCGTTCCCGGGCGGAACGGGGCGACGGGGCATCGTCAGCGTCGTCCTCCCCGGACTCGGCCGCATTGTCGGCCGCGGTCGGGGTCATGCGGACCATCGGGAGGGGCGGAAGGCTGGGCGTGCGGATCGTCACGGCACCGGATTGAAAATCGGGCTTCTGCGTCGTCGGAACCGCCCCTGAAGCCGTCCCAGGAGCCGCGGCCGGGGGCGCCAGGACCGGGGGGGCGCCGACCCGCGACACGGCCAGGCGCTGGGTATCCACCTGGTCCTGCAGCAGGAGAAGGGAGTCCTCCAGGCCGGCGGTGCGCTGGCGTTGCGTGGCGTTCGCGTGGTCCAGTTCGGCCAGTCGCGCCTTCAAGCCGTCGATCTCGGTGCGCAGTTCGGCGACCTGGCCGTTGCACCCGGCCAACCCCACCGCCCATGTCACCGCCACGACGACCCCGAAACGCATGCAACGCCCCGCACGGACGAATCTCGGACGATTGTAGGCCCACACCCGGACGTGGGACAAGAATACGCACCGCCCGGCCAATCCGCGATGGCCGGATCGGACCGACCGGGCCGGGGGTGAAGGTTTCCGTACGCCGACCGACACCTGCACGGATAGGGAGGGGGGACGGGATTGACATCTCCCGTGCGCGCGGCGTACATTCGGGACGCGCTGGAAAAGCAAATCGACTCCGGCAACGGGTCTTGAGAGGGAGGAACTCATGCGCTTCGGAAAGATGACCGTCCTTGCTGGCCTGGGGATCTTCGCCGCCTTCGCCTTCGCGGCCTGCGGCCCGAAGTACCCGAACTGCGACGAGGACAAGAACTGCAAGGATCACAACCAGTTCTGTGTCGACAAGATGTGTCGCGACTGCGCGGTCGATGCGCACTGCAAGGCCAAGGGCCCCTGCGCGTTCTGCGGCAGCGACTATACCTGCCAGGCCCCGACCGGCCTGCTGGGTGACTGCTGCGTGTCCGACGCGAACTGCAAGGACGGCGGCAAGTGCTGGAAGCTGCCGGGCGCCGATCGCGGCAACTGCGCCAAGTGCCTCCAGGCGGGCGACTGCGGCGCGAACTTCAAGTGCGTCCAGGGCGCGTGCGTGCCGGAAGCCGAGTGCGGCGCCGACAAGCCCTGCGCCGCCGGCCAGCGCTGCGACGGTGGCAAGTGCGTCGCCGACGTCTGCGCGTTGAACTCGATCTACTTCGACTTCGACGAATCGGCGATCCGGGCGGACGCCCGCGACACGCTGAACCAGGATTGGCAGTGCATCCAGAAGCGCAAGCTGGGCCCGAAGGAGGTCGTGTCGATCGAAGGCAACTGCGACGAGCGCGGCGCCGACGAGTACAACATGGCCCTGGGCACCCGGCGCGCCGAGGCGGCCAAGAAGTTCCTGCTGAACCTGGGCCTGAAGAAGGGCAACGCGAAGACCATTTCCTATGGCGAGGAGCGCCCGGTCTGCAACGACCAGAGCGAGTCCTGCTGGTCGCGCAACCGCCGCACGGACATCAAGATCCCGTGACGGCCTCCCCTGCCGCCCCACCATCGGTGATGCCATGAACGCACGCAACTGGCTGTCTATCCTCGCCTTGGCGCCGCTCCTGGCGGCATCGACCGGGTGCGTGACGATCTGGAAGTTCAACGACACGGTCGCGACGCTGGAAACCCGGGTCAAGACGCTGGAGCAGCAGAAGGAGGAGATGGCCTCCGTCCAGCAGCAGGACCGGACCCGCATGGAAACCGTCCGCAAGGAACTGGACGACGCCACGGATGCCCTGCGCAAGGGTGGCGCCAACCTGGGCGCCGACGTGGACGCCCTGAAGCAGGACGTCGCCCGCCTGAAGGGCGTGGACGAGGAGCACGCCTGGGCGCAGGGCAAGTCCCAGGAGGACATCGAGGCGATCAAGAAGGCGCTGGATTCGTTGGGCGCGCCGATCGTTCCCATCCCGGCGAACATCGGCCAGGACCGCGAGGCCCTGCTGACCGCGGCTCGCGAGGCCGTCGCGAAGGGGGATGGCTCCCAGGCGCGAGGCCTGTTGCGGCGATTCCTGGAAACATTCCCGGACGAACCGCGGGCCGGCGAGGCGCAGTACCTGGTCGGCGAGTCGTTCTTCAAGGAAGGCAAGTGGGGCCAAGCCGTCAAGGAGTTCCAGCGCGTCTACGACCGCTACAAGGATGTGAAGGCCGCGCCGGTGGGCAAGGCCCTGCTGCGCATCGCCGACTGCCTCCTGAAGCAGGGGGACTGCAAGAAGGCCGCGGGCGTCTACCAGTTCCTGGCCGACCTGCAGAAGAAGACCCCGGAAGCCGACCAGGCCAGGACCGGCTACAAAAAGCTCAAGAAGACCTGCAAGGGCCTGTAGGGCCCCGTTTCACCCGCACCGCCGACGATGCTGGAAGCGTTACGGGCCCGTCCGATCCGGGTCGTACTTGAACAGCGGCCCCTGGACCGTTTCCTTCAATTCCCGCCCGAAGCGCCGACGCCAGTCCTCCTCGAACAGCACCTGCTTGAGGAACCCGCGCAGCCACTGGACGGATTCGATGTTCCACCGCTGCAGCAGGTCCGGCGGGCGATAGCGCAGGGCCCTCAGCTCGGCCATCTGCAGTTCGGCGTCGCGGTCCCGGATTTCCACGACCTCCAGCGGCAGAGCGTCCTCCACCACGCGCTCCGCCCGCTGAGTGTTGCGCAGAAAGAACTGGGGGACCTTCTGCTCCATCTGGGAATCCATCCCGGGCGGCCGCTCCGCCATGCGCTGGACCCACGTCCGCACCCGGATCGTGCCCGTGCGCCGCAGCACCGCCCGGGCGGCGACGTACAGGGGACGATCCTCCATCGAGGAAGGGCCGACGAACCGCTCGGCGCCGATGGGCGCGGTCCATCGGGCAGCGATACGGCGCGACAGCCGTTCGACCGCCAGTTCCAGAGGAGGGGATTCCGGGGGCGTCCTGGGCCGCATCACTTCTTCCCGACGCGGACGTGCTCGTGCTCGGGGACGATCTCCTGGACCTCCTCCTGGTAGAACTCGGAGGTGTTCTGGGTGGACAGCGTCTGGCCCAGTTCTTCCAGGAATTTCGTGATGTCCTGGCACTTCCTGCCCTTGACCCCCTTCACCTCGAAGAACAGGGTGCCGTCGGGCCGTATCTGGATGTCGATCTCGTGGGCCATCCCGGACTCCTGAAAAGGCGTCTGCGCCCGTTCTAGAACTTGCGCACCCGGATGTGGATCGACTGGTCGGCCGCGGTCTCCTCCACGGCGAGGGTGTATCCGCGTTTCTGCAGTTCCTGCTTGACCTTGGTCTGGGCGTAGCGCTGGGTGAGGCGCTGGACGAACTCGGCCTCGGTGACCCCGCGGGTCGTTTCCACGCCCCACCAGTCGGCGATGAACTGCACGCCTTTCGGGCCGACGCGCACGCCGATGTCGTAGGTCCGGCTGGCGTGAATCACCATGTCGGCCTCGGCCTTCTGCCCCTGGTAGCCTTTCACGCTCAGCTTCTGGCCCTCTTCCGCCTGCGTCACGCGGTACCCGAGGGCCTTGAGCACCTCGGCGAGGCAGACGACGTCGTTGATCTTCGTCTGGACGGTCGTGAAATGGGACACGGCGTTCCCCTCCGGCGGTCAGATCTCCAGGCGGGACACGGGGATCTCGGGCGCCTGGTCCGCGACCGGCGACGCCCGGCGCGCCCGGCCACCGGCCCAGTCCCGCATCCCGTCGATCTTCTCCTTCATGGTGAACGCCAGCGGCACCATCTCGCCGACGCTGCGAAGGAGGCCCTCGGTGGCCAGGTCCGCCCCCCGGTCGAAGGCGTCGTACAGCGCGCTCACGACCGACTGCTCGATTTCGGCGCCGCTGAATGCCTGCGTGCGGGACACGATCTCGCGGAGGTCGAAAGCCGATACGTCGCGCGCCACGCGGCTGCGCCGGTTCAGCTTTTCGACCTGGATGCGGAAGATGTCCGCCCGCTCGTCCGGGGTCGGCAGGTCCACGAAGAAGATCTCGTCGAAGCGGCCCTTCCGCAACAGTTCGGGCGGCAGCAGCGACACGTCGTTCGCGGTGGCGATGACGAACACGGGCGTGGTCTTTTCCTGCAGCCAGGTGATGAAGGACGCGAACACGCGGGCCGAGGTGCCCCCGTCGGTCTCGCCCGACGAACGCGTGCCCGAAAAGCCCTTCTCGATTTCGTCCAGCCACAGGATCGACGGCGCGACCGCCTCGGCCGTCCGGATGGCGCGGCGGATGTTTTCCTCGGACGAACCGACCAGCGAACTGAACACCTTGCCCACGTCCAGGCGCAGCAGCGGCATCTGCCAGAGGCCCGAAACGGCCTTGGCGGTCAGGGACTTGCCGCAGCCCGGCACGCCGATCATCAGGATGCCCTTGGGGATGGGAAGCCCGAAGTCCCGGGCCTCCTGCGTGAAGGCCGCCTGGCGTTTCTTCAGCCAGTCCTTCAGGATTTCCAGGCCGCCGACGTCGCTCCATTGCGCGTCGGTTTCGAAGAATTCCAGGATTCCCGACTTGCGGATGATGTGCTTCTTTTCCCCCAGGATGGTCGCGATGTCGAAGTCCTTCTTGCGGACCAGCGCCTTCGACAGCACGTAGGAGATCTCGCTTTCCGTCAGGCCCAGCGCCGCATCGACGATGCGCTTCCTCTGTGTGGGATCCTTCAGCATCGCGATGCCCGGCCGCGCGGACATCGGCACGCTGGCCAGCGTGCGCTCGACCACGGTTTCGATCTCCTCGGCCGTCGGCAGGTCGAAGTCCACGATCGCCATGTCCTTTTCGAGTTCCAGCGGCGCCTTCAGGACGGCCGACAGCAGGACCAGGTGCTTCTTGTAGCGCGCGCTGTTGGCGAACGATCGGCACAGGTCCCGCAGGCGACGGACGATGGTCGGGTCGGTAAGGTAGGGGTGGAAGTCCCGCAGCACGAAGATCGCGTGATCCTCGAAGCCCTCCACGCTTTCCAGGGCCTTGATCGGGTCCTTGACGTCCTTGGAAAGGGTGTTTCCCTCCTCCCGGAATCCTTCGGTGATCGACCAGGTGACCAGTTTCCGGCCCCGGTCGCGCCCGATCTCGCGCAGGCGGCCCTCGACGCGGTCCTCTTCGGGGGACACCACGTAGATCAACGGATAGGCGGCCTTGATGAGGTCCGTGATTTCCTGGGTGCTGGACACGTCGGTTCGCATGCGTACGTCCTTGCGTTCAGGGGTCGGCCGGTCAGGGCGCAGGCTGCCACAGGCGCCGGCCTGCAGCCCAGGCGACTCGGAACGCGTCGAGGTCCTCGCCGATCATGCGACGGACGTCCCGGACGGATTCTGCCAGTTCGCCGGGGGACGTGCCGCCCAGAGCCGCATTCACCCCTTCGGGAACCTCGGCCCCGCTGTTCAGCGCCTCCAGCACCGACACCACGTCCTTCAGCGTCGCCTGCAGGACCACCAGCCCGTCGGCCAGGGTCGCCAGGGCATCATCGACGCGGGACAACGTTTCGGCCAGTTCCGGGGCCGTGGAACTGGTTTTCGACTCCGGCACTTCGGCCGGGCGACGGGAAAGCTCCGATTGCAGTTCGTCCACGCGGGCCGACAGGTTCTGCGCCCTTTCCACCGCGGCCGCAGCATCGGCGGCCAGGCGGGCCCGCTGCTCGGGCAGGTCCGCGATCTCGCCACGCAGGGAATCCAGGTCCGCCGCCAGCGAGCGGACCGTCGCCTCCAGCGTTTCGGCTTCCCGTGCCTTGGCCCGGTACTCCGGATGGTCCGAAATATCCTCGCGCTCGCTGCGACGCGCCCGGGCGGCCTCCTCCAGCCCCTGGATCCGCACCGCCAGTTCGTCGCGCTCGGCGGTCAGCACCTTCATTTCGGCATGCAGGCTGGCCGTGTTCGTCCGCTGATCGTCCAGTTCGCGGTTCTTCCGATGGTAGTCCTCCAGCAGGCGCGTCTTTTCCTGTTCCAGATCCGCGATTCCGACGCCCAGCCGGACCTTGCGCAACTCGTCTTCCTTCCTTTCGACGTCGCGTCGCAGGGACGCGATGAGGTTGCGGTTCTCGTCGATCACCGCCTCGAGGTTGCGGGACTTCCGTTCCAGTTCCTGCTGGCGCCCAGTATCCGTATGGCAGTATTCCTGCAGGCGCTCGTTTTCCTCGCGGATGGCCTTCAGATCGTATTCGCGGCCGTCCAGCTCCCGACGCAGGCGCTCGATTTCGCGATCCCGCTCGGTCAACTTGACCTTGAGGTTGCCGATCTCCTCCGCATGCTGACCGGTGCGACCACGGATCGATTCGACATGGGCGGTCAGCGAGACGACCTTCTCCCGCAGTTCCGCGGATTCGATTTCGCGGTCGGACCCTTCCGAACGCACGCTATCGACCTGCGCCTGGAGGTGCGACACCTGGTCGCGCATGTCCAGGTACTTCGAGTGCATGCCTTCCAGGCTGGACGTGGCGACCGTGGCCCGGGACTCCGCCTCCTTGAGCCGGCGCTCGCCGTCGGCCATCAGGCCCTTGAGGTGGCGGATCTCCTCCTCGCGTTCGGCCAGCGTGCCGGACATCGCGTCGATGCGGGCCTTTGCCGGCGCGGCGTCGGGGGAAGCCCCGGGACTGCGGGCCGGTGGCACAGGCACCGCGGGCGTCGCGGCGGTCCCGGGCTGACGGGGCGCGACGATCACCGGCGGCACCGCCGCGAGGGTCGGCCGGATCACCGCGTCCAAAGACGCCGCCGGGGGAGCGTTCACCCGCTGCGGATCCGAAGCCGGCTGCGACGGCAGTTCGTGTTCGATCATCGTCCGACCGTCGGAATCGGCGGATGGCGCCGGAACGTGGACCCGCCTCGACTCCAGGACGAAGCGGACCTGGACCTCGCCCAGCAGGATCACGTCGCCGTCGGCCAGGGGCTCGGCGCCCGTCACCTTGCGGTCGTTCAGGAACGACCCGTTGACGCTGCCGAGGTCCGTGTACACGAACCGCCCGGCCTCCAGGGCGATGCGACCGTGGTTCCGACCGACCGAATGGTTGGGGATCACGCACTGGCTGGAGGGGCTGCGGCCGATCACCGCGCCCGCGGAGGTCTCGGGAATCTCGAAACGCCGGGGACGCCCTTCGGCGTCGATGAATTCGATACGCGCCATGGTCCGGTATGATACCAGACTCGATGGGCTCCTCCAACGACGGAGGGCCGGAGGGATCCGGACGACGAGGACGGTCGCCGGGCCCGGGGAGAACGGGTGGGCAGAGTCGGACAAGACGAGGCCAGGCAAGGCCGTCCGGCCCGGGATCGCGGCCTGGCGAGGCGATTGGCCCCGGCCGCGCTGGCCAGCCTGGCGTTCCACGGGCTGCTGGCGCTGGCGCTGCTGGCCTTCGGGGCGGATCCATCGAGCCGGCGGTTCGCGGATGCCCATGTGCCGCTGCGGATGGTCGAGCGGCCCGGTCCGGCGGGTTCGACGACCGCCGCACGGGTCGATGGGGATCCGCCCCGGGCCGTCCTCCCGCAGGAGGCGCCGGTGGCGGCACATCGACGCCCCCCGGAACATCGACCGGACGGAACGCCGGGGCGGGTCGATGAACCGGAGGCCGCCCGGGGAACGCCTTCCGCCTCGCAGGACGCCGACCCGCGACTCGCCGCCCCTGTCCCGGCCTCCGAGGCCGACGCGAACCCAGGTCCCGCCGGGGCCGCTTCGGTCGGAACAGGCAGCGGCGACGGATCCGGGGCGTCGATCGCCGAAACAGGGGCCGGGGCCGGGCTCGCGACGCCGGACGGCGCCGGAACCGGGATCGGCCGCCCGGCGGCAACCCGTCCCGAGGGCCTGACCGACGGGAAGATGCGCTATGCCCTCGAGGTGCGCCGTCGCCTGGTCGATGCCCGCCGGTACCCCGAACGGGCCCGGAAATCCGATCAGGCCGGGACCGTTGTCCTCCGACTCCGCGTCGATGCCGATGGTCATCTGGCCGCCACCTCCGTCGAGGCCCCGTCGGACTGGCCGGACCTGGACCGGGCGGCGCTGGCGGCCGCCGATCGACTGGGCAGCCTTCCGCCCCCTCCGGGAGGGCCCATCGAGGTCCTGGTCCCCGTCCGGTTCAGCCTGGGTCCGCCGTGACGTGCAGCGAGGGCCCGGATCCGGCTGCGGCGTCCCGGTCCGCAGCACCGGGGATCCACCCGCGCTTCAGCCGGTAGTAGAAGGTCGAACGGGGCAGGCCGCTTTCGGCGATCTGGCGGCGGCGGTCCGGTCGTGCCACCCCGCCGTCCGCAACGCCGTTCGAGGGCGTCAGCGCGAGGCGACCCACCGCGATGGCCTCCCGGACCGCGTCGGCCTGCAACGGGCCGTCGCCGGACAGGGCTTCGGCCCGTCGCAACACGTTCCGCAACTCCCGCACGTTCCCCGGCCAGGAGTACGAAGCCAGCACCTCGATCGCCGCGGGCGCAAGCCCTTCCTGCGCTGCCGCGCCCCGGCACAGCCGCCTGGCGATTGCCGGCAGATCCTCCGGACGCTCCCGGATCGGCGGGATCCGGATCACGAAGCAGGCAAGCCGCTGCAGGAGATCCAGCCGCAAGGTTCCCCGGGCCACGGCCATCGCGGGGTCCTGGTGCGTCGCCGCGACCACCCTCGCGTGGTGCGCGACCGGACGATTCGTGCCGAGTCGCGTCACCGCGCCGTCCTCGACGGCTCGCAGCAGTTTGGCCTGCACCGACAAGGGTGCCTCGGCCACCTCGTCCAGGAACAGCGTGCCGCCGGACGCGGACTCGAAGGCGCCGGCGCGGGGCGCCGAGGCCCCGGTGAACGCCCCCCGCATCCAGCCGAACAGTTCGGCCTCGGCCAGGTCCCGCGGAACCGCCGCCAGGTTCAGCGCCACGAACGGCCGATCACCGCACCCGAGGTCGTGGACCGCACGGGCCAGCAGGTCCTTGCCGGTTCCCGATTCCCCCAGGATCAATACCGGGTCCGGCGTGGCGGCCGAGCACGCCGCCAGGTGGAACGCCCGGACCAGGGCTTCGGAGGCGCCGACCAGCGTCGGCCCGAGCGATGCCTCGATTCCCTCCGGCGCGACGCGGGCTGCCAGGCACGAGGTGCGCCGACCGGCGACGGACGACACCCGACCGGGTTCCAGCCGTCCCTCCCCGGGACCGCCCGGGCCTGACAGGCGGACGGCACCCTCGACCCACCGCGCCCGAACGCCGTGCCCCCAGGGAACCGGTTTCGCCTCCGGTCCCACGACCAGGCAACGGACACGATGGCCTTCCACGGTCACCAGCAGGCAGATCGGGCGCATGCTCCCCTCCTCGCGGACGAACGGGATATCGCAGGAGGGGCCACGGACGTTTCACCGGGCCTGGCCTGCCCTTCCAGGCCTCGCGCCTTGCCTCGGTAGGAGCGGTCTGGTACTGTGCTTGCCGGTATTGACCCCGGGAGGGGTGATGTTCGGTGTAGGCTGGACCGAGATCCTGGTCATCCTCGTTGTGGCCCTGCTGGTGCTGGGTCCCAACAAGCTTCCCGAAATCGCCAAGGGACTGGGCAAAGGCATCCGGGATTTTCGCAAGGCCATGAACAGCCTCGAAGATGATCCGACTCCGCCTCCTCCGGCCGCCTGGTCGACCCCGACGACGCCGCCCGCCGCCGCCCAGCCCGCGCCCCCGCCAGCAGCGATCGCGCCGCCAGCGGCACCGCCTGCTTCGCCGGCTGCCCCTCCCGTCGCAAGCGAACCTGCCGCGCCCCCTCCCCGGTGGCCGACCCCGCTGACTCCGCCGCCCCCCGAGCCCCCGACCGAGCGGACCGAATCGGGAAAGTCTCCGGCGTAAGGCACGGCCATGAATGACCGTCCCATGGCCTTCACGGAACACCTCGGCGAACTGCGCGACCGCCTGTTGAAATCCGTCGTCGCGATCACCGTGGCGTTCTTCGTCGCCTATGCCTACCACGAGGAGCTGTTCCGCTTCCTCGCGGCGCCGATCATCGAGGGGCTTCGCGCCCACGGTGTCTACAAGTTGCAGGCCCTGCAGGTCACCGAGGCCATCGTCGTGTACCTGGAAGCGTCCATGGTGGGCGCGGTGGTGCTGGCGGTACCGTACGTCTTCTACCAGATCTGGGCGTTCATCGCCCCGGGCCTGAAGGAACGCGAGCGCGGCGCGGTCCTCCCGGTCGTGGGGCTCATTTCCGCATTCTTCCTGCTGGGCGTGGCGTTCTGCTACTACGTGTTCCTGCCGATGGTGGTGGACTTCCTGGTGGATTTCACCGTTGGGACCGGCGATATCGCGCTGCTGCCCACCGTCGAAAAGACGTTCAGCCTGACGGCGACCTTCCTGCTGATCTTCGGGCTGGTCTTCGAAATGCCCCTGATCATGTTCTTCGTGTCCGCAGTGGGCCTCGTCAGTTCGACGGCCTTCCTGAAGTTCTCGCGGTACTTCATCGTCGTCGCCTTCATCGTCGGCGCGATCTTCACGCCCCCGGACCCTCTGTCCCAGTTGCTGATGGCCGTCCCGCTGTGCGCGCTGTATTTCGTGGGCGTCGCATTCGCCTGGGCGGGGGGTGCGCTGCGCCGCTCCGGCGAGCGCGGGCTGGCCAAGGCCGTAGTCGTGGGCGTGTTCCTGCTCTTCGCCATGGCCGTGGCCCTGGCGGGGTGGCTGTGGAACCGCCCGACCGACCGTCCGTCGTCCCGCGCGGCGGTGACCGCGGGCGCGACGTTCGCGGCTCGGGCCGACCCGGCCTCCCGCCTGGGGCGGGCCATCGCCGAAAGACGGACCGCCGCAATGGAGCTGGATGCAAAGGGGTGGGTGCTTTCGGCGGGCCCCGATGGGATCGCGTGGGCCGCGATGGAACCCCAGTCGGCCTGCCCGGGCGACGACCTGCCGTCCTGGTACCTGCCCACGACCCTTCCGTCCCGTTGCCTGGTGAACGGCGCCGCGCCCGGCGACGCCAAGGTGGACGAGGCGTTCGCGGTGCTCGACGATCGGGATCGCCCGGTGTCGGGAGCGGCCCTGCCGGATTGCCTGGCCTTGCTGGGCCCCGCGGGGCTGCCGACGGGCGCCGGCATGACGTTCCGCGCCGAGGAAGGCCCGGCCGGCCTGGCCACCGTCACGTTGCGCTTCGAGGGGGACGCAGGTGCCCGGGCGGCCCTGACCGACTGGGTGGCGCGCTCGCGAGAGCGCCTTTCGCCCGGCCGGGGCGTGTCGGGCCTCGAAGAGTCGCTGCTGGGTTCGGTGCTGGCGTGGTCCGAGGGCGACCTCGACATCGCCATGGAAGAAGACGCCACCGTGGTATCGATCACGACGACCCCGGCCCGGGCGGCCCGGATGGTGGCTCGGCTTGCCCTGGGCGGCGCTGCGGCCTGCGGGCCGAAAGGACCGTGAGGCACGCCATGCTGGCCGACGTCTACCGTGTCCTCTTCGCGCAGCGAGGCCACCAGGGCTGGTGGCCCGGCGAAACCGCCTTCGAGATGGCCGTCGGCGCCGTGCTGACCCAGAACACCTCCTGGACCAACGTCGAACGGGCGATCGCGAACCTCAAGGCCGCGAGCGCCCTGGAGGCACGGGCCCTGCTCGATCTGCCCATCGACGAACTCGCCGCCCTGCTGAGGCCGGCCGGGTATTTCAACGTCAAGGCCCGACGACTGAGGGCCCTGGCGGCCTTCCTGATCGACCGGGCCGACGGCGATCCGACGCGGCTCCCTGCGGGTGACCCGACCCGCCTGCGCCAGGATCTGCTGGCCGTTCCCGGCGTGGGCCGCGAAACCGCCGACTCGATCCTGCTGTACGCGGTCGGCGTTCCCACCTTCGTCATCGACGCCTACACGCGCCGACTGTTCGGTCGCCTCGGCCTGCTGGACCCCGAGGCCGACTACGACGACCTGCGGGCGGCCTTCGAGGCCGTGCTCCCTCGCGACCCCGGCCTGTTCAACGATTTCCACGCGCAGATCGTGGCCCATGCCAAGGACACCTGCCGCCCCCGTCCCCTCTGCCCCGAATGCCCCTTCGCGAACTGGTGCCCGACGGCGCCGCGGGAGGGAGGATCATGACGTCGCGCGCCGCCGGGGTGCTCGCCCGCCTGCTGGACCTCGTTCTGCCGGGAACCGGCATGCTGTGGGCGGGACACCGCAACGAGGGCTGGAACGCCATTCTGGCCTGGGCGTTCCTGCCGTCCCTGATGGCGACTTCGGTGGTCCTGCTGGACCTGGATCCTCGCCGGGCCGTGGTCGCGCTGTGCGTCGTGTATACGGCGATGCAGGGCCTGCTCTGGCTGACGCCCCTCGGAACCGTGCAGGCGCCACGCGCGTCACGGGCGGTCGCCGGCGCCCTGTTGTACGTGGTCCTGCTGGGCCTGGCGACCCTGTCGATGTCCCGTTCCGTGACCCTCGTGACCGTCCCCGACCACGGCCAGTGGCCGGGGTTGCTGCCCGGGGAACACGTGATGGTGCGCCTCGAGGACTACTCCGAGTCGCCTCCCGACGTCGGCGAACTGGTGGCCGCCAGGACCGCGAAGGGTGTCCTCCTGGCCCGGGTCGTGGCGGGCGCCGATGACAGGCTCGAGGTTTCAGGCCCGACCCTCCGCCTCAACGGCGCCGAGGTGGCCGCGGACGACCTGGGGGATCTGAGCCTGGCCGGGTCGGAGGCCGATTCCGCCGAGGCGAGGAACCTGCGAACCTGGCGGGAACGGTGCGGCGGCCACAGCCACATCGTGTTCTTCGCCCGGGGAGTGACGATGGCCCCCGTGAAGGTCGATGTTCCGGAGGGCCAGGTGTTCCTGCTCGCCGACAACCGATCGACCGCGCAGGCTTCGGACTCCAGGGATCGGGGCACGGTCGATGTCCGGGACCTGGTGGGGCGCGCCGAAATGGTCCTGTGGTCTCCCGGGCCCGGCCTCATGCCGCGCTGGGATCGGATCGGCGCCCGCTGGCCGTGACCCGGACGTCGCGGTTGCGCGACGCCTTCGAATCGCTACAATCCCGAAAGCCTCGGTTGCCGGAGAAGTCACGATGGTCACCTGCGCAACACGCATCGCCCTGGTGCTTGCCCTGTCGCTTGCCGTGGCGTGCGGGAAATCCAGGTCGTCCTCCGACGCGGGACCCGACGCCATCGCCGACACCCCCCTTGCCGAAATCGACTACGGGACCGAGGACGCTCCCGCCACGGATTCCGAACTGCCGGCCGATGCGCTGGAGGATGGGACCTCCGACGCCCAGCCCTGCACGGCCGTCACCAGCGAATACGGCTTCCGCGACAACTGCGACGGCACGGTGATCGACACCAAGACCGGCTGGGTCTGGGAAAAGTCCTTCCAGCAGGTGACCACGCTGCCGGAAGCGCAGAAGGCGTGCTCCGATGCCCGCACAGCGGGGAAGAACGACTGGCGCGTTCCGACCATCGACGAACTGCGCAGCCTGATCCTGGGCTGCCCCGCCTCAGCGCCCACGGGCGCCTGCCCGGTCCACGCCCTGGCGAACTGCACCGACGAAACGTGCCGCAACGCCACTTGCGACGGCTGCGGAAACGGCCAGGGCCCCGTCACGAATCCCCTGAAGCCTGCGTCGCACTGCTACATGGACGCCTCCTTCGAGTGGTATTGCAACCTGTTCTGGTCCGGAACCCAGGTGAAGGCAAAGGTCACTGGCGACAAGCGGTCGTGGTACGTGACGTTCTATGATGCACGCATCGACGTCCCCCCGACCATGCCGACCAGTTCGTCGGGCCTGCGTTGTGTCCGGGGACCGTGAACCCGGCGGGCATCGACTCCTGCCGGGGTGACCTGCCGACTGCCGTGTGAATCAAGCCTCTACGCCTTGCCCCTCAGCCACGCCTCGGCCAGCAGCAGCAGCAGCCCGACCAGGAACGGAGGCAGCAGCGGCAGGCGGCGCGTGGTCGCAGCGGCCCCGGCATCGGGCCCGGACGCTGGCGTGCGCACCAGCACCGCGGGTGGCCCTCCCCCGTGACGCAGAACGCTTTCCTCGGGGTCCGGGTTCACCACGAACGCCTCCGACCTGACCGGTTCGGGTCGTCCCTTCCGGAAGAAGTCCACGATGTAGATGCCCGGCACCGCGGTCTTTTCAAACGCCGCCGAACCGGTCAGCGTCAGGGGGGTTCCCGACGGCGGACGCACGATGGCGCCGTCGGCATCGGGGGGGAACTCGACGAAACGCGGTTCCCCCACCCGCACCGCCCCCGCGGGCCTCTGCCCACCCGCGATCCGGAGGTAGGAGAAGGCCTTTCGAACGAAGGGGGCGAAGGCCGGCAGCAGCGGCAGATCGGTCCAGTCCCGATCCAGGCTCGACAGCCAGGTCAGGACCGTCCCCCGGCCCACGCGACGCTCGACCAGCAGGGGCACGCCTCCTTCCAGGGACGCCACCACCGATGAACCGACGCGCCACCCGTTTTCCAGCAGCAGCAGGTGCCCGACGTGAGCCTCGGTCAACAGGTCCGCGACACCGGCGACGGCCGGATGCGAAGCGTCCACACGGGCCAGGGACTTCCCGGCGGACGCGGCCGGGTTCCCGAGGTCCAGCACCGATCGCACCGGCGCCGGCAACAGGACGCCGAGGGTTGCGCTCCAGGCCTCCGGGTCGGCGTTGGACCCCGCCGCCAGGAACAGCCCCCCGCCGGACGCCACGAAGTCGGCCAGCGCACGGGCGCGATCCGGCGACAGCGTCCCCGGGTTCAACAGTCCGACCGTGCCCACGGCGGCCAGGTGCAGCGGCGACAGTTCGTCGTCCCGGACGGTGGTCACCACGAACCCCGGGTCGTCGTTCGACCGCAGGGACAAGGCTCGCGACACGAAATAGGCCCCGCTCTCGCCGTTCCTGCGGGACGGGTCCCCATCCACCAGCAGCACCGCGTCGCGGTCCTGGGGAGCGAGGGAGAACCAGCGGACGTCATCGTCGGCGAGATCGTCGGGAGGCAGGCGGGCCTCGCCCACGCGCACCCCTTCCGGGACCTCCAGAAGGAACTCCTCGTCGCATCGACCCCCGGAGGGGCACTCGACGCGCCGCGCGGCGGCCGTCGCGCCGGCACGCACGGACAGAACCTCGCTCATCGGCTCGGCGGCCCCGTTCGCGACGACGACGCGAACGCGGACATGCCCCGGGGACAGGTCGGGCGCAGGCGTCGCGGAAACGTCCACGACGGCCCGATTGTGCAGCGGGCCCGTCGGGGCCACGTCCACGGGGACGACCTCGATGCCGGCGAGTTCCTCGGCCGAAGGGAGGCCTGCCACCGGGTTCTCGTGAAAATCCGAGATGACGACGACCCGCCGATCCCGCTGCGGGCTCCCCCGGACACGAGCCAAGGCCGCCCTGACTGCACCGCCCAGGTCGGTCCCGGCCCGCGAGGCCGACAACCCCTCCACGTACCGGACGGCCCGCGCCGCATCCCAGCCGGACGCATCGTCCGGAACCACGATCGCCGGCCTTGTGGCCCGGACCACGAACACCACGGATTCCGCCGGCAGTTCCTTCAGGGCCCGCAACGCGGTCTCGCGACCGCGATCCCACGACGTCCCTCCGTCGCCTGCCAGCCGCATCGACATCGAATCGTCCAGCACGATCGCGGCAGCGATCGGGCGCTCGCCGGCTCCCCCGGCAGCCGGCACGTTCAGGTAGGGGCGCGCGAACAGGAGGGCGATCCCCGCGACGATGAGCGCCCGCAACGTCAGCAGGACCACGTGCACCAGCCGCAGGCGCCGGGTCTCGCCCTTGCCGTGCAGCACGAGGTGCATGACGGCGTCCAGGGGCACGACCGGGGCGGTACGTCGGAGGTACCAGTGCAGCAGCAGCGGCACCGCCACACCCAGCAGACCCAGCAGAAGCCACGGCGACTCGAACCCCACGCCCCGCTCCTAGATGGTCCGCCGACGCCGGCCGGCCTCCACCGAATGGATGATTCCCGCCACCTCGACATGGGGGGTCTGCAGCATCGGCACCGGGCAATAGAACACCCTGGCATCGTGGCACGCCGAGCGCACGGCGACTACGAACGCCTCGACCGCCTGGAGGTACTTCCGCCTCAGCGCGCGGGCGTCCAGAAGCGCGGTTTCGCCGGTCTCCTCGCTGCGGAAGACCACGGCCCCCTGGAACGGGAAGGTCCGCTCGTCCTGGGAAAGGATGTGCAGCAGCATCACCGCGTGGCCCCGGGACGCCAGCATCCCCAGGGTGTCCACCACCGGCACGAAGTCGGTCAGCAGATCGCTGGCCAGCACCACCACGCCCTTTCGCCGGGCCCGGCCCAGCACCTCCTGCATCGCCGAGTGGAGGACCGTCGCACCCGCCGGTCGGGTTCCCGAAAGGACGCCCAGGATTTCCGACAGGTGCGACGGAACGCTGCGGGCGGCGCACGAGCGCTGGCGAAGGGCCGACGCGATGGTCACCCCCACCTCGTCCCCCTGGCGCAGCAGCACGTAGGCCAGCCCGGCCAGGATCGACGCCGCGTG
This sequence comes from uncultured Myxococcales bacterium, assembly GCA_903857665.1. Lineage (GTDB taxonomy): Bacteria > Myxococcota_A > UBA9042 > DTJE01 > DTJE01 > CAIZWN01. The sequence continues at coordinate 23,046 of CAIOFV010000098.1, forward strand.
CAGGTATTTTCCCCCCGGCAGCGGGGATGCCATGGACCCGGAGGCGTCCAGCACCAGGTGCGCCGTCAGGTTCGTTTCGTCGAGGTAGCGCCGCACGTACAGTTTGTCCGTGCGGGCGAACACCTTCCAGTCGATTCCGCGCGGGTCGTCCCCGAAGGCATAGCCCTTCAGGTCCGAAAATTCGAGGCTCTGGCCCAGGTGCGACGAGGCATGAACGCCCGAAACGCGCCCCTCGGCCGCGATCCCCGGCCGAAACTGGAGCCCGCCCAGGGCCGTGCGGGCCTCCTCGGGGAGCAGGCGCGAGCCGCCGTCACCCATGGCGGGATCACTCCTCGGGCAGCAGGCCGCGGATCACGTCCACCGCGGTCACGCGCTCGGCCTCGGCGTGGAAGTTGACGACCACGCGATGGGCCAGCACGGCCACCGCCAGGTCGCGCACGTGGTCGGGCGAAACCGCGTACTGCCCCCTCAGCAGCGCCAGCGCCTTGGCCGCCAGGACCAGGTGCTGCGCAGCCCGGGGACCCGCGCCCCACGACACGTAGTCCTTGACGGCCTTGGCCGCGGTCGGGTCCGACGGCCGCGTCCTGCGGACCAGCGACACCGCCTCGCGCACCACGTAATCCGGCGTGGGCATCCGGCGGACCAGGGCTTGCAGGAGCAGCACGCGGTCCGGCTCCAGCACCCGCTGGATGGCCGCCGGGGCGGGCCCGGTCGTTTCGCGGACCACGCGGACCTCGTCCTCGAGACCCGGGTAGTCCATGCGCACGGCCAGCATGAAACGATCCAACTGGGCCTCGGGAAGCGGGTAGGTGCCTTCCTGCTCGATGGGGTTCTGTGTCGCGAACACCACGAACGGCTCGGGCAGCGCGTACGTGACGCCCGCCACCGTGACCCGGTGCTCCTGCATCGCTTCCAGCAGCGCGGACTGGGTCTTCGGCGGCGTCCGGTTCACCTCGTCGGCCAGCAGCAGGTTCGCGAACACCGGCCCCTTCGCGAAGCGGAACACCCGGCGCCCGGTGGCGCGATCCTCCTCCAGCACCTCGGTCCCTGTCACGTCGGACGGCATGAGATCGGGAGTGAACTGGATGCGATTGAAGGACAGATCGAGGCACTGGGACAGCGTGGACACCAGCGACGTCTTGGCAAGGCCCGGGACGCCGATCAACAGGCCGTGCCCGCCCGCGATCAGGGCCACCAGGAGCCGCTCGATCGCCTCGGACTGGCCGATGATGCGCCTGCCCACCTCGGCCCCGATCCGTTCCCACGCCTCCCGCGCCAGCCGGACCTGCTCCACCTCGTCCAGCAATGCCGCCCGCGGATCGGCCTCCACGATCACCTCCAAGCGCCCGCCAGGCGCTGCTCCCGCTCGGCGAGGTCGGCCCGTCCCGTGGCGCCGTACACCCTCGCCAGGGCCTCGTGGGTATCGGGATCCCACGGGTCCGTCCGTACCGCGATGCGCAGCGGCGCCTCCGCCGCTGCGAACTGTCCCGATCGCGCCAGGGCCCGACCGCGCTGGAGGGCCACGTACGCGAATTCTTCCTCGTCGATCCCGGCCGCGTCCAGCGTGGATTCGGCGGACTGAGGATCCCCGGCGTCCACCAGCGCTGCGGCGAGCCTCGCCACGATTTCCGGGTGGGGGGGCTGCGACGCACCCAGCACGATCCGGTACTTTTCCGCCGCGGCGCCCGGACGCCCCGACAGCCGCAACAGGTCGCCCAGCCGGAACTGCGCCGCCGCGTCGGGGGCCATTTCGGGCAGCGGATCGCCGGCCGTCTCCATCAGCAGCGTGCCTCGTGCCCTGGCGCCGGAGGCCTCCCCCGGCATGCCGTCGCGGACCAGGGAACCGATCCAGTCGGACCGCAATTCTTCCAGCGTGTGCCCTGTCGCCCGCAGCACCGCTACGGCCTCGTCGCCCGCGTTCAATTCGTCCAGCAGGCGCGGCAGGATCTGCGGCCCCTGGACCTTCGCGAGCCACGTCACGAACGACGCCAGTTCGGCAAACGCCAGCGCGGTGTCCTCGGGCCGCTGCATCCGGGACAGCGACGCCCCGAAGGACGAAAACGGAAGCAGTCGCCCCCGGACCACCGCGTCGGCCAGCAACTGCTGCAACGTGCGGTGGACCTGGCCCAGCGGCGCGCCGCGCCACGTCAACTCCAGGGCCTTGGCGGTCCCCTCCTGCAGCCACAGCGGCACGCGGTCGCCGGCCCGGATCGTCAGAAAATAGTGGACCAGTTCGTGCGCCACGGTATCTGCGTAGGGATACCCGCGGGGCATTCGCGACGGCGACACCAGCGCGATGCGGTTGAAGGCGCAGGTGGCCACGGCGCCCGAGGCATCCAGTTGGGCCCTCGAAAGCCCGGTCACGGCCGAAAGATCCTCGAACGTGGGCAGCAGCAGGATCCGGACGGGCGTGGGCACCGTCATCGCCAGGCGCCGCGCCAGGTCGTCGAACGCCGCGTCGGCCGCTTCCATCAGGTAGGGCAGGACCGCCTCGTCGGGGCCCGGTCGGTAGGCCACCTCGAACCGTCCGCTGGGCGACATGGCCATCGCGAGATCCTTGGTGGCGTCCCGGGTGCCCTTCGCGACGGCTCGGAGGCGCGAAGCATCCGGGCCGGTCCCCCTGGACAAGGTATCCTCGGCCCGGGCCGGCTCGCCCTCCAGCAGCAGCAGCGTCCCCCACAGAAGGGGCAGATCGCGCCGGGGGACGCCGTCCAGCCCCTTCAGAAGCATCGCGCGCGCGCCACGAACGTCCCACGCCGACAGGGCGGCAGCCAACCGGGAACCGTCGTTGGCGCGGGTCATGGGGCTCGACAAGAGGACGCCAAGGAAGGCCAGCAGCGCGATGCGGGGGGTCCGGGGGCTCATCACGGCGCTCACTCTGAAGCCAATCGGCCTGGATTGCAAGCGAGGTCGCTATGCTACAATTCGCCAGGCTGCCTGTCGAGGGACCCTTGGGACCCCGAGCCCCCACCAAGAGGAACGCGGATCGATCGAAGGGCCGCTCCCGGCCGGACGCGAAGGATCCGACGGGGCTGGACGAGACCCTGCGGCAGCGGTACGCCCGCTTCGGCACGGCCCTGCTGTCGGACGACTCCCCGCGGCGCATGGACCCGACCCTGCGGACCGAAATGGAAACGATCACCGGCGCGGACCTGTCGGAGGTCCGCATCCACACCGGCGGCGAGGCCCGCCAGATGGCGTCGTCGATGGGCGCGCGGGCCTTCGCGTCCGGGCCTTCCGACGTGTTCTTCGCGCGGGACCAGTTCAACCCTTCGACGCCGCAAGGCAAGTCCTTGCTGGCCCACGAGTTGACCCACGTCGCCGAGGGCGAAAGCGGGCTGGCGACCGAACCGCGACTGCCCGAACGCGACGAACTGGAGGTGCGGGCCCGCCGCGTCGAGGAGATGGTCCTCGCAAAGGAGCAGGCACCGCCGGCCGAGCCCAAGAAGGAACCGGTGGCGCTGGATCTGCTCGGCGGCCAGGTCGCGGCTCCGTCGGGCGCCGCCAAGGCGGTCCAGGTCGACAAGGCGGCACTGGAAGAAAAGGTCTGGAAGCTGCTGGATCGCGAAATGAAGCGCCAGCGCGAGCGGACCGGGCAATCCTGAACGCCGCATTGCGCCGCGACTGCCCAGTTGCTATCTTGTGCCGCGACTTTGCGAGGCCACCGCCCCGATGCTGAAGTTCCTGCTGTTTCTTGGCGGCCTGATCTTCTTCCACGAACTGGGCCACTTCCTCGCGGCACGACTGGTGGGCGTGACGGTGCTGCGGTTCTCGGTCGGGTTCGGGCCGAAACTCCTGGGGTTCAAGCGCGGCGTCACCGAGTACTGGCTGTCCGCCGTTCCGCTGGGCGGGTACGTCAAGTTCTTCGGTGACGACCCCGAAAACCCGCCCCCCGGCGAGGATGCGAAAAGGGGCTTCCTGACCACCGACCTGTGGCGCAAGACGCTGATCGTCATCGCGGGCCCTTTGTTCAACCTGGTCCTGCCGCTGCTGATCTTCCTCCCGATGCACGCGCTGGAGCCGACCCTGCTGCCGTCGGTCATCGGGACCGTCGCCGTGGACGAGCCGGCCTGGAAGGCGGGCATCCGCCCGGGTGACCGCGTGACGGGCGTGGGCGACCGCGACATCACGTACTGGTGGGAACTGGTGGACGCCGTTTCCGCCTCGCCGGGCCAGCCGATCGAAATGCGCATCGATCGCGACGGCACCCCGAAGGCCCTGACGGTCACACCCAAGGTGGTGGCGCTGGCGGGGTTCAAGGAACTGGGCCTGGAAAGCACGGTGGGACGCATCGAGGTTGCGCCCGAGCGGACCCTGCCGCTGGTGGTGGTCGCGAAGGGCAGCCCTGCGGAGGCCGCGGGCCTGAAGGATTTCGACGCGGTGCTGGCCGTGGACGGTCGCGATGCGCGCTCCTATGACGACGTCGCCGCCGCGCTGGAGGCCGCCGGCGATCGGGCGGTCCGGTTGACCGTCGCGGCCACGAAGCCCGACGACTCCCGGCCCGAGGAATCGCGGCAGATCACCCTGGGTCCCCTGGGCGCGGGCGTGCCTGCCGGGGTCCGCGAAGGCGCCCTGCAACTGGCGGCCGTCGAAGCGGGCACGCCGGCTGACCGCGCGGGCCTGAAGGCGGGCGACCGCATCGTGTCGATGGACGGCGCGACCTTCTCGGACTGGGCCTTCCTGGTCCAGGCCCTCGCGCGGGACCCGTCGCTGTCGCGCCGCCTGGAAATCGACCGGGACGGGACCGCCCTCGAAGTGACCCTGTCCCTCGCGAACCCCGCCTGGGAACCGGGCGCGGCCGTCCCGAAATATGTCCCCACCGGCGCGTCGTGCCGTCGCGCGGCCGTGGAGCCCGAGGCCATCCCGAACAACGATCGCCTGCGCTACGCCTGGCACCGGTCCTTCGACCGGACCCGCGAAATCATGGTCGTCACCGCCGCGGGCATCGCCGGCCTGCTGACCGGCAAGGTGTCGGTCCGCGAGATGGGCGGCCCCATCATGATCTACGACATCGCGTCCTCGTCCCGCGGCGTCGAGGACTTCCTCGGGAGGCTGGCATGGCTGTCGATGAGCCTGGGCCTCCTGAACCTTCTGCCGATCCCGGTGCTGGATGGCGGCCACCTGCTGATCTTCGGGATCGAGGTCGTCCGGCGGCGGCCCGTCGGGCTTCGGGGGCGCCAGATCGCGTCGTGGTTCGGCCTCGCGTTCCTGCTGGCCCTCATGGTCGTGGTGTTCGCCAACGATATCGAACGGAAATGGGGTGTCCTGTCGCGGTTCTCCGGGCAGTAGCCCGGCTGCATCGCGCCGCGCCGACAAGGCCCGGCGACCAGGGAGCATCGGAATGAAGGCGGTCGAAAGGGCCCATCCGGTCGTGCTGGCGTGCGACACATCGACCACGGTGGGTTCCGTCGCCCTCGTCGAGGGTGATCGTGTGACCGCCGAACTGGTCCTGCAGTCCCCCGGCAGCACCAGCCGACGCCTGGTGGGCGACGTGCGCGATCTTCTGGCGGCCCGCGGCCTGGCGCCCTCGGACCTCGATCTCCTGGTGGCTTCCACCGGCCCCGGTTCGTTCACCGGCGTGCGGATCACGCTGGCCGCCATGAAGGGACTGGCCTTTGCCCTCGACAAGCCCCTCGTCGGCGTCCCGTCGCTGGACGCCCTGGCCAGGCCCCTGCTGGGTCGCGGCGCGGCGATCCTGGCCGCCCTGGACGCCCGGCGCTCCGAGGTCTACGCCGCCGGGTATGCGCCCGATGGCACGCCTGTCGTCGCCCCCGCGGCCCTCTCGCCGCAGGCGGCAGCCGAGGCGTTGCGGGTCGCGTGCCCCGACCTGCCGATCCTGGGGGTCGGCGAGGGCATCCTGGCCTATCGCGACGTGCTGGTCGGCATCCTCGGGGATCGCCTGCAGATCGCCGCGGCCCCGGAGCACTCGATCCGGGCGTCGGTGCTGGTGCAGATCGCCCTGGAACGCCACCTGGCGCCGACGGACGTCGCCGCCATCGAACCGCAGTACCTGCGACGGTCGGAGGCCGAGGTCAAGAAGACGCTGGCCGACGCGGAGCGGTTGCAGGCCGGCCCCGCCTGACGCCCCCGCACGCCCTCTCCTTCCCCGCCCTCCCGATTCGGTATCCGGACCGCTCTTCTCCAGTTCTGATGCGCACGCGCCTTTCTCTGTCCCTTTTTCCCGCGCCCTTGATATCCTCCGCGCCGACAGGAGGTGCCTCGTGGACGGGCAACCCGCGAATCTTCCCCAGGTGGCGTCCCGATTTGCCGAGCCCGAGTTCTACGCGGCGCTCGGGCTGAAGTGCGGGATCGAGATGCACCGGCAGGTCTTCACGACCCACAAGCTGTTCTGCCGGTGCCCCGTCAAGCCGTACAGCGATGAATTCCATGCCGAAATCCTGCGCCACATGCGCCCGACGCTGTCGGAGTTGGGCGAATACGACCCGACGGCGCTGATGGAATTCAAGACGAAGAAGGAAATCGTCTACCGCCTGAACCGCGAAACGGTCTGCACCTACGAAATGGACGACGCGCCGCCGTTCGGCCTCAACCGCGAGGCTCTGGACCGCGCGCTGGTCATCGGCATGATGCTGAACCTGAACCTCGTCGATGAGATCCACATCGCCCGCAAGCAGTACCTGGACGGGTCGATCCCGACGGGGTTCCAGCGGACCTGCATCATCGGCATCAACGGCTGGATGAAGGTCGATGGCCGGCGCATCGGCATCCACCAACTGGGCCTGGAGGAGGACGCCTGCCGCGAGGCCTCGGACCACGGCCACCGGCGCACCTACATCACGGACCGCCTGTCGATCCCGCTGATCGAAATCGTCACGGAAGCCGAGATGCACACGCCCGAGGACGCGGCGCGGGTTGGCAACGCCATCCGGCGCCTGTGCCACCTGTCGGGCCAGGTCCGCACCGGCCACGGCCGCGCCCGCCAGGACGTGAACGTGTCGATCACCGGCGGCGATCGCGTCGAAATCAAGGGCGTGTCCAGCCTGCGGCAGCTGCCCGCCCTGGTCCACTTCGAGGCGCTGCGCCAGAAGGCGCTGCTGGACATCCAGGACGCCGCACGGTCCCGCGGCATCACGGCAAGCCACTTCGACACCGAGTTGGACGTCACGGCGCAGGCGAAAAGGTATCCCCACCCGGCCTTCCGGCTGCCCTGGGGGGGCGGCATCGTGGCCCGGGCCATCGTGCTGCGGAACTGTTCGGGCCTGCTGTCCTTCCCGACGGCGCCGAACCGCACGTTCGGCAACGAGATCTCGGATCGCATCAAGGTGATCGCCTGCATCGATCGCAAGCCGAACATGGCGCACTCCGACTGCCCGCAATCGTTCACGCTGGGGGCGCTGTTCGACGAGGTGCGGCGCACCACGAAGACCGGCGCCAAGGACGCGATCGTCATCGTCGCCGGGCCGGCCGCGGACGTGACCACCGCGATGGGCGAGGTGCACATCCGCATGCGCGAGGCGCTGACCTGCGTGCCGCGCGAAACGCGCAAGTCCCTGCCGGACGGCTCGACGCTGTTCGAGCGCATGCTGCCGGGGCCTGACCGCATGTACCCGGACACGGACCTGCCGCCCATCGTGCTGGACGAGGACCGCTTCGCCCGGGCGCGCGGCAAGCAGCCCGAACCGCTGTGGGAAAAGGAGGAACGCTACAGCGCGATCGGCCTGTCGACTGTGCAGGTGGGCCGCCTGTTCACGGAAGACCAGTTCGCGACATTCGAGGCGGTCAACGGCCGCGTGTGCCTGAAACCCACCGTGCTGGCGTACCTGCTGCTGGACTGGGTGCCGTTCCTGAGGAGGCTGGGTCGCGACGTGACGGGCCTGACCGCGGAACGCTACGTCGAACTGTTCGACGGCACGAACGGGGAACCCCTGGACCAGAAGGCCGCCGCGGCACGGGTGGCTGGTGCCGTGGGCCACGCGCCGCATTTCCTGACCAAGCCCGATCCCCGGGCCGCGGAGCGGAGGGTGCAGGCATGAGCGTCAACGCGAGCGACCGCTTCAAGGGATACCGGGGCGCCGGCCTGGAACTTCTGCAGCGCCTGGACGTGGGCGTCTGGGAGGAGATCGACGTCACGACGACGCGCGGGGAGTACCAGGGAATCCTGTTGCCCCGCAGCGAAACCGCCGGCGACCGGCACATCGTGCTGAAGCTGGATACCGGCTACAACATCGGCATCGCGGCCGACACCGTGACGTCGTTCGTCAGCCGCGGGCGCCGGGAAGCGCACTACCAGATCCCCGAACGGGAGTTCCCGTACGACCCGGTGAAGCCCACGGTGAAGCTGCTGGGCACCGGCGGCACCATCGCGTCGCGGCTGGACTACCGGACCGGCGCGGTCATCCCGGCCTTCTCCCCGGGCGAACTGTACGGGTCGGTGCCGGAACTGGCGGACATCTGCAACATCAAGACCGAAAAGTTGTACGCGGTGTTCAGCGAGAACATGGGCCCGGAGCAGTACATCGGCCTGGCCACCGCGGTCGCGCGGTCGATCGAGGAAGGGGCCGACGGCATCGTCATCGGGCACGGCACGGACACGATGCACCACACGGCGGCCATCCTGTCGTTCATGGTCCAGGATCCGCCCGTCCCGATCGTGATGGTCGGCAGCCAGCGGTCGTCCGACCGGCCGTCCTCCGACGCCGCGCTGAACCTGATGCACGCCACGCGCACGGCGGGCCACAGCGACATCGCCGAGGTGATGGTCTGCATGTTCGGGCCCACGTCGGACCAGTACGGCCTGCTGCACCGCGGCACCCGCGTCCGCAAGATGCATTCGTCGTTCCGCTCCACGTTCCGGACCATCGGCGACATCCCGGTCGCGACGGTTTCACGCGAAGCCGTGAAGCCCCTGCGCGAGGACTACCGACACCGCGACCCGACCCGCAAGGTCAAGCTGGACGCGGTCTACGACGACCGGGCGACCATCCTGTACTACTACCCCGGCATGAAGCCCGACCTGATCGACGGCCTGGTGGCGAACGGCTACCGCGGCATCATCATCGCAGGCACCGGCCTGGGCCACGTGAACAAGCCGCTGTACCCCGCCATCAAGCGCGCCATCGCGAAGGGCGTGCACATCTTCATGACGGTGCAGACGCTGTGGGGCTACACGCAGATGTACGTGTACGACACCGGGCGCGACCTGATGGAAATGGGGATCGTCCCGGCGGGGAACATGCTGCCCGAGGTGGCTTTCATGAAGCTGGGCTGGGCGCTGGCCCACTCGGACGACCGCGAGGAGATCCAGCGCATCATGCTGACGTCGGTGGCCGGCGAGATCACCGAGCGCGAACCGCCCGATTCCTACCTCGTGCTGCAGGGCGGCCTGCCCGAGGTCGAGGCCTTCATGAAGTCGCACCGGATGTGATCGCCGGGTTCGGGGGCGGGAGCATCGACGTCCCGGGGATCGGGTTCAGCGGACCCCGGCGGTCGCCAGGGCGGCTTCGAGGGCTTCGCGGGTCGCCCGGCCGGCCTTCAGCAGCGGCAGGCGGACGTCGTCACGGCACATCCCCAGCAGCGCGGCCGCAGCCTTCACGGGCGCCGGGCTGGCCTCCAGGAACAGCGCGTTGTACAGGTCCATGAGGCTGCGATCGACCTCCGCGGCTTGAGCCGCGCGCCCGGCCTTCCAGGCCTCCCACATCTCGACCATCGGCCGCGCGGCGACGTTCGATGCAACCGAAATGACCCCCTGGGCGCCCACCGCAAAGGACGGCAGGGCGAGGGCATCGTCGCCCGACAGGACCAGGAAGCCCGCCGGCACCGACGCGACGATGTCGCGCACCGGGCCTACGCTGCCCGACGCCTCCTTGACCCCGACGATGCCCGGGAGGGTCGCCAGGCACGCGACGGTCTTCGGCAGCAGGTTCACGCCGGTCCGGGACGGCACGTTGTACAGCACCACAGGCAGCCCGCCCTCGGCAGCGACGCCGCGGTAGTGCTCGATCATGCCTTCCTGCTGGGGGCGGTTGTAGTAGGGCGTCACGACCAGGGCGCCGTCCACCCCAAGGTCCCGCGCCCGCTGCGTTTCGGCGATTGTGGTGCGCGTGCAGTTCGTGCCGGTGCCGGCCAGCACCGGGATGCGTCCCGCCACGACCTCGACGACCGTGCGGATGACGGCGTCACGCTCCTCGTGGGTCATCGTCGCCGGCTCGCCGGTCGTGCCGCAGGCGACCACGCCATGGATGCCGGCCGCGATCTGCCCGGTGACCAGTTCCGCCAGCGCGTCCAGGTCCACCCGGTCCCCGTCGAACGGCGTGATCAAGGCCGTAACAATGCCCGCCAGTTTCACGGCTTCCTCCGCTTGGCGCATGCCTTCGTCCCATCCTCGATGGCCTTTCGAACCTCCAGCACCTGCTCGTGCTCCAGCGCATCGGCCAGGAAACTGCACGCCCGGACCTCGCCCGTTTCGCCCAGGGCGCGACCGGCGCCGGAACGCAGGATCGGATCGGGATTCGTCAGCCAGGGCAGCAGGTCGTCCACGGCCGCTTCCCGGGCCACCAGGGCCAGCGAAATCATCATCGCGGCCCGCAGCGACGACGGCTCCTCCCGGTTCGGGATCATGGACGCCAGCACCGCGCGCGAGCGTTCACCGGGGTATCCGCTGAGGGCCTTCGCCGCCCGGAAGCGCAGGTCGTCTTCGACCTTGCGGGCGACAAGGAGATCGACCAGCACGCGATCGACGTCTGCGCCGGCCACGGCCAGGTCGGCCGGCGTCGGCCGGGCCTTGCTGCGCAGGATCCGGATCACGTCCTCGACCTTCATCTGGCTGGCCGGACGTGCCGATGCCCCCCCCGCAAGGCCCACCACCACGAGTACGGTCAGCAGGCATGCGAGGAGCCGTGTCATTTCTTCTTCCGCCCCTTCTGGCGCTGCTTGCGGGCCGCCTTTTCCTTCTTGCGGCGGCGATCCTTTTCGGCCTGCGACAGGCGGGGAACGCCGTAGCCCGGGCCCCAGCCGCCCGAAGGCCCTTCCTGGCCGGGCATCAGGTCCGACACGTCCTCGCCACGGGACTTCGCGAGGTCCAGGGCCTCCTTGAAGCCCGGCAGCCGCGACAGCAGGGACGGCTGCTTGCCGACCCGCTTCATCACTTCCCGCATCGTGTCGAAGCGCGTCAGGAGGTCCTTGACCTCGGGCACCTTCCGCCCGGAGCCGCGCGCGATGCGCTTCATGCGGCTGTCGCTGATGATTTCGGGCTTCCGGCGCTCCTCCGGGGTCATCGAGTGGATCATCGACTCGATGCGCCCCAGGACCTTTTCGTCCACCGCGGCGCCTTCCGGCACCATGTCGTGGAAGAAGGGCAGCTTTTCCAGCGTGTCCCGCAGCGACCCCATCTTCTGGATCGCCCGGATCTGCTCGAGGAACTGGACCAGGTTGAAGTTGCCCTTCAACAGCTGGATCGCGTCCTCTTCGGCCTTTTCCTGGTCGACGACCTTCTCGAAGTCCTTGACCAGGCCGACCACGTCGCCGAAGCCCAGGATGCGGCTGGCGATGCCTTCGGGGCGGAAGGGTTCGATCTTGCTGAGGTCTTCGCCCATGCCGACGAAGACGATGGGCTTGCCGGTGACGGCGCGGACGGACAGCGCGGCGCCGCCACGGGCGTCGCCGTCCATCTTGGTCATCACCACGCCGGTCAGGGACAGGCGCTTGTCGAATTCCGACGCCATGCGGACGGCGTCCTGGCCGATCATGGCGTCCACGACCAGGAAGATGTTCTTCGGGTTCGTGCGCGCCTTGATCTGCGACAGTTCCTCCATGAGGGGCTCGTCGATGGCCAGGCGGCCGGCGGTGTCGAAGATGACCAGGTCGCGCTTTTCCGCGATGGCCTGCTTCATGGCCTCGGCGCAGAGATCTGGCGGCTGCAGCCCGGGGCGGTGGAAGACCGGGATGCCCAGGCGCTCGCCCAGCACCTTCAACTGGTCCACGGCGGCGGGGCGGTAGATGTCGGCGGCGACCAGCATCGGCCGGTGCTTGCCTTCCTTCATCAGGCCGGCGATCTTGGCCGACGTGGTGGTCTTTCCGGTACCGTGCAAGCCGACCATCATCACGGCGGTGACCCGCCCGGCCGGCTCGAACTCGATCTGCCGCTCGCCGTCGCCCATCAACGCGATCAACTGGTCGTGGCACAGCTTGACGAAGTGCTCGGCGGGCGTGACCTGGACCTTCTTGTGGTCGGTCTTGGCCTGCAGGCGAACGACCTCGCCCACGGCCTGCGTCTTCACGTGCTCCAGGAAGGCGTTGACGACGGGCAGCGCGACGTCGGCTTCCAGCAGCGACACGCGGATGTCCCGCAGGGCCTCCTCGATCGCAGCTTCTGTGATGACCGCCTTCCCGGAGAGGCGGGCCCGGGCATTCCTGAATCCCTTCGTGAGGATCTCGAACATCGCCGTCGTCGCTCCGCAAAGAAGAATCCCGGCGTAGGCTTATACGGGAGAGGGGCCTTCCAGTCAAGGCTCGCTGGCCGCAGCGCACCCCGGCCGAAGCCGGCGGCCATCCCCCGGGATTCCACCCCCCGGAACCCTCGCCGCCCGCGTTTTGACATTGCCCCGGACGCACCGGATAATCGGCCGAAGGACGGAATTCTGATGGCAATCCTGACCGAAGGCGACCCCGCCGGTCTTCAAACCAACGGCCCGCATCCCGCCCCGACGACGACGCCCGGGCGCGCCATCGCGCTGGCGATCGGCGTCGTCGGGTCCCTCTGGCTCACCGTCTTCCCCTACTCGGCGGCGCTGAACAATCCGAACGAGCGCACCCGGGTACTGCAGGCACGGGCGATCGTCGATTCCGGGACCCTCGCGGTCGGGACCGCCGAACCCGGGGGCGGGGGGCTGGTCTACCGGGACATCTACGGCCGCACCGGGCCGGGGCCTTTCGTCAACGACATATCGGTCCGCTGCCAGGACCCGGCCGCCCCGATCCCGTGCGCCGGCCTGCTGTACCCGGCCAAGGCCCCCGGCACCGCGCTGCTGGGAGTGCCCGCGCTGGCGCTGGCGCGCTGGGTCGGGTACGTCGATGACGGCCCCGACGGCGAGGCACGCGCCACCTGGATCCTCCGCCTGGCGGTGATGGCGTTCACGCTGGCGGGCCTGGTCGCGCTCGGAATGCTCCTCTGGCGGGCCGATGTCCGTCCACCGATCATCGCGGGCACGATCGTCGCCGCCGGGCTCGGTTCCAGCGTCTTCCCCTACGGCGTGTCGTTCGTGGGCCACGCGGCGGCGGGCGCGGCGCTGCTCCTCGGGGTCCTGGCCCTGGTGCTGGCGGGCGATGGGCCCGCGTCCCGCTCGCGTACGGCATTCGCGATTCTGGGAGGGCTCCTCACGGGGTCGGCAGTCCTCTTCGAGTACCACGCCCTGCCCGCGGCGTTCGCGGTGGGCGTCTGGACGCTGGTGTCGCCCGCCCGTCGTCGGCTCCTGCCCGGCTTCATCGTCGGCGGCCTGATCGCCGGGATGGCCTTCGGCTGGCTGCACAACGCGATGTTCGGCAGCCCCTGGGCGACCGGCCACACCACGCTGGTCAGCGCCCACAACCGCGCCAGCCAGGAACTGGGCTTCCTGGGGATCGATGGGCTCCATGCCGGCGCCCTCCTGGCGCTGCTTTTCGACCCGTACCTCGGCCTCGGGCCGGACATGCCCTGGTTGCTGGTGGCCGGCCTGGGAGGCCTGCCGCTGCTGGCCCGTTCCCGGCTGGGACGGCTTCCCCCGGGGGCCTCGCGCACTGTCTGCGCGGCCGCCGTTCTATACGTCCTCTTCGTTTCGTCCCTCGGCAAGTTCCGCATGATGAACGGGTGGTCCTTCGGCCCCCGGTATTTCGTCCCCGCGATGCTCCCGATGGCCCTCGCCGCAGGCGTGTTCTGGGACAGGGTGTCCCTGCGGCGGCCCTGGCTGGGCGCGGTGATCGGCGCCCTGGTCGTGCATTCCGTCGTCGTGATGGTCGCGCTATCGATCGCCTACCCCAGCCCTCCCGCCGACATCCTGAACCCGTTCGGCGAACTGGCGGTGCCGCTGCTCCTCGAAGGCTACGGGGTCCGGACGATCGGCCTCGGCCTGGGCAGCGGCTGGTGGCTGCCGACCGGTCTCCTGGGGCTGGGGGCGCTGGCGATCGTCGCATGGGCTGCCGCGTCCGGGACACGGAAGCCCGCGAAGGCGGCGCTGGCCCTCGTCCTCGGGATCACGCTGGCGGCGGGCTACGCCTCCTGGCGGCCGAGCCCCAGGCCCGACACGGCGAACGAGCTTGAATTCATGCGATCCACGGTGGAAGGGGCTGGCCCGACCGGGAACGGCAGCTTCTTCGGGCCGAATCCCCAGGAAGTCCCCCTGAAATGAAGTTCGTCGCCGGGGGCGATCGTGTACGCTGCGGCGCGCCCGGACGGAGGTCCCCATGGATGCGACGACGAATCTCGCCGAACAGGCGGGCCTGCCCCCCGCGAGCGCGACCCGCCCCCCGGCATCCACCGTTGACCGCCGCTGGGACGTGCTGGCCGGTATCGTGCTGGTAGCCGCCCTTGCATTTCGGCTCGGCCACGTCGCCGAGGCCCGCTTCGCCGGCGACGAGGCCTTCCAGTTCACGGTCGCCAGCCGGGTGGCCGCGCTCCAGATGTTCCCCGTCACCGGAACTGCCATCACCGGCGCCGTCGAGGCCTCGATTCCCGGAGGGATGTACTACCTCCTGAATGCCATTCCGCTGTTCTTCACGGACCGCGCCGAGGGTCCCATGGTGTTCACGTCCCTGCTGAACCTGCTGGCGCTGGCCTTCGGCTACTGGCTGCTCCGGCGCGAGTACGGGAGGCCCGCCGCGCTGGTCGCGCTGCTGGTGGCCGTCTTCAACCCCTTCCACGTCTTCCATTCCGACCGCCAGTGGAATCCCAACCTCATGGTCCCCTTCAGTTTCGCCTGGATGTACGCGATGACCCGGATCGTGCGGGACCAGGGCCGCTGGTCCTGGTTCTGGCTCCCCGTGCTGCTGGCGATCCTCCTGCAGTTGCACCTGTCGGCGACGCTGGTCGTCGCGCTGACCGGGGTGGCGCTGGCCGTGGCACGGCCCCGGGCGATCGCGTGGAAACACCTCGCCGGCGGCGGCGCGGCCGCGGTCGCCCTCTACCTCCCGTACGTGGTCTGGGACGCGCAGCAGGGATTTGTCGCCACGAAGGCGCTGCTGGCCAACCTGTCCGGGACCACGGCACCGGTGGCCGAGGCCCTGCGCGCGGCGTATTACATGGTCCTGTATCCCGCTGGCGACTTCACGTACGTCGTCGCGAAGGGGAACTTCTTCCCGATGACCGAGTGGGAGTTCCTGGGTGGCGACGGCGCCCGGATCTACGCGGACTTCCTGGGCCTGCCTGGGATCGCGGGATGGTGCCTGGCCGGCGGCATCGTCGCCGGGATCCTGGCGTCCCTGGTCGCCATGCTCGGCCTTCTGGTCGCCACGGCCCGGCGCCTCTTCCGGGGCCTCCGCCCCGCCATCGCGGCCGACCCCCTCGCGATGCTGGCCGCCATCAACCTTCCCCTGGTCCTGGCCGTGTTCTGGGGGCGCAAGCCCTTCTATCCCCATTTCACGATTGTCGTGTTCCCGCTGGCCCTGGTGCCTATCGCCTGGGCGGTGTCGCGCCTGAAGCCAGGCCGTGCCGTGATCGCGGCCGTGGGGACGGCGATTGCCCTGGCGGCCGTCCAGGGCGTGCTGACGTCCCGCTGGTACGCCCAGGACGAAAGCCTGACCAGCGTCCCGGTCCAGCGCGAGGCCGCGCGGGTCATCCTCGACGACTCGAGCGGCGCGCCGATGGCCTTCCAATGCGCACTGCCCCGGTCCCGCTGCAACAGCTATCCGATGCACATCCTGGCCCGCCAGGAAATGCGACGCGACTTCGTGGAACACGACCGCGCCGACCTCACCTATTCGCTGGTGCTCCCCGGCGAGGCCAACGCGGTCGGTGCCACCCGCGTCTGGGACCTCGGGCCGGACTGGCTGGTCCGGCGGGACAAGGCATCAGGATCCCGCTGAAAACGGCGCCTCCCGATCATTCCAGCCTCAACATGTCGATTGTCCCCTTTCCTTTCGCGATGCGATGGATAGCATTCGGCCCGAAGACCCAGACCCGAGTGATGGAGCCGGTCGCGCAGGCGACGGCATCTCGTCTTGCTCCAACAGGTTGGCTCATGCAGTCACACGGCACCCGCAGAAGCATCCCGGACGAGCATCTGATCGAGGACCTGCGCCGCGTCGCCGGGCACCAGGGGACGGGTTCGCTGACGATGCGCTCCTATTCGCAGAACGGCGGGGTTTTCCACCCATCGACGTTCATCCGCCGGTTCGGGACCTGGTCGAAGGCGCTGGTCCGGGCGGGCTTGGCGGTCGTGCACTTCAATTCCGGGATCGATGCCGCCGTGGCGCTGGCCGACATGAAGTGCGTCGCCGTCCGGCTGGGCCGGACGACCCTGACGCAAGCGGAGTATCGCCGGCACGGGACGTGGGGTCGGGAGCCGTTCATCCGGCACTTCGGCTCCTGGATGGCGGCGCTGAAGGCCGCCGATCTCGGGCCGTCACGCACGTGGAACCTGTCCGACGAGGATCTGTTCCGCAACATCGAACGGTTGTGGCGCACCCTCGGGCGGCAACCCTATTACGGCGAGCTCGAAAAGCCCTTCTCGGCCTACGTGGCCGGGACCTATGAATACCGCTTCGGGACGTGGCGAAAGGCGCTGGACGCCTTCGTGGCCTTCATGGGAAGCCCTCCTTCGAACTGGACTGACGACGACGAGCGTTCGCCCGATGTCGGCGCGACCGCGACCGGGAAGAGGCCCCCGTGGACCATCGACTGGCGCATGCGCTTCCAGGTGATGCGACGCGACGACTTCCGGTGCCTCCAGTGCGGGGCCTCCCCGACGCCGGGCGAGGAACTCGGGGTGGAACACGTTCCCGGCAACAACGGGGCAACGGATCCCGTTCCCGCCGATTTCCGGACGCTGTGTCGGAGGTGTCAGGCGAAACAGCAGCCTCGACCGTTCGTCCGGTTCGGCGCCCGGGATCGCCGAAAGGCCGCGGACGCCGACAAGGCCCCGGGGGTCATTCGACCACTTCCAGCACCTGCGGGGCCGCGCTGACCCGACCGCCGCCGATGACAAAGGCATCGCGCACCAGCGCCTCGGCCTCGGGCACCTTCGACGCGTCGTTGAACAGGATCGTCGCGAGAGGTTCCCCGGCCTTCACCTCGGCCCCGAGGCGCGCCCGCATCCGCAGCCCCACCGCAGGGTCGATGCGATCCTCCTTCCGTTGCCTCCCGCCGCCCAGGACCAGCGCTGCCAGCCCGACCTGCTCGCAGTCGATGGCCTGGACGTTGCCCGTCCGCGGCGCCTCCACGTCCCGCGAGGCCCTCGCAACGGGCAGGAGCCCGGGATCGTCCACCGCCCGCGCGTCGCCCCCCTGGAATGCGACCATCCGCCGGAAAACTTCCAGCCCGGACCCGTCGGCGATCGCCGCCCGGATTCGCGCCTCGCCGCCGTCCTGGGACGCAGCGGCGCCCCCCAGGGCCAGCATCCGCCCGCCCAGGGTCACGACCAGCCCGACGGTGTCCGCCGGACCTTCCCCGCGCAGCACCTCGATCGACTCCTCGATTTCCAGCGCGTTCCCCACGGCCCAGCCGATGGGTTCGTTCATGTCGGTGAGGTAGGCCACCGTCTGCACGCCCGACCGGTTGCCCAGGCCCACCAGCGCGTGCGCCAGGGCCCGGGCCCGCTCCCGGGTCTTCATGAACGCCCCGGACCCGACCTTCACGTCCAGCACCAGCCCCGAAATCCCTTCGGCCAGCTTCTTGCTGAGGATCGACGCGGCGATCAGCGGGATCGATTCGACGGTGCCCGTCACGTCCCGCAAGGCGTACATGCGTTTGTCCGCCGGGACGATCGACTCGGTCTGGCCGATCATGCAGGTGCCGATCGTCGCCACCCCCTCGATGAACCGGGCCGGCGACAGGTCCGTCCGGAAGCCCGGGATCGATTCCAGTTTGTCCAGCGTGCCGCCCGTGTGGCCCAGGCCGCGGCCCGAGATCATCGGCACCTTCACGCCGCACGCGGCGACCAGCGGCGCCAGCGGGATGGAGATCTTGTCGCCGACCCCGCCGGTGGAGTGCTTGTCGACCTTTCGGCCGGGGAGGCGCGACAGGTCGAACACGTCGCCCGAATGCAGCATCGCCTGGGTCCAGGCGACCAGTTCCGCGTCGGTCAGCCCCCGGAAGAACACGGCCATCAGCAGCGCCGCCGCCTGGTAGTCCGGGACCTCCCCGCTGACGATGCCCGAGATGACCTCGCGGATCGTCGCCGGATCCAGTTCGGCCCCGTCGCGCTTGCGCCGGATCACTTCCGCCATGTGCATCGCGCGTCTCCTCAATCCCGGAACGATGGCCCGGAGGGGATCATGCGGGCCCGGGGCGATCGGCAACGGCGCGCGCCAGCAGGATGACGCGGCCTTCCTTCACCACGACCGAAAACGACACGTCGGGAACGCCCAGCTTCTGGGCCTGGGCCAGGCGCTGCTTGTCGAGGCCGGCCCTGAAGGCCGACTCGGTGATGCCCTCGTTCGCGAGGCCCAGGGAGGACCGGGCCGAGATGTAGTCGATGTAAAGGCGCTTGAGCGGGTCGTCCGGTTCGGGCGCGGGCGCGGCCGCGCGAGCCGGAGTCGCCCGCACCGACGGCGTAGGTGGCGGCGAAGACTGCGTCGCCGGCAAGCCCTCATCCTCATCCACCGGTTGGGCCTCCCGGGGGGTGCTGCTGGCATACCCGGCGTCGCGCCGCATGGACTCCCGGGTGATCCTGCCTTCCTCCAACTCGCGCATGATCCGGTCCCAGTGCACCGCCAGCGTCCGGTACCGCTGCAGCAGGGCCTGGAACCTGAACTTGTGGACCGCGCGGCGTGCGTCGTTCAGGGCGCTCACGCGGATGAACCGCTCCAACTGGTCGCGCTCGAACAGCGGGGGCAGCTTCTCCAGGCCCAGGAAGAAGCCCTGGTATTTGACGCGCATCTTTTCGATGCGGATCGCCAGGTCGGCGAGGTCGTTGTCCAGTTCCTTGTCGGTGACCGCCACGGGTTCACCCCTTCGATGCGCCCCTGCGCAGGTGCTCTGCCAGGTCCGCCAATGCCACGGACGCCTGCTCGCCCGTCGACAGGTCCTTCACCGCGACCCGCCCTTCCGCCGCTTCCGCGTCGCCCAGCAGCAGCGCGAACCGCGCCCCGCGACGCACCGCGTACTCGATCTGCTTCTTCAGGCGCGCGGCAGGCTCGGGCGCAGACTCGGCCCGCAGGCCCGCCCGGCGCAGGTCCGCCACCACGCGCACTCCGGCCGCCAGCAGCGGTTCCCCCAGGATGCACAGCACGGCCTGCGGGCCGGTCGCGCCGGTGGGGGCGCAACCCAGTTCAGCCAGTGCCGCGAACAACCGGTCCACGCCGATGCTGATCCCGACGCAGGGAATCGCCGGCACGCCGTAGGTTTCCAGCAGCGTGTCGTACCGCCCACCGCTCATCACCGAACCGACCGACGGCAGGTCCAGCAGCGTGGTTTCGTACACTGTGCCCGTGTAGTAGTCCAGGCCGCGGGCGATGCGGAGGTCCAGCCCGACCCGGTCGCCGTGCCCCATGGCCTCCAGGACGCGCATCACGGTCCGCAGGTGCGCCACGCCCGGGGAGGCGTCGGGATGCGCCACGACACGATCCAGCGCCGCCTCGTCTCGCCCGTCGCCCAGCAGGCCCAGCAGCCGATCCGCGCGATCCGGCCCCACGCCATCCAGCCCGGCCAGGATTTCCCGCACCGCGTCGCGCCCGATTTTTTCCAGCTTGTCGATGGTCCGCAGGACCTCGGCCTGGGCCTTCGGATCGGCCACGTCGGCTTCGGCCAGCAGCGCGTTCAGTACGCCGCGGTGGCCCACCCGCACCATGAACCGCGTAAGCCCCAGGCCCTCCAGTGCCAGGATGCCCGCGGCGATGCAATCGGCATCGGACAGCGGCGAGGCCGATCCCACGATGTCGGCATCGTACTGCATGAACTCGCGAAAACGCCCGTGGGCGGGCTTTTCGGCACGCCACACGGTCCCGGCCTGGTACCGCTTGAACGGCTTGGGGAGGTCCCGGTACTGCGCCACGACGCGCGCCAGCGGCACGGTCAGATCGTATCGCAACGCCACCTTGCGGCCGCCGTTGTCCTCGAACCGGTACAGCAGTTTTTCGCCCTCGTCGCCGTACTTGCCCAGCAGGACGTCGGCATACTCGATGGCGGGCGTCGATAGCGGCGCGAAGCCGCACGCCTCGAAGGCCCGCGTGATCGCGTCCAGCATGGTCTGCCGACCCGCCTGCTCGGCCGGCAGGAAATCCCGGAACCCCTTCAACAGCCTCGGCTCGACCACTGCCACTGCGTCCCTTCCCCCGAAACATCGACGGCAGGGATTCTACCACGGCGTCTTGGGCGAAGTCGGACAGGCGCTCGATGGGCACATGGCCACTCCGGCTCCCGCGGCTTGCAGGCGCCCGGGTTTCAGGTGTAGAACGCCCTTCATGAGGCTGATCCGGACGAATTCGACGTTGCCGCTCCTGGCCACAGCGGCCTGCCTTGCCTGCGCCACGCCTCCGTCCCCCGCACGAACGACGCCGCGCGGGCCGACCCTGGCGGGCCTGAAGGTCGAATTCGTGTCGGCCGACGAGGGAAGCGCGCCCGAGGACTGCCCGGCCGCGACGGGCATCGGCTTCGCGCTGCTGGCCGGCCTGGACCTGGACGCCGCGGCCAGGCCGGTGCTGGAGGTGGCGATCGGGTGCGAGTCCGGCCCGCCCTCCGACGAGCCCGGGACCGTGACCGTGTCGGTCGAGGTGTCCCTGGACCTGGCCACGTCCGGCCACCCGGACGAGTCCTACGATGGCGCGGGGATGGCAACCTGTACCGGGTGCGGCGGCGGAAAGGCGCCGGGGGCGCTGGCGATGACCGTGGCACGGGCGGTCCGGGAGGCGCTGGACCTGGCCCTGGGGCAGGCCCGGGTGGCGCTGCTGCCGGACGACGCTGTAACGGCAATCCTCGCGTCCCCGGACGGCGACGCCCGATCGGTGCTGCTGGCCGCCCTGGAGGAGGCCGCGATGCGCCGGCTGCGCGCGGCCCTCGAACCGGCGGCGCGCCTGCTGGATTCGGACGACGACGACGTCGCGTTGCGCGCGGTGGGCGTACTGTCCCGGTTGCAGGAACCGGGGGCGCTGAAGGCGCTGGGCAAGGCGGCGCTGACGAAGCGGTCGGAGGTGCCGTTCGCGGCACTGCGAGCCATGGCCGACATCGACGGCCCCGAGGCGCGACGCGCGCTGGAGCTGGTGGCGGGACAAGCGACCGACCCGATCCTGGCCCGGGAGGCCAACGAACTGCTCCACGAAATCACCGACGGCGGCAGCGAGTAGCGTCATCCGGCCCCGAAACCTTGATCCCCGGCCCGAAGCGATCGATCCTTCAACGACCTTGACGCCCGGAGCACTCCCATCGTGCAGTCGAGTCCCCTGGACCTCCGTGCTCCCCTTCGCGTCCACATGCTCGGCATCGGCGGCGTGGGCGTCAGTGCCGTGGCGCGCCTCCTGCTGCAGCGCGGGTTCCCGGTGTCGGGATCCGACGTCCGCGAATCCTCGATCACCCTGGCCCTGCGGACCGAGGGCGCGACGGTGACCATCGGCCACTCGCCGGCGAACCTGGCCGGGGCCGAACTGGTCGTCGTGTCCACGGCGATCCCGGAAACGAATCCCGAACTGATCGCGGCGCGCCAGGCCGGCTTGCCCGTGGTGCACCGCTCCGAGGTGCTGGGCGGCCTGATGGTCGGCCGGCGGGCGATTGGCGTGACCGGCACCAACGGCAAGGGATCGGTGTCCTCCCTTGTGGCGTTCCTGCTGGACCGGGCCGGCCTGCAGCCTTCCTTCGCCATCGGCGCGATGCTGCTGGATTTCGGCACCAACGCCCGGGAGGCCGCGGGCCGGCACCTCGTGTGCGAGCTGGACGAATCGGACGGTTCTTTCGAAAACACGTGGCCCGACCGCCTGGTCATCAACAACCTGGAAGCCGACCACCTGAACTACTACAAGGACCTGGAAGGCCTGCTGCGGCACTTCGCGGCCTACCTGGCGTCGCCGGGCTCGCCCCGGCTGCTGCACATCTTCGGCGACGATTCCAACTGCCTCGACGTGCTGCGGCGGGCCGGCCGGACCGCGATCACGTTCGGGCGCGACGCGGCGTGCGACTACCGGGTCACGGCGCTGGCGCTGGAGGGCTTCGGTTCCCGGTTCTCGCTGGCGGGGCCGCGAGGCGACCTGGGCGAGTTCGTGCTGAACCTGCCGGGCGAGTACAACGCGATGAACGCCGTGGCGGCCCTCTCCGTGGCCCTCGAGGAGGGCGCGGGCGTCGAGGCCTGCCGGACGGCGCTGCCGACGTTCAAGGGCCTGGAAAACCGCTTCACGCTGATCCGGGCCGGGCGGCACCTGGTGGTCAAGGACTACATCTCGCACCCCGCGGGCATCCGCAGCGTGCTGGCCGGGGCGAAGGCCTTCGCGCCGGCGCGGGTGGTGGCGGTCTTCAAGCCCTATCGCTTCACGATGATCCACTACCTCGGGGACGAGTACGGGACCGCGTTCGCGGACGCGGGCCTGACGCTGGTCACCGAACTGTACACGGCCGGCGAGGTGCCGATCCCCGGGGTGGACGCCCCCTGGCTGGTCGAAAAGATCCGGGCGCACGGCTCCGAGGTCCAGTTCGTGCCCGCGATGGGGGACCTCCTGACGGTGCTGCGCGACCGGGTGGTCAGCGACGACACGGTGATCTTCTTCGGCGGCGACGACCTGTTCGCGCTGGCCGATTCGTTCGCGGCCGAGTTGCAGGGCCGGTCGTAGGCCCCCGCGAACATCGGGAGGAACCATGCGGATCGAAGGCGCCTCGTTCAGCGTGCTGGGCATGGGCAAGAGCGGCATCGCGGCCGCGAACCTCCTGGCCCGCCAGGGCGGTGACGTGCTGCTGTCCGACGGCGCGGACACGGAGGACCTGCGGCGCAGGGCCGAAACCCTGGTCGATTTCCGCGTGCAGACCGTGTTCGGGAAGGAAACGGTGCGGTCGGGTGACGTGGCGGTGCTGTCGCCCGGCATCGCGCCAGCGGCCCAGGCCTTCCGGGACGCCCATCGCCTGGCCTCCGAGGTCATCGGGGAGGTCGAACTGTTCTACCGCCTGTTCCCGGGGCGGATCCTCGCCATCACCGGCACGGACGGCAAGAGCACCACGACGACGCTGGCGGCGCACCTGCTGAACGCTGCCGGCATCCCGGCCCACGCGGCCGGCAACCTCGGGAATCCCGTGTGCGACCTGGTCGGCGTGGTCGATGACAACGACGTGGTGGTGGCCGAGGTGTCCTGCTACCAGTTGCTGACGACCGTCCGGTTCCGACCCCAGGTGGCGCTGGTCACCAACCTGGCCGAGGACCACCTGGAGCACCACGGCTCCTGGGCCGCCTACGTGGCGGCCAAGGCGCGCGTGATCGAGCGGCAGGCCCACGGCGACACGTTCGTCCGCAACCTGGACGACGGGTTCCTGTCGAACTGGCTGCGACCGGGCGACCCGTGGGTCCGCGACAACGGCCAGCACGTGCTGGACGTGTCGCGCTCGGGTCCCGTGGCCGACGGCGCCTTCCTGCTGGACGGCGGCCTGCACCTGGCGCGGGATGGCCGCGAGACGCGCGTCGCCGATCGGTCGGAGTTCCCCCTGCCGGGCGAGCACAACACCGAAAACGTGCTGCTGGCCCTGGCAGCCACCAGCGCCCTCGGGGCGGACGCCGAGGGCCTCGCCCGGGGACTCGCGTCGTACCGGGGCCTCCCGCATCGCATCGAACGGATCCGCACGCTGGACGGGGTCACGTTCTTCAACGACTCGAAGGCGACGAACCCGCATGCCGCGATCACGGGACTCCGGGCGTTCGATCGGCGCGTGGTGCTGATCGCCGGCGGCTACGAAAAGGGGCTGCCGCTGTCGGACCTCGCGATCGAAATCGAGCGGCGCTGCAGTGCGCTGGTGCTGACGGGCGACTGCGCGGACCGGATGAAGCGGGAGTTCCCGCGCGGGGTCCCCTCGGAGGTCGTGGACGACCTGGAGGCCGCCGTGATCCGGGCCTGGGAACTGGCCCGGCCCGAGGGCATCGTGCTGTTCTCGCCCGCCGCGTCCTCCTTCGACCGCTACACGTCGTTCGAGCAGCGCGGGGATCATTTCCGCACGATCGTCGAAGCTCTCTAGAAGGCCGGCCAGCCCCGGGCCACGCCAGGGTCACCAGCCCACCGTCAGCACGTAGGTCTCGGCGGCCGAAAAGCTCCCGGAAGCGCCGAACACCTTGATGTACGTGACCCTCGAACCCGACGCGCCATTCTTCCACGTCAAGGACTCGTCCACGCCGACGTCGTTGTCGCCTGCGGCCAGCAGCGAACCGCCGGAATCATAGATCCGCAGGTCGTAGTTGCGGTCGGCCGGGACATCGAGCTTCGCCGACAACGTCCTGCCGGCCGGGACGGCAGCCTTGAACCAGTCCACGTCGCTTTCCGTGCCGATCATGCCCGACAGCGAGCCGGGCTGGGAGATCACGTTCGAGGCGCTCCCGCGACTGTTGTTCGATTCGTGTTCCGTCGCGTCAGCGGTCGCCGCAGGGGGCGTGACCGGGGGCGTCGCAGGGGCGGTCGCGTCGCCCGTGACGTGCCGGGACAGGAAGTCCGCGAACGCGTCGATGCGGGTGTTCGCGCCCTCCCGGACGCATGTCTGGTCCCCGTATGACGTGACCGCGATCAGGGTCGGCACCCCGTCCGCGTACTGGAACGTAGGTCCGCCCGAATCGCCCTGGCACGTCCCGGCCTTCCCGTCGCCGTAATAGATGAAATCGGCGTCCTGGCCGGTGATCACCTGGTCGACCCAGCGACGCGACCCTTCCCCATCCTGGTACTGCGCGTTGGTGACGCCGTAGCCGACCATCCGGACCGTGCGGCCCACGAGGTCAGGAAGCCGGGCCGACTGCCACGCGACCGGGGCGACGGGCGCGTCCTGGCCCAGCGTCACGTAGGCCACGTCGTTCATCGGGGCGCCGTCGGGCGCGAGGTAGAAGTCCGGGTGCGCCTCCCACGCGACGACCGGAACGCTGGTTCCGGGCCCTCCGACCGTCGTGCCGAAGAACACGCGGACGTCCCCGGCGGAAAGACCCGATTCCCGCACACAGTGGCCGGCGGTGAAGACCGTCCGCGACGATACCAGCGTGCCGCTGCAGAACTCGGAACCCTGCGTGGTCAAGGCCACCACCGCGGTGTCCGTCCTGTCCGCGGAGCCGTTGATGATCCGCGGTACCAGCGGGCCGAGGCCCGTCGATGACGACCCGGACCGACACGAGGCAACCAGAAGGCACGTGAACCCGAGCACGAACGCAAGACGCCGGGACATGGGCAACCTCCTTCGAGTGGGCCGGCCTTCCACGAGGCCGGCCGGGATGAGGCTGCTATCGGAATCGGGGTCGGAGTGTTCCACGCAGGGTTCAGAGGTCGTCGAGGATGTTCCGGCGACGGCGTTCGTCGCGACTGGGTCCCCGATCGGCGTGCCGGGGGAGCGCCTCGTCGGCGTCCTTGGCCGCGATGACGCTGTCCGGGACGAACCACGGATCCACCGCGTCCCGCGGTGACGCCTCGGACAGGGCCAGGTCCGGAGCCGCAGGAAGGGCCTCCTGCGAACCCTGCGGCACCACGGGGGCCGGCGTCGGCGGGGGAACCGGCCCCTCGGGCGGGGCATCGTCCCGCAGGCGGGTCACTCCCGATGCGAACGCCTCCCAGGCATCGCGATCGGCCTCGGACAGCGGCGCGACGGGCGGCGCGGAAGGCGGTCGTTGGCCGTGGGTGGAGGCCTGCGCAGGCTCGGGCACAGGTTCCCGCTCGGACCGCGCCATGATCCGGTCGAACCCCTCGCAGTGCAGCACCACGGCGCCCGCGTGCTCGCTGGGCCTACGCACGCCATGGTCGTCCGACACCACCACGCACTCGCCTCGCCGCTCCCTCGCCAGGCGCACGATGATCGGGTCCGCCTTCTCGTCCGCGCCCGAGAACAGCACCCGGATGCCGGGGTGGGCGTGGCGCGCGGGCATGCTGCGCACCACCGAGGACCCGTCGAACACGACGATCACCTGGTGCCCCCGCACCTGGGCGTACCGGGACAGCCGCCCCAGCAGCGCCTCCCGCAACGCCTCCAGGCGGTCCGGCCGCAGCACGGACAGGGCCCCGATGACGTTGTAGCCATCGACGATCAGCACCCGCCGGGACATCGATCCCCTTCCCCGTTCGGCCCCTCAGCCCCCTTCGCGATCGCCACCCTTGCGCGACCGCCACCACTCCAGACGCTCCTTGATCGTCTTTTCGTACCCGGCGCCGGCAGGCTCATAGAAGCGCCGGTCCTGCAACACCTTCGGCAGGTACTCGGCATCGACGAACGCCCCGTCGTAGTCGTGCGGGTAGGCGTAGCCCTGGCCGTAGCCCAGCGCGGCCATGCCCTTCGCGGGGGCGTTGCGCAGGTGCAGGGGCACCTCCAGGCTGCCCATCTCGTGGACCACCTTCTTCGCCGCCTTCAACGCCATGTAGGCCGCGTTGGACTTGGGCGCCGTGGCGAGGTACGTCGCGGCCTGGGCCATCGGGATCTCGGCCTCGGGCAGGCCCAGGAACTCGAAGGCGTCCTTGGCCGCCACCGCCACCTGCAGCGCCCGCGGGTCCGCGTTGCCGATGTCCTCGGCCGCG
Organism: uncultured Myxococcales bacterium; assembly: GCA_903857665.1. Classification (GTDB taxonomy): domain Bacteria; phylum Myxococcota_A; class UBA9042; order DTJE01; family DTJE01; genus CAIZWN01. The sequence continues at coordinate 49,842 of CAIOFV010000098.1, forward strand.
AAGATGATCATCCTGCGGCACACGAAGGACGGGTCCTCGCCGCCTTCCAGCATGCGGACCATCCAGTAGATCGCCGCGTCCGGGCTGGACCCGCGCAGGCTCTTGATGAACGCCGAGATGACGTTGTAGTGCTCCTCGTAGGCCCGATCGTAGCGCAGCGTGGGCCCCGCCTTGACCGCCTCCAGGACGGCCTCGTCCACCGCGGGCAACCGCTTGCGGGCTGCGTGGTCCACCGCGGCCTCCAGCAGGTTCAGCATGCGCCGACCGTCGCCGTCGGCGGCCCGGGCCATCACCGACAGCACCTCGTCGGGAACCGCCACCCCGCGCGTCGCCAGGCCCCGCTCCGCGTCCGTGAGCGCCCGCCGCCCGACGGCCACCAGCGCCTCGACGCCCAGCGGCAGCAACCGCACCACGCGGCACCGCGACAGCAGCGGCGACGTCACCTCGAAGAACGGGTTTTCTGTGGTGGCGCCCACCATCGTGATGGTGCCGTTCTCGACGTGCGGCAGGAAGGCGTCCTGCTGGGCCTTGTTGAAGCGGTGGATTTCGTCCACGAACAGCAGCGTCTTCCGGCCCTCGCGCGCCCACAGCGCCTGGGCCTCGGCCACCATTTCGCGCACCTCCCTCACGCCGGAAAGGACCGCGGAAAAGGGCACGAACCGCGACTTCGTGTGGCCTGCGATGACCCGTGCCAGCGACGTCTTGCCGCACCCAGGGGGACCCCACAGGATCAGCGAGGGCAGCGCGTCGGCCTCGATGGCCTCCCGCAGGAACCCCGCGGCCCCGAGGGCCTCGTCCTGGCCCACCAGCTCGTCCAGCGACGACGGGCGAACGCGCTCGGCCAGGGGCTCGCGGCCGGGTCCCGAGGCCCGCGACCGCGTGTCGGGCCGGCCCCCCGCATCGCGCGCAAATCCGGCGTCGTCCCGGTTCTCCCCAGCGTGCTTCCCGTCGCCCGCCGGGGCGCCATCGAAGAGATCATCCTGGTCCGGCATTCCCCGTCCCCTTTGACATCGGTCCGTGATTCTATTACAACCGAACACCCGGCGGCCTCCGGGTCGCTCCCGCCCCCGGCGATCCTCCGGGTCTTTCCCTGTGGAGGAGCGTCATGCGCCTGCTGGACACTGAACCCGCCCTCACCTTCGACGACGTGCTGCTGGTCCCGAACTACAGCGAGATCCTGCCCAAGGATGTCAGCCTGGAGACACGCGTATCGCGGCGCATCCGGCTGCGCATCCCGCTGATGGCCGCGGCCATGGACACGGTCACGGAATCCGATACCGCGATCGGGCTGGCCCGCCAGGGCGGCATCGGCGTGATCCACAAGAACCTGTCCATCGAGGAGCAGGCGCGCGAAGTCGAACGCGTCAAGAAGTCCGAAAGCAAGGTCATCGAGAACCCGGTGACCGTCAGCCCCGAACAGCCGTTGTCCCGGGCCATGGAGGTGATGAAGCAGCATCACATCTCCGGCCTCCCGGTGCTGGACAACGGCCTGCTGGTCGGCATCCTGACCAGCCGCGACCTCCAGTTCGAAAACGACGTCTCCCGGCCGGTGTCGGCCGTGATGACGCGCGAGGTGGTCACGGGCCCGGAGGGCATCAACTGGGAGCAGGCCATCGAGATCCTGCACAAGTACCGCATCGAGAAGTTGCCCATCGTGGACCCGAAGGGGATCCTGAAGGCCCTGATCACGCTGAAGGACATCGAAAAGGGGTTCAATTTCCCGGACGCCGCCAAGGACGATCGCGGGCGCCTGCTGGCCGCGGCTGCCGTGGGCGTCGGGGCCCAGGGCCTCCGTCGCGCCGCCGCGCTGGTCGAGGCCGGCGTGGACCTGCTGTGCGTGGACACCGCTCACGGGCACTCCAAGGGCGTGCTGGACGCGGTGCGGGAAATGAAGGCTCGCCACCCGAACGTGGACGTGGCCGCCGGCAACGTGGCGACCCCCGAAGCCGTCGCGGCCCTCGCGGCCGCAGGCGCCGATGCCGTGAAGGTCGGGATCGGGCCCGGCTCGATCTGCACGACGCGCGTGGTTTCGGGCGTCGGCGTGCCGCAGATCACCGCCATCACCCGCTGCTCGGCGGAAGCCCACAAGCACGGCATCCCGATCATCGCCGATGGCGGCATCAAGTACTCGGGGGACCTGGTCAAGGCGCTGGCCTGCGGGGCCGACACCGTGATGGTGGGCAACCTGCTGGCCGGCACCGAGGAGGCTCCCGGCAGCGTCGTGTTCTACCAGGGCCGCGCCTACAAGGTCTATCGCGGCATGGGCAGCATCGCCGCCATGCGCGCGGGTTCGCGCGACCGGTACTTCCAGGACGACTACGAACCCGAGAAACTGGTCCCGGAAGGCATCGAGGGGCGCGTCCCGTTCAAGGGCCCCCTGGCGCAGGTCGTGTACCAACTGATGGGCGGCCTGCGCTCGGGCATGGGCTACAGCGGCGCCCGCAGCATCCAGGACCTGCACGAAAAGGCGATCTTCGTCCGGATCACCGACTCGGGTCTCCGCGAATCCCACGTCCACGACGTCCAGATCACCGAGGAACCCCCGAACTACAACCCGCGCTGAACCGGCCCCCCCCCAACCCCCGACCTCACGGACAGGAAGCCTGTCGGGAAATGGGGCCCATCGCTAGGAAACGCATGTGCCCGACAGGCTCTCAGGGCGTGGCGATGCGTCCCGCTGCAGGTGGCCTGGATGTCGGGGGGGAGGCGTCCGCGGGGTCAGACGGCGGCGGCGGCCGGGCGGCGCTTCTTGCTCTTCAGGCGATCCGGAAGCGGGAACGGGAGGCCTTCGGGCAGGATCTCTTCCAGCGTGTGGCGGTTCAGCACGTCCAGGATGGCGTCCTGCATCTCCTGCCAGACGTTGTGGACCTTGCAGTGCTCGGAGAACTTGCATTCCGTCGGGTACATCAGGCAGACGTTGACCGACAGGGGGCCTTCCATGGCAAGGAAGACGTCGGCCATCTTGACCTGGCTGGCGGGGCGTCCCAACCGGTAGCCGCCGGTCTTGCCGCACGCCGAGTGCACGAGGCCCGCCTGGGTCAGGTGCTGCATCACCTTCGCCAGGAACTGGACCGGCATCTCCTCGGCCTGGGCGATCTCCTGGATCGAGAACCACCGTTCTTCCTTGCGGGCGGCCAGAAAGCGAAGCGCGCGATACGCGTACTCGGTTGCTCGGGTCAATCTCATCGGAATCCTCCCGATTCAGGTGCTGCCGGACCATAACGGTTTCCCCGGAAGGGGTCAACCGACCTGGAAGTCGCCATACCCTTATTGACGCGCTACGTCAAATCCGTTCGCTCCCTGGATGTTCAAACGTCGGGGTAGGCGCCGGATGGCACCCGCGGGCCGGATCGGCTATACCTGCCGGCCGGAGGCCCGCATGGGTTACGACGTCGTGGTGGTCGGGGGCGGTCACGCCGGGGTGGAAGCCGCCCTGGCCGCGGCCCGCCTGGGCGTCCGCGTGGCGCTGGTCACGCAGGACGTCGCCGCCCTGGGTCGGATGTCCTGCAACCCGTCGGTCGGCGGGATCGGCAAGGGACACCTGGTCAAGGAGGTCGATGCGCTGGGCGGCGAGATGGGTCGCGCCGCCGACGCCGTGACGATCCACGCCCGGGTCCTGAACACCCAGAAGGGCCCGGCCGTCCGGGCCACGCGGGTCCAGTGCGATCGAACCCTGTACAACCAGCGCATGGTCCGCGCGGTGCGTGGGACGGACGGGATCACCCCGATCGAGTCGGAGGCACGCGGCCTGGTGATCCGGGACGGGACGGTCCGGGCCGTCCTCCTTGCCGACGGCCGGGAGGTCGATACCCGGACGGTGGTCCTGACCTGCGGCACCTTCCTGGACGCGGTGCTGCACTTCGGCGACGACACGGTCCCCGGAGGCCGAATCCACGAAGCGCCCTCCCGCGGGCTGTCCGACGCCCTCCGCGCCCTCGGCCTGCCGGTGGGCCGCCTGAAGACCGGCACGCCGCCGCGCCTCCTGGCATCCAGCCTCGACCTCGACGCGACCACGCCCCAGGAGTCCGACCCGTCCGCCGTACCGTTCAGCCTCTGGCCCGACGGGACGCCGCCGCTGCCCCACCGGGCCTGCCACATCACGTGGACGGACGACGCCTGCCATGCCGTGATCCGCGCGAACCTGCACCGGGCACCGCTCTTCAGCGGTCGCATCCAGGGCCGTGGCCCGCGCTACTGCCCGTCCCTGGAAGACAAGGTCGTGCGCTTCGCCCATCACGACCGGCACCAGGTCTTCCTGGAACCCGAAGGCCTCGACAGCCCCGAGGTGTACCCGAACGGCCTGTCCACCAGCCTCCCCCTGGACGTCCAGGAGGCCTTCGTACGCGCCATCCCGGGACTCCGGAACGCCGTGATCACGCAACCGGGCTACGCGGTCGAATACGACTTCGTGGACCCTCGGGAGGTCGATACCTCCCTGCGCTGCCACCGCGTGTCGGGGCTATACCTGGCCGGACAGATCCTCGGGACCACCGGGTACGAGGAGGCCGCCGCGCTGGGACTGCTGGCGGGCGCGAACGCCGCCTTCGCCGCGCGCGGGGACCCACCCTTCCTCCTGTCCCGCGCGGACGGCTATCTCGGCGTGATGGCGGACGATCTGACCACCCGCGGGGTCACCGAACCCTACCGGATGTTCACGTCGCGGGCCGAGTTCCGGCTGAGCCTGCGCGAGGACAACGCCCACGACCGGTTGTCCCCTCTGGCCGCCCGATGCGGCCTGCTGGAACCCGCCCGCGCCCGGGACGCGGAGGCACGCACCGACCGCATCGACCGGGCCGATGCGTCGCTGTCCCGCACGCGCGTACGGCCCGCCGACCTGCCGACAGGCACCCCGACGCCACCGGATGGCCTGACCCTCCGCGACTGGCTTCGGCGGCCGGGGACCGCCCCGTCGGACCTCGTGCCCCACGACCCGACCGGCTCGCTGGCGGCACTGGCGGCGGACGAACTGACGGCGCTGGCGATCCGCGTCCGGTACGAAGGCTACATCGCGCGGGAAAAGGCGGAGGTGGAGCGCTTCCGAGCCTTCGACAGCCTGCCGTTGCCCCCCGGGCTGGACTTCGGGGCCCTGCCGGCCCTGTCCCTCGAGGTTCGCGAGCGCCTGACCCGCGCCCGTCCGGCCACGCTGGGCGCCGCCAGCCGCCTGGAAGGCGTCACGCCTGCGGCGGTGTCGGCCCTGCTGCTGCGCGTGAAGGGAAGGTCGGCGGGGCGTCAGGGTGCGGGGGAGGAAACCGCGGGCGCAGTCGCCGGCGGCGTTCTGCCGGACGGTGCCCCCGAGGACTGACCCTTCGGGGCGGCCTCGCCATCGGGACCGCCGGCCGCCGGAGGCTCCTTCGGCAACTCGCGCGGCATGCCTTCCGGGACCAGCACCGATGCATCGACTGACGGATAGGCGAACACGCCATCTTCCGGGTACCAGAACAGCGGCAGGTAGGGCGACGCCGCCTGCACCTGCGCCTCGTCCAGCACCTTCATCTCCTTCCACAGGCGCACCAGGATGCCGTGCATCCGGTCGACCCACCACTTGCTGAACTGGCGCTTTTCGTACACGCCGTAGGCATACGAGGGCGCCGGCTTGGTGGCCATCAGGAACGCGCCTTCCAGGGGGGTCAACTCCTCCACCGGACGGTTGAAGTAGGCCAGTGCCGCGGCCTTGATCCCGTAGATGCGCTTCCCGTACTCGATGCAGTTCAGGTACAGTTCGAGGATCCGCTCCTTGGTCAGGCGGCGCTCCATCTGCCAGACGATGATGGCCTCTTCCAGCTTCCGCGACAGCGTCTTTTCCCGCGACAGGAACAGGTTCTTCACCAGTTGCTGGCTGATCGTGCTGCCGCCGTACACGTACCAGCCCTTGTCCAGGTTCAGCACGATGGCCCGCTTGATCAGGCCCAGTTTGAATCCCTCGTGCTGGAAGAACCCCATGTCCTCGGTCGCCAGCGCCGCCTGCCAGACCGGCTCCGGGATCTTGTCGAGAGCGACGTAGGACGGCGTGCCGGGCCCGACCGGGATCGCTGGCGCATCCTCCTCCTCGTCCGCCGGGATGACGTGCACGAACGGCTCGTCCAGGGCCGGAAGGTTCGCGTGGCGCCCCAGCGTCCGGGCCTCGCACGCCTCGAAGTCCCCGTCCACGGACAGGCTGGCGCCCTTGACGACCGTCTTGTTGTTGTCCGGCCCGCCGGTCTTCACCTCCAGGCCGTTCATGTCCACCGACAGGCGGATTTCGAACTCCATGGAACCCTGGAAGGCCATCCCCTCCAGGCGCGGCACCATGACCAGCGGGATGGCCGACGCGATCCACTGGCAGGGCTGCCGCGGGATCGTGAAGCGCACCGATACGCGCGGCTTCGCGTGGAACCCCTCGATGCCCAACTCGGCCGAGAAGGTCGCCCGCCCAACGGTCAGCGGATCGACCACCAGGCGGGCCGTCTGTTTCTCCAGGTCCACGTCGCCGCGGAGGATGGCCGAAAAGGCCAGGTCGGTCACCGGGACCAGGCAGATCTTGGTCCAGAAGTACGCCAGCCCGGACCCCGAAAGCCGCCCCGAGGCGGTGAACTTCGTCCCGTCGCCGTCGAGCGACAGGTCCAGGTCCACGTCGGCGCCCGGCCACGGCAGAACGTGCGGGTCGATCAGGCTCAGGGCCTGCACGGCCATCGGCCCGGAAAGCCGCAACGCGCCGCCCTTCAGAAGGTCTCCGGGACCCAGGCGGGCCTCGGCCCCGAACCGCGACGCGGCGCCGGCACCCAGGGCCGTCCCTCCCGACACCCGGGCCAGCAGGGTGCCGGCGGGATCCCGGTTCAGGTCGATGGACACGCCCTCCAGCACCAGCGCCGACCAGGCCCCGCGCGACGGCGTCAGACGCGCCCGCGCCCCCCGGATCGCCACCGACTGCAGGGCATCCCGCAAGACACGGGTCCCCGCCGCCGCGGCCAGCAGCGCGGCATCGACCTCGATCCGGACCTCGCTGGCCGCCACCGGGCCCGCAGCCGGGAACCACCGGGCCACCGCCGCCGGCAGCAGGGCAGTGGCGTCCTCGGATCGGAGGTTCTTCAAGGTCACCCGAAGGCGCCCGGTCTTGCGATCCAGGTCCACGCCCGCGCCCTCGACGGTCGCCGCCAGGGGCGCCCGCGCCCCCAGGAGGCGCGTCCACTCGATCGGCGCGTCCGACTCGAGGCTCGCGTATGCGATCCGCGTCGCGTCATAGGTGGCCACGCCGTGGATCGACGTCGGCGCCACCCCAAGCCCTTCGGCGGTCGCCGAAAGGTCCGCTTCCAGGGCACCATCGCCGTGGCGCGCGTCGAGGCGCAGGCCCGTCAGGCGACCTGTCGGCACGGGGTCCTTCCCCTGCAGGAACAGCACGGTGCCCGCCGTCACCTCGACCTCGGGCAGCGCGGTCGCGCCACCGCCTCCTCCGCCGGGACCACGACGTGCCCGCCAGCGCTGGAACCCGTCGGCCAGATCCTTCAGATCGGTGGGCGTGGCACCGTCGAGCCGGATCGCCAGCGTCGGTCGCTCCAGCACGACCCGGTCCGGCGAGGGCTTGCCCCGGAGGATGTCCCATGGCGAAAAGCCCAGTCGAAGCACCGGGATGACCAGCGTATCCGGGCCGCCGTCGAACCCGGGCAGGCGCAGGTCGGTCAGGACGATTTCCTCGGTGATCCCGGCGGATAGGCCGCCGATGGTGATCTTTCGGCCCAGGGCCTCTGACAGCGGGGCGAGGTGGGAATCCAGCTCGGCCCGGGCGACGTCGAGGACCAGCGGGCGGATCGCCAGGAAGGCGACGACGGCCAGAACGACCGCAGCGCCCATCGCGATCCCGCAGATCCACATCCACCTCGGCACCCGGGACCGTCGCCCGGGCGTCGGGGATGCCGCGCCCCCCATGGTCGCCCCCATCCTCGGCCCCCTTGGGGCGGGCCGGGAAAAGACGGGCGGATCCTAGCACGTTACCGAGGGTGGAAAAGGGCCGTACCCCCGAAGGGCGCCACGACGTCAGCGGGAATCCTGGGAGACGCGGCTGTCGGGCGGCACGCCATGGGTCAGCCAGACGTTTCCGCCGATCGTCGAGCCGCGGCCGATGGTGATGCGGCCCAGCACGGTGGCCCCCGAATAGATGATGACGTCGTCCTCGACCACGGGATGTCGCGGGATGCCCTTCATGGGGTGACCCTCGTCGTCCAGCGGGAACGACTTCGCGCCCAGGGTCACCCCCTGGTAGATGCGGACGTTGTTCCCGATCACGCAGGTCTCGCCGACGACGACGCCGGTGCCGTGATCGACGAAGAACCGTTCGCCGATGGACGCCCCGGGATGGATGTCGATCCCGGTCAGCGAATGGGCGTGCTCGGTGATGATGCGCGGGATCAACGGCACGCCCAGCAGGTGCAACTGGTGCGCGATCCGCTGGAACGTGACCGCCAGGATGCCCGGGTAGCAGAAGATCGTTTCGTCGGGACCGGTCGCCGCCGGATCGCCCTCGTAGGCGGCCTGGACGTCGGTCGCCAGCAGGCGCCGCACCTCCGGCAACCTCCCGATGAAGGCCGCCGTGACGTCGCGAGCACGCGCCTCGCAGGGGGCGCAGTCGCCCGGGACGGCACACCCGGTGAAGCACAGCCCGCGCTTGACCTGTTCACGCAGGACCCTTGCCACCCGGTCCAGCGTGGCGACCATCTGGAACCGCAGGCTGTCGCGGCCGATGTCCGGTTCGCCCACGTACCCGGGGAACAGCACGGATCGCAGGTCCTCGACCGCTTCCACCAGGGCGGCGCGCGACGGCAGCACCCGGTGGGCGTCCCCGTTGGAACTCTCCCGCGTCAGGCCGTCGTGGGCCTCGCACAAGGCGTCCGCCACCTGGTCCAGGGTCAGGGCTGGCGCGCACGCGCCCGGGGCCGCGGTTCCTTTCAGGTCGTCGATCATCGTCCCCCCCGAGGGTGGCTCATCCGGCGCCCATGCCGGACACATTATTCTACCCCGGCGCGCTCCCCCGTGCGACAGCGCGGCCCGGGACCGCGCGCCGGCCCGGGAATCCGGGGTGCGGGCAGGGTCCTCCGTCGCGATGCTGGCCGCTCCAGGCCGCCGGATGGTATCCTCCCCCCATGAAACGCCGCATCAACGTCGCGTTCCTGTGGCACATGCACCAACCGCCCTACGAGGAGCCGCGCTCGGGCCTCTTCCTGCTCCCGTGGACCTACCTTCACGGCACCAAGGACTACTACGACATGGGCGAGGTGGCCGGGCGGCACCCGAAGATGCGGATGAACGTGAACTTCACGCCCAGCCTGCTCGAGGGCCTGGCGCGATACGCCGAAGGCGGCCCGGTTCCGGACCTGACCCTCCAGGCCATGACGAAGGACCCGGCGCTGCTGACGTCGGCGGATCGGGAGTTCCTGCTGCGGACCTGCTTCGGCGTGAACCAGTCCACCATGATCACCCGCTTCCCCCGGTACGGCGAACTGTTCGACCTGATGCACGGAACGCCGATCGAGGGGCCGGCGATCGACCGGTTCACCCCCCGCGACTTCCTGGACCTCACGGTCCTGTACCTGCTGGTGTGGTGCGGCCCGACCCTGCAGCAGGACCCGCGCATCCAGGAAATCGCCGCCAGGGGGAGCGATTTCACCGCGGCCGACCGGGGCACGCTGCTGGCCGTGGGCCGCGAGTTCCTGGGCCGGATCGTGCCGTTGTACCGTGACCTGTGGGCCTCCGGGCAGATCGAGATGTCCACGACGCCGTTCAACCACCCGATCCTCCCACTGCTGTGCACGACCCACGCGGCGGTCGAGGCCGACCCATCGACCCGGCTTCCCTGGGCCCGCGTCGAGGCCCCGGAAGAGGCGGAGCGGCAGGTGGACGAGGGGCTCACGTACTTCGAGCGCACCTTCGGCCGCCGGCCCGCGGGAATGTGGCCCGCGGAAGGCGCCGTGTCCGAGCCCGCGGTCCGCATCCTGGGATCGCGCGGGGTGCGCTGGATATGCACCGACGAGGAAATCCTGCGTCGTTCGCTGGGCGGATCCATGACCCTCGCCGAGCGCATGCGCCCGCACCGGTTCGCCGGGGTGTCGATCTTCTTCCGCGACCACTTCCTGTCGGACCAGATCGGTTTCGTGTACAGCCGCTGGCCGCGCGAAAAGGCGGTCAAGGCGTTCATGCAGGAACTGCGGCACCGCGCCGAGGCGAGCGAGGACGACCGTTCGATCGTGGTCGTGGCCCTCGACGGCGAAAACGCCTGGGAGCACTACCCGGATGGCGGATATCCCTTCCTGGACGCTCTGTACGACGCCGTTTCCCGGTCGGACTTCGCCGTCCCCGTGACCTTCAGCGAGTACCTCGACCGGCATGGGCCCGGCGAGCCGATGGACATGCTGGCGACGGGGTCCTGGATCGACGGCAACCTGAACACGTGGATCGGCGACCCGGTCAAGAACCGCGCGTGGTCCTTCCTGGCCGAGGCGCTCGAGGTGGCCCGCGACGTGTCGGCCCTGGCCCCGGAAAAGCGCGACCTCGTCCGTCGACTGCTGATGCGCGCCGAGGCCTCGGACTGGTTCTGGTGGTTCGGCGCGGGCCACTCTTCGATCCACGAACGCGAGTTCGACTACCTGTTCCGACAGAACCTGCAGATGATCTACCAGGAATTGGGCCTGACCGCGCCCGAACACCTCGGCCGCCCCGTCGCCCCGGACCATTCGCCCGTTCCCGTCGTGCCGCCCACGGCCCGCATCTCGCCGGCCATCACCGGGTACCGGGACAGCTACTACAAATGGGTTGGGGCAGGTTCCTGCGCCTTCCAGCAGGGGTCCATCCATCGTCTCCAGCCCCTCGTGGCCGGCGTCCGCTTCGGCTTCGACGACCGGTGTTTCTACCTGCGGGTCGATGGGTTCAAGTCCATGGCCGAACTGATGAACCTCGGCGACTGGCTCACCATCGACGTATCGCGCCCCGATCCCCTGACGTTCCTGGTGCGCCGCGAAAACGGTGGCCTGACCGTCGAGACGCGCGACAAGGACGGCACGACGACCGCCCTGCCCGAGGCCCGCGCCGCCGTGGGCGAAGTGCTCGAGGTTTCGCTGCCCCTGGGTGTCTTCCGCCCCTGGCGCGAATCCCGGGCGGCGTTTGCCATCGAGTTCCACCTTGTGCTAGGAAGTGCCGAACTTTCGGACGAACGCTTCCCCTGGGACGCCGTCATCGACGTGACGTGCGACCCCATGGGGATCGAACGGTCGAACTGGTTCGTGTGACCTGCTGGAGGTCCGGATGCCCGAGCTCCGCCATGACCCCGTGCAACGACGCTGGGTCATCATTTCCACGGAGCGCGCCAGCCGACCGCAGGAGTTCGCCGTCGAACGCGGCCAGGGCGCGACCGACCGCGACACCTGCCCCTTCTGCCCCGGCCACGAGGAAGCGACGCCGCCTCAGATCGGCGCCTTCGCCGATCCGGACAACCCGTCGGCGTGGAAGGTCCGGGTCGTCGCGAACAAGTTCCCGGCCCTGCGCATCGAGGGCGACCTCGAACGTGCCGCGGTGGGACAGTACGACCGCATGAACGGCGTGGGCGCCCACGAGGTCATCGTGGAAACGCCGCACCACGACAAGGACCTGGCCGACCTCCCGGTCGAGGACGTCGCGGCCGTGCTGCGCATGTATCGCGAACGCATCATCGACCTCCAGCGCGACATGCGGTTCCGCTACATCCTGATCTTCCGCAACCGCGGCGCCGCGGCTGGCGCATCCCTGGAGCACCCGCATTCCCAGTTGATTGCCACGCCGATCACGCCGCGGACGGTATCGGTGGAACTGCAGAGCGCCCGCGAGCACTACGCGCTGAAGGAACGATGCATCTTCTGCGACATCATCGCGCAGGAACTTGGCAACCAGTCCCGTATCGTCGCGAAGGACGCGGATTACGTGACCTGGTGCCCCTATGCGTCACGGTTCCCGTTCGAAATGTGCGTCGCCCCGCTGCGCCATGACGCGGACTACGCCTCGCTGGACGACGGCCGCCTGTTCAGCCTGGCCCGCCACCTGCGCGAGGTCATCCGTCGCATGAAGGCGAGCCTGAACGACCCGCCGTACAACTTCCTGCTGCACACCGCGCCGTCCTACCACCTGCTGAACCGGCGCCCCGGCTACTGGTCCACGATCGAAATGGACTGGCACTGGCACATCGAAATCCTGCCGCGCCTGGTCAAGACGGCCGGTTTCGAGTGGGGCAGCGGTTTCTACATCAACCCGACCCCGCCCGAGGACGCCGCGCGATTCCTGCGCGAGGTGCGTTTTCCGGCCGACTGAGTTGGCCGGATCGGCAGGACCGGCAACGCGCACTGCCAACCGCTTCCGGAAGGGGATCCGTGGAAGTGCTGTGCGGCGGCGGCGTTCCTTACGGCAGTGCGGACTTCCCGCTTCCGGAAGTTTGACGCAGACCCCTCGTTCGATTACCCTAACCCCATGATCCGAGCCATGGTTTACCGGCTCAGACCCGACGTCGTGCACCGCTCCCTGGACGACGAGCATTTCATGCTCTCGGCCGACAGCGCGTTCCACGTCGTTTCGGACCCGGTAGGAGCCTTCGTCCTCGACCTCCTCCGGGAGCGCCCCGGCCGGTCGGCGGACGAAATCGTGCGGGCCGTGCGCGATGAGTTCGCCGCGGACCAGTCGCACGACGTGGAAGCCGACCTGAGGGCGTTCCTGGATTCGCTGGTATCGCGAGACATCCTGGAAGCCGTTGTGCTGGAGGGAGAATCATGAGCCGCAATTCAACAAACCTTCTCGTGGCCCTGATCCTGGCGGCCCTGTCCGCGTGCGCCGGGGGCGGCACCGTGGGATTCTCCGGAGAGATCGAAACGCCCGATGCGCTGGACGCTGACACCGGCGCCGACGTCGCGGACGGCGCCGACGTCGCGGACCTCGACCTGCCCGATGCCGACGCGCCCGACGTCGATGTCATTGCGACGCCCGTGCTCTCCATGGTCTTCCAGACCGCCTCGGGCCCCAAGGGGCAGGGCACGGACACCGTCTCCCTCGGGAAGGCCGACGAGCCCGCCACTTACGTGGCCAGCGCCGGCTTCCAGATGGACATCGTCGTCACGACGAAGAACCTTGAAAACGGCGACGACGTCCGCCTGTTCGTGGCGGGAAACCTGGTGTCAACGGTCAAGGCCGTCGTCACGGCCGGCGATGGGACCGCGTCCTTCACCAACGTGACGCTGACCCACAACCCGACCGGCTACGAGGTCCGGGCCGAGGCGACCAACAGCCAGCAGCAGACGGGCCAGGTGACCAAGACGGTCAAGGTGGACATCGGGACCTGCGGCGTCGGCCTGACGCCGACCAACGCGGCATGCGTGCTGGCCGACGCGGATCCGGTCAAGGCCGGCTTCCAGGTCAATTTCACCGTCACGAACCCCGATCGCACCTGCACGACGGCCCGCATCAAGGTCACGGTGAACGGTACCACCACCACGACGAGCCCGGTCGCCCTGGACTCGTCCGGCGCCGCCTCGATCCCGGTGACGCTGCTGGACCACGTCGATGGCGTGGACGGCGTGACCGTACAGGTGGCTGCCGAGGTGTCGGACACGGCCGCCGCGGTCCGGACTGCGGTCACCGCGGACCTGGCGTACACGCTCGACCTGGTGGATCCGACGATCGCCATCACCCAGCCCGCCAAGGCCTTCCTGACCCTGCAGGACGACAAGGACGGCGACCCCTCGAACGGCCTGACGTTCGACGCGGCGGGCACGGCCACCGGCACGAAGGCAGGCAGCGCGGTCGCCGTCACCCTGGACGGAGCTGAGGTCGGGTCCCCGGTGCCGAACGCCGGCGGCCTCTGGAGCGTTCCGGACCTTTCGGTGACGACGGACGGCGGCCACACCGTGGTGGCGACCGGCCAGGACGCCTGCGGGCGGACGGGCCGCGCCGAGTTCACCTTCCAGGCAAGTGTCACCCAGGCGGCCCTGGCGATCATGGCCCCCAGCGCAGGATCCGTGCTGCTGGCGAAGAACGACGGGAACCCGGCCACCCCGCTGGTGTACGAAACGAACGTGGTCGTGCACGGGGAATCGGTCGAGGCCGGCACCCAGTTGATCGTCCGCTGCCGCGAAGACCGTCTGGGCACTCCCGAGCTGGCCGTCGGCAGCCTCACGGTCACCACGCCCGCGGCAGACGGCATCTACACGATCCCGGTGTCGCTGTCCGTGGCTGCGATGACCAGCAAGGTGATCTGCCGCGTGCTGGACAACGCCGCCAACCCCTCCGTTTCCGGCAACGTCGCGTTCAGCGTGGGCCTGCCCGCGCCCGAACTGCGCATCCTGCAGCCGGTGGCCGGCGCCCTGGTCAACAAGACCAGCCTGAACGTCGTCCTCGCGGCCTCGAACCTGAATGCGGTGGTACCCGTCATCCGGGTGCTGGACGCCGGCGGCGCCGAGGCCCTGTCGTTCACCCCCGCCAGTTCGATCAAGAACGGCGGCCTGGTCGTCGTCGTGCCGCTGCTGGTGGGTGGACAGCCCCTGGCGGACGGCACCTGGACCCTCGACGTCCAGGCGACCGACGCCTTCGGGAACCTGGCCTCCGACAACTCGACCAGTGTCACGCAGGCCGCGTTCACTCTGGACACCGTGGCACCCGAGGTGGCGATCACCACGCCCACCACCGAAACGCTGGACCCGGGAACGAACGCGAGCGATGCCGACCAGGATCCGATCGCCCCCGGATACCAGACCACCGTGGTCGTCGCGGTCGTTTCCGACGGCGGAGCCGGGACCAAGGTCTGCCTGACCGTCAACGGCGACAAGGCATGCAAGACCCTCATCGACGGGGACACCGCAGCGACGTTCGTAGGTGTGACACTGATCCCGGGCGCCAACGACCTGTCCGCCGTGGCAAGCGACGCCGGGGGCAACGTCGGCGCGACGGTCGGCCGGACGGTCGCCCTGGTCCTGCCGGGTCCCCGGGTCCGGGTCTCCACGCCCGACAGGAACGGCCCCCTGGCCGCCCTGCCGTTCAGCCTCGTGGTGAAGGTCACCGACGTGGCGGGCGCGGTCCAGGCGGCGGCGCCGGTCACGGTCTCGGTGGACGGCACGGACACCTTCAGCGACGTGACGGACTCCACCGGCACCGCCACGTTCCAGGTCGCGACCCTTCTGCCGACAGGCAACACGTTCGTGGCACGTTCGACGGTGGCCGGGACGGAAGGCGTTTCTGCGCCGCGATTCCTGTCCTTCAAGGCCGATCAGCCGGTCCTGACGTTCCGGGTGCCGGCCAACGCCGACGTGATCAACCTGGCGAACACGGCCTGCACCCCCGGCCTGACGGACTGCGCCCTGAGCGTCCTGGTCGATACCCAGAACGTCGAGGACGACTCCACGGGCCAGTTGACGGTCGCGTGCGGGACTTCGACCATCCGGTACAACGGCCTGGTCACCGCCGGCGTCCTGACGTTCCCGGGCGTCACCCTGGCCGACCAGCAGACGTGCAGCCTGACCGCGACCGCCACCGACCTGGCAAGCCAGGCGGTCACCGAGGGCCCGATCAGCGTCCGCATCGATCGGGTCCCCCCGGTCATCGTGGCGTTCCAGGAACCCGACCCGAACGTCGGGGCCCTGACGTACACCTACGACGAGGACCCGGCGACCCCCGGCCTCCAGTTCACCTTCAAGGTCATCGTCGGCTCCGTCGAGGCGGGCACGATCGTCTACGTCGACTATGGCCCGGTGGGCGGCGCGACCAGCCGCCTTTCCGCCACCGTGGGCGTCGCCCTGCCGAACCCGACCACGAAGGAAATCTCCTTCCCGCAGGTCACTCTGCAGGATGAAACGTACCAGTTGACGGCCACCACGACAGACGCGGCCGGCAACACGACGACGCTGTCGCGCCTGGTCGACGTGTTCGTCGATCGCCCGATCGTCCGCCTTGTGGCGCCCGCATTCGTGAACAACACGGCCTGCACGAAATCGGCCGATTGCTCCCTTGGCGGCGTCTGCGCCGAGGGCTTGTGCGCGACGCCCTGGGCCGCGGCGACCCCCAAGAACGTCATCGTGTCGGTGTCGTCGTTGCCGTCCGGCGTCAACAACATCCGGATCTGCAGCAACAAGGTGGGCCTCGCCGGCACGCCCTGCAGCACGGCGGGCTACCGCCAGGTCGCGCTGGGTTCCAGCAGCGGCTCCGGGAACACTCCCCTGTCGGTGTCCGGCCTGCCGGACGGCACGCACACCTTCGTTGCCGAGGGCCTCCTGGCGGCCGGCCAGCCATGGAGCTCGTCGGCCGACAGTGCCAACGCCATCGAGCGCTTCCGCTTCGTCTTCCAGGACACGGTCCTTCCCGTGGTGTCCGCCATCTCGTCCCCGTCGGACACCCTGGCACCGATCGGCACCCTGAACATCGCCGAGCAGGTCTCGCCCGGCCGCGTCTTCGCGATCCGGGTCGTCGCCTCCGAGCCCGGCGACCTGTCCCTGCTGCTCAACGGCGTGCCCGGCCCCGGGTCCGCGACCTTCACCGGCGACCTGACCGTGAACGCCACGCTGCGCGAGGGCGCCAACGAGATCCGCGCCATCGTGACCGACCTCGCCGGGAACCTCAGCGCCGAGCCACCCTCAGCGAACGTCGTCTACTACCGCCCCACCGTGGACACCCTGGCCCCAACGCTTTCCTTCGACAACCCGGGTGGCCCCGTCATCAAGGCCGGGGACTCCCGCGACATCGTGGTGTCCTCCGACGCGATCGGGCGCACGGTCACGCTGCTGGACGGCGGCGTCCAGAAGGGGACCGCCATCGTCGAGGCCGGCGGCACGGCCACGTTCCCGTTCGCCACGCTGCCGCTGCTGTCCGAGGGCGACCATACCCTCGAGGCCGCTGTCACGGACGACGCGGCCAACCCCGGAGTCGCGACCCGCTCGGTCAAGGTGGACACCGTCCTCCCGGACGTGCAACTGGCGAAGCCCCTGAACGGCGCGGTGCTGACCGACACGGACGACGCGCTCCCCGCCTCGCCGGGTTTCCAGGTCGAGGTTTCGTTCGGCTCGTCCAGTTCCGACGCCACCTCGTGGCAGATCCAACTGGCGTCGAACTGCGACGCCACCTTCACCACCTGCGATCCGCCCGTGCGCATCGCCCAGGGGTCCATCACGGCGGCCGGCGGCCTGGAGCCGTCGATCTTCCCGACCCTGCCCGCCGCGGCCACGCCCTATTACCTGGTGATCGCGGTGGTGGCCGACGGCGTCGGCAACACCGGTTCGAAGACCGCCGGCATCACGGTGAACCTCACCGAGTGCCAGGTCTCCATCGCGGGCATCGGAAGCGGCACGTACATCAACACCCAGTCCTGCCCGACCCCGGGCACCGACTGCGCCATCGCCAGCCTGACCGTGACCGTGACGGTGTCCACGTCCTGCGGAGCCGTGGATACGGTCCGGCTGCTGCAGACGGGCATCGCGGCCCAGAACAAGCCCCTGACAGGCCAGTCGGCGTCGTTCACCGCAACGGTCAGTGACGGCGCGGCCGTCACCTTTGAAGGGCAGGCCCTCGAAGGCGGCGCACAGTCGGGTTCCTCGGGCGCCCTGGCGCGCACGATCGACCTGACCCGGCCCGTCGTGGCGTTCACGACCCCGGCGGCCTCGTCCGCCAACAAATGGGGCACGGCCGCGGACGGCAACGTGACCAGCCCGGGCCTCCAGCGGACGCTGTCGGCCCGGATCACCGACGCCGGCCTCGCGGGCGGGCAGGCTGCGTCACTTACGTTCGCCGGCGCCTCGCTGACGCCCACGAACCTGGCGCTGCCCTACGCGCTGGTGGCCTCGCCGACCGCCCTCGACTTCGCGGTGACGCTGGCTGACCTGACCAGCGGCCCGGTCGTCCTCACTGCCACGGACGCGGCCGGAAACACCGGAACGTCCACCTTCACTGCGACTGTCGATCTCCAGCCTCCCTCCTCGCCGACGCTGGAGGCCGTAACGTCGTCGGACATCAACCCGCGCCGCCCGTCGGTCACCCTGCGGTGGAGCGCCGTGGGCGACAACGGGATCTCGGGTGGTGCAGCGATGTCGTACGACATCCGGTATTCGCCGCTGCCGATCGCCACGGAATCGGACTTCAACGCGGCGTGCGGCGTCGCGGGGTTGGTGTATACCGCAGCCGTTCCTGCGCCCGCGGCGCCCGGAACGGCCGAGGCCTTCACGATCACCGGCCCCGACATCCGGAACCCGACCGTCACCCAGAACGGGACGCTGTGCAAGTTCGTCGCAGGGACCAACCCGGGCGAAACGAACTACGCGTTCGCGGTCCGGGCGATCGACGCGGTCGGCAACGTGTCGCCGATCGCCAGCACCAGCGTGGCGGACATCGACCTGTCCCTGCGCTACGCGAAGATCGCTGGGACCGTCGCACCCTACAGCGACATTTTGTTCAACAGCCGCGTGGCCTGGGTCGGCGACCTGAACGGCGACGGCCAGGGCGACGTGGCCGTCGGCGGCGGCGGCGGGACCACCGGCGACACGTTCTGCATCGTGTACGGCAACGGTTCCGGTACCGACAAGACCATTGCGGACCTGGCCATCTCGTCGGCCACCGGCCCGAACCACCAGTGCCTGGCCGGCGCGACGGGCTCCCTGTTCGGCGTCCCGGTCTCCGCGGCCGGCGACCTGAACAAGGACGGCGTGGACGATCTGGTCGTCGGCGAGGGCAAACTGACCGCCCAGGCCGCCAAGGTCTGGTTCGGCGTCACCGGCGGGCGCCTCGCCGCCAGCCCGAACCTCACGATCACCGGCATCAAGACCACGCTTGCGTCGGTGTCCGTGGCGGGCGCAGGCGACTTCAACGGGGACGGCGTCGATGACCTCATCATCGGGTCCCCGAGCGAAAACATCGCCTATCTGCTGCCCGGCAAGTCCACCTGGAATGCATCCACGTCGCTGGCCATCAACCTCCAGAACGTCGCCGACAGGACGGCCAACGGCATCGTGGCCCTGACCATGACCGGCGGCAGCGCGTCCACCCGCTTCGGCTTCCGCGTGGCCTTCATCGGCGATCTGGACGGGGACGGGAAGGACGAGGCGGCGATCGCGACCCAGGCCGTCCCGTCGCAGGTGCTGGTGTTCAAGGGTCGCGACCTGGCGGGCCTCACCGCGATCACGGTGGCCATGACCACGGGCGGCGCCGATGACGCCACGGTGATCCGCCTGGCGCCGGACGCCCCAAACGGTGCCAGCAGCTTCGGCAACACCATGATCGCCGGCAAGCAGGACCTCGATCAGGACGGCTCGCCCGACGTGCTCATCACCCACACGGCGGCGGCGGGCCTCGCCGGTGCAGAAACCGTGTACATGTTCCGCGGCGGATACCTGAAGTCCCGCTTCGGTTCCACGATCCAGATCCTGGCAACGACCGGCACCGGCACCGGGATCGTCCAGAACGAAAAGGGCTTCGTCATCTCGGGCTCGTATGGCAGCGCGGTGCCGATCGGGAACTTCGACAACGACGCAGACGCGACCAACGACATCGCCTACATCATCTATACCAGCGGAAGCAGCCACGGAAAGGCGTTCGTCCGCCGGAACGTGAAGGACCCCGCGGGGACCTTCGGCTACGGCACGTTCCCTTACGAATCGCCGGTCCTGGTCGATCCGCTTGACCCGACGGGCCAGAAATTCGGATACTTCGCGACGATGCCGATCGGCGACTTC
Organism: uncultured Myxococcales bacterium; assembly: GCA_903857665.1. GTDB lineage: Bacteria > Myxococcota_A > UBA9042 > DTJE01 > DTJE01 > CAIZWN01. The sequence goes on from CAIOFV010000098.1 coordinate 69,524, forward strand.
AACGGCGACGGGTTCCCCGACCTCATCGTCGGCACGGACGGGGCGGGATATGCGATGATCCTGTACTAGGATCGCTAGAAACGGAGGGCCCCATGGGCGAGCAGCGAACGAAGAGGACGAATCGGCCGGCAGATACCGGCTCGAAGCCCGAAGCCCGGCGAACCTACGGCAAGCCGTTCGTCCAGACCGAGCGCCCGACCGAAACGGTCGTCCTGGCGGCCTCTTCGGGGTGTGGAACCGCCATCGACAAAGAGTCGGGCTGCGACTTTGGGGTCTGACGTGGACCTCGTCGCCGGCCCGATCCGCCTGCAGATCGAGCCGGGATCCACCGCACTGCAGAACGCGAGCGATGCGGTTGCGGCTCGCTGGCCGGCCCACCCCCACGAATTGGACGTACCGATCCTGCTCTCGGCCCGGATCCGCCTCGCGGAGCGCCCGGGCCGACTGCCGCCGAACCGTCCCTACGTGCGGGAAGGCGATCCGGCCCGCGGCCCCTGGCGCCTCGGACAGGATCCCCTGTGGATGGCCCAGGGCGACGGCCTGGAACAGGTCGCGGTCGAAATCGTCACGCATCCCACCCCGGCCGGCCCCGAATACGGGCTGCGGCAGTTCCTGCGGTACTACGTCAGCGAGGCGCTCCTGGCGCTTGGCGGACTGGCCCTCCACGCGGCGGCCGTCGCGCGTCCCGAAGGGGCGACCGTCTTCCTGGCTCCCTCCGGGGGGGGCAAGACCACGCTGGTCCGTCGCCATTCCGGCGCGGGCGCCCTGGCCGACGACATGGCGCTGGTCGTTCCGGGCCGAGGAGGCCCCTGGGTCGTCCCCTCGCCCTTCCCCGGTCGCGAGGGGGTCGCCGCGACCGGCCTGGCTGCGCCGCTGGTCCGCATCGTGGACCTCCTGAAGGGCGAAACGCTGGCCCGGGTACGCCTTCCCACTGCCGATGCGGTTGCCTTGCTGGTGCTGAGGGCAAAGGTCCCGGACGGCGCCCGCCCGGTCCGGGAGCGGGTCATCGACGCCGCACTTCGGTTGGCCCGCGAACCCGGAATGGAGCGCCTCGGCCTCCCGATCGACCGGTCCCCGTGGACGCTCCTCGACGCATCCATGCGGGATGCGCCATGAGCGACGCGAGCCTGATTCCGCCGATTGACGCCCCGATCGCCGGCGATTCCCGCGATGCCCTCCGGGCGCTGGAAAAGCGTTACGCGGAACGGGGCCGGCTCTTCCTGGTACACCTGGACCTGACCTGGCGGTGTCCCCTGACCTGCCCGCACTGTTACCTGGGCGATCGGAAGTCCCCCGAACTGGATACCGCGGCGTGGCTCGGCCTGCTGGACGAGGCTCGGCAACTACAGGTGGCACAGGTCGTACTCTCGGGCGGCGAACCGATGGTCCGCGATGACTTCCGTGTCCTTCTGGAAGCCGCCCGGGCGCGCGGCTTCGCGGTGCTGGTCAAGACCACGGGCCTCAGGCTGACTGCGGCCGACATCGACCGGTTCGCCGCCCTTCGCTGGGTATTCGTCGATATCAGCCTCCACTCCGCGAATGCCGAAGCCCACGACGCGTTCGTCGGAAGGACCGGGGCCTGGGCAACGGCGACCCGTGCCATCGACGCACTTCGCCGGCGCGGCGTCCTGGTCCGCGTGGCCCGCAGCGTGGTCGAGGGAATCGGCGACGACGGTGGCGCCCTGGCGGACTGGGCTCGTGCCCGCGGCGTGCAAATCACCGAATCGACGTCCGTGCTGTCCCGCCGCGACGGCCTGCCCGCCGGCCGCACCGGCCTTCCGGAGGCGGCACAGGTCGAGGTGGTGCTGCGCCACCTGGCCCTGCGGCCCGCCGGCCAGCCCCGGATTCCCGACCCCGAAGCGCCGCCTTGCGCCGCCGGGCGCACGCGCCTGTACCTGACGCCGGCCGGCGAAATCAACCCGTGTGTCGCGTGGCCACGTCGCCTCGGGCACGTTGCCGAGGGGGGCCTGCGGGCCGCACTGTCGTCGGATGCCCTGGCTCGCGTACGTTCCATGCGCCAGGGCGACCGTCCGGAGTGCAACGCCTGCGACCTGCGGACCACCTGCGACTTCTGCCCGGGGCAGGCCGAAATCCTCGCAGGACGACCCGACGTCCCCTACCCAGCGGCATGTTCCCGGGCCCGCGTGCTGGGTGAGGCCCTTCGGCGACTCCGGGAACAGGCAGGGGAGGGCCGATGACATCTCCGGCGCGCCAACCCGAGGAGCAGACAGGCCGGAGGATCCGCGAGGGGCTTCGGCGCGGCGAACCCGTCATCCTCCGGGTGCGCGGCTTCAGCCTTTTGCCCGCCGTGCCTCCTGGGGCCACCGTGGAACTGGCGGTCGCGAATCCGCGGCGCCTCGCCCAGGGCGAACTCGTGGTGGTTGAGATTCGGGGCGCTCTGGTCTGCCATCTCCTGGAATCGGGCGACGGCACGGTCGCGGCGCCGCTGGTCACCCGCGGCCTGTGGGCCCTGGCGGCAGACCCCCCGGTATCGCGCGATGCCCTCGTGGGCGTGGTCGCCGCGGTGAAGTTCCTGGGCCTTCGGGTGCCCACGACAGGCGCCCCGTTCCGGGCCTGGCTCGCGCTGGGCCGGCTGGCTGCACCGGCGGTGCGAAGCATCCGGGCGGCCGCCTGGTCCCGGGTGCCCCAGACCGTGAAGGAGCGCCTCCGTACCGGCCTGCGCGGGGGAGTCGAATGAGTCCCGCCGGTTCCCGCCTGCGATTTGCGCCTCCCCGCATTTCCGCGACACCGGAACTCTGCTGGGTCCTGGCCCGGGCATTCGCGGCGCCCGATCGGGTCGTTCCCGGGCCGATGAACCCGCAGCGCGGCATCAGCCTGGCGATGGACCTGGACCTCCTGGGTCGGATCGCCTCGCGGATCCCCGCGGCACAACTGGCGGAGGAGGTTGGCACACCGGGAAAGCAGGCGGCGATCGCTGAACGCCACCGCGTGGCAGCATCGACGCTCCGGATCCTTCGCACCGCGGGTCGCGTGGCCGACACGGCGGCAATGACCGGCATTCCAGTCGCCTTTCTGAAGGGAGCGGCCCTTCACCTCTCGGGACAGGCGCTCGTTTCGGCACGCGGCGCCTCCGACGTCGATGTCCTGGTTCCCGCTGGCCGGGCCGCGGACCTTCAACAGGCGCTGCTGGCCCGCGGCTTCCGCCCCAGGGGAGCCACGCGCTCCCCGCACCACCTCGCGCCGCTTGGGCAGCAGGCCGACCCGTGGGTCGAGCTGCACCTCGAAGTTCCAGGCGTTACCGTTCCGGGTTCACCGGGACCGATGACGTTCGATGCGCTTGCCGCGAACGACCTGCTCCTCCCGCTCGCGACGCAGCCGGGGCGGGCCTGGGTCCCGGCATCGGCGATCCTGGCGGCTCATGCGCTGGTCCACGGGATCGATGATCACGGCTTCGGCGCGGACCGGTATCCCCTGATGCGCATGCCCTGCGACATTGCCGACATCGTCGCGGCGACGCCGCTCGGTCCTTCAATCGCCGAAAGGGTTCAGCGATTCGTCGGCGACGGTGTTCGCGACGTCGAAATGCGGGCCGCATTTTCGCTGGTGGATCGCCTCTTGCGGGGCGACCTGTCGTTGGTCTGCGACCCATCTCCGGCCGGGAGGCTGCTCTCCCACCTCCTTGCCGGCGCGGTGGATCCCGACTACCGGGACGCCCTGCGCCTGCGCCAGATCGCCTTCCTGCTGCGGCACGGGTCCCTCGCCCTCCTCGGGCACAAACTCGGCCAACGGCTGGACGTCCTTTCGCCCCGGGCCGGACCCGACAGAATGTGGAAGGCGGTCTTGATGCTGGCCCGGATGGTCCGGGCGGAGATCCGCGTCCGCGCAAGCGCCCGGCCTCGTCCGCCGCGGTGACGGCGCGCTCCAAGCGGAACGCGCTCCGACCTCATTCCGCCCGCAGCGTGACCCTCGCGACTTCAGGCTCGGCGAACACGCGCACGGGCGGTCCCCAGTAGCCGGCTCCGTTGGATACGTACACCTGTGTATCGCCGACCCGGTGCAACCCCGAAATGAACCGGTACGCCAGGCGGTTCAAGACCTGGAACGGCGGCAACTGCCCCCCGTGCGTATGCCCGCATAGCACCAGCCCGATCCCCAGCTCGGCCGCGGCGTCCATTGCCAGGGGCTGGTGCGACAGCAGCACCACAGGAAGCCCTTCCGGTCTTCCGGCCACCGCGGTCGCCATCGCCTCGGCCACCTTGTCCCGCCCTCCCAGGAAGGTCGGATCGTCCACGCCGGCCAGCACCAGCCCACCGTCGATCACCACGTGCGACTGCCGCAGCACCTTCATGCCGGCGCGCTCGATGGCATCCACCGCGCCCTGCCCGCCCGCATAGACCTCGTGGTTTCCCGTGCTGACCAGGATTCCGTGCCGGCTCCGGATCGACGCCAACTGCCGCAGCCCCGACCCGTCGCCCCCATCGTGCTCGTCGCTCAGATCACCCGTGATGACGACCAGGTCCGCGTCCAGGCCGTTGGCGACGCCAACCACCTTGTCCAGGTAGGCCTCGCCCACGGTCTCGCCGATGTGGATGTCGGACAGTTGCACGATGCGGAAGCCGTCCAGCGCCCGTGGCAACCCCTTCAGCGTCACCTCGACGTCCTTGGCCTGCGGTCCCCGCTGCACCACGAACAGTCCCCACGCCAGACCGCCGGCCGCCACCGCCAGTGCCACCCTCGCACTCCACCGCCCGATTCCCGCCGCGACCTCCGGGTCCAGCCCGCCCCACTTGACCAGGCCCATCACCGGAAGCGCGATCCCCAGGTCTCGAACGGCAAACGCCGTCGCCGCCAGCGCGGCGAATCCCATCCAGATGGCCCCGACCCACGTCAGCACCATCGCAGCGTCATCCCATCGCGTGTCCAGCAGACGGCCCAGCAAGTAGGCCAACGCAAGTCCCGCCACCGCGACCTTGAACGCCGTCCTTCCCGCCGTCCCCAGGTCCAGGGCTGTAGCGACCCGTGTGTACAGGTAGACGTGCACCAGCGTCCAGATGGCCGCGGCCACAGAGAAGAAGATCACTGCACCAAACCAACGTGGCATGACGGACCCCACCTTCGCCCGGCCATCACCGGGCGCACCAAGACCCCGATTCTGAAGATCCCGTTGATGCCTGACAAGTAGAAGCGAAGCGAAACCCGCTGATGCTCCCTTCCCCGCCCCCACCACGGAAACCAACTGGGGCTCAGCGGAGGAGTGACGAAGGCAGGCGCGAGCGTTCTCGCGAGGCGGTTTGTGCCTGGATGAGTGCGGGAGGAGCGCAGCCGTAGCCCACGCTACGGCGAGCACCGCAGCGCCTCAGCCAGGCCAAACAAGCCCGCGAAACGCCGCGCATGCCAAGGAACTCCGGAGCAAAAAAAAAGGGGCCGGCAACGACCTACTCTCCCACGGGATCTCCCCCGCAGTACCATCGGCCCTGGAAGGCTTGACTTCTGAGTTCGGGATGGAATCAGGTATGGCCCTTCCGGTATGGTCACCAGCCCCTCGTCTTTTTCGACAAGGAACCCATTTGTTGATGCAATGACCTTGGCCGCAACACCCGCTGTGAATCAGTATGGTCAATCCTCACGGCCGATTAGTACCACTCGGCTGAACGCCTTACAGCGCTTACACCTGTGGCCTATCAACGTCATAGTCTCTGACGGGCCTTTAGGGATTGCTCCGGGATTCCTGGTTTTGGGGTTAGCTTCCCACTTAGATGCTTTCAGCGGTTATCTATTCCGAACGTGGATACCCGGCCATGCCACTGGCGTGACAACCGGTACACCAGAG
>CAIOFV010000099.1 GCA_903857665.1 uncultured Myxococcales bacterium
GTCAATTCGCGGTCCGGAGGCAGCAGGAGGGTCCAGGGCACCTCGACACCGATGGACATCAGCGCGAGGTGCATGCGGGCCTTGTCGACGGCGGCACTTGCGCGGTCGGGGTCGTTGACCACCTGCACTCCGCGGAGTTTCGCGCCCGCGACCAGGCGGGCCGCCGACGGCAGCACGTCGGACGCACGATCCACGATGACCAGGGGAAGCTCGCCCCCGGCGGCCAGCCACTCGAGGCAGGCCCCCGTCTCGTCCGGACCCACCGCCGACGCCGCCACGCCCGCCGCGGATGCGGCACACAGCACGCGCTGCACGAAAGGGGCGTCCCACGGCCATTCCCAGAGCAGGAGGAGATCCTTCACGGCCAATCCCCCGGGTTATCCGAAATTCTACACCAATCGCCCGGCCGATGACCCGCCGCTCCTGCCACCACCGAACCCGCGATGGCGGTTGCAGCCACCCCACGAATCCCGGTACAGTGTCCCCCTCGGGATGCGCCCGGTTCCATCCGAAGGCCTTCAGGGGGACGGGAAACGTGGTTGGTTGGCTCCTGCTCGCGTTGCTGGCGTTGCCGGTCGTCGAGGTCCTCGTCTTCATCGAGGTCGGGCACTGGCTCGGGTGGGTTCCCGCCATCGGCATCCTGGTCCTGACGTCCATTGCGGGGGGCGCGCTGCTTCGCCTCCAGCGGCAGGCGGTCGGCGAGCGCGTCCAGGACCGGATCCGGCGCGGCGAACCGCCCGTCGGTGAACTGTTCGACGGGCTGCTGCTGACCCTCGCCGGCGGCCTGCTGGCCTTCCCGGGGTTTGTCACCGATGGACTCGCGGTGCTGCTGTTCCTGCCTCCGGTCCGATGGCTGGTGAAGCGGATGGTTGCCGCGCGCCTGCGCAACTCGGGCAACTTCGTCGTCGAGGTCCGCACCTCCGGACCGGGCACGCCGTCCCCGGCTTCAAGAGGCGCCGTGATTGACGCGGAAGTGCTCGAGGTCCGGGACGGCCCGGCCTTGCCGCCTGGGGCCGGAGAATGAACGAGCCGCCGCCTTCCTCGTCCCGCTCGACCCGGCTCCTGGATGCGGCCGCCGTGACCCTCCTGGTCCTCGCCGCCCTGTTCCGGGTCCAGTTCTTCGACTGCGCGCACTTCTCGGGTGACGAGGCCTACCAGTACGCGATGGCGCGCGCGGTCATCGACACGCCCGCACTGCCCTTCGTCGGGCCTCCAATCACGGGCGAGGTCGAGGCGAACCTTCCCGGCGGCGGCTACCCGCTCCTGATGGCGCTGCCCTTGCTGTTCAACCCCCAGCCCGAGGGCCCGATGGTGCTGGTCAGCCTGCTCGGATTTGCCGGACTGGTCCTGGGCTGGCGCCTGTTCCGGGGCGAGTACGGACCGGCCGGGGGGCTTGCCTCCGTCGCCCTGTCGGCCTTCAACCCGTTCGTGGTCTTCCACACGGATCACCAGTGGAACCCCAACCTTCTGATTCCCTGCGGCTTTCTGTGGCTGTGGCTGGTCACGCGCGCGGTTCGCGGGACGGGGCGCCGTCCGGGCTTCTGGCTGGGAGTCGTCGTGGCCGCGACGCCGCAGTTCCACCTGTCCGCCGGGCTCCTGGGGGTCCTGACGCTGGTCGGATTCGGTCTGGCGCGCCCGGACGGCCGGACCTGGCGCCAGCTGGCACTCGGGCTCGCCGCAGGCCTGCTCCTGTACGTCCCCTACCTGGTCTGGGACGGACTCCAGGGGTTCCCCAACACCGACGCGATTGCCGCCAACCTGGGCTCGACCACTGCGCCGCCGTCCGAGGCACTGCGCGCAGTCTACTACCAGGTCCTGTATGGTGCCGGCGACTTCACCTACTGGGTCGCGAAGATGCCAAGCTTCGATGTGACCGAGGTGGCGTTCCTGGGCAGCAACCTGGGCCGCGAACGGCTGCGCGACTTCCTGGGACTGCCAGCGGCGGGCGGGGTTGCCCTGGCTTTCGGCTGGGCGCTTTCGCTCGCCGCCGCGGCGGGCGCGTTCGCGGGGTTCCTGGCAACCACGATATGCGCCCTCGCACGACGGGGACGCGACGCGGCCCGCGGCGACCTCCCGGCCGTGCTGCTGCTGGCGTCGCTGCCGGTGCTGTACCTTGCGTTCCGTTCGAACAAGGTGTTCTTCGCGCACTACACGATTGTCGTCTTCCCACTGGCGCTGGTTCCCCTCGCACGCCTGGCCGGCCGCCTTCACCCGCGGCACTTCGTCGCGCTGGGTGCTCCGCTCCTGCTGGTGGTGGCGGCGACGCAGGCCATCCTGTGCGCACGGCAATACGGGGTCGACGAGATCCCCACGTCCCTGCCCGTGCTCCGCACCGTCACCGCGACGATTCTGGCCGACACGCGCGGCCGACCTGCCACGTTCGACTGCGAACTGCCCTACACCTCCTGCGGTTCGTACCCGCTGCACGTCCTGGCGACCGAACTGTTCCACCGGCAGTTCCCCGAGATCGAGACATCCTCGCGCCACTACGTGCTGGTGGCCGCGGGCGACGAGGCCGGGGCCGCCGGCGCGCAGCGCGTCTGGGAAATCGGGCCGACCTGGCTGGCGTTCCGGAAGACGCGGTAGACCTCGGCGCCGAAAGCACCGGACTTCTAGCAACCGAAGCGGTGGAATGCGTCGAGGTCGCTCTTCAGCCGGCGGAGGTGCGGTTCCAGGTCGTGCGCAGCGACAAATGCGACCAGGTCGGGACGATACAGCTGCCAGCGTCCGCGGTCCGGCAGCAGCACCACGCCGAGGTACCCGACACTGGCGACGCGGGGCCGGGTCTTCAGGTCCACGGGAACGCTCGACGAGCGACCGAACCGGTCCCACGCGAAATCCAGCAGGCGCTCGGCCCTTGCAACGTCCACGGCCGTCAGCCGCGGGGGCGGGACCCCGGGGTGGCCCGTCCGCACCTCCAGGAGGCAGAGGTGCAGCGTCTCGGGGCCGTCCCAGATTCCCCAGACCGCGGGCGGTTCGACCGATCGGCGCGAAACCACGCTGCGGCAACCGGTTGCCCGCAGCACGTGGGCGGCGGCGCGTTCGCCAACCTCGCGCTCGGAGGCCATCCGCGCCCGCAGCGCCATCCAGAGTTCCCCGGAAATCTCGGGGCGGGCGTCCGGAATCCGGGCCGACGTAGCCGGAAACTGCGCGTTCCAGGCCTGGTCGCAGTCCGCGGCGAACCGGTCGAACCA
>CAIOFV010000100.1 GCA_903857665.1 uncultured Myxococcales bacterium
CGCCGCCACGGCCGCCGCCACCGCCGACGTGCCCGCCGCCGCCGCGGCCGGCTCCGTGCCAGCCTCCGCCGCCACCGCGGAATCCTCCGCCCTCATGCCCGCCGCCGCGATCGCCTCGGAAGACGCCGCCGCCATGCCAGCCGCCCCCCCGGAATCCGCCGCCGCCGACGAAGCCTGCGCCGCCACCCCCGGCGTGGCCCCTCCAGCCCGAAACCAGGGGCCGGCCGTACCAGCCATACCCCCGCCCCTGGCCCCAGCCCCAGCCCCAGGGCCCGTAACCCCAGTAGCGATGGGGCCACCAGCCACCCCAGACCCACGGTGCCACCACCCAGGCCCAGCCGACTTCGCGCTGGTACAGGTAGGCGTAAGGGTAGCCGTCGTCCGGGTAGTACACGTAGTCGTTCCCGTCGGGCGCCCAGACCCAGCCGTACCGATCGGTCCAGACCCACTCGCCGGGCGGCATCGCCTGCGGTGCCGGGGCCGCGGCTGCCTCCTCCTCGTCATCGACCGGCGGGTCCGCCTCGGCAGTCCCTTGCGGGGCCTGGTTCTGCGCCTCGGCCGGTGGCTCGGGAACGTCGCCGGGAGGAGGCGGCTGTCCCTGTGGCGTTTCACGAACGGCGCCGGCCGTGGCCGTGCCGCCGGAAGACGCGTTCGATTGTGCCTCGCGGGCCCGGGCCAGGACCGGTGCGGACAGCCCCGCCAGGACCAGCATGATGGCAAGCGTTCTCATCGCAACCCTCCACGGTGCAGCCCTCTGTGACGAGCGACCCGCCGCAAATATTCGCGTTCGATCGTCATCCGGGCACGCACGATGCGGCACCGCCCGCGCGTCCTCGCGTGCTCACGATCACTTCGACGGTTCCCGGGCCAGCGCAATCGAAAACCAGACTTCCGAAACGGCAGGGAAGGGTTCCGGCGTCCCGGCGCGCGACCCGCCCGAAGAATGGCCTCCGCCCAGGCCTCCGCCCATCCCGCCCCCGCCGTGCCTGCCGCCACCCATGGCACGGCCGCCCCGTCCCTGGCCCTCTTCACCACGGCCGTTCCCGCCGCCCGGCGCCGCGTTCCCGCCGGGGTGGCCCTGGGGGTGCTTTCCGGCCCCGGGTTCCCGCCCCTTGCCCCCGGCCGGGTCCGGGCCCTCGAATCCCAGCCCGATGCCGATCTGCCGGCCCGCCCGGCCCGGGGCCAGTTCGGGGAATGCCGACCCCGGCCCGATCGGCACGCGGATCTCGCAGCCCAGCCACCCCTGGTCGTGAAGGTACGAGGCAGCCAGGCCGTCCGGGTGCCCCGCGCGGTTCGCCACCAGGGCGATCGCGTCGCCGTTCTGCTCCAGGAGGGTTCCCGGCACGACCGTCCTCACCGCCTGCTGCGGTGGTGCCGCTTCGCGATCCGACGATGTCGCGGCGGCGACCCGCTCCTCGCCCGAGTCGCCAGGGACCTGGACGGAGCGCGCCTTCCCCTTGGAACCCCGGACGTCGATCCAGAGCGTGGTTTCCCCCTGGAGCATCCGGGTGACCAGTTCGGGCCGGTCGGTCGACACGAACACGTACAGGGCGTGGTCGTCGTTCCGGACCGCCAGCCGCACGTCCTCCGCCTTCGCCTGGAGGAAGGGGATTGCGCCCCAGTCGTCGGGATTGCCGTCCACGGACACGGCGTCGGCGGACCAGGCGCTCTGCAACCTGTAGCCGCCGCACGAGGCCAGGAGGCCCAGGCCCAGGCACAGCAGGACTGCAATCGAACGGGGGATCCGCGAACTCGCCACTCCGGGCCCTCCTTCGCCCCGCGTCAAGGGGCGCTTCCAACCGAACTGCAACCCGCCTGGGCGCCGCCTGATTCCGACCATGGGAATCATCGGGTGCCGGCAGCGGATTCCGCAAGCCCGGGAATATCGGTCCGCCCCGCGGGTTCCCGCGGCGGGACGGGCGCGGTATTGTGGTTCGGTCGCGGGGATGGGAGACACCGGCACATGGGCGGACGGGCGCCGGCAGGAACCGGGCGGAGCAGGGTTCGCATGGGCGCAGGCCTCATCGCGTTGCTCGCGCTGGCATCCGCAGCGGCGTGGTTCGCGGGAGGGCTGTCGCCGGTCGCAGGGGGCGAAGGCTCGACGGCCGCATCCACCGGGGTGGAGGTGGAAGGCCTGGTCGGCGACCCGGGCCGGCCCGACGAGGGCCGGGCCTTTGGCGGATGCTACGACCTGTCCGCCCTCGCGTCGGTCCCCGGGGCACCCGGTGCCTGCCTGGGCGGCCCGGACACCCTCCTGCCGGCCAGCTCGCTGACCGGGCACATGGTGGACCTCTTCCTGGGCGGAGCCGAGGTGCGGATCCGTCGCGACGAGGACGGCCGCCGCACCGTGACGCTGAAGGGGTTCGAAAGCCCCGACGAACTGCTGTTCCTGGACCCGCCGGCCACGTCGCGGATGCCTCCGCCGAACCGCGTCGCCTCGGTCCGAAGCCCCCGTCCCCCCCGCCGCCCCGACCCGCCACCCCAGGACCCGGGCACGGCTCCGCTGGCCTCCGCGCTCCCTGCTGCCGCCCCGCCGCCGGTGGTGGCCCAGGTGGTCGAGGACCTGGACCTCCCGCCCCCGGGTGCGTCGCTGCAGCTCCCGGTGCCCAGGGCCGTCGAGGGCCCGTCGACCCTCACCGAAGGCTCCCCCAGCCTGGAGCGGATGCTGGAGGGCATGTCCCGCTCTGCGAGCCGCATGGAGTGCGGGCCCGAGGGATGCACCTGCGCCCACCCGCCGTGCGTGCCCTGTCCGCTCAGCACCAACCGGCTGAGGGGCGTCGATGAGGACACCTGGGCGGTCGGCTGGATCGTCTGGTACGCCACCGAGGCCACGACGTCGGAGCGGTTCCTGGGCGTCCGTTCGCTGACGTCCGAGGAGGCCGATCTGATCCGGCGCAGCAAGTACCGGTGGGGCTTCGCCGGCAGCCTGGGCGAGGCGATCGGCCGGTGGGACTGGGACCGGGGCCGGATTCCCGCGGGGCTGGTGACCGGCGCCGGAGGGCACCTGCGGGCGTTGCAGGCGCAGGGGGCCCGGCTGATCGGGGCCGAGCCGCCGCCGGCCGGTGACCTCCAGGGCGCGGTGGCGATCGTCACCGACGGGACCGCGCCCGCGGCGGCCCGGATCCACGCCTTGCGGTGGCTGGGGGAGCGCGGTCGTGACCCGTCCGTCCGCAACGTGCTGAGGGACCTGGCAGCCCGCGACCCCGACGAGTCGATCCGCAGCGTTGCGATGGATGCCCTGGATGCCCTCGCGGGCCGCGCTTCGGGAAGATCGCCAAAAGATGACTTCCGGAACCCGGTTTCTGTAGAATCGCGCTGAATCCAGGCACCCAGGGATGGCGCGCGCCATCCTCGCGTCTCCGAAACCGATCCCGGAGGCTCGATGTTCCAGTGTGGCCCCCGGGGCGGCCCCGGGGAGGATGGAGCCTGTTCGGATGTCGAGGTCCACTCGCCTGTCGCTGCTGCTTGTCGTCGCGCTGTACGGCGTGTCGTTCCTGTGGGGCGTCTCGGTGGACCACGACGAAGGCGAGCACCTCCACAGTGCGTGGCTCGTGTCCCAGGGCCTGCTGCCGTTCATCGACTTCTTCCAGACCCACTCGCCGATGCTCTGGATTGTCGCCGCGCCCCTCCTGGCCATCCTGCCGCCGGGCGGCGCCGTCATGCCGGTCTTCCGCCTGGTATCCGTGCTGCTGTTGGCGTTGTCGATCCTGCAGGTCGTGCGGATCGCGCGACGCGTGAACGGCAGGGACGCCAACGATCTGCTGACGGCGTTCCTCTGCCTGGGGATCGCAGGAAGCACGGAACTGTTCTGCTTCCGGCCGGACCTGGTCGCGAACGTGCTGTCCCTGGCGGCGATCGCGCTGCTGACCGGTTCCGTGCGCCCGCGCTCCTCCCTGTTGTCGGGGCTCCTGCTGGGCCTCGCCGTGTCGTTCAACCCGAAGCAGGCGTATCTGCTGGCGGTGCTGCCGCTGGCGGGCCTGGCGCTTCGGATGGGCGCACGGCGCCTTTTCCTGCTGGTGGCCGCGAACGGGGTGGGCGTCCTTGCGGGCCTGTTGCCCCTGGTCGCGTGGCTGGGAATGAACGGGCTGTTCGGCGCATTCATCGACGCCGTCTTCGTACTGAATGCCCGCCTGCATGCGGGGACCTGGCTGTCCTCGATCGGCTTCTCCTACGGCGCATTGGCGCTGTGCGCTTCCGCCGGCGTTGCCCTAATCGTCCGCCGCGCCGGGCCTCCCGAGGACGCCGGCTCGTCGGCCCGCCGGGTGTCGGGCATCGCGCTGGCCGCGGCCTGCCTGGCCTTCGTGTTCAAGCCGGGGCCCCTGTGGGCCTACAACATGCAGATGTGCGGGCTGCTGGCCGCCCCGCTGGCCACGCCGGTCGTTTCCAGGCTCCTGGCGTGGCTGGGTTCCCGTTGGCGCCTGCTTCCGTGGGTCGCCGCGGCCGCCCTTTTCTTGGTGGACGTGGCCAGGCCCTACCGGGGAGGCGACCACCCGCCCCACATGGAAACGACATCGACGATCGGCACGCTGGGGCGCCTGGCCGGCGACGACCCGGTGGTGGCGATGACGCCGTACCATCCGATCTTCAATCGCGACGCCACGGCGCTGTACTCCAGTTGGCAGTGGAAGTGGCGGGTGCATCCCGAGGTCGGGCAGTCCCTGAAGGCGATGGCGGATCAGATCATCGCGGCCCGGCCATCGCTGGTCCTGGCCGTCTGGGGCAACGTGTCGAAGTGCGGCTCGCAGGTGTCCCGCGGCCAGACGCTGCCCTCGGACCTGGTGCAGTCCGGGATCCTTTCGCCCGAAGGGGGGGGGCGGCTGGCGTCCTTCCTGGAAAGCGGCTATCGACTGGTCGATGTGTCGGGGATGCCCTTCTGGGTGCGCCGCGACATCGAGGTCGATGCGTCGCTGCCGCGCCTGGAACTGGTGGACTGACGTTGAGGGGGGGGCGTTTGGAACGCAAGACGGTGCTGATCATCGGCGCGGGCCCCGCGGGGCTGACCGCCGCGTACGAACTGTTGAAGGGCACCGACTTCACGCCCGTGGTGCTGGAAGCCAGCGATCAGGTCGGCGGGATTTCCCGGACCGTCACCCATCACGGCAACCGGATCGACATCGGGGGGCATCGCTTTTTTTCGAAGTCCGACCGGGTGATGCGGTGGTGGCTGGACATGCTGCCGCTGCAGGGGGCGCCGGCGCGGGACGACCTGGCGCTGGAGCGCGATGTGCCGCTGTCGGGCATGCCCGATGCCCCGGACCCCGAGCGCTGCGACCGGGTGATGCTGAACCGCAGCCGCCTGTCGCGGATCTATTACCTCCGGCGGTTCTTCGACTACCCGGTCACGCTGAACGGCGACACGATCCGCAACCTGGGCCTGGCCCGCATGGTCCGGATCGGCCTGTCCTACTTCCGGGCGTGGCTGTTCCCGATCCGTGTCGAGACGTCCCTCGAGGACTTCATGATCAACCGGTTCGGCCGGGAGCTGTACGGCACCTTCTTCAAGGACTACACGGAAAAGGTCTGGGGAGTGCCCCCGTCGCGGATCAAGCCCGAGTGGGGCGCCCAGCGCATCAAGGGCCTGTCGGTGGTCCGGGTGCTGGCCCACGCGGTGCGGAAACTGTTCAGCAGCGACTCCTCGATGGCCCAGAAGGGCACGGAAACCAGCCTGATCGAACGCTTCCTGTACCCGAAACTCGGCCCGGGCCAGATGTGGGAGGAGGTCGCGCGTCGCGTGGTCGAGATGGGGGGGCAGATCCGCATGCAGACCGAGGTGGTCGGCCTGGCCGGAAAGGCGGGGCGGATCGAATCGGCGGAGGTGCTGGATCGGGCGACCGGGACGCGCACCACCGTCACGGCTGACCACTTCATCTCGACGATGCCGGTGAAGGACCTGGTGCGGGGCCTGGCCAACGCGCCCGCCGAGGTGCGGGAGGTGGCCGAGGGCCTGGTGTACCGGGACTTCATGATGGTGGGACTGCTGCTGAAGGGGTTGACGATCCGGAACACGTCGCGGATCCCGACCGTCGGCGACATCGTCCCCGACAACTGGATCTACGTTCAGGAGCGGGACGTGCGTGTCGGCCGGCTGCAGATCTACAACAACTGGAGCCCCTACATGGTCGCCGACCCCGGCAAGGTCTGGCTGGGCATGGAGTACTTCTGCGACGAGGGCGATGGGCTGTGGTCCCTGGAGGACGGCGCCATGACCACGTTCGCCGCCGGGGAGCTGGAGCGGCTGGGGATCGCGAGCCTGCGGGACATCCTGGACAGCGTGGTGGTACGAATGCCGAAGACGTACCCGGCCTACTTCGGCACGTACGACCGCTTCGACGTGGTGCGGCGCCACCTGGACGCGTACGAGAACCTGTTCCTGGTGGGGCGCAACGGCATGCACAAGTACAACAACCAGGACCACTCGATGCTGACGGCGATGGCGGCGGTCGCGAACATCGCGAACGGCGTCGCCTCGAAGGACGACCTGTGGGCCGTCAACACCGAGGAGGAGTACCACGAGGAGGTGAAGCGGCCCGGCACCTCACCGGCAGGGCCCGCGCCGATCGCCTCGCGATGACCGATGGTTGGCGCGTCGTGGGGGGGGCAAGCCGAGGCCGAGGTGCTAGCATCGCTCAGCGAATCAATCCGGAGGGTTTCATGCGCGTGTCCAAGAGCCTGTTCATCGCGGCCGGCCTGGTGTTGATGCTGGTGGTCCCGGCCTGCTCCTCGTCGAGCACGACCACGGACCTTGTGGGCGATCTGTCCATGGACACTCCGGCGGACCCGGGCGCCGACATCGGCATCGACGGCTCGACCGACGTGGGCACCGACCCGGGGACCAGCCAGGACGTCGCCGCCGCGCCGACCTATACCGCACAGATCAAGGCGCTGCTGGACGGCAATTGCACCGGGTGCCACTCGACCGCGAGCCCGTCGCACGGGATCGCGCTGGACACCTACGCGACGGCCAAGGCGAACGCAAGCGCCGCGAACTCCGCGATCCAGGCGGGCTACATGCCGACGGGCGGCCCGTTGTCCACGGCGCAGAAGGCGGCGTTCCAGGCATGGGTGACCGCGGGCGAACCCGAGTAGCCGGATCCGCAGCCTGCATCCCGTTCCGGTGCCCCGCTGCTAGTACAGCGTGACGACCCGGACCTTCACCTTCGCCTTCGCGTTGATCCCCTCGAACGCGAACTCGTGGTCGGTCAGCGGCACCTCGCCGTGGAACTCCGCCATCAGCTCGGGACCCTTGAACGGGATCTCGACGATGCCGGCGGTCGGGTAGTAGTCCACTTCCACCAGCCTCAGGTCCAGCTGGATCGTCTGCATCGCGTCGAACACCGGGCCGCCGAAGATGGTGACGCCCGGGTCCTGGACCGTCCCCTCGGCCTGCGGCCACTCGGGCGCGCTGCGCTGGGCGACCTTCATTTCGGTGGCCATCACGTCCTTCCCGAAGGTCGCCAGCACGTAGGGATATCGAACCTCGGCCTCCAGCGCCACGTCCGCCGGGGCCATGTCCGGGAAGCCCTCCAGGTCGTGGATGACCGATACCTCGCTGAGCGTGACCACGACCTTCCGCCGGTGGAAGAGCGCGGCGGCGCCCAGCATCCCGGTGGTGTCGGCGTAGGTCATGTCCACGTGCTGCTGGTTGGTGAACGCCATCGAGGAAGGCTCGGCGGCGCCGCTGGCGACCACGAACGACCCCCCGGGCGCCTGCGAATGGAAGTACATGTCCTGCGTGAACAGCACGCCGTCGTCGGGGGCGACGGTCGGGTTGACCACGTCGGCCAGCGACAGGCCCCCCAGGGTGGACATGTGCGGGCTGGTGCCGCCCAGGTGCTGGACGAAGATGCGGTGATAGTTGGGCGAGTTGCCCTCGAAGGGCTTGTGGTCGTACCAGGCCCCGCGGTCCACGACGAAGTCCGGGTTCAGGATCACGTAGTCGGCCTGCGACATCCCGACGAGGTCGGCGTACTGCTTCACCGTGGGATTGTCATACAACCGGGCGAACCGGGCCCCCGCCAGGGCCCCGCTGAACGTGAACCAGCGCGCGATCCGCCCCTGCGACACCAGCCCTTCGATGTCGCGCTCCAGCACCACGCGGGTGATCAGGCAGCCCATCGAGTGGCAGGCGAGGTTGACGGAGGTGGCGCCCGTGGAGGCCAGTTTCCACCGGATGAACTTGGCGACGATGCGTGAATACCGCTCGAGGGCGTCCGCGCCGTCGTAGGGGAACGCGTCCAGTTCCGCGATGTCCGCCGGCGTCAGCCACGGGGCCGGGACCCCCCCGTAGTACTCGGGCGCCGTCCACTGGATGGGCGAGGCGGCGCCTTCGGGCGTGTCGGCGCAGGGGCGGGCCTCGCCGTAGTCGCCCAGGAACTTCAGGAACTGGCTGCAGCCGCGCTCGCTGCCGTACACGATCTTGTCCAGGGACCCGAAGGCGTTGAGGCCGAAGCCGTGGACCCAGACGGTGAGCGTCTTCGGGTCGTCCAGCGCCGGCGGCTTCAGGGTCGGCGCGGGGGCGCAGTCGATCGGGCAGTCGAAGGCGTTTTCGCACGGGGAGCAGGTGTGGTCGCCGCAGGTCGCCCAGCGGTCCGGGTCCAGCTTCGGGCCCAGGCACAGCGCGTAGGCGCAGATCCCGCCGGGACAGGTGTCGGGGTGCTGTAGATCGCACTTGTAGTCGTAGGGCTTCGAGCCGGGGCAGTCGGGGGCCGGGACGTCGTCGGCCGAGTCGGGGGCCGGCGGCAGTTCCAGCGTGTCCTCGGAATCCGGGATGTCGCTGTCGGCGGCGGGATCAGGGGAGGGGGCGGCCGTATCGACGATCGGGTCGGCCGCCGGAACGTCGCGGTCCACGGCGCCCGGGTCGTCGGCATCGTTCGGCAGCAGATCGGGCGGGGTGTCGGGAGCGACGTCCGTGACGGGATCCGCCGGCCCGTGGGTCGATGAACCGCCGCAGGCGCACGGGAAGGCGCCTGCCAGAAGGAGCAGCGCGAACAGGAGCGGGCGGGCGGTTCGGTGCACGACGCGACCCTCGATCGAACTTCGAGGGATTGTACGCCCCGACGCGGTGCGACTCCACCCAAGGTCGAGACTGCGTGTCGAAGCGGCGGGTCTTCTTGCGGACCTGCCCCGGGGGCATTCCGTTCGGAAGCCTCCCGGGGCAGAATGGGGCGGGCCCAGGGCGGGAGCAGCGATGCGGCAGAAGGTGGAAGGCGGTCGGTGCGGCGGGATCCTGGGGGCCCTGATGGTGACGCTGGGGTGCTCCGGGCCTGCGAGCATGCCGGTCGTGGTCGTTTTGGACGACGGGGATGCCGTGGCGGGCGAGGTCGGCGACCTGGGCGACGGCGATGTGCTGCCGAGCGACGCGACCCGGCCCGACGCGGGCGAGGACCTCGCGGGGGACATCGGGGACGAGGTCGTCGCCGATCTGCCCGGGGACATCCCGGCGCCGGTGGCGACGATCACGGTGGACCCGGCGATCGTGCTGAAGAGCAACGACGCGCGGGTGCACGGGGCTGGGCTGGAGATCGAGGGCAACGCCCAGGGCCTGGGTGCCGAGATGCTGATGGATCGCGGGTTCGAATGGGACCGCGCCGCGCTGGCGGCGAAGGGCTGGGTTCCCTGGGGCCTGTGGGCGGACGACGGGGTCGTGGCGACGGTGGCGTCGGTCGATGGCGACGTGGTGCAGGGCGGGCATGCGCTGGAACTGTCGATCACCGCGGCCGGGCCCGGGAAGAACGCGGGGGTGGGGCAGGGGGGGCTGGGCGTCGTGGGCGGCCGTTCCTACACCCTGTCGGTGCATGTCCGTCGAGGGGACGGGCCGGCGCCGTCCCTGATGGCCGTGCTGCTGGACACCTCGGTGCAGCCGATCGCCGTGCTGGCCGGACCGACCGCCCTGCCGCTGGATTCCCCCCCGGGCGCGTGGGCCGCGCCATCGGTGCGGCTGGTGCCCACCCGGTCCTGCAACGCCGCGTCCATCGCGTTCGTGGTCCAGGGCGCGTCGGTCCTGCGCTTCGACGCCGCCAGCCTGCGGCCGGACGACGCGAGCGCGGGCGTGTGGCCCGAACTGGTCGATGCCTTCCGCGACGCGGGGGTTTCGGTGGTGCGCATGGGGGGGATCGCGGCCGACGGGTACGACTGGGGCGACGGCATCGGGCCGCGCGACAACCGGCCGGCGCGACGATCCGCGTATGTCGGGACCACGCTGGACGACGCGAACCTGATGGTCGCGATGCCCTACTACAACGACGTCGGCACCGACGAGTTCCTGGACTTCTGCCGGGCCATCGGGGCCGACGCGCTGCTCACGGTGTCCTTCCCGTTGGGGGCCGTTGCGGCCTCCAACTGGGTCGAGTACGTGAACGGGGCCTCGCCCGGGGGCGCCGTGGCCGCCGCCGCCGGCTGGACGGCCCGGTCCTGGCGCTCGACGGACGCGGCGCCCCCGGGGTACTTCGCGTGGCTGCGGGAGGCGTACGGGCACGCGGCGCCGTGGGGCGTGCACCACTTCGAGATCGGCAACGAGATGTGGGACGAGGAACTGCCCGAGCCCGGGTCGGTGAAGGGCCCCCAGAACCTCGAGAACTACGCGGCCGGCGTCCGCCAGTTCGCGCTGGCGATGAAGGCCGTGGACCCGACGATCCTGGTACAGGCGAACGGCCGGCCCGAGCCGGTGGGGTACGCGACGGGCTACCGCGCAGGATGGACCGCGCGGGTTCTGGAGGTGGCGGGCGACGTGATCGACGCGATCGCGCCGCACTTCTACGGCCCCGGGGACTTCGACGCCGCGGCGATGGGCCCCGAAGGCTCGTTCTACCGGGTCGCCGGGATCGGGCCGACCTGGGAGCCCGAGCTGGCCGCGACGCAGCAGGCGATCGATGCCCGCAAGGCGACGGGGGATACCGGGGACATCCGGATCGCGCTGACCGAGTACAACATCTGGCAGGGCGTGCTGCAGTTCAAGGACGACGGGGCCGTCAACGGCATGACCGGCCTGCTGGGCATGGCGACCTTCCGCAACGCGAACCTGCGCGGGCCGGTGTGGATGGCCAACGCCTACGACCTGGTCGGCCTGCCGTTCGGCATGGTCCGGTGGGAGGCCGTGGACAAGGCCGCCGGCTCGCCGCTGCGCATGGGGGGCTGGCTGCTGCAGCGCTTCTACGCGCACAACGCGCTGCCGGTCGTGCACCCGGCGACGGTCCAGGCCCCGACCTACTTCGTGCTGGCGGGGGCCTTTCTGGTGTCCAACGCCCCGGTGCTGGACGTGGTGGCCACGTCCGACCCGGCGGGCGATCGGTTGTCCCTGCTGGTGGTCAACCGGGCGTACGGGTTGCCGGACGGCGTGCCGACGCGCCTGGACCTGGGCGGGTTCGTCGCCGCGACCGGGACCGCCCACGTGCTTTCGGGGGCCAGCGCCGATGCCCGGGTCACCTTCGAGGATCCGGGCGCGATCGCGATCGCGGACGAACCCGTCATGACGGGCGGGGCGTTCCTGGACTACACGTTCCGGCCGTGGTCGATCACGGTGCTGGACCTGCACCGCTGACACCGGCACGGTGCATCGACCCCGCCCGGACGTCTCACGGCTTCGCGCACGAGCAGATCTCCGACTTGCCCGGGGCCGCAGCCGGCGCCGGTGCCGGGGCGGACGTCGTGGATTCCTTCGCCCCGGGACCCGTTCCGGCGGCCGTCCTGGCTGGGTCGGCCGTCACCGCGTGGTGGTGCGGCATTTCCCACGGCGTCGTCGTGTCGCCGAACCTCAGCATGCCGGTCTGCATGGAAGCGATGGGCCACGCGTCGGCGGCCAGCGGGATCGACGCCAGCAACGCCAGCGCAATGCACGTAACGAACCTTCGCATCGGGTCCTCCTCGGGGCGAAAGCCCCGTCGTCATCGTAAACAGGATGGGCATTATCCGAGTGCGGCGCAATGCGGTGATTTGACTTCCACCAACCCATCTGGTGTAGTGCCTTCCTCGGGGCCGGGCGTGTCGCGCGGCCGCCGGAATGGACGGTCGCTGGATGAAAGTGCTGCTGGTCACGGCACCCGAAATCAACCGCAGGTCCCAGGACGCGATCTTTCCGCCGGGGGCCAGCGCCTACCTGATGGCGAAACTGCGTTCGATCGGCCACACGGTGGACCCGGTCGATCTGGATGCCCTGCTCCTGCAGGATCCGGAACTGGCCCGGCAGATTGCCGAGCACCCGATCCTGTCCGATGGCGTGCTGCTGGACCGGATCATTTCCGGTGAGGCGACCGATCCGGCGCTGGACGGCTGGATGGAACGGCTGGCCCGGCCGATCCGGGGCACGGGATACGGGCTGGTGGCGATCAGCGCACGCCGGATGCCGGGCACGCTGCTGGTCGCCCGGTACCTGAAACTGCGTTTCGGCTGCCCGGTCATCGTCGGGGGCCACGCCGACTGCACGCCCCACGAATTCATGGCCCATTCGCCCCAGGCCGACTGGTTCGGCATGGGCTGGGGCGAAGCCACGCTCCCGGCCGTGATCGAGCACGTCGAGGGCCGCCGGGCGCTCGAGTCGGTGCCCAGCCTGCTGTACCGCGAGTCCGGGGAAGTGCGGTCCACGGCCGGCGACGACGCCGGGATCGAGGATCGCCCGTGCGGCGACCTGAAGGGTCTCGACCCGAATCCGTACCTGTTCCAGCGCCCCCGGGCCCAGGTGTCCCCCAACCCCGGGCAGCGGCTGCTGGCGCCGGTCCAGTTCATCAAGGGCTGCCCTCACCGGTGCAGTTTCTGTCGTGTCGCGGCGGAACACGGCCACACGATGTCGCGGAAGGATCCCGCCCAGGTGGCGACCGAACTGGTGCGGTACCAGGAGCAGGGGATCCGCGACGTCGCGTTCTTCAACAACACGCTTTCGGTCGGGCACGAGTACGTCCAGCAGTTGTGCCGGGAGTTCGGCGCGGCGGGCGTCGATGTCCATTGGAGCGACTCGGGCAGCTTCACCGGCATGACCGTCGAGGACATCGGGCCCCTGCGGGCTGCCGGATGCATCGCGCTGACCTTCGGCGTGGAATCCGCCAGCCCGCGGATCCTGGAGAAGATGCAACGGCACTACACGCCGGCCCAGGCCTCGGCGATCCTGCGGTCGTGCCACCACGACGCGGGCATGTGGGTGCAGGCGAACCTGATCGTTGGGTTCCCGGGCGAAACGCTGGCCGATTTCGAGTTGACCGCGGGCTTCCTGGAAGCGCACGCCGATTCGGTCGATGCCGTGGCGATTTCGCCGTTCTACCTGGTCGATTCGCAGGTTGCGCGCCAGCCTGCGAAGTTCGGGATACGGCTGCGCGACGACCGGGACGGACTGGGGGGGCGGCACCTGGCGTCCTCGGTCGCGTTCGACGAACTGGACGGCGACCGGATGACGTACGAAGCCCACCACGAGGAAGCCGCCCGCCGGGCCGACGTGCTGAAGGAACGGTACAACGCGGCGCGGGGGCGGATCCGACCGGTCAACGACCTGCTCGAAATCCACGACCTGTACAGCTACCTGCCCAACTCCGAAGCGATCAAGGCCGCCATCCACGAGGGGGTGCTGCGGTTCATCCTGTTCGTCGGTTCGGAGTGCGGGAACCACTGCCCGGACTGCCCGTTCGGGCCGGCGGAACCGGGGACGTTCGACCGCGGGCTGGACGAACTGACGCGCGGGGCCCGGAACGCTCGCGACTCGTCCTACGGCCGCGTGCTGGTTGCAGGCGGCGAACCCACCGCGCATCGCGATCTCCCGGAGATCCTGGGGATGCTGGCCGGGCTGCGCTACCGGGAAATCGAGATCGAAACGGACGGCAGCGGGCTGCAGTCGCCGGAGGCTGTCCGCCGGCTGCGGGACCTGGGTGTCACCCGGCTGCAGTTCAAGTTCCAGGGCCGCGACGAGGCGGCGCACGACAGGGTGGTGGGACGCCCGGGGGCCTTCCAGCAACTGGTTCGGGCGATCGATCATGCCCGCCACGTCGGCGTCGCGTTCGACGTCGCCCGCGCCACGTGGCACGGGGCCTGGTCGCCCTGCCTCTACCGGTCCCGCCTGCGTGCCCTGCGCGGCTGAATGCCTGCCTATCCGCCGATCCGGTTGAACCGCCGGGGCGAACCCACTAGGATCGCGGCCGTGCGACGCCGAACGAAGCGCGAATCCCCCCGGAGGATGGCGATGCGACACGCGAGGTCACTGGTTCCCCTGTGCGCGATCCTGCTGGGCTGCCCGGTGGGAGGCCTTCCGCCGACCGGAGCGGTGCGTGGCGCGATCGTCGGCGGCACGCCCGATGCGGGGCACCCCGCGGTCGGCGCGGTTCTGCTGGGATCGGGCAGCAGCGGCGGCCTGTGCACGGGGACGCTGATCTCGCCGAAGGTGGCCGTGACCGCGGCGCACTGCGTCCAGGGCGAAGGGGGCGCGTACCCGGCGAACTTCGTGCTGGGGGCCGGCATGAATTCGGGCACCCGGTACACCATCACGGCCTACGAGGCGCACCCGAACTACACCCCCGACGCCCTCGGGGTTGGCATTGCGACCCACGACATCGCCGTGGTGGTGCTGTCGAAGGCGGCATCCGCGACGCCGATGGCGTACCGGAAGACGACGATCAACGGCCTGACGAACGCCGGGATCGTATTCAGCGGCTTCGGGATCCGGTCGGGCTACGATCAGTCCCTGGTGGGCGACAAGTACAAGGTGTCCACGACGATCGGCTCGGTGGAGGCCCAGGGATTCTGGAACTACACAACGTCCAACAATCCCAAGAACACCTGCAGCGGGGATTCGGGCGGGCCGGGCTTCTACGTCGAAGGCGGCGTCGAGCAGATCGTGGGCGTGGTGTCATCGGGCGACGACTACTGCGTGAAGGACGGCTGGAACACCCGGGTGGACGTCAACGCGTCGTTCCTGGCCCAGATGATCGCGAAGTACGACGGGGGTTCCGTCACGACCCCGGTGTGCGGCAACGGCACCTGCGATACCGGCGAAACCACGGCGAACTGTCCGAAGGACTGCCCGGCGGCGACGTGCGGCGACGGGAACTGCGATGCGGGCGAAACGGCGGCCTCGTGCCCCGCGGACTGCGGGGGCGCGTCAGGCGGGATCTGGGGCGCCTGCGATTCGAACTACGGGTGCCCGGGCGTGGAGGTCTGCCTGCAGGAGGACGACGGCTCGCTGCACTGCACCCTGGAATGCACGGTCGTGGGTGACTGCCCGTCCGGGTATGAATGCGCGGGGCTCCAGGGCGGCGGCGGGGCCTGCGCTCCGACCGGCGGCACCACCGCGTGCGGCAACGGCACGTGCGAGGCCGGCGAAACGACCGCGACGTGCCCGGGTGATTGCCCCCCGCCGGCCCCGGTCTGCGGCAACGGCACTTGCGAGTCCGGCGAGACGACCGCGTCGTGCCCGGGTGATTGCCCTCCGCCGGCCCCGGTGTGCGGCAACGGCACTTGCGAGTCCGGCGAGACGACCGCGTCGTGCCCGGGTGACTGCCCGGCGCCGGCCCCGGTGTGCGGCGACGGCGTCTGCGAGGACGGCGAAACAACGGCGACCTGCCCCGGCGACTGCCCCGCGCCGGCCCCGGTGTGCGGCAACGGCACGTGCGACGACGGGGAAACCCGCGACTCGTGCCCGGCCGACTGCCCTCCGCCGGTGCAGCCGGACTGCGGCAACGGCGTCTGCGAGTTGGGCGAGTCCCCGGTCTCCTGCCCGAAGGACTGCCGCGTGGGCGGCCCGGTCTGCGGGGACGGTTCGTGCGACGACGGCGAGGCGTGCGATTCCTGCCCGCAGGACTGCGGTTCCTGCGGCGACGGGGCCGACGTCATCGACTCCCCGGACGGCGGGACCGTGGTGATGCACAAGGCCAGCCATGGATGCTCGGGTACCGGGACGCCGGCCGACACGCGGGGCGCCGGCCTGGTCCTGCTGCTGGGCGTGATGGCCTTCGGCGCGCGGCGCCGCGTCGGCGCCTGAGATCCGGCCGACCTACCGGGACGTGCACCACTCGTCGCCGACGTTCGGGCAGACGCTGTGCCCGCCCGGGCAGCAGTCCGCGGTGCACTGAAGCAGCGCATAGACCTCGTCCAGATCGCACTCCTTCTTGTCGGGTTCGCAGGTGCCGTTGCCGCACGACCCGCAGTCGGCCTCGCAGTTGGCCGGGGTCTCCCGCGGCGACGTGCAGTGGCCGTCGCCGCAGGTGCCGCAATCCTCGTAGCACGGGTTGACGGTGTCGGCCTTTTCGACCGGGTCGCACACGCCGTCGCCGCAGCGGCAATCCTCGCTGCACGTCTGCACGTTTTCGCCGCCCGGCACGTCGCACCGGCCGTCGCCACAGGGTTTCGGCGGCGTGGTGCGCGGCGCGCAGTACCTCCCGGTGCCCGCGACCGCGAAATCCTCGCGCACCGATGGCTTGCCGTACGTCCACTCGAAGACCGCGGGGACCCAGTCCCGGGTTTCGAAGTACTTCGCGTCGATGTTCGCGTCGAACACGCCGGTCTGGTTGTCCGGCCCGCGCACCACGGCCTTCCCGCCGACGACCCGGTCGACCTCGGTGACGTGGGCCGGCGCCCCCGTGCGCCATACCGCCCACCACTCCTGCTTCGGCAGGTAGAACACCTTGTCGCCCGGCTCCGGCGGGTCGGTCTTCAGTTGCAGCAGCCCGGCGCCCGTCAGCAGGCTGAGGATGTCCGGTGCGGACGTGTTCCAGCCGTTTCCGTCGTTCAGTTCCCTGAAGGCGAACCCGGCGCAGTTGAACCGCCGGTTCGGGGTCTGCCCGCCGAACTGCTCGACCGGGGTGCCTTCACCGCTCAGAACCTCCTGCGCATAGGAATTCGCACGGGCCGCCAGTTCCGGCGGAAGGTCGGGGGGATCGAACTCCCATCCTTCGACCGCCAGGGGGCGGGACGCGCCGTCCGGACCGGTGGTCACCAGGGGCTTCCCGTCGGCGCCCAGGATCAGCATCCGGCGCACGCACGATTTCGCCGGGGTCGCTGCCGACGCCACGGTGGCCAGGGCCGAAACCGCGGAGTCGGATGCCGCCGCATGGGAGGCCTCCATGTCTGCCAGGTCGTACCAGTGGTCGCGCACGTTCCGGCGGGAATCGCCGAGCAGCGCGAAGATCGCGTCCGCCTCCGCGTTCGCCGCCTGGAACAGCCCCTCCTCGATGGACTGGCTGAGGCCCAGGCCCAGCGCGGTCAGCGAGCCCCTGTCGCCGATCTTCCCGAGGATCCACGCCTGGGTCACTCGCGTCTCCTCGTCGGCCGCGGTCGGGGTTTCGAACAGTTCCATTTCCAGGTCGAAGGCCGCGTCCTTGCCCGCCTTCACCAGGTGCATCGCAGCCGGGATGTCGCCCGACTCCAGCAGCGCGAATCGGGCCCCGACGCCGTCGCCGCTGCGGGTCATCGCGCTCCACGTCGTGTCGGTCTTCAGTTCGTCGATGGAGGCGGCGATGACCGCCGGGTCGGTCCCGCCCGGCGAGGAACCCAGGCCGGGCAGACCCGAACAGCCGGCGACGATCCCCGTGCCAGCCAGCAGTAGCCCTTTGAAGAACGAGGCGATTCGTCGAACCGTCATGGCCTTCCTCCGCGGCGTGGCAACGGGATCGTCGCATACCCGTTCGAGCCCTCGCAAGTCCCGTCGTTCTCCGTGGTACCATTGCCTGTCCACCCCGAGGAGTGTCCATGCCACGCCTGGCCCTGTGCTTCGCGGTGATGCTTCCCCTGGTGGCCGTCGCGCCCGCCCGGGCCGAGGTGCTGCCCTCCGACGTGGCCCTGGTCGAGGACACGGACGGGGCGATCATCGGTGCGGCCGTCAACCCGATGGCCGACGGGTACCTGCAGAAGGCGGCCTGTGCGCTGTACAAGGCCTGGCCTGACGCCGACCCGGACGTGCTGTGGGTGTACTACACCGGCAAGATGCCCCTGTTTTCAAAGGTCCAGAGCGGCGTCGCGATGCGCCGGCAGGTGCAGGGCATCGGCATCGGCAACCTGAACAACGGCGGTCCATACTGCGCAACCAATAAGCACCTGAAGCACGCGGTTCGGATGGGGGACTTCGACTCTCTGCCCGACATCCCCCAGGACATGCTGAAGGACCGGCCCGAATTGCCGATGCCCGCGCTGGCCATGATGGCCCACGAGATGGGCCACTACTGGCTGGCCTACGCGTCGTACAAGGGAACCGACAACATGCAGCAGTGCGACCTGCGCGTGTACACGCCCCCGACCGACGGTGGCGGCGTGGACACCAGTTGCGGCGGGCTGTCCGCGTCGTCGTTCGGACTTCACTGGTCGGCCTTCTACAATTCGGGCGGCATGATGTTCGGCAACCACATCGAGGACATGGGGGACGGCACGTTCCGGTTCTACGGCGACGGCACGTACAAGTACGGGCCCCTGGACCAGTACCTGATGGGCCTGCGCCTGGCCGAGCAGGTGCCTCCGATGCTGGTGGTGCACACCGACTCGGGGGCGATCCAGTCCGCCGACCTGCCGCTCTTTCCGGGCGCGGCCAACGAGAAGGTCGTCGAGGGGTACCGGGAGGACGTCACCATCCAGGACGTCATCCGCTTCGAGGGCGAGCGGGTGCCGCAGGCCGACCCGTGCCACTGGAAGGGCGTGTCGGTGGTGGTGTACCCGAAGGGGCAGAAGCCGTCCGCGGCGCGAATCGAGCAGGTCGCGCTGTACGGCAACGCCTACGAAGCCTACTACAGCGAGGTCACCGACCACCGCGGCTCGATCGATATGACGCTGGACGGCCGCGGCACGGGAACGGACACGTGCGTGGGCTATCCACTGCACCCGGCGGAGGACACGGGCGGGTCGGCCGACGAGGCCGTGTCGGAGGACGTCCCGGTGGCCGCGGACGTTCCCGCGACGGACCTCCCGGTCGCGCAGGACCCGGGAACGGGAATCGACGTGCCGGCCATCGACGGGCCGTCACGGGATGGCGTCGTTGAGGCCGTGGACGGCGCGGGTGGAGACTCGACGGGTGCGTACTGCGTGCCCGGGGCCACCCGGTGCAACCCCGTGGGCAACGGCGTCGTCCAGCGGTGCGCGAGCGACGGCATGGCGTGGGAAACGCTGGAAGACTGCGGCACCTTGGGCAAGGCCTGCCAGGAGGGCGCCTGCACCGGCAGGCCCGGGGGCGGATGCTCGTCTTCGACGCTGCCCCCCGGGGGTTCGCCCGTCCCGTGGGCCGCGGCCGCCGGGCTGCTGCTGGCGATCGGGTGCGCGTTCGGAAGGGTTCGACGCCCGGGGGCGGGGTGACCGCGTCGGTGGGGGCGATCAGGGCGCCGTGAACAGGCATCGCGCGGACGGCAGCCCGACATCGACCAGCGCGTAGATGTAGTACTGGGTGCCGCTCACCAGCGCCGGCGGCGCGCCGCTCGCCGGGATGACCTGCCGCTGATCGCCGCTGACGACCCCGTACACCGCCGACTGGAACGGCTCCGACACGTTGGGCGCGTCGATCCTCCAGAGGGTTCCCTCGGGGCGGTCGAGGTTCGGGGGAACGACCGGGCCTTTCGAACCGGCCGACAGGATATACAGGTACCGCGCGTCACCGCCCCCCCAGTAGATCGAGCCGTCGGCGGCGACGCCTTCCCCGCCGGTGCACGCGTCCGGGGTGAAGGACAACTGCTCGACCAGGGGCCCGCCGAACGCGGGCACGCTGACGCCATAGGCGTCGGTCAGCCCGCGCCGGTCCCACTCGGCCTGGAGGAACTTCTTCATGCGGGGGACGTCGCTGGTGGGCAGTCCCAACTGGGTCCGGTCGAAGCCGTTGTTCTGCTCGGAGGGGAAGGCGCCCAGGGCGCGCGAATCGGCCTTGTTCAGCATCAGCGCCAGCCCCGAGTCGCGGATGCCGTCGGTCCAGATCCCCGTCGCGTCGATGTGCCAGTTGGCGGGCCCGTTGGGGGCGAGGCGCTTCGTGTGGCAGCAGGCGCACCCGCACGCTTCCACCTGGCTGCCGGCCCACGCCACCTCGGCCATGTAGGCGGCGTCGGACAGTCGCGGGTCGTTTGCGGCCGTCGGGGTGGCCGTGGCGGGGGCGTACGGGCGCTGCGTGATGACGTCGGGGCAGTAGGCCTGGTCGTCGAAGCGCCGCCCGGGCTCGGTGCAGGCCGAAATGAGGGTCCACGTGCAGACGTGTCCGTCGGTGAGGCCTGCCGGTTCGCCGGCCTTCGCGTCGATGCACATCCGGTAGGGCTGCACGAAGGGGACTGCGCCCCAGGCCGCGGTGGGGTCGCCCAGCCCCTGGCAGACCGGCCCGGGCTCGAACGTCCCGGCGGCGCCCACGAGGCACGCCGTGCGAACCAGGTTGCACCGGAACGCGTCGGCTCCCGACAGGACGACGGTGCAGGCACGGCCCTGGCCGTCGGTCAGGCTGCAGGTTCCCAGCACGTCCGAGGCCGGGCAGGCCTGCGTGGCCGACCAGGTTCCCGCCGGCCCGGGCAGGGCGGCTTCGCAATCGGCCCTGGCGGTGGCCGGGGCCCACCCCGTGCCGTACGCCTTGCAGGCATCGGCCTGGGTCACCGGGTCGGCGTAGGCGCACGTGCCGGGGGCGCCGGGCACGGTGTCGGATGGGAGGTCGGAGGCCGTGTCGGGCGTCGCATCCTGTCCGGGGTCCGTTGCGACCACGTCCGGGGCGACGCCCGGGTCGGCCCCTCCCGTGGCGCCGGTGCATGCGACGAGGAGCGCCAGGGGCGCCAACGCCCGGGTCCACGCGATGGTCCTTGACATGGTTCCCTCCCGGCGGGTTGTCCCTGCCGTCAGTTGCAGGTCACATTGAAGCCGAAGCTCGCGGCGGCGGAAGACCCATCGACCACGATGTAGTACGTGGTGCCAATCGTGGTCGCGACGGTCAACGACACGGAGGTCGTGCTCCAGTTGGTCTGCGTGCATGACGCCGCGTTGCAGACGTCCTTCAGCACATACAGGCTGTATGTGTCGGTGTCACCACCGTTGGAGACGGCGAACACGACGTTCTGCGAAGCCGCAGCGATGAACCGGTACACCCGGTCCGAGCCGCTCATCGACGAGCCGCAGGCTGCGCCGCTGGCGTTGTTGCCCGAAAGGTACACCCCGGAAAGCATCGTCCCGCACGACACGTCGGCGCCCTGCTTGCAGGTGGCGCCGTTGCACGGGGGTACCGTGAAGCAGTCCGGGTCCGAGCAGTCGATCATCCCGTCGCCGTCGTCGTCCCACCCGTCGGTGCAGTTCGTTTCGGTGGCCGGGCAGGTCCCGCAGTCGGCGGGGCACGAGGTGGGGTTGCAGGTCTCATTGCGCAGCTTGTCGCACACCCCGTCGCCGCACTTGGGGCCGGGCTTGCAGACGCCGCTGACGCAGGCGTCGCCCTTCGTCGTCGGGTCGTTGTCCGTGCAGGTGGCGTTCTGTGCGTTGTGGAGGCAGCCCCCGATGATGGGGAACGGGAAGCAGAGGTCGAAGGTGCACGGGTTGTTGTCGTCGCAATTCCGCGCGCTGCCGTTGCAGTTGCCCCCGCCGTCGCATTTGTAGTTGACGGTGCAGAGGCCGTCGGACGCGCAGGGCGTGCCCGCCAGCGGGTACGTCACCGTGCACTGCGCCGTCCCGTTGCAGGCCCGCCGGGCCCCGCAGGCGCTGGCGTCGTTGCTGCAGTCCAGCGTGGTCCCCTTGCACCCGCCGGCGCCGTCGCAGGCGTCGCTGTACGTGCACAGTTGCTGGTCGTTGCAGGACGTGGCCGCGCCCGGGTAGGCCACCGCGCAGATCGAGGTCCCGTTGCAGGTCCGGATCGCGCCGCAGGGCCCCGGGTCGTTGCCGCAGGATATCGGCGTCCCGGCACACCCGCCGGCCGAGTCGCAGTGGTCGCCCCAGGTGCACGGGTTGCCGTCGTCGCAGCCGGTGCCCGCGCCGGGGAAGAACAGCTGGCAGGTCGATGATCCATTGCACGCCCGCTGCAGGCCGCACTGGCCCGGGTCGGGCTTGCACGCGATCGGCACGCCCGTGCACTTGCCGTTGCCGTTGCAGTGGTCGCCGTAGGTGCACGCGTCCTCGTCGTCGCACAGGTCCGCGATCCCCGGCCACGTGACGCTGCAGGTCGCGGTCCCGTTGCAGGCGCGCCTGGCGCCGCACAGCCCCGGGTCGTCGCTGCAGTCCACCGGGGTGCCGGCGCACCCGCCCGCGCCGTCGCAACGGTCGCCGAACGTGCACGCCTCGCCGTCGTTGCACGCCGTCGCGACGCCGGGGTACGTCACGTCGCAGGTGTCCGTGCCGTTGCAGGCCCGCTTCGCCCCGCAGGTGCCCGGGTCGTCGGCGCAGTCGGCAGACGCGCCGTGGCAGGCGCCCGACGCATCGCAGACGTCGGCGTAGGTGCAGGGATCGATGTCGTCGCACGGGGTCCCGACGAGCGGCGCGTTGACGCACCCGACGCCCGGGCTGCACGAGTCGTCGGTGCAGGGGTTGTGGTCGTCGCAGCCCGCGGTGCTGCCCACGTGCACGCAGCCGGCCAGCGCGTCGCACGTATCCAGCGTGCACGCGTCCCCGTCGTCGCACGCGGCGTTGTTCGGTTCGTGCTCGCACAGCCCGACCGGGTTGCACCGATCCGTC
>CAIOFV010000101.1 GCA_903857665.1 uncultured Myxococcales bacterium
CCCGCCTGTCCCTGTGGCGGGGCTGAAGCCCCGCCCTACAACGGCCGCGAACTCAGGAATCATCCGGGCTACCGGCCGATGGACGCCTTCAGCAAGGTGACCAGGCCCTGGACGCTGCGCCCGATCTGCCTCGGCGCCAGCAGCTTCGGAAGCCGCCGCAACACGTAGCCGGGTCGCAGGTAGAACCGGCGGTAGGCCCGCCGCTGCAGCTCCTTCAGTTCCGCCTTGTCCCGGATGGCCGACGGGATGAACACCGGCCCCCGGAAATCGAAGCGCCCGAAGTCCCACTCGGGATCCACGCGGCCCCACCGGTCCAGCGCGCCGTCCTCGCTGTAGTACTTCAGGATGAAGAACTGCGCGTAGTCCGGGTCCAGCTCGACCGCCCAGTCGAGGGTCCGCAGGATGTCCTTCCGGGTCTCGCCGGGGAGCCCCAGGATGAACGAGCAGGTCACCTCGATCCCGGCCGCCCGCGTGGCCCGGAGGGCCGGCGCCACCTGCTCGACGCGGATGCGCTTGTGCACCAGGTCCAGCGCGTGCTGGTTGGCGGACTCGACCCCGTACAGGACGTTCCAGCAGCCCGCGCGGCCCATGTGGTCCAGCAGCTCCGGGGTCATCACGTCCACCCGGCTCAGCGCCGACCACGTCAGCCCCAGCCCCGACGCCACCAGCGCGTCGCACAGTTCGTGGACCCAGGGCGCCTTCAGGCCGAACGTGGCGTCCGAGAACTGGATCTCCCGCGCCCCCCAGTGTTCCACGGCCCACCGGATCTCGGCCATCACGTTCTCGACCGACCGGATGCGAAAGCGCGTGATCTTCGAGTACTTCGATTCCTTGCAGCAGTCGCAGGCATACGGGCAGCCGCGCGAGGCCAGCAGCGGGTACATCGGGGTCTGCCGGAAGCGATGCGCCACGTAGGCGTACTTCGCGAAGTCGATCAGGTCCCAGGCAGGCCAGGGCAGCGCGTCCAGGTCCTTCACCGGCTCGGCGGGCCCGGCGTACGCAATCCCCGGGCCGTCCCGGAACAGGGCGCCCGGGACGTCCGACAGGCCCTGCGCGCCCTGCCGCGCCACGCGCAGCATCGACAGCTCGTACTCGCCCGTCAGCGCGAACGCCAGCGCCGGCGCGGCCTCCAGTGGGCGACGGAAGTGGTCGACGTCGACGCTGCCCGCCAGCCCGACCGGCAGGCCCGGGGCCTGCGCCGCCAGTCCCGCCGCAAGCGCGACCGTCACGGCCGGCAGGGTCTCGCGGGTGTAGTCGTAGGGGACGATCAGCACCAGGTCCGGGCGGGTGTCCAGCACCTTCCGGACCGTCGCCGGGACGGTCAGATCCTCGTGGAAGGCGTCCACGACGGCCACGTCGAAACCTTCGCGGCGCAGCAGGGCCGCCGAGTACAGGGCATATTGGGGCGGATGCCGCGGGAAGATCCGGGACGGTTCGAGGTTCAGCGGCGGCTCGACGTAGGTGATCTTCATGGAGCGCGCCCGGAGGGACTCGAACCCCCAACCGTCGGATCCGAAGTCCGATGCTCTATCCATTGAGCCACGGGCGCGGGAAAGGCTGGAAAGAACCGTCGGAACACGGGGTGGGTAGAGGGGTTCGAACCCACGACCCCCAGGGCCACAACCTGGTGCTCTACCACTGAGCTATACCCACCATCGAAGAGTGTCAGTACGCCTGGAGGGATTCGAACCCCCGACCAGCGGCTTAGAAGGCCGCTGCTCTATCCTGGCTGAGCTACAGGCGCGCAGAACGCTGCGGGGAGCCCACGACACTCTTGGTACAAAGAGCGAAAGCGGACGGATTATCCGGGAGGTGGCCGGGTCTGTCAAGGGTTCCTCGGTTGCGGGTCGCGCCACTGCAGGGCGCGGCCCCTCGGCAGCTGCGCCTACACGCGGCGAAGGGATTCCCGGTCCCGCCATGCTATCCTCGACGCCGGACTTTTCCGGAGCGCCCGCCGTGGTTCGCATCGTACCGGCCGTCGTCGTCCTGGTCGCGTCCCTTGCCGGCCCGCCCGTGGCCGCCGCCCGCACGCCCGCGACCGGACCGAAGGATGCCGGCGCGATTGCGTGCGTTGCCAGCGTCGACGCGTTCCTGGCGTGGGTCGACGGCGCCCGGGCCCTGGCCAGTCGCCTCGGCCTTCCGGCGAAAAGCGTCGAGTGGCTGTCCGAGCGATCGAAGGCGCTGCTGGGCGCGGACCTGCTGGAATCGGGCGGGTGGCGGGCGCTGGGCGTCGATCCGGCCGGCCCGGCCTGCGTTTTTGCGGGGTCGCGAACGAGGACCGGCCTGGTCGCGTCGTTCCCGGTGGACAGCGAACGCCGCGTTGTCGCGGCGCTGGCCCGCGCGCTGGCGCCCGACCCGACCGCCGACAAGCCGGTGCCGGCGAAGGCGGTCCCGTTCAAGGTCGGACGCGCCAAGGCGTGGCGCTTCGAATCGGCCGGTCCGGCCCGGAAGGGGAAGGGCAAGGCCGGTGCGTCCGAGGGCGGCCCCGTGCTGGCCATCGTCGACGACGTCGGGTACGTGGCGTTCGACAAGGCGGACCTGGAGTTCCTGGCCGGTGCGGGCCCCGGTTCCGACGAGGACTTCACGACGGAACTCGCGTTCCCGAAGAAGCCCGTCGCGGGGGTCGTCCTGCTTCGGTTCGACGCCCTTGGCCGGGCGCTGGGCGCGCCCTCGCTGGAGTCGCTCGCGACCGGCTGGATGACCCGCGCCCGGCTGGAAGCCACCGTCGACGGGTCGCTGTTCGCCCTTCGCGCCACGGGCCTGAACGCCGGGATCCTGACGCTGGTCGGCGGTGCCATCGCGGCGTCTGCGCCGGCACCGGACGCGCGGCTGGCGATGGCCGGCCGGGTGGACGACAGCGCGTCCGGGTTCGTGCAGCTGAACCTGCCGTTCGGGGCCGTCGCCGAGGCCCTCCAGTCGGCGGGTACGAAGAAGGCCGGGGCCGGGGCGCGCGGGGCGGGGGCGTTCGCGGAACTGCTCGAGAGCCTGGGCGGCGATGTCACGTTGTCCATCGACGGGGGCCTCGCCGGCCTGGGGGCGATCGCCTCGCTGAACGACCCCGCGCGCGCCGAGCGGGCGCTGGCCGGCGTCGTCGCGGCTGCCAACGAGGCGGGCATCGGCGTGTCGGAGGAGGCCCTCGAGATCGGCGCGACGCCGGCGCGCCTGCTGCGGTTCGGGGCGCCGGATGCGACGTTCCGGATCCCGGTGATCGTGGCGGTGCGGGACACGGCGCTGGTCGCGGCGTTCTCGCGGGCGCGCGTCGAGGACCTTCTGGGCTCGCCGAAGGTGAGGTACCTCGACCGGATGGATTCCCCGGCGACGCTCGCCGCGGTGCGGGCCGGTGCCGTCGTCGCGTCGCACGGGTACGGGACGGACCTGGTCGGGAACCTCCCGGCGCTGCTCGCGGTCGCCCGCGACGGCCTGTCCGGCGAGGGCCGGCGGTGGGCGGACCTGGTCGAACTCCCGGTGCTGGCGCTGGACCTGCTGAACGACGCGTCGCTGACGGTCACGGTGGACGCCCACGATACGACGCTGGGGGTGGAGGCCCGCTTCCTGGCCGGCGACCCGATGGCGCGCGAACCGCGGGCGAAGGCCTACGGCATGGCGCTTCGGGCGCGGTACGCGGGGCGCCCGGCCGCGTGGCGCGGGGGGCTGCTGGACCTGATGCAGGCCGGGCCCGACGACGCCTACGGGCGGAAGGCTCGCCGGGTGCTGCTGGCGCCCGAACCGCTGACGGACGTCGTGCTCGCGGGTGCGCTCGCCATGATGATGATGGGCGCTTCGCAGCCCGCCGCCGAGGCCGTCGCGATCGAGCCGACCCCGTGCCAGCAGTACCTGCTGCGGGCGTGTGTCGGTCGCGACCCGGATAGCGCCCCGTGCAAGGACGCGCGGCACTACTTCGAGTCGGGAACCGGGACTCCCACCCCCGAAGCCGAACAGGAGTGCGCGCAGCGCAATGCCGCGGGGCGCTAGGGTGTTTCATTGATTTCCCTGTGAAATCCAACCGTTGGGAATCCAAAAAAACAGGTTGAAAGCTTGGCGCCCGATCCCCTACAATCCCATCGACTTGGATTCACCTCTTCTTTTCAGGAGACGGAGGCCATGAGGAAGCAAGCGTTGGTCGTTCTGTTTGCCGCGGTTGCGGCGATTCTGTCGGTCGGCTGCGGTGGGGACACGGCGTCGTCCTGCACGGCGGACACGGAATGCACGCGGGGGCAGGTTTGCCAGGCCCAGGCGTGCGCGGTCCGCGAATGCGTGACCAAGGCGGACTGCACGGGCGACCAGGTCTGCGTCCTGCTGCAGGGCAACGCGAACAAGGTCTGCACGGCCCGCGAGTGCGCGGTCGGCGTTGCGTGTCCCGGCGCCTGCGACACCTGCCAGGAAGGCCTCTGCATCGCCGGCGACACCTGCGGCGACGTGCTCGGCGACACGACCCAGGCCGACGCGGTCGAGGTCGAGACGGCCGGCACGGACACCGCCGAGGTCGAGACGGTCACCCCCGGCAACGGCGAGGACTGCAAGCCCTGCACCGGCGCGTCGGACTGCGCTTCCGGCTTTGCCTGCGCGACGGTCGGCGGCGGCAAGTACTGCCTGAAGTCCTGCACGGCCACCACGGAATGCAAGGGCAGCTACACGTGCTACCCGGTGACGACGGCCGGCAAGAACTGCCTGCCGCTGTCGTACCAGTGCGTGGATTGCGCGTACCAGGGCTGCGACGCGGGCAAGTCCTGCGACCTGGTCAGCGGCCAGTGCGTGGCGACGGTCAAGACCTGCGGGAAGTGCACGTACGACTTCCAGTGCGGCGACGGCAACCGCTGCTACAAGGCGGCCCAGGCGGCGACCGGCGTCTGCACGCCGGAGTGCGCGTCGGGCGACTGCGGCGCCGGCGCGGCGACCTACACCTTCACGTGCGGCCAGAACGCCGACGGCGTGAAGATGTGCACCCCGACCGACGCGACCAAGTGCCAGCCCTGCCCGGACGGCCAGGTCCTGCTGGGCGACGGCCAGACCTGCGTGGAATGCACCGCCGATGCGTACTGCCTGGCGAAGGACGCGACCAAGCCGAAGTGCGACATGACGACCCACACGTGCGGTGCGACCGTTTGCGCCGCCGGCCTGAAGAAGTGCACCGACGGCTCCTGCTCGAAGTGCTGCACCAACGCGGAC
>CAIOFV010000102.1 GCA_903857665.1 uncultured Myxococcales bacterium
CGATCCGGATCCGGACCGCAGCCTCTTCCTGGCGTTCACCGGTTGCCACGGGGCCCGTCTTGATGGCCTTTCCGCCACCCACGTCGTCGTCGGACATCTTCTGGTAGGTGTTGCCACCCCCGCCGCCGTGTCCGCCGGCACCGCCGCCACGGCCCCCCCGGTACCCGAACGAATCGCTGGCCACGAGCGTTCCGCCGCCGCTCGAATTGAACGCCCCGGCCATGCCTTCGCCTGCCGCCTCGGCTCCCACCAGGCCCCGAACGCCCCCGCCACCACCATCGAGGAACTTCAGGATCGTCCCCTCGCGAACCTTGGCGACCTGGCGCTGGTAGCGCTCCTCGTCACTGGGCCCGCCGGCAGCGGTCTTGGTGAAGCGTTTCGTCGGCTTGTCTTCGTCGTTCTTGCCCTTGCCGTCGTCCTTGCCCGCGCCCGAACCCTCGCCCTCGCCCTCCGTGACCGGCACCGGCTGGGGTTTTTCCTTCAGGGTCAGCTCGGCCTTCAGGACGCGGTATACGAACGATTCCCGCTTGTTCGCCTCCTCCAACTGGCCCGAGGCGACCCACCACCACTGGGATCCGACCACCAGCCCGAGGTGGATCAGCAGCGAGATCATCACGGCCCAGGCGTACGGGCCCTCCAGAGCGGCCAGCGGGCCGCCACGGGCCGCGGGAGGAATCGGGACCTTCTTGGGCTTCGGCGGAGGCGCCACCATCTGGAACAGGACGCGCACCTCGCCGAACACCACCTTGCCGGCGTCGTCGTCGCCCACCGGCAGCAGGAAGTAGTCGCCATCGGGCTTCGCGAGCCCGCTGGCGCGAGCCTCGGAGAGTTCCAGGACCTGCCCGCCCACCGAGACCTTGCCGACCATCCCGGCAGTGAAGCGCAGCGAGTACCGCCCGTCCTTGTATAGGAAAAGCCGGTACAATTCCGGGGGCTTGCTGATCGGAAGAATGAAGGTGCACCTGGCCGACAGTCCGACGGTCACGTCAGCCGGCTGGCGCAGCAGGCGCTCCTCGACAATGCGCCCCTCGTGGACGATTCCCACGCGAAGGACACGCGCCGCACCGGCCTTCCGTCCCGTCGATTCAGACATTCGAACTCCTCGCCGCCCCGATACCCGACCCGGGGTCGACGATGCATCCCGCCGTCATCAGAATGGCGGCTCCTTCACCGACTGCTCCAACACCTGCAGGAGGTCGTGCTCCATCGGCAGGCCCTCGTAGGCGAGATCGCCCTGGGTGATCAGGTAGTCCACGCCAGGCTTCTGGACCTTGCCGTAGATGAGATCGGCGTTCGCTTCGTCGAAATTGATCTCGACGACCTTCTGCGCGCCCTTCTGCACCCACTCACGCGTCTTCACACCCTTCGGGGCCTCGCCTTCGGCCGGAACCGGCGGGGTCTGGCAGAGGCCGGGCAAGGCGGTCGCAACGACCAGAAGGAGTGCGGCGAGTGAAGGCACAAGACGCATCAGCCTTCCGAGAATACGCTCCGTGCGATTATCCACTATTCACCACCCCAGATCAAGGAATGACCGCCTCCGGCGCGCTGTTCCGCGCTCTTCACCGTGTCCCCTCACCCCCCTCCGGCGGTATCGCCGGAGTCGATGGCGAAGGGGAAGGATTCCCCGGCGACGCCTCCCCATCCCCTGCCGGTGCAGGATGGGGTTCCTTGCCTTTCTGCCCTTCCTGTTCCAGGAACTCGGCCATCCGACGAGCCTCGTCAAGGTACGAGTCCGCGACGGTGTCGCCCCGGGTCACGGAGCGACGCATCGCCTTGTATCGCTGCAGGTGTTCGATCGCCTTCCGGTAGTGCGCCGGGACGTCCTGGTCCGCCGGCTTCCTTTCCAGTTCCAGCACGCCCAGGTTGAACTCGCAGTCGGCGCAGTCAGGGTTCGCGGCAAGGGCCTGCTCGTAGGCGATGGACGCCTCCCCGAAGTTCCGCTGGACTCGCCGCGCATTGCCCAGGTTCATCCAGGCCTCCGAGTACTTCGGGTCCTGTTGGAGCGCCGCCAACGCCTCGCCTGCCGACGCCTCCGAGTCCCCGGCATCCTGGTAGAGGACCGCCAGGTTGTTATGGACGTCGGCCATTCCCGCGTCCAACTTGAGCGCCTCCCGATAGAAACCCATCGCCTTGCGCGCGTCGCCCTTCCGCCAGGCCATCGTGCCCAGCAGCGAGTACGCACGGGCGTCCTTCCGGACCTCCAGCAACTGGGCCAGAACGTATTCGGCGGCCTCCATGCGCTCCATGGCCAGGTACGCCCGGGCCATCACCAGCATCGCATCGACGTTCGTTTCTTCCTTGCGCAGCAGGTCGGTCGCACGTTGCAGGGCGTCGGCCGGATGCTTCGCCGTCAGCAGCGCCTCGATCACGCCCAGTTTCAGGCCTTCCGCTTCCGGCAACCGCTCGGACAAACGTTCCAGGTTCGCCACCCCGGCCTCGGCTCGACCCCAGCGCTCCATGACCTGGACGTAAAGGTGTACGGCCTTCGGATTGCCCAAGGACTGCTCGACGGCCTGCCAGGCATGCTCCTCGGCCGCCCCGAGGTCGCCGGCCCGCAGGTCTGCGACGCCGAGGTTGTACAACGCCAGGGGACTGGCAGCGCCGGTCGATGCAGCCTCCTGCAGCTTCTGGCGCGCCACCAGGGGATCGCCACCGTCCTTGACCGTCTGGACGGCCTCCCGGGCCAGCACGTCCGCGTGCTCCCGGGCCGCCGGGTCCTGGACCGCCGCCGACGCGCCTTCGACCGGGGATCGTCCAGGCCTGGCGTCGAAGGGCGCTTCCGACAGGGCCGCGGCCGACGCGGCGACCGGGGCCGCGGCAGGCTCCCCCGTACCCGGGGCGGGAGTCGTCTTCACCTCAGCCCCGGCGCAGGCCAGAAGGGCGACGGCGGCCAGGGCCACCCATGTGCCGGGCCCTCGCATCACAGGCCCTCCTCGTACGCCGGCGCCTGCCGCGACGTCAGGTCCATCGCGCGGCGCTCCTCCTTCTGCAGCGGGAACTCGGCAGGCCGGTACTTGTTCAGCGCCTCGATCGCCTTGCGTGTCCACTCGCTCGCGAACTTCAGGCGGCGCCCCTCGGCAACCAGCGTTTCGTACCGCTGCTGAGCCGTTTCCTGGTAGACGCGAGCCTTGTCCTCGATCGCCGTCTGGTAGATGTCCATCTCCTCCTCGCTCATCGTCGGGATTTCCGCCTCGAAGAGCGACCGGGCGAACAACTCGTGGATCTGCGCCAATCGGTAGTAACCGGCCGTGGTCCACTCCAGCGCCTTGTACGGCAGCACCTTACGGTACTCGCCCTCCAGTTGTTCCAGCAGCTTCGCCTTTTCCTGCAGCAGCTTGCCCTGGACCTTCAACGCGCCCCGGAACTGGATGGCCGCGTACTGCTCGAAGCGCGGTTCGATCAGTTCATAGCGCGCCCGGGCCGGGAAGGCCGCCACCGGGGTATCGACGGGAAGGCCCCTGCCGTCGAACTCGGAGATGACCTGCAGGGACAGGCGCTCGTATTCCTTGCGGTTCCCTTCAGCCTTCGCCAACTGGGCCATGCGGGCCAGCGACTCGACCACCAGGCCCCCGAGCTTACCGTCGCCGCCGTGCTCCTTCAGCAGTCGCTTGTAGAGGCGCACGGCCTCGGCGCCGTTTCCCGACCGCTCGTTGAGCGTCCCGGCGCGGAAGAGGACCTGGCCGGCATCCGTCGGGTCCGTCGAATGGTCCGCGTAACGTTCCAGGGCACGGGCCGAGTCCTTGAGGCGCCCCTGGGCTTCCAGCAACTGCGCCTGCGTGAACAGGGCGTACCCGACCTGCTCGCTCTTCGGGAAGCGCGACACCAGCGCGCCCCAGGTGTTGATCGCCCGGTCGAAGTCGAAGACCTTCCGGGCGTTTTCGGCCAGTTGCACCAGCGCACCCTCGACGTACTGGGACGTCGGGTAGTCGCGGACGATCCGCTCGTAGATCGCCGCCGCGGACTCGTGCTTGTGGTCCTGCTGGTAGGCGAGGGCCGCGTTCTGCAAGGCCTTGTCCGCCAGTTTGTTCTTCGGGTCGCCGTCGACCACCGCCAGGAAGGCCTCGGCGGCCTTCGTGAACTCCTTCGCGTCAAACAGGCCTTCCGCCTCCTTGAACTGCGCTCCCAGCTGGAACAGCCGGACCTCCTGGGCCAGCGCAGCCCGGTCCTCGGCCTTGCCGACCTTCATCTCATCGACCTTCTTCGCCCAGACCTGGATGTTCGCCCAGTCGTTTTCGAGGCGGAAGGAGTTGATGATGCTGGCCGCGGCATACGAGGCCACGACGGCGGTCGGATAGTTCGCCAGGATCTCCTCGAAGCGCCTGCGGGCCTCGGCCAGGTGGCGGCGCTTGTAGTACTCGGCGGCGACCCGGTAGGCCATCCGCGACGACAGTTCGGGATCGTTCGGTCGCGCCAGCTTCTTGGCGACATAGACATCGACGTCGGCAATCCACTGCTGCACCAGCAGCGGGACCTCGATCGGCTGGACCTCGACCCTGCCGGTGGCACCTGCCGGCGGCTTCTCCTCGGCCAGGGCACCCGGGTCGCCCGGGGCGTCGGAGGCCGGCATCCGCCCGTCCTGCACGCGCTTCGCGGCCTCCTTCTCGGTGGCGTCGATGGAGTTGAACGCGGCGCTTTCCAGGTATTGCGACTTGGCGGGCCAGTCACGGACCTTGCGATAGATGTCGGCCGCCCGCTGGAAATCGAACGAGAAGTACAGGCAGTCCGCGTAGTAATACGCGTTTTCATAGGCATAGCGACTGTCCGGGAACCGGCGGAGATACTCGGAGTATGCGTCGGCCGCGGCCTTGTACTCCTGGAGGGCCGCGGCGCGGAACGTTTCGTCGCCGCTCCGGGCCGCCTGCGCCTTCATTTCCTGGGCCCGGCGGTGGTGGAACTGGGCGGCCTGGTTCAGGGCCAGTTCAAGCCGCCGGTCCACGCGGGCCAGCACTTCGGGGTGGTCCTTGTTGGCGTCGTACCAGGGGCTTCCCGGCCCGAACTGCTTGACGAGATCCAGGCGCTCGCGGACCGATCCTTCCGTGTCCCGCATCGTGTCGTACACGGCGATGATCTTTTCCTTCACGGCCGCGTTCGACGGGTTCATGGCGTCGCGGGCGATCACGGCCCGGTACGCCTCGATGGCCATCGGGAACTTGCGCATCTCGAATTCGTTGTAGAGCGCGTCGGCATAGCGCTCGAGGATCTCGCGCTCGTAGGGCTTGTTTTCGGACAGGTACGACATCGCCCGGGCGACATTGGCGTCCGGGTCCGGCAGGCCGTCGCCGTTCCAGTCCTCGTCGGCCAGGGACAGGCCGAGGTACTCGATGGCCTCGCCGCGCACCTGGACGGCGCGGTCCGTCCGCTCCTTCGACGAGTCGATGTACTCGATCAACTGCTTGAACGTCCGGATGGCGGTCGGGTATTCGTACATCTGGAAATACGACCACGCCAGTTTGTACAGCGTGATGCCGTAGTACTTTCCGTCGGGCTTGCCCAGCGCGCGCTTGTATGACTCCACCGCTTCGGCATACTTGCCCAGGTCGAAACTGTGCTCGCCCACCATCAGCCATGCCTCGGGGAGCCACTCGCTGTCCGGATAGCCGTCGATCAACCGCTGGAAGACCCCCGCCGCGCGGTCCGGGTCGTCGGCCTGGCGAAGCGTGAAGCCCAGCGCGTAGAGGGCCGCGTCCGAGTGCTCGAACGACGGGAAGCGGTCCACCAGCGTCTGGTACATCCGGATCGCGTCCGAGAAGTTCTTGGCCGGCTCCGACGGTTCGTCCGGGACCTTGCCGCGCTGGTACAGCCGAAACTGGGCATCGTATTCGGGCAGGGCGTTCAGGTAGTCGTCCTGCGCCTGATCGTAGTAGAGCTTGGCGAGCCGGAACATCACTTCGGGCGAGTATCGGGGGTGGTCCGGATGCCGGCCCAGGAAGGCCTCGAAGGCCAGGATGGATTCCTGGCGCTGCACCTGCAGCACGTCATTGATGCGCTTCGATTCGCGTTTGTATACCGCCTTGACGTTCGCCTTTCGCCGATCGATCTCGCGCTGGAACACCGACAGGACGTCCCGCCGGAACTCCGCGGCCGTTTCGGCGTAGTGCTGGGCGAAGCCCTCCAGTTCCAGGACGTCGCGCTCGCGGGCCGGCGAGGGCTCGGGCGTGGCAGAGGCGGCCGCGGCGCAAAGCGCCACCGCCATGACGGCCGCGCATTGCGAAACGAAGACCCGGATCGCCATCGATGTCCCCTTCAGCCCCTAGGGTGCAACCGGCGCAGGACCCTGCGGCGCGGCCGGCGGCGGGGCCCCGATGGCCTCCTCCTCCTTCAGCGACCGCTCCAGGGTGTCCACCGCCTTCATCTGGGCACCGAATTCCTTGCCCAGTTCGCGCAACTGGTTCGCAACCTTCTCTTCGCGCTGCCACGCCATGTCGGCCAGGCCGAGGTCCGCCTCCAGCAGCACGGCGCCCAGCCGCTTCCGCACGACGTGCAGGATCCGCGTGCCTTCGGTCTCGGACAGGGACTCGGCGTCCAGTTCCGCCTTCTGGAATGCGACCACCGATTCTTCCAGCCGCGACTTTTCGCGCAGCACGGACGCTTCGAAGTCCCGGGCGCCCCGGCCGGCGACCTCCATCAGGTCGGCGACCACCGGGCCCACCGCGGCCATGCCGGCAGCGCTCCGACCCACCAGGCCGATCGATGAATTCGCGACGTCGCGGGAAACGGAGTCCAGGCCGGGTGACGCGTCCTTCAGGATCTGGGCTTCGACCTGGGCAGCCCGGAGAAGGGCGCTGCGCCCGATGTCCTCGGCCTGGAGCGCTTCCGGAGTGTTCAACGTCAACGACTCCCGGGAAAGGCGCTCGCGCAGGGCCGTCACTTCACCCTCGAAGCGGTCCAGGGCACCCACGTACGACCCCAGCTCGCCCTGGAGCCCCGCCTCGCGTTCGCCCGAGATCGAAGGCCCGTCCTTGGCGAAACGCTGTTCCTGAAGCCACTGCTCGATGGCCACCACCTGCTGCCGCTGGATG
Organism: uncultured Myxococcales bacterium; assembly: GCA_903857665.1. Taxonomy (GTDB): domain Bacteria; phylum Myxococcota_A; class UBA9042; order DTJE01; family DTJE01; genus CAIZWN01. The sequence goes on from CAIOFV010000102.1 coordinate 7,020, forward strand.
CGCACCAGGGAGTCGATCAGGAACACCTCGCGTCCCAGTTCCTCGATTTCGGCGTTCATCGCATGCTCGCGCCGCTGGTACTCGTCCACCGTCACGGGCGCGGACATGGTCGAGCGGGCCGCCATCTCGGTGGCCTTGATCGCGCGGTCGTAGCGGGCGAGGAGGTCCCCGGCAAGCCGGTCACGGACGACCGGGCGGGCCGCCCGAACGGCCTCCACCGACGCCCGCGCCGCCAGGCCCTCGGCCTCCTTCAGACGGAGATAGCGGTCCTTCAGCGCCGGGAACGCCTCCAACTGGCCACCGGACCGCAGCACCCAGAGCAGCGATTCGACGATCTGCATGGACTCGCGCACGTCGTCCCGCTGCTGCCGAAGGTCGCCGAACATGCCGACGAGGGCGGCCATGTCGCGGTCGGTTCCCAGCCACTTCATGGTCCGTTCGGTGATGGGCGGCGTGGAAACCTGGCTCTTCTGGTTCCGGTCGAGCACGAAGTCGAAGCACGCCTTCATGCTCCTGGGTTCCAGGATCAGCCGATCCAGTTCCGCGGCCACCGGGCCCAGGGTGTCCGAAACCTGCTGGTACGATTCCTGGGCATCGTCCTGGTTGTTCAGGCGTGTCAGGATGCGGCCCCGCAACGCATTGGTCTGGAGCGCAAGCTCGCCTTCGGGGGAGGTCATCAGGAGGATGTCGAGGGTCCGGGCCGCCCCGGCCAGGTCCCCCGCCTTGTAGTGGGCCCACGCCAGTTCGAAGAGGGCGTTCGGGAACGCCGCCGTCCTGCGATCGACCTCCTGCAGCGCCTGCATGCATTCCGGGACCCGGCCCTGGGCGCAGAGGACCCGCCCCTTGGCCAGCACGGCGGCCCCTTGCACCTCGCGATCGCCATCGTCGTTGACGGGCTGGGAAGCCGACATGGCGAACCGCCCGAAGGTCTCGTCGAGGGCGTGGCGGCCGGCGGCCAGAACGCCGAGATAGTACTGCGCGCGAGCATATGGAGCCGAGCCCGGGGCGACCTTCAGCAAGGCTTCGGCGGCGGCCGGCTTGCGCCCCCGCGCGTCGAGATACTTCCCGTAGGCGTACAGGACTTCGGGAGTGGCCGCGTCGCCCGTCACCTGGCCTTCCAGGTCCTCGACCGAGGTGAAGTCGTCCGTGTGGACCGCCACTTCGAACAACCGGGCCAGGGCCGGACCGCGATACCGCCCGCCCTGGGGGCCGGAAACCTCCCGGAAGAACTGGCGGGCACGCACGAAGCTGCGCTGGCGATACAGGCTTTCGCCCAGTTGGAACACGGCGCGCGTCCAGCCGGGCTTCAGGCGGTTGGCTGGGTTTTCCACGAGGTCGCGGTAAAGGGTGGCTGCCTTCTCGTAGTCGCCGGTCTCGAAGAACAGATCGGCATCGACCGTGCGCTGCTCGGCGGGGAAGTACCGGGCCTGGGCCGCTAGGTTGCCCACGTCGCTGCGGGCCGACGCCACGGTGTTTTCCACCACGACGACGTCCGCTTCCGCGCGGGTGAGATCCCGGTGCGCCCCCTGGAGGGCCTCGCCCGGAATCGAATCGCGAGCGGTGGCCCAGGGCGTAACGCCCAGCGCCACGACCAGCAACCCCACCGGCAGGAGTGGCCGCCGCATCGAGTCTCCCGGGTCCGGGGCCCTTCGCCCCGTCAATCACTTCCCGCCGTCGGTCGCGCCCGAAACGGGGACGGCCCCGGGTATCGCCCCGGCAGCGCCTTCCACGACCTTCTGCTGCTGCATCTCGAACCGGATCGACGGCCGGTCTTCCAGGCGCGCCGCGGCGCCCCCGCGTTCATAGGCGACCGACTTGATCCGGACCTCGCGCCCCTTGGTGGCAAAGAACGGGAACGACGACTTCACCCGGAACACGTACCCGCTGAGATAGGTAAAGACCTTGCCGTTGCCCCGGTAGACCATTTCCACGTTCAGCAGGTGGTTGCCCGGGGAAACGCTGCCCGAATAGACGGGGAACTCCTTCTTCGATTCCAGCGCACCATCCCGGTTGGACTGGTAGTAGATTTTCTCGTTGTCGAGGAAGTACAGCACTTCTTCGATGATCAGGGCCGAGGACGTTTCGTTCACGTGCGTGATCGACGCGCGGGCCTCGACGATGAGGTTCTGGAGGATCTGCTCGCGAAGGAGCATCAGTTTCGTCTTGCTGTCGAAGACGCGCCCCTTCAGATCCTCGACCCGCTCGCGCAGCTGGCGCAGGCGGATGTCGTATCCCGGCGCGGCGGCGGTGGCATCCGACGCGGCACCCGGCACGACCGGCGCCACATCCGTGGATGCAGTCCCGGAGGACGGCCCCTGGGAGGGCGACTGGGCAGCCGGTCCAGGTGCCTGCGCCAGGGCGCTCGCCGAGAACCCAAGCACGGCCACCATCAGGACCCACGAGCGTCTCATGGCGACCCTCCCCTCGGAACCCGCAGAGCCGCGAAGAATCTAGGCCCGGACGGACTTCGCCCGCCGTGGAAGTTTAGTGTGTCAGGGGGTGCCGTGTCAAGTTGAGGCCCCCTTCGAAACGGGGGGGACCGCGTTGTGAAAGGCGGTCAGACCGACTCGTTCCCGAATCGGTCGACGAACGTGCGCAGGGTATCCGCGAGGTCGGGCTGGACTCCCAGGAACTCGAGCCCCATGCCGCTGAGCCCGGGAGCGGACGGGTCGTGGGGACGGTTCCAGGCGACGCGGGCGTTCAGGCGGGTGACCCGCGAGGCGCCGGGGAGATAGAGATCCACCAGCACCTGGGTCCCCGGGGCGCGCGGCCGAAGTGTCCGGACGAACGCACCTCCCTCCGAGATGTTGACGACGTACTCATCCAGATGCATGTCCGTTCCGAAGAAACGGATCGGGATCACGTCGGACGTCCCGTCAGGGCCTTCGGACGGAAGGGACCGCCCGTCATACTCCTGCTCGCGCAATATACAGGTCAGCACGAAATCGCGGATCGACTTTTCGCTGTCCGGCATCAGCCGCGCCAGCAGCACCAGCATGCCACCCAGGGCGCCCGTGTCGGCGTCCTCGCGACGGGAACGGAGCACCTTGCCTTCGACGTCCAGCAGGTCGGTCTGCCCCGGCAACGCGTACCGGAGGCGGATCGGATGGCCCTCGGGGAAGGGATCCGGCGCATAGACATAGAGACCCGAGGAGGAGATCCGCTGACAGCGGCCGAGGATCGTCCGGGCGCTGTCGGAGGCCTGCACCATGAAGGCGAAGTAGACCCGCCGAAAGCGTCGCTTCTCGGCACCAGGCTCCGTCTGAAGATCCCCCATTCCGCACCTCCCACGCGTCGAGGCCAGGGCCAGGACGCGGCGTTCACACCTACTCGTCGTAGAACAGGGTGTCGTGCTTCTGGATGAAGGCGTCGATGGCCTTCACCGCCTCGGCGGGCAGCGACCGGAACTCGACGCCCATGCCGGGCATCAGGTCCGGCGACTCGCGTCTGAACGGCCGGACCCAGCGGACCTCGGCCTCCGCCACCACCGGATCGGCCAGCGTCGGGATCCGGAACCGGACCACGACCTTGGTGCCCACCGGCGGCGCCGACCCGCCCGCGACGAACACGCCGCCGTTGCTGATGTTGCGGACGAAACCGGTGAAGAAGCGATCGTCGGACTCGACGTCAATCGAAGCTTCGTAGTCGATGCGCGTGTGAAACCGCTGCTCCTCGGGTGTCTGCTGGCTCATGGTCCCTCCAAAAAGTCCGCTACGCAGGACCGACGGCCCGCGTGCCGCACGTCGGCATTGTATCATCGCCCGGGCCTTCGCCCAAGGGCATCGGGCCGCATTCAGGCCCCGAACAGATCCTCCTCGACCAGGCGCGTCAGGTACTCTGGCAACCGACGCTGGTCGTCGCTGCCGATCTGGAGGAACCGGACTCCCATCCCGGGTTCGACGTCCTCGCCGCCGGGCCGCCGCCACCAGACCACCTCGGCCGCCACCGAAAGGGGTGTCGCCACCTCGGGTGCATCCAGCCCCCCCGAGCGCGCAGGCGGAGGCGATGGGTTTCCGAAGGAAACTCTCGCCGGAGACGAAGCCGCCTCGGGTGCATCCAGGTAAAAGCGCAACGTGATCGGACTCCCGGGCGGACAGGGATCGTCGGCCTTCACGAACGCGCCGCCGATGCTGAGGTTGAGCATCAGGGTCTCGGTTTCGTCGAGGTCGATGTCCCGACGGAATACGCCGAAGAGGCGGGTCCGGAATCGCGGCGCCTGTCGCTGATCGATGCCTTCATGGCCCATTCAGGCTGCTCCGTTCCCGTGGCAGGATTCTCGGTCCGGAAGCCCTGGAAGCGCAAGGAGGCGACCCGGCCGTGAAGGCAGGCCCTCACACCAGGGGCGGATCCTTGCGCGGCGGGGCCGCCAACGCATCCCCACGCCGGAACGCCGTGGACACGACCCGGAGGGTCTGCGAGGTCCGACGGGCCACGACGCGCTGGCGCTTTTCGCGATACATCGCCACGTCGGCCTGTTCGAGCAGCACGTCCGGGGCATCCGCGTCGCCCGGGTTCCAGAACGATATCCCGATGCTCGCTTCGACTCCCTCGGGGGCCGCGTCCTTGCGGACCTCGCCGAGGCGCGCGCGGATGCGCTCGATGGCGATCCCGGCCGTATCCGGCGTGACGTCGAGGAGGATCGCGACAAACTCGTCGCCGCCGACCCTGGCCACGAGGTCGGACTCGCGGAGGGCGGCCTTCAACGCCCCGGCAACACCCACCAGGATCTCGTCTCCCGCTCGATGGCCGTGGATGTCGTTGATCGGCTTGAAGCCGTCGAGGTCCACCAGGGCGACGCCGAAGGGCCGCTTGTAGCGCCGCGATCGGACGCATTCTTCCTGCAGGCGCTCCATCAGGTAGCGCCGGTTGTACAGTCCCGTCAGGGCATCGGTGAGCGCGGCCCGCTGCATGCGGTCGCGCGCGTCCTGCAGCCGGATCATCTGCTCGGCCGAATCGTCCTGCTCCCGGGCCACGATGATGAAGGCGTCCACGTTTCCGGCCCTCTGCTCGTGCGCCGTCACCGTCGTGTTGACCCGGATGCGGGTGCCGTCGTCGCGCACGACATCCACGTCCGCCGACACCCGGAGGCCCTTGGCCGCCTCGTCGCAGATGCGTGCCGCCACCTCGGGATCGCCGAAGAGATCCAGGAGCGTCCGCGGGCCGTCCTCGCCCAGGAGGCGCCTGGCGAGAGTGTTCCGATACACGATGGCCAGCGACCGATCGGCCACCAACATCGCTTCGCCCACCGAATCCCCGACCGCGCCGGCCGCACGGGCGATGGCCAGGGGCAGGACACCGCCGCTGAGGACGGCCACGCCGGCCAGGGCGGCGTTGAACGCGGCCGACACGAACCCGAGGCCCTGGAAATCCTTCACCGAGTCCGGCGCGAAGGCCTTGAGGAACTCCATCGCAGCGATCGGCAGCATCGCGCCCAGCAGGAACAGGGTCGCAGCGCGCAGGTCGATGGTCCGGGACTCGCCGGTCGCGAATCCTCCGCGGTCTCGTTGGCCCGGGACTTCGCGGGCCGCCACGGCCAGGTGACGGAACGCCAGCAGGAAGACGATCGGCATCACGAAGCCGTACACGTTCTGCAAGGGCAGCAACTTGTCCGCGCGCAGCGACAGTTCGGCAGGGATGGGTTCGACGACCAGCGGGCCCTGGATCAGCGAGATGGCCAGCAGCGTTGCGCCGACCGAGTACACGGCGATCCGCTCGATCAGGCTGGACGTCCTCCCCATGCGTCCCGTGAAGGATTGGACCAGCCCGAGGTAGAGCGCCGGGGAGAAGCAGTACGCCACCGAGGCGAGGCCGCGATACGTCGCGGCGACATCCTTGTCGCCGGTGGACAGTTCCATGACCCAGGCCAGCCCCCAGACGATCAGCGCGCCGGAATAGAATGCGTATCGAAGGGAAACCCGCGAAGTGGGGTCGCGCTGCAGCACCACTGCCAGGAGAATCACGTTGACCAGGGCGCCGCCGCCGACGAGCATTGGAAAGAGGTCAGACAAGCGTGCCTCCACTGAGGAAGGGCCCATCGACATCGAAGGAAGACAAGTTTAGCGCACGCCCGGGCGGGCCGCGATCAAACGGCCGCCTGATCGGCGTCCAGGCAGGCGCGACGGGCACAGATTTCGCCCAGGGAATCGAGGATTTCGGGAAGGGGGGTACCTGGCGTGAACACGGCCGCGACCCCGAGGGACAGCAGCCGGGAGTGGTCGTGATCGGGAATGATTCCGCCGACGACCACGGATACGTCATCGGCACCGAGTGCCTGGAGCGCCCGGAGGACCGCCGGAACGAGGATGCCGTGCGCCCCGGAAAGGATCGAGAGGCCGACGACGTCCACGTCCTCCTGGACCGCGGCTGCCGCAACCATGGCCGGCGTCTGGTGAAGGCCGGTGTATACGACCTCGAACCCGCCATCCCGGAGACCGCGCGCAACGACCTCGGCCCCGCGATCGTGTCCGTCCAGCCCGACCTTCGCCACCAGCACGCGTCCCCGGCGCTCCATCCGGTCTCCTCCACCGGGCCATTGCCCGGTCAAGTTGGCAGCGATTGTCATCGATTCGGTCGTTGCAAGCAAGAGAATTCGCACGGTTTCATCGGAAATTGATCGAGCGGGCGGTCGCGTGCGCGTGCTATGCTTCCGCGAATCTCGCGGTCACCACGCCCGATGATCGCACCTACGTGGGGCCGGCCTGTTCATCAGGGAGGACGAAATGGCGCACTCGGGGACCCCGCGATCGAACCGCTGGCGGTACGTCGCCCTTCTCGCGGCCGGAATTGCCGGGACGCACTGCCAGGGGGCCGCGCCCGCCGAAGGGCCGGCCATCCCTCCAGATTCCACGAAAACGTCCCTGGCCTGCGCGCCGGATGACCTGTCGGCCGAAGCCCTCCGCAAGGCCGGGCTGGACCCTTCCGGGAATTCGGCGGTGCTGGCGAACGGACGCGCCATCACGCCTGCAGGGACCCGGTTCACGACGGGCAACTTCCCGCTGGGCCTTGCCGTGAACGCCGACGGGACACGGGCCTACGTGACCCACAACGACGATTTCGGGCGCGCGCTGATGGTGATGGACCTGACGGCCGCAGCCCCGGGGACCGGGCCGTCCGCAGCGCCCGCGGCGGCCCTTCTGCAGACCATCCCGCTGGGTTCGACGTTCCGCGGCGTGGTCCTGGCCATGGGCGGGGCCGTGCTGGCCGTCAGCGGCGGCAGCGCAGGCGTGGTGTGGTTCTTCGACATCCAGCCCGACGGCACGCTGGCCCAGCCCGGCACGTCGGTGGGCGTCAGCGGCTACATCGCCGACCTGACGGTGTCCCCGGACGGCGCGACGGTGTATGCCGTTGCCGCAACCAACAGCAACATCTACGTGATCGACGTGGCGACGCACACCTTGACCGCGACCCACCCCGCCGGGGGCGCCTACCCGTACGACCTTGAGGTTTCGCGCGACGGGGCGACCCTGTGGTCCAGCAACCTGGCGGCCGGCACCGTCACTGCCATCGACATCGCTTCCGGCGAGGTCCAGGCGAGGATCGCGGTGGGCAAGGGGCCGGAGGCCATGGCGCTGTCGCCGGACGGCTCCCGGCTGTACGTCGCCTGCTCGGACGACGACCGCGTGGACGTCATCGACACGGCGAGCCGGGCCCTGACGACCACGTTCGACCTCACCGGGGACCCCGCCGGCCTGCGGCACGGCAACGTCAACGGGCTGGCCCTTTCGCCGGACGGAACGAAACTCTACGTGACGGCTGCGGGAATGAACCGCGTGGACGTCGTGGGCACGGCGACGGGCACCACCCTGGGTTCGATCCCGACGGGCTGGTACCCGACCGAGGTCCGGGCCGATGCGAAGGGCCTGTACCTGATTTCCAGCAAGGGAATGGGAAACCCGGATCCCCTCCAACTGCACTCGATCCCGGGATTCATGGCGACGCTCCCCTGGCCCGACGCGGCGACCCTGGCGGGATGGACCACGCAGGTGGCCGCGAACAACCAGCGCACGTCGGCCTACTTCACCGGCGACTGCCGGCCCGAAAAGGTCCCCGTGCTGTCGGGGCCCGGCACGTCGCCCATCAAGCACGTGGTCCTGATCGTCCGCGAGAACAAGACCTACGACATGATCCTGGGAGACCTGAAGGACGCGCAGGGGACCCCCATCGGGGACGGGGATCCGGCGCTGGTGGTGTTCCCCGAGCACAACACGCCGAACTTCCACAAGATTTCGCGCGAGTTCACGACCATGGACAACTACTACGCGAACGCCGAAGTGTCCCTGCAGGGGCACGAATGGACGACGCAGGCCCAGTGCAACGACTTCATGGAAAAGGAATACCGGGACCAGTTGCCCATCCCGGGCGTGGATCCCGCGCTGGTGCCCGGCGGGCCGACGCCGATGATCTTCGACCTGTGCTTCGCCAGCGGCGTGTCCTTCCGGAACTACGGCGAGTTCCCGTCGTTCGGGCTGGACATGCTGGACAAGTACCGCGACTTCTACGACGAAAAGTACCCGTTCTGGACACAGGGCGTCTGGGACGTGGACAAGGCGGCCGAGGTCATACGCGAGTGGGAGCTGGACATCTTCCCGTCGTTCATCTTCATCGGGTTGCCGAACGACCACACCTACGGCACCAAGGCCAAGTTCCCCACGCCGCAGACGATGGTGGCCGACAACGACCGGGGAACCGCGATGCTGGTCGAGTGGCTCTCGAAGTCGGTGCACTGGCCCGACACGGCGGTCTTCATCATCGAGGACGATCCCCAGGGGTCCGGCGACCACGTGGAAGCGCACCGGTCGCTGTGCACGGTCGTGTCGCCGTGGGTCCGGCGCAACCACATCACGTCGGTCCACTACGACATCCCCAGCGTCTTCAGGACCATCGAAATGATCCTGGGCCTGAAGGCCATGGGGAAGAACGACGCCTACGCGGTCCCGATGACCGACATCTGGGTCGATGGCGATGTCGAAACGCCGGACTACACGCCCTACGAATCGGTCCCGGTGGACGTGCCCGACGCGATCAACGGCGCGACCGCCGTCATGGCGGCCGAATCGGCCGCTTGCGGCGGCGACGTGGACGGCTGCGAGGGCCTCGGGAACATCCTGTGGCACGCGATGCGGGGCGATGTCGAGCCGCCCCCGTATGCCCGCGGCATCGACCGATAGGAGGACGCCATGCGACAGACGACCCGGATCTCCTGCATCGGTATCGCGGCCGCGGCGTTCGTGCTGGCACTCGGATGCGGAGGCGGCGGCGGGCCGGGCGGGCCCGACGCGACCGTGGACGTGCCGTCGGACGGCGCGCCGGACATCCCGGTGGACGACGCGGACATCGACGTCCTGCGACCCGACGTGCCGGCGGACCTGCCCCTGGACATCACCGGGGACGGGATCGGCGAAACCGGGGACGTCCCCGTCCCTTGTGACGCCGCGGAATCCATCGCGAAGGGCCGGGACTGGCTGGAGAAGGCCGAACCGGGATTCGCCAACAACGCCTTCGACGAGGCTCTCGCGGCATGCCCGGACGACACGGAGGCGCTGTTCGGCGCGGCCCTGTCCCAGATGATCTTCGGCAGCGAGCAGTTCGTGTCCGCGCTGACGGTGCTGAGCGGCCAGGGGACCGGCCCCAACGTTCCGACGGTCCTGCCGCTCGCCGACGGGCAGGACGCCAACCAGAACGAGATCCTGGCCGTGAAGATCCACGTGATCCTCATGTCGCTGCGGAGCCATTTCGACCTGGCCCTGGGGCACCTGGAAGCGCTGGGGGACCGCGATATCGAATTCCAGGTCAACGCCGTGCCCGTGTACCTGGGAGTCAAGCCGTCACTGATCTTCCGCGGGACCTTCGATCAGGGCGACGTCCTGCTCATGCGGGCCGTCGGCAGCCTGATCACCGGCATCTTCGACGTGCTGGCCGGCCAGGACTTCGACACCGACGTGCTGTCCATCGTGGCCCTGGTCCGAGGCGGCGGCAGCGTCACCGTGAACTTCCCGACGATCTCGCGATTCGCGGCATACCTGCTTGCGGAGGACAGCCGATTCCTGACCCTGCACCCGACGGACGGGACGATGCTGTTCGCGGATGCCCGCAAGCGGTTTTCCGACGTCGGGCCCCTGCTGGACCAGGCGATCGTACAGGCCCGGCTTCACGGCGCGGGAACCGGGCAGGTGTCTTTCGTGGAGGACCAGGCCGGCGCCACCGTGCTGAACGTGCGGTCCGTGGTGAGGAAGTCGTCGGACGGCAAGACGACGACCGAGGAACCCTGGTACCTGATCCTCAGCGACACGACGATGCAGGCCTTCCGGGACGCCAGCCGCTCGATCCAGACGCCGGGCGACCGGGTGACGCTGCACGGGGCCGTTCTGCCCGTGCTGGCAGCCGTGCTCGGGGGCTTCGTGCGCGTGGGCCTGCTGGACGTCGTGGGCATCAAGGTTCCGGGCGGGCTGGACCTCAACGCGCTGGAAGTGGACGATCTGCTGGGCGTGCTGAAGGGGCTGCTGCCCAACCTGATGGCCTTCGATTGGGGCACCTTCTTCCAGGCCGGCGTGGGGCTGCGGGCCTGGATGCCGGCGTACACCGAAGACAGGTCCGGGATGGACAACGTGCTGCTGGCGGAATGGGAGTGCCCGGAGGACCTGGGGGTCGATGGGTTCCCGAACGGCTCCCTCCGGATGCTGTGCACGAAGGGCGTCGCGCTGACCGACGGGCCCCATTTCGTGGGCACGTCGTACGCGACGCAGGCCGATGGGACGGCGTCCGGCTTCCCGGTTCTGGCGTTCCCTGACCCGACTCTTCACGGACTTGCGTCGGTGGATCTTGAAGGAACGGACGGGAACCGGGATCCTTCCGCCTACCAGCCGGCGACGGAAACTTCCCTGAACGCCGCGCTGGCGAACATGCTGGTGGGTGTGCTGTCCTTCCTGAAGAACTAGGCGAGAGGCGATGACGACGAGCGGACGCAAGGGATCGGACGTGGCGACCCGGTGGTTCACACCGGCGATCGGCGCGGCGGTGTTCGCGGTGCTGCTGGCGGGAATGCTGTCGGCCGGGTCCTCGGGACGGACGACGCTGGACCTCCTGCTGAGGCGGTCGAAAGGCGAGGCGATGTCCCTGCCCCTGACGCCGGGCCAGGCCTCCTACGCCCTGGAGGCCAGGCGCGACGGAAAGATCGTTCCCGTGACGCTGGCGTCCTTCGACGCGCGACTGGTGTTCGTGAACTTCTGGGGCACCTACTGCCCTCCGTGCATCGAGGAATTGCCGAGCCTGCTGGCTCTGGCCCGCTCGAAGGACCCGAAGGACCTGGTGGTCGTGGCCGTGTCGTACGACGACTCGTGGCAGGCGATCGACGACTTCTTCGCACGCAACGCGTCGGTCCAGGTGCCGCCGAACTTCGTGATCGTCCGCGACCCGACGGTCAAGGCGGGGCGGGACCTCAAGACCGCGTTCGGCACGGAAAAGATCCCCGAGTCCTACCTGGTCCGCGGCGGCCGGGTCGAGGCGAAGTTCGTCAATTCGCGGGACTGGATCGATCCGACGATCGTCGGGTTGATCGACGTGCTGCTGGGCGGGTGACGGGTCCGTCAGGCTTCAGACCTGGCCTCTGTGGATGCCCGCATTCAGCGTCAGGCCCACCGCGATCATCCCCGAAATCATCGACGACCCGCCGTAGGACAGGAAGGGCAAGGTCAGGCCCACGACGGGGAAGATTCCCAGCACCATCCCCACATTGAACACCACCTGCCAGAAGACGATCGCGGTGGCCCCCACGCTGACCAGCACCGCGAACCGTTCGCGGGCACGGATGGCCAGCACCAGCATCGAGTAGATGAGGGCCAGGTACACCGCCAGGAGGGCCAGGCACCCGACGAATCCCCGCTCCTCGGCGAACGACGCCAGGATGTAGTCGTTGTGCATCTCGGGCAGGTAGCGCAGGCGCGACTGGACGGCCTGCTGGCCCCCGCGCCCCAGCGCCCCGCCGCTGCCCACGGCCCACAGGGCCTGCTCGGGCTGCATGCGGGTGTCGGCGTCCTCCCGGGCCTCGGGCCGAGCGCCCGACATGGTCAGCCACGTGCGGACGCGCTCCTTCTGGTAGGGCTGGATGATGTCCAGTTCCCAGGCGAGCGGCACAAGCAGCAGGATGATGCCCAGCAGCGCCAGGAACGACCGCAGCCGGATGCCCTCGAAGAACATCACGGAGAAGCCGACCGCGATGACCACGAGGGACGTGCCGAGGTCGGGCTGCATCATGATCAGCGCAGCCGGCGCCGCCACGTACCCCAGCGCCGGCAGCAGCATCCTCAGGGTGTAGCTTTCCGGGTTGCGCTCGCCGTGGAAGAAGCGGGCCAGCATCAGCACGACCGCCGGCTTCGCGAACTCGGAGGGCTGGATCGACACGTCGCCCAGCGAGAACCAACGTCGCGAGAAGTTGATGTCCCTGCCGAAGATCAGGACCAGGATCAGCAGGAGGACCGCCCCGCCGTAGAAGATGGGCGAAAGCTGCTCGAAGAAGCGCATGTCGATGGCCGCGACGGCCGCCGCGATCAGGAGGCCCAGCACGACCCAGATCACCTGGGTCTGGTGGAAGGACTCGCCGGTGTAGGACGCGGCGTTGCTGAGGTTGATGAGCCCCAGGATGACGATCACGACGAGGGCCACCGACGTGGACCACACGGCGCGGCTGAAGGGGTGGGTGTCCCGGCCGATCACGGCTACCTCACGACTTCGAGGAAGTCCTCCTCGAACCCCTGCCACAGGTCGGCGAACTCGTCCGCGTGGGCGGCATAGTACGCCTCGAAGACCTTCCGGGCCACCGGCGCCGCCTCGGCGCCGCCGAACCCGCCGTGCTCCACGAACGCCGCCACCGCCACCCTCGGGCGCTTCGCGGGCCCGTACCCGACGAACCAGGCGTGGTCCTGCTGCAGCCATGCGGCCATGTCGGCGCCCACGCCCGGCCGGCGCTCGCGGGCTTGCGCGGTCCCGGTCTTGCCGGCGAAAGGCAGTTCGGGCAACGCGGCCGACGAGGCCGTGCCGTCCTCGGTGTTCACCGCGCCGTACATGCCCCGCATCGCCAGGTCCAGGAAGTCGTCCGGCACGTCGATCAGGCGCTGGACCTCGGGCGCCACGGAAGTGACGGAGCCGGAGACCGCGTCGTGGATGGATCGCACCAGGTGGGGCCGCATCAGGCGCCCCCCGTTGACCACCGCGGCGTAGGCCCTCGCCATCGCGAGCGGCGTGACCCTCACGTCGCCCTGGCCCACGGCGGTGTTCAGGGCGAACCCGGGCTGGTACTGGTGGCGATGGCGCATGTACCACCGCTCGGTCGGGACCAGGCCGACGCGTTCGGAAATCTCGATCCCGGTCGATTCGCCCAGGCCGAATACGTCCCGTGCCCAGTGGGCCAGCGTGTCGATGCCCAGCTGTTCGCCCAGGATGTAGAAGTACGTGTCGCAGGACTTGGAGATGGCGTCCACCAGCGCGATCTTGCCGTGGCCGTATCGCTTGAAGCACCGGAACTTGTGGCCGCGAAACAGGTAGAACCCGGGACAGGTCATTTCCAGGTCCTCGGCCGCCATGCCCTCCACCAGGGCCGCGATGGTGGTGACGATCTTGAAGGTCGATCCCGGCGGGTAGGCTTCGACGGCCTTGTTCATCATGGGCGCGTAGGCCTTCGAGTCCACGGACGACTCGGCGCGGACGGATGCCGGAGGCTTCGCGGGCGTCCCGGCGCCGGGGACGATCCGGCGACCGGCCTCGAAGGTAGGCTGGCTGACCATCGCCAGCACCTCGCCGGTATCCACGTCGAGAGCCACGACCGCACCGGACCGGTAGCGCGCAAGGGCTGTGGCAGCGGCCTGCTGGAGGTTCATGTCGATCGTGAGGGTCACGTCCTTGCCGGCGACCGGAGGGGTCGATGTCAGGTCACGGAAGGGTTCGGGCAGGTCCCGGGGCTCGACACGACGCCCACCGGCGCTGCGGACGAAAACGTCCTCTCCCGGCGCGCCGCGCAGGGTGTCGTCGAGCGCACGCTCGATGCCGGATCGACCCACGACGTCCCCCGGCCGCAGGCGGCCCTCGGACCGCTCGACCTCCGCCGCGGAAACCTCGTTGACGAAACCGACGGCGTGCGAGGTGAGGCCCCGGGCCGGATACCAGCGCACCATCCGGGATTGCAGCGAGAATCCGGGCAGTTCGTGGAGGTGCGCCTGGATCACGGCCCGCTGGTCCATCTGGGTCCCGCCGCACTTCGGGCATACGAGCCGGCCGGTGGAGGCGTCGAAGTTCATCACCGTCAGGTCGTCGGGACATCGGCTCCCCACGAGGTTCCTCTTGGCCGTCAGGCGGTGGAAGCGCTTCTTCTTGTCGGTCTTCGACTGCGTGACCATGTCGGTCACCTTGGCCGCCTCGTCCGCCGTGAAGACGCCCAGATCCTTCAGCCGGGCGATTTCCGTGGCGGGGTCCCGGACGTAGTGCGGGACGAGGGCGAGGTCCGCCACTTCCACGTCGGTGGCCAGCACGTTGCCCTCGCGGTCCAGGATGCTGCCGCGGGCCGGCTGGATCCGGTTGCGCACCACGTGGCTGACCATCGCCAGCGTTTCGTACTTCTTGCCGTCGATGATCTGCACCTGGAACAGGCGCAGGGCCAGCACGGAGAACGCCAGCAGGACCAGCAGGACCGCCCAGCGGAAGTGGGTCCGATACTCGATGAAGCCGTCGTGGCCGCCAATCAACGCGCCGCTCCCCGCGACATCCGCCCGGGGCACCCGGCCGGGGGTTGGACTCTATCATATGGCGGGGCGGATTCGGGAGCCGGGGAGGCCGGGGGCTATCGAAGCATCGTTTCGCTGGGCCGGCGGCCCTGCACCAGGCGGTCGATGCCCGCGAAGGGCAGGAACAGCAGCGGGGCCAGCACCGCGGTGACGAGGCAGGTGGGAAGGCCCCACAGGAGGACCTCCACCCGGGGCTCGAAGGCACGGTCGAACAGGATCGAGAACAGGTAGAACAGCAGCGTCTTGAGGGACGACGACACGGCCGTGACCAGCACCAGGGGCACCGGCCGGGTCAGCGGGAAGCGCGCGGCGAGGCCCAGCGCCAGCAGGAACAGGATGCCGTGGATTTCGGTGTTCATGCCCAGCAGCCCGCCCGGCGTGAACGCGTCGGCCACGAGCCCCACGATGGCGGACGCCACGAATCCCCGCAGGGCCCTCGAGGTGCCGGCGAGGTACAGCGTCGCGATGAGGGGCAGGTCCAGCAGCGATGCGCGAACCCCCAGGAGGCCGAAGATCGGCGACTGGAGCGCCATCAGCAGGGCCAGCACGACGAGGAGCAGGGCCGACCGCACGACGTCCTCCTAAGGGTTCCCCGACGGGCGCATGGGCGAGGCCATTCCACGGACCACCAGGACATCCTGCAGCGACGCAGGGTTCACGGCCAGGACCACATCATATTCCACGAACGGGCCCGCCTGCCGGCGCTCCTCGGGGCGCGGCACGTAGCCGACCTCGATGCCGCGCGGGAACACCCGGTCGTGGCCCGAGGTGACGATGACGGCCCCCTTTTCGAGGAGCGGTTCCGTCTGCGACACCTGGAAGCGCGCCAGGTAGGCGTCGGGATTGCCGCTGCCCACCATCATCCCAAGCACGCCGCGGCCCAGCACTTCGCAGGCCACGCGGCTGCGCGTGTCGCCCAGCAGCATCACGTCCGCCGTGGCCCCGGTCGCGCGAACGACCCGACCGACCAGGCCCGCGAGCGTCACGACCGCCTGGTCCGCCTGGGGCGGTGCCCCGTCGCTTTCCACCGACAGGCGGCCCACCCGGAAGAAGGGCGTCAGCTCGCGGGCGACGACCGTTGCCGGCACGAGGTCGAGGTCGCGCCGGGACTGCCGCATTTCCATCAGGCGCCGCAGACCCTGGTTTTCCACCGCCAGCCGCTTGGCTTCCAGGGCCTCGGCCATCAGGCGCTCGTTTTCCGCCCTCAGGCGCACGTTTTCCTCGTGCAGCCCCACCAGCGCGACGTAGTCTGTGGCCGCCCCCGAGACCCCGCCCAGCGCCCCGCCGACCACGCCCTGCAGCCAGCCGGCGACGCTCATCGCCACGCGCTCGGGAAGCGTGGTCGAGGAGTCCCGACGACCCGAAACGTACATGAGGCCCAACGGGAGGATCAGGAGGGTGATGACGACTGCGGGGAAGCGATGCCGGGCGAGCCAGTCCATCATCGTCGGCCCCCGGGGGCCCGCCCGCTGCGAGGCGGGGTCGGGTAGGTCAGTTTCGAATCGTGCTGCTGCGCAGCAACGCGATGTCGTCCAGGACGCGACCGGCGCCCAGCACGACCGAGGCCACCGGGTCCTCGGCGATCATCACCGGCAGGCCCGTTTCCTCACGGATCAGGACGTCGATGTTCTTCAGCAGGGCCCCGCCGCCGGCCAGCATGATGCCCTTGTCGACGATGTCGGCCGACAGTTCGGGAGGCGTGCCTTCGAGGGCCAGCCGCACCGCCGAGGCGATGGCCGACAGCGGATCGAACAGGGCCTCGCGGATCTCGTCGGAATTCACCGTGACCGTCTTGGGAATGCCGGCGACGATGTCGCGGCCCTTGACCTGCATGGTCAGGACCTCGGCCAGCGGCCAGGCGTTGCCGATCTCGATCTTCACCTGCTCGGCGGTCCGATCCCCCACGAGCAGGCTGTACTTGCGCTTCAGGTGTTCCCGGATGGCGTCGTCCATCTTGTCGCCGCCGACCTTGACCGACCGGCTGTAGACGACGCCCGACAGCGAAATCACGGCGACCTCGGTGGTGCCGCCGCCGATGTCCACGATCATGTTGCCACACGGTTCCGTGATGGGGAGGCCGGCGCCGATCGCCGCGGCCATCGGCTCCTCCATCAGGTAGACCTCGCGGGCGCCGGCGGATTCCGCCGATTCGCGGACCGCGCGACGTTCCACTTCGGTGATGCCGTGGGGTACACAGATGACGATGCGGGGGCGGACCAGCGTGCGGCGGTTGTGGGCCCGGGTGATGAAATACCGGAGCATCGCCTCGGTGACCTCGAAGTCGGCGATGACGCCGTCCTTCATCGGCCGGATCGCCTCGATCCCGCCGGGCGTGCGCCCGAGCATCTCCTTGGCCTCGCGGCCGACGGCGAGGACGCGACGGGCATTCCTGTGATCCTTGAACACCGCGACCACCGACGGCTCGCACGAGACGATCCCCTTCCCGCGGACGTACACGAGGGTCGTGGCGGTCCCCAGGTCGATCGCGAGATCGTTGCTGAACAAGCCGTAGAGCCAGTCGAAGACCATTCACGCCCCTTGGTGAACGCGGGCCTCCCCCGCTGTAAAATGCGTCGTTATTTAGCATCTTCCGGCTGCATTTGGAAGATCTTCCCACCGGGCGCACCCCCCAAGCCCCGGGATTGACCGCTGCCGGAATCGCTGGTAGCGTCGTCCAAGGACGGCTGCAAGGAACGAAGAATCTGCCCGGGCGCGCAGGCGGAGGCGAACGGATTGCCCGGCAATCTGTCGCCGCAGACGGAGTCGCATCGGGCCCATGAAACGGGAGGGACCATGAGGACGTTGCTGTTGGTGGGTGCGCTCACGACGGTTCTGGCTGCCGGGGCGTGCTCCCGGGCGAAGGACTCCGGTGCGCACGAGGGCCGCTCCCAGGAGCAGGCCACGCTGCCCGCCCGACCGAACCTCGCCGTCAAGAACGTGGCCGAGAAGTTCCCGGATGGCGTGTGGTCGGTCGAAGGCATCCTCCGGAAGGCCCACGATCTGGCCAACCAGGATCTCACGGTGCGCGGCTACGTGCTGCAGGCCGACCTCTGCAAGCCCGACCAGCCCTGCTCGCTGGTGCCCAGCGTCACGCTGGTGGACGACCTTGCCGCCGCGAAGCGCCGGTTGGTGGTCGTGGGGTCGGATCACACCCAGGATCTGTCCACGCTGATGCCCAGGTCGCTCCAAACGCTGAACGGCAAGGTGGCGATGTGGTCGCCGGACGGCCGCATGATCAACATGGACGGGCTGCTGGTCCTGAACCCGCCCGCCCCGCCGCCCGCGGCCGTTGCGCCCGCCACCGACGCCAAGGCGGCGCCCGCGAAGAAATAGCGCCCCGCTCCCGAAGACCTCGCACCCCGAAGATTTCCCGATGGCGATGACCCGGCGAAGGGACTATCCCGCCCGGTAGAGCGGCTGGCCCATGCGCACGGGCTGGCCCTGGGGCGGAACGAGGTCGATCCAGGGGCCCGGCGAAAGGACGAGGATCACGGTGGAACCCAGGTGGAAGCGCCCCAGTTCGTCGCCCCGCCTGCAGGGGAGCGGCGGATCGAGGACGTCGCACCCGAAATCGCGACCCACGTTGGTCCGGGCGTCACAATACGACACCGAGATGCGGCCGACCCCGGTCGCGCCGACCATCACCAGGAACAGGTCGCCACGCTCGCCGCGAAGCCGGGTGCACATGCGTTCGTTGCGGGCGAACAGTCCGTCCACCACGCCGGCCGCCCGGGGCGCGACCGTGTATAGCGATCCCCGAACGTGGCTGAACCCGGTCACGACGCCGTCCACGGGCACGTGGACGCGGTGGTAGTCCCGCGGGCTGAGGTACAACGTGACGTACCGGCCTCCCTCGAACTTCGCCCCGGCGTCCGGATCGCACAGCAGGTCGCCCAGGGGATACGGCCGCCCCTTGGCCTGCAGCAGGGTGCCTCGCTCGATCATGCCGCTGGACTGGACGCGGCCGTCGCACGGCGCTATCAGCACGTCCGGCGACGGGTCCAGGGGACGGGCGCCCGCGACGAGGGCCCGGGTGAAGAACGCGTCGAAGGTGGTCCAGCCTTCCGGCGGCCGGACCGCCTCGGACAGGTCGATCTTGAAGGTGCGAACGTAGGACCGGATCATCCGTTCGAGGACGGGCCGCGGCAGGTGCGCGTCGGCCAGGAGGCCCATCGCCCGGGACGGCCGGTTGTGCGAACCGGCGCGGTACAACTGACGAAGCAGGAATTCGGTCGGCTTCCTCATGGGTGGGATCCTACCCGATATCGAGGTCGGCGAGCACCTTCGCGCCATCCACCTGGACGGCGTCCAGCCACGAGCGAAGTCGATCGCGGACCTGCGAGGGCCGCACCTTCCCCAGCGACCGGGGCCCGAAGCCCTCGACGCAGAAGGACGCCGTGACGGTCCCGACCGCCAGCGCGCGACGCAGCGAGGCGGCCGACGTGTCGTGGACCAGGTCCAGGTACCCCAGCGTGCCGCCGGCAAAACAGTCGCCCGCGCCGGTCGGGTCCTCCATGGCGTCCACGGGCCAGGCCGGGACCAGCGACACGCCCGCCGGGGTCCACAGGGTCGCGCCGTGCTCGCCCCGCTTCAGCACCAGGGCACCAGCACCCATGGCCAGGATCGCCCGGGCGGCCGTCGGCAGGTGGTGCTGGCCGGTCAGTTGCCGCACCTCGTCGTCGTTCAGGAACAGGAGGTCCACCCGCGGGAGCAGCCGGACCAGGTCGGCCCGCGCGGACTCGATCCAGCACTCGATGGTGTCCAGCGCGACGAACCCGGCGTCCCGGCACTGGGCCAGCACCAGCGCCTGCAGCGACGGGTGGATGTTGCCCAGGAACAGGATGTCCGGGCCACGCCACTCCTGCGGGATCACCGGCGAGAATTCCGCGAAGACGCCCAGCTCGGTCTTCAGCGAATCGCGGCTGATGAGGTTCTCGTGGTAGCGGCCGTGCCACCGGAAGGTGCTGCCGGGCTTGCGCTCCAGGCCCGCCACGTCCACGCCCCGGCTGCGCAGGAACTCGAAATCGTCGTCGCGGAAGTCCTCGCCCACCACGCCCACCAACTGCGGGCGCGTGAAGAAGCCCGCCGCGGTGGTGAACCAGGTGGCTGACCCGCCCAGGACCTCGACCGGAAGCCGGCCGGGAAGCTCGATGACGTCATAGGCGACCGAACCGACGCACAACAGGCTCATGGCTCCCTCCAGGTGACGACCGGGACACGGGTCACGGCAGGCGATGGCCCAGGATCGGGGCAAGGCGCACCTTCGCCTCGGCCGGGATGCGGGCCGGGTCGGTCATCACCGCGCCGGCGAGCGCCTCGTGGCACCGGCAGGGACCCGCCTCGTCGAGGCGGGCGATGGCGGCCAGGATCAACGACCGGGCCCGGCCGATCCCCAGGGACAGGCGGGCGATCACCGCTTCGACCGACACGGCCTCCTCGGACTCGTGCCAGCAGTCGTAGTCCGTCGGGATCGCGAGGGTGGCGTAACAGATCTCGGCCTCCCGGGCCAGTTTGGCTTCGGTGGCGTTGGTCATGCCGATCACGTCCACGCCTGTCTGCCGATACATGAACGATTCGGCCCGGGACGAAAACTGCGGCCCTTCGATGCAGACGTAGGTGCCGCCCTGGATCACCTCGACGCCAGCCTCGGTCGCAACCTGCGCCAGCAACCCCCGCAGCGCCGGGCAGGTCGGATCGGCCATGGACACGTGGCCCACGATGCCGTTGCCGAAGAAGGTGGACGGGCGCGCCACGGTGCGGTCGATGAACTGGTCCACCAGCACCGGCGTGCCCAGCGTGATTTCCTGCTTCATGCTGCCGACGGCGCTGACGGAAAAGATCCGCGAAACGCCCAGCGACTTCAGGGCCCACACGTTGGCGCGGTAGGGGACCTCGGTGGGGAGGTACCGGTGGCCCCGGCCGTGGCGCGGCAGGAACGCCAGGTCGCGACCGCCCAGGCGCCCGACCAGGATGACGTCCGATGTGGGGCCGAAGGGAGTCTCGACGGTCACTTCCCGGACGTCCTCGAACCCGTCCAGCAGGTACAGGCCCGAGCCGCCGATGATGCCGATGCCGTCCATCATGTCATTCCACCTCGCTCACCACCAAAGTCGATTTCGGAAAGGGGCGGGACGTCGGGGCGACGTGCCAGGAAGGAACGTGGCGGGTTTCAAAGGCGCGGAAACACGCGACGAAGGCCAGTTCCAGGCCGCGCATCCCGGCCATGGCACCCTCCGGGCCCGGCGCGTCCTCCGCGGGACCCGGCCCTCGGCCGGCCCACGGCGGGCACGGTCAGTCGTCGGCTTCTTCCTCGCCGGCGCCCAGATCTTCCTCGGTATCCACCTCGATGGACTTCTCGTCCAGTTCTTCGGGGATTTCTTCCTCTTCTTCCTCGATGTCGGCCGGCGGAAGGTCCTTGACCTCCTCGATGACCTTCGGCGGCTTGCTGACGTCAGCGCCGCACTTCGGGCACAGCGGCGGTGACCGGTGCATGTCGTAGAATTTGCAGCCGCAAGCGAAGCAGGAGTGCCGCTCGCCAAACTTCTCCCGATCGACCATCGTCCGTCTACCTCGACAGGGTTAAGGGTCGCCCGTCTGGGCCCTATAGGGGCGCCGGTTTACCGGTTCCTGAGAATGTTGTCAAGGAACTCTGCCAATGTCGAACATCTGCGGAGCGGTTGGCCGGGGCCCCCCGTTCCCCCCGGCGACCGGCAATCCTGCGCACTCCGGGCCCGGGAAACCCTTCTCTGCGGGTGCCCGCCCCTTGACCGCCCCCAGGTCGTGATTATCATGCGGTGCGCCTTCCCCAACCGGGGAACGTCATCGAGGAGTCCGCCCGGCCGTTTTTGCCGGGCGCTCGTGCTGGACACAACTGAAGGAGAGGAAGATGGCAGCGAAGGAACTCGTGTTCTCGTCGGACGCCCGGCAGCGCATCCTGAAGGGCGTGCACGTCCTGGCCGACGCCGTGACGACCACCCTGGGGCCGAAGGGTCGCAACGTGATCCTGGAAAAGTCCTGGGGCAGCCCCGTCGTGACCAAGGACGGCGTGACCGTGGCCAAGGAAATCGAGCTTGAGGACAAGTTCGAGAACATGGGCGCCCAGATGGTGAAGGAAGTCGCCTCCCGGACGTCCGACAAGGCCGGCGACGGCACCACCACGGCGACCGTCCTCGCCCGCGCCATCTACCAGGAAGGCCTCAAGCTGGTCACGGCCGGCATCAACCCGATGCACCTCAAGCGCGGCATCGACGCCGGCGTCGAGAAGGTGGTCGAGGAACTGAAGAAACTGTCCATCCCGACGCGCGGCCGCAAGGAAATCGCGCAGGTCGGCACCATTTCCGCCAACCACGACGTCGAGATCGGCGACATCATCGCCGACGCGATGGACAAGGTCGGCAAGGACGGCGTCATCACGGTGGAAGAAGCGAAGTCCACCGACACGACGCTGGACCTGGTCGAAGGCATGCAGTTCGACCGCGGCTACGTCAGCCCGTACTTCGTCACCAACCCCGAAAAGATGGAAGCGGTCCTGGACGACCCGGTCATCCTGATCCACGAAAAGAAGATCGGCGCGCTGCACGACCTGCTGCCGCTGCTGGAGCGCATCGCCCGCGAGGCGCGCCCGCTGGTCATCATCAGCGAGGACGTGGAAGGCGAGGCCCTGGCCGCGCTGGTCGTGAACAAGCTGAAGGGCATCCTGAAGGTGATGGCCATCAAGGCGCCCGGCTTCGGCGACCGCCGCAAGGCCATGCTCGAGGACATCGCGGTCCTGACGGGCGGCAAGGTCATCACCGAGGACCTGGGCCTGAAGCTGGAAACCGTGACCCTGTCGGACCTCGGCCGCGCCAAGCGCGTGATCGCCGACAAGGACAACACGACGATCGTCGAGGGCCTGGGCGCGACGGACGCCATCAAGGGCCGCATCTCCCAGCTGCGCACCCAGATCGAGGACACCACGTCCGACTGGGACCGCGAAAAGCTGCAGGAGCGGCTGGCGAAGCTGGCCGGCGGCGTGGCCGTCATCAAGGTCGGCGCCCAGACCGAGACCGAGATGAAGGAAAAGAAGGCCCGCGTCGAGGACGCCCTGCACGCGACCCGTGCGGCGGTCGAGGAAGGCGTGGTCCCCGGCGGCGGCGTGGCCCTGATCCGCTGCCTGCACGTGCTGGACGAGCTGAAGTTCGACGACGACCGCCACTACGGCGTCGAGATCCTGAAGAAGTCCATCACGCAGCCGCTGTACTGGATCGCCCGCAACGCCGGCGTGGACGGCGGCGTGGTGATCCAGAAGGTCCTGGAAGCGTCCGGCAACGTGGGCTACAACGCCCAGACCGGCGTGTACGAGGACATGATCGAGGCGGGCATCCTGGACCCGACGAAGGTCACGCGCCTGGCCCTGACCAACGCGGCGTCGATCGCCGGCCTCATGGTCACGACCGAGGCCGCCATCGCCGAGGCGCCGAAGGACGAAAAGAAGCAGGGCTGACGCCCGGTTTCGTCGCGTTCGAGGTCACCGGTTCGAAGGACGGCCGGTGCGGTTCCCGGGAAGGGGATCGCACCGGCCGTTTCCGTTTGGAGGGGGGAGCACCGACGGCCCTTCGCGTAAGCGTACCCGACCCCGTACCCGTGGCCGTACCCGCTCCGGCCGGGCCCAACTCGGGTACGGGGTCGGGTAGGGGCACGTAATCACCCCGAAACCGCGAGTTCCTCAGTCCTCTTCCTCGGACTGCTCGGCCTTCGACAGCTCCTCGGCCGACGCGGTCCAGGCATCGTACAGCGCGTCCAGGGCGGCCCGCAGATCCTTCGCCTTCTGCCCGGTGACCCGCGCCTTTTCCACGTCGGCGTACAGGTCCGGCGACACCAGCGCCTCGTCCACCGTCCGCAGTTCGGTTTCCAGCAGTTCGATCCGGGCTTCGAACGAGGTCACGCGGTCCTTGAGAGGCTTCAGGATCCGGTACATGCGATTCCGGCGCTCGGCCTCCCCGCGCTTGCGGTCCCGGTCCAGATCGCGCACGGTCGGCGCCAGGGCCACTCCATCGTCCTTCGGGGAGCCCGGCGACGGGGACGCGGAGGGGCGCGCCTTGGTCACGTAGTACGAGTAGTTCCCCTCGTACCGCGTCAGGCACCCGTCGCGCATCTCGAGGATCGCGCCGGCCACGTTGTCCATGAACCGCCGGTCGTGCGACGTGAACAGGATCGTGCCCTGGTGGCCCTTCAAGGCGTCCTCGAGGATCTCCCGGGACGCGATGTCGAGGTGGTTGGTCGGCTCGTCCATCACCAGCAGGCCGAACGGCTGCAGCAGCATGCGGCACAGCATCAGGCGGGCCTTTTCGCCGCCCGACAGGCTGGCCACCTTCTTGTCGAAGTCGTCGGTGCCGAACAGGAACGCGCCCAGGATCGACCGGACGTGGGGCGCGGTGCCGTAGTCCGCAACCTCCAGCATCGTCTGCTGCGCGGTGCGATCGGCCTTCAGGATTTCGTACTGGTCCTGGGCGAAATACCCCACCCCCACCCCGTCGGCGAGGTGACGGGTGCCCTCGTCCGGCTGCGCAAGGCCCGCGACCAGCCGCAGCAGCGTGGACTTTCCCGCCCCGTTGACGCCCACCAGCGCGACGTGCTCGCCGCGATGCAGGCGCAGGTCCATGCCCTGAAACACCGTCTTCGGGCCGTACCGCCTCGCCACGCCGTCCAGGCCGACCACGAGGTCCGGGCTTCGCGGCGGCTGCGGGAACTGGAAGTGCACGCGTCGCACGCCCTCGGGGGGTTCCAGGCGTTCCAGCTTTTCCAGCATGCGCATGCGGGACTGCGCCACCGCCGCCCGGTCCTTGCGGACCTTGTTCGCGGCGATGAACTCCTCCTGATCCTTGATGTAGGCCTGCTGCTCCTCGTAGCGCTTCCAGGCCAGCTCGACGGCCTTGGCGCGCTCGGTGACGTAGCGGTCGTACACGGTCAGGTTCGGGTTGCCGCCGTAGTCGGTCGCGCCGCGGACCGACACCTCGACCACGCGGTCCACGGTGCGGTTCAGGAATTCGCGATCGTGGGCCACCAGCACCACGGCGCCGGGAAAGCCCTTCAGGTACTCCTCGAACCACAGCAGGCCTTCCAGGTCCAGGTGGTTCGTCGGCTCGTCCAGCAGCAGCAGGTCGGGGCGATCCAGCAGCAGCCGGGCCAGCTCCGCGCGCATCAGCAGGCCGCCCGACATCGTGCGCAGCGGCTTGTCGAAGTCCTCGTTCGGGAAGCCCAGGCCCGACAGCATGGACTCGGCCTGCTTGGGCAGCGAGTCGGCCTCCCGGTGGTGCAGGGCATCCTCGACCGCGGCCAGGCGATGGACCGTGACGTCGTCCGAGCGGCCCGCGTCCAGGTGCGCCAGCAGCGCGGCGCGCTCGTCCAGCAGCGGGCCCACGCCCCGGGACTCGCGCACGCAATAGTCGCGGATCCCCAGGTCCATGGCGCGGCTGGGATAGACCTCCTGGGGAAGGTAGCCGATGCGGATGCCCTTCTTGGCTTCGATGCGGCCCTTGTCGGGCGACACCTCGCCGGTCAGGATGCGGAACAGCGTGGTCTTGCCGGTGCCGTTGGGGCCCACCAGGCCGACCCGCTCGCGATCGCCCACGCGCAGGTTGACGCCTGCGAACAACCGTCGCGAACCGTAGGATTTGCTGACGTCGATCAGTTCGATCATCGGGCCGAAGGGTAGCGACAAGGCCCGCCCGGGTCAACGCCCCCGCCCGGGCGCGCAGGCGGAGTCGCCGGGTGCATGCCGGGCACACGCCGGGTGCCCCTCGCGAGCGCCCCCGTGCCTTGTCAGCGGTCGGCGCCTGCTGCTATCCTGCCGGCGGCCAGGCCGGACAGGCGATGGACGGGATCGAACCAGCACGTTCGCCATCGCTCGCACGGGCCATCCCGATGCTCCTGCTGGCCGCGTTCGCCTTCCAGGCCACGGCGGCGGCCCTCGATGAC
The DNA here is from genome assembly GCA_903857665.1 of uncultured Myxococcales bacterium. Lineage (GTDB taxonomy): Bacteria > Myxococcota_A > UBA9042 > DTJE01 > DTJE01 > CAIZWN01. The sequence goes on from CAIOFV010000102.1 coordinate 32,744, forward strand.
TCCGTCACGATCGACGAGTACTTCCACGTGCCGTTCGGCGTGCACCTGCTGGATACCGGCGACCTGACTCCGGACCTGATGAACCCTCCGCTGGGAAAGGCCCTCCTGGCCCTGCCCCTGGTCCTGTGGCCGGACGTGTTCACGTCGATCCACGGCGTTCCCGCGGGGTCCAAGGCGTGGGCGTTCCAGCAGGCGAACCGCGATCGGTACCAGTCCGTGATCCTGGCCTCGCGCCTGGTCGTCATCGCCGCGGCCCTGGCATTGGGCGTGCTGGTGTTCGCCTGGGCATCGAGGCTCTATGGCGGCACCGCCGGCGTCGTGGCCCTGGTCCTGTTCGCCTTCTCCTCCGAGCTGCTGGGCCAGGGCCACCTGGCGACCCTGGACCTCCTGGGGACCCTGTTCTTCACGCTGACATGCTTCGCCACCTGGCGCATGCTGGACCGACCCGGTCCCAGGGCCGCGCTGGCCCTCGGGACCAGCCTGGGCGTCGCCATCCTGATGAAACTGTCCTGCGTCGTGCTGATCCCGGTGGTCGTGCTGGCGCTGCTGGCAGGAGCGGTGCGCCACCGTCGTCCCGCCGCCTGGCTCGGGTTCGCCGCCCTCGCCGCGGGAACGGCGATCCTGGCCTTGAACCTGGGCTACGGGTTCGTCGGCACGGGCACGCCCCTGTCGGAGGCCCGGCTGACCCCGGGAGGGCCCCTGGCGGGCCTTGCGCAGCTTCTTCCGGGCCTGCCGCTGCCCGTTCCCGAGCCGCTGGTCCGGGGCCTCGACCTGACGACCACGTCCGGCTCCTCCGGCACGTCCGGCGAACCCACCTTCTTCCTGGCGGGCGAGTTGTCGGCGAAAGGCTGGTGGTACTACCACCTCGCAGCCTTCGGCCTGAAGACCTCCCTGCCGCTCCTGCTCCTCGCCATCGCATCCGTCGTGCTGGTATTCCGCCGCAGGGTCATGAAGTCCGGGGAAGCCTGCCTGTTCGTCCCGGTCGCCGCCCTGTTCCTGGCAGCCGCGCTGACCGGCGCCCTGCAGATCGGCGTCCGCCACGTGATGGCCGCAGTGCCGCTGCTGATCATCCCGGCTGCGGGCGTTGCCGCTCCCGCGTTCGACCGCGCGATGGACGGCGGCACCCGGGGGCTGCGCCGCTTCGGACCGGCATTCCTCGTGGGCGCCCTGCTGTTCTGGCACGTCGCAGGCACGGTCGCCGTAGGCCCCCGGTATCTCCAGTTCTTCAACGAGATCGCAGGCGGGCCCGAAGGGGGCCACCGGTACCTGGTCGATTCGAACCTGGAATGCGGCCAGGATCTGATCCGCCTCAAGGACTGGCTGGACGAAAAGGGGCTGGCCGAGGTGCCCCTCGCGTATTTCGGGCGCGTCGATCCGGCGGTCTACGGCATCCAGGCCGTTCCCCTCGATCGGGACACCCACGGGATCGCGGTGGTCTCGCCGACCTTCGTGGCCGGCCGCCCCTACTTCGGCAACCTGGACACCCAGCACGGCTGGCTGCCGGCAGGCACCTTCACCTGGCTGAAGGGCCATCCACCGATCGACCGCGTGGGAGCCCTCTTCGTGGTGCGCCTCCCCTGAAGGGACGCATGTGCTCGCGGGGTGTCACCGCTCGCGGGGTTGTCGCGAACCCTCAACTCTGGCACCCTTCCGCTGGGTTCGGAGTCGGGAGGTTTCATGCCGCTGAAGATCGCCCCGTCCATCATCGCCGGGGATCAGTCCGACCTGGGTCGGGAGGTCCGCGCCATCACGGACGCCGGCGCGGACCTCGTCCACATCGACGTGATGGACGGCCACTTCGTTCCCAACCTGACCGTGGGCCCCGGCGTGGTGAAGGCCCTGCGCCCCCACAGTCCCCTTCCGTTCGATTGCCACCTGATGCTGTCCGAGCCGGGCCGCTACGTGAAGGCCTTCGCCGATGCGGGCGCCAACCGGCTCTCGGTCCACGCGGAGGCCCAGGGCGCGGCCGACGCGCTGCGGGCGATCCGCGAGCTGCGCATGGTGCCGGGCATCGCGATCAACCCGGAAACGCCCGTCGATCGCCTGCTGAGGTTCTTCCCCCTGGTGGACTTCGTGGTCGTGATGACGGTGCACCCGGGATTCTACGGCCAGGCGCTCATTGCCGAAGCGCTTGACAAGGTACCCGTGTTGAAGCATCATCTCCGGGCTTTTGGACGGGACGTCGCCATCCTCGTGGACGGTGGGGTGTCCGTCGGGAACGCGGCCGACGTTGCCGCCGCCGGCGCCGACGAGGTGGTGGCGGGCGCGGCCGTGTTCAAGGCTCCCGACTACCGGCAGGCCATCGAGGCCCTCCGGAAGGCGGGTGCCGGATCCTGACAATCGGGGCGTAGCGCAGCCTGGTAGCGCACATGGTTCGGGACCATGGAGTCGCTGGTTCAAATCCAGTCGCCCCGACCGATCGGAAACCTCGGATGAAGACGTTGCTCCGAAGCATCGGTGCGCTTGCGGCCTTCCTGCTGGCAGGCCTCCTGGTCGCCTGCGCGCCGGACCGCTCCTCGGGGCCGGACGCCGAGCGCCACACCGCCACGTACCTCGAAAACGGCAAGTGGGTCACGGACTCCGTCGATCAAGGCGCTGGCGATACCACGGACTGGAAGGTGCTGGTCCTGGAAGACACGGGCTTCCTGACGCTGGAACTGGTCTTCGACGACCCTTCGGCCAACGTCACGGTGGAACTGTTCGATCGCTTCGGCAAGCCCATGGCCCGGGCGACGCACCGCGCTGGTGACGGCCCCCAGTTGAAACTGACCACTGACGTCGGCATCGGGAAGGTGTTCGCGCGGATCACCGCAGGCAAGGGCACGAAGACCGGGTACACGATCAAGGCCTCGGTCCGCTGACCCCCGCTTCCGCCGACATCATCACCCCTCGTCCTCATGGCCTTCGGGAACGCCGTCCGTCCTCGCGTGGAACCGCGAGAATTCGCGCGTGAACTGGAAGGTCTTCATGTCCCCGATGCGTTCCACGTAAAGAACGCCGTCCAGGTGGTCGGCCTCGTGCTGGACCGCGGCGGCAGGAAAGCCCTCGAACTCCTGCTGGTGCGCGATCCCGTCGGGGGCCGTCCAGGCGACATGCACCTTCCGCGGACGCTCCACCTGGCCGATGAGGTCTGGGACCGACAGGCAGCCCTCCCAGTTCTGCATCGTTTCATCGGTGATCGGCGTGACCACCGGGTTGATCATGGCCGTGCGCGGGATGGCCGGGTCGCGCGGATCGCGAAGGCCGGCGGGGACCTCCAGCACGATCAGGCGCAGGGAGACGTGCACCTGGGGCGCCGCCAGGCCGATGCCCTCGTACTCGTCCATCGTGTCGAACATGTCGGCGAGGATCTGACCCAGGACCCCCGAAGCGATCTCCCGGCCGGTGACCTCGCGGGCAGGCTGCCGCAGCACCGGGTGTCCCATCCGTGCAACCTTCAGGATCATGGAGGGCCTCCTCGAACGACCGAGCCACCGGACACGCCCAGGACGGCTTCGTCCTGGGCGGCTCCATGGTCGCATGGAGACGGGGAGGCGGACAAGGCGAAGGGCCACGCAGGGCGCGCCGCAACGGCCTGGGCGCCTTGACATCCGCGGCCCGCGGTTGATATCGTATCGCGCACGCCAGATGGCGTCGACGAAGGCCTGGCCCCGCGAGCCCACCAAGCCTCGCCAATCCAAGGGGTTCAGGTTGTCCGGCCTTTCAAGCATACGGAGGCCTCGAAGATGCCCGCGACCAAGGCTCCTGCGACCCGGTCGACCAAGGCCCGTGCGGCCGACGGCCCGGGATTCGTGAGCGTCCACAAGTCCCTGTATCCGACCGACGTCCTTTTCGGAACCGCGTTCGCGTTCCTGGACCGGTGCTACGTGCACCTGGACGTGGAGGACGCGGACCGGATCCGGATCGAATTGACCCCGCGGCCGGGTTCCGGGATGTCGGCGACCGAAATGGCCGGCGAGTTCACGAACGAACTGATCAACCAGGCCCTGCGCTTCAAGCTGGCGAAACAGACCGAGAAGGTCCGCACGATGATCGTGGGCCGGGCGATCGGGGAAGCGCAGCCGTACGATTCCATGTCCGACCAGCAACGCGACGGGGGACCCGACCGCGGGCCCGACGGCGGGCCCGACACGTACCAGATCCCGGACCTGCCCCCCGAGGTCGCGAAACTGCTGGCCGAGGAGGACGACGGTCTGGACTTCCTCGATGACCCCCTTGGCATCGCAGTCCCCTGGGAAGAGAAGTACGGCAAGAAGAAGGACGGCGAGAACAAGGCCGACAAGGAGCCTGAGGGCACGTGACGCCCCGGGCACCTTGAATGGAGTTCGCAATGACACTGCGCTTCCACAAGAAGATCTATCCCCGAACGGCTGTGAAGGCGGCCGTGGAAACCTATGGCGCCGTGGCCCGGTTGTCCCTGAGCATCGAGGGCGACTACGCCGTGGTCGAAGTCGAGGCCGCGTCGCCCGAGGCAACCGCCGCGGTGGCCGGCGAACTGCAGAACTGGGCGCTTGGCCAGGCTATCGTCCAGCGAGGCGAAGGATGAACGCGAAGACCGGCGCCAAGGCCCCTGCGGCCAAGGTGCAGCGCAACCTGTTCCGTTGGCGGAAGATCGGGGCCAAACACGTCGTGACCAACGACCATGGCGCCCACACCTTCCTGGACGACGAACAACTGGACGAACTGATCACCGGTCGCGTCAAGGCGGGCACACCGCTGTACGAAGAAATGCGCCAGAAGGGCTTCCTGCTGGAGGACACCGACATCCAGCGCGTCGCCGACGCATACGACCGCAAGGTGTCCTTCGTGTACCGCGGGCCGGTCCTGCACATCCTGGTGGTGACGCTGCGGTGCAACGAGGTGTGCACGTACTGCCATGCCAGCCGCTCGAACATGTCGGAAACGGAAACCGACATGTCCATCACGACCGCGGAAAAGTGCGTGGACATGGCACTGCGATCGCCGTCGAACACCATGACCATCGAGTTCCAGGGCGGCGAGCCTCTGGCGAACTACGAAGTGGTGCAGCACGTCGTCGAGTACGGGTCCGCCCAGGCCCAGGCTCGCGGCAAGCGGGTGATGTTCAGCCTGGTGTCGAACCTCGCCCTGATGGATGAAACGAAGCTGGACTGGCTGGTGCAGAACCGCGTCCAGATCTCGACGTCGCTGGATGGGCCGAAGGATCTCCACGATCGGAACCGCAAGCTGGTCGGCGGTAGCGCCTACGATCGCACCGTGTTCTGGATGAAGCGCATCAACGAAGCCTACGTGGCAGCGGGCCTGGATCCGCAACTGTACCATGTCGAAGCCCTCGCCACGATCACCCGCGAGCACCTGTCCCGGGCCAAGGACCTGGTGGACGAATACGTGAAGAACGAGTGCCGGGCGATCTTCCTGCGACCCTTGAACCCCTTCGGCTTCGCCAAGAAGACCGGCGAGAAGGTGTCCTACACCGCGACCGAATTCCTGACGTTCTACAACGAGGCGCTGGACTACGTGCTGCAGAAGAACCGGGACGGCGTCGAAATCCTGGAACGCCTGGGCGCCATCTTCCTGTCCAAGATCATGACCCCCGACGACCCGAACTACCTGGACATCCGCTCGCCGTGCGGCGCCGGCATCGGCCAGATCGCGTACAACCACGACGGCTCCATCTTCACGTGCGACGAGGGCCGCATGGTGTACCAGATGGGCGACGAGGTGTTCCGCATCGGGTCGGTGGACACGCTGACGCTGAAGGACGTGGTGACGTCGGAAACGGTCAAGTCCATGGCGATGGCCTCGTGCCTGGACGGCCTGCCGGGATGCGCCGCCTGCGCGTACAAGCCGTTCTGCGGGACGTGCCCCGTGTTCAACTATACCGAGCAGGGGAACATCTTCCCGCAGAACTCGACGAACTCCCGGTGCACCATCTACATGGGCATCCAGGATCGCCTGTTTCGCGAGCTGCAGTCCGAGGATCCCACCGTGCGGGGCATCTTCCAGCGGTGGATCACGGTGAAGGACCGTCCCGAATTCATGCACGACGGCCGGCACCTGGGACCGTCCTGACCCGGGAGGGGGGCGCCATGGTCCTCCCCGAAACCGGCACAGCCAGCCCCCCCGTCCGGGCCGTCCTCAAGTTGACCTACGCCTGCAACCAGCGATGCGCGTTCTGCCGGGTCGACGACTGCCGCGGGAGCGTCGATGACGTCCCCGCCGAGGCGGTGGTCCGGAAGGCGCTGGCCGCCCGCGCCCTGGGCGTGGGCATGATCCTGTTCAGCGGCGGCGAGCCCACGCTGCGGCCCGACCTGCCGCGACTGGCAGCCGCGATGGGCGCGATCGGGATGTCGTGGGGCCTGATCACCAACGGCCGCCGGCTGGCCCACGAGGCGTTCCGGGACAGGCTGCTGGGCCTGGGGCTGGCCTACGTGCACACGTCGCTGCACGGGGCGACGGCCTCGACGCACGACGCCCTTGTGGAGTGCGCGGCCTTTGACGAGGTGCTGGCGGCGCTGCGGGGACTGCACGGGCGCGGGGTCGAGTTGCACGTCAACACGGTGGTCACGCGGACGAACATCGGGGAGCTGGTGGCCATCGGCGACCTCCTGGCCGGGATGGCACCGATCACCCACAAGATCTGCCTGGCCGAGCCGCTGGGGCGCTTCCTGGACCAGGTGGAGGCCCTGTGGGTGCCACCGGAGGAGGCCGGGAGGGCGGCCGAGGACGCGGTGCGGAGCCGCCCCGGCATCGCCGTGGTGCTGGAGGGCTTCCCGCTGTGCCAGGTGCCGTCGGCGCGCCACGCCGTGTCGGGCCTGCGCGGGCACAACATCCGTTACATGAGCGAGGGCTTCGAGGACGGCCTGTTCCCGACCGACGCAGGCGCCCGGACGTACCTGGCGCCCTGCGACGGCTGCGCGGCGCGGACAGAGTGCCCGGGCGTGTACGCGGGGTATGCCGGGCGCTGCGGGGCCGCGGGGTTGAAGGCGTTCTGAAGCGCCCCGGACCCGGAGGCGGCGACAGGTTCGGCCCGGTCGCCAAAGGGCGGTTCCGCCGACCATCCGTCGCCGGAGGATCGGTCAGGGCATCGCCACCGCGAACGAGTCCTGGGACACCACGGCGCACTGCACGTTGACGTCGGAATAGGCGAAGTCGTCGTTGTAGTCGAAGGTCTTGCCCCCTGCGCCCAGCCGGTACGCCGACAGCTCCAGTTCGATCGTCTTCGGGCCGAAGCGCTCAGGCGACGGGTCGTCCGAGGCGGTCGGGTCCGGGTTGGCGAGGACCGGCCGCGCCTTCACGTCGTCCGGCAGCACCGGAAGGTCCAGGCGCATCGACGTGCTGCCCGATGTCAAATGGGCCGGCACGAAGAACTCCCACAGGCAGTGCGACCGCGGGCCGCCCAGGGTCCCCTTCCCCCCGGTATCGTCGTTGGTGACCAGGCTGTTCAACGGCGCCGCCGTCAGGTAGTTGACCCGGAGCACGTACAGGTCAGGGGTCTTCGGATCGGTCACCGGCAGCCACTCGATCGTCCCGGTGAACGCGTCGTCCGACACCGCGTCCAGCGGTTTCCGCGGCGCCACGGGCCGGGGCACCGTGATGTGCGGCGCTTCCAGCCAGGAGGCGGGCTTCATGAAATCCACCGGCACGCCCGGCTGGGCCAGCGGGAAGACCGGCGTCGAGATCCCGGGCGGATCACCGCCGAAGTATGTCGCGCGCCCGGCCAGCGCGACTCCCATCGGCTTCAACGTGATGCCCAGCCTCTGGATGGCGGGGTCGTCGTTCGACGGGAAACGCACGTGCACGGGGTTCGTGAACTTGTCCCGGTTGTAGGAGCCGTCCACCGTCACCCAGATGAAGCCCTCGCCTCCCGTGTCGATCACCGGCATCACCAGCACGTTCGGGAAGGCGGCGCCGGTCTGCCAGTCCTTCGGAGGGCTCCCCACGTCGATGTCCAGGGCCGGCGCCAAATCGGACAGCAGATCGATGTCCATCGGCAGGCTCTGGATCACGGTGGGCAGCCCGCCCTGCACCTGGATCCGGGTGATGGCCATGGACCGGGGCTTGAACACCAGTTTGTAGGGGTCGGCCAGCGCGTCGGCCACGTGGGCGGCGGTCCCCCCCAGCGCGAACAGCAGGTACTGGCCCTCGGGAATGTTCTGGAACTCGAAGCTGGGCGGGTTGGCGCAGGTCGCGTCGGCCTGGTCGCTCATCTCGCAGACGGCCATGTTCGCGGGGATCGGGAGGACGCCGCCACCGGCGACATCCAGGGCAGGAGGCGGTTCGAGGACGCTCCCCATGCTCATCGACGACAGGGGCACGTCCTTGATCGACAGTTGCACCAGCGCCAGGGGCAGTTCCGGGTTCGCGTTGCCCGCGGGCGGGAACACCTGGTCCAGCACGCGGCCCCCGGGATACCGTGCCAGCCCCGTTTCGCCCAGGAACCCGCTGACGGTGCCGCGGATCGAGCCGACGCGCGCGGCGTCCCGGGGCAGCACCGGATCCAGCCGCGTCATCAGCACCGCAACGTAGGCCGCATCCACGCCGAGGTAGGTCGTGAACCGGTACCCGTCCGCACCCACCGTGATGTCCGCCGGTCCCGCCAGTTCCACCACGTCCTGGCCCGCGACGTAGTCGACGTAGCCTTCGGGCCCGGTGACCTTCGACGGCCACCAGTCCCCGAAAGGCCCGCGGACCGCGACGGTGGCGCCTTCGAAAGGCTTGGGAGTTCCCGCGGTGGCGTTCGACAACGCGTACACCCGCAGCAGGTCCTTCATCGGGCCCGCGCCCACGTGGGGCGTCGTATTGACCCCGGGGACGATCGGGTCCGCGAACGACAGCGACACCTTGTCGGTGGCCGTCAGGATCGGATCCGACGGGTCGGTGTAGGTCGCCTGCACCTGGGCCTGCACCCGTTCGGTCGTGCAGGGCCGGACCACGTAGGTCCCGTCCGACCGGGCGTCCACCGGTTGCAGGCTGCTGCCCTCCCACGCGAATTCCACGGTCCGGTTGGCGAGGGGGGCACCCAGGCTGTTCTTCAGGTGGGCCACCACCTCGGCGCACTGCCGGTTCGATTCGTCCCGGAACACCGGGCTGGCCGTCAGCGTGAGGCGCGGCCTCGAGTCCGGCTCCGGATCGCTGCCGTCCGGGATCCCGTCGCCATCGGTGTCGACCTTGTTCGGGTCGGTATGGAAGGCCTGTTCCTGACGGTCAGTCAGGCCGTCGCCATCGCTGTCCTTGCCCAGCGTCCTGCCGCAGGAGGACGGGCCGAGGGCCGCCAGCACGACCGTCATCAGCACCGCAAAGCCGCGATTCTTCAACTCCACGCGTCGAACTCCGAACCGGCCGGCGCCGCAGGCACGCGCAAGGCCGGCGTTGTCAGAATCTCACCTTCGCCGACAGCGCCCCCGCCAGGTACCAACCCTCGCTGCCAACCCAGGGATACCCCGGATTGGTGGCATCCTGGGCATCCTTGGCGTCCCGGTTGCTCACCAGGTAGCCGCCCGACATCGCGGCATCCACCGTGATGGCCGGGCCTCCCACGGCCTCGGCGTCGAACCCGAGGCCCACGCTGCCGACATACCGATCGCCGTCCAGCAGGTTCGTCACGCCGGTCTGGGCCGGCACCGGCGACTGGATCCACGCGAAGCCTGCCCGCAGGGCCAGCGCCTTCAGGGGCTTGAATTCGCCGCCCACCCGGACCGCCCACGTGTCGTGGAACCCCGGATCGAGCGCGATGCTCTGCTTGAGCACCTCGGTCTTGGAAGAGTACAGAATCACGTCCGGGGCAGATGACCGGAATCGGCGATACACCGAGTACGTGACATCCCCGGTCACCAGGAAGCGATCCGTCCTGTAGGCGGCGCCCAGCGCGATCTGGTGCGGGGTCGAGTAGTCCACCGCGGTCACCTTCAGCCGCACCGGAGCCAGATTGTCCGCCAGCACCGCGCTGACCGGGATCGACAGGTCCAGCCGGTTCTCGCCGCGCCACGTCAGGCCCAGCGTAAGCCCAGGCACGGGCTCGACAAGAACGCCCAGGTTCGGAGAAACACGCGTGCCCACGTCCACTTCCGTCAGGTTCTGGTTGCCGCCGTCCGTGAAGTCCACGTTGACGCGTCCCTTCACCGAGGGAATGAACGTGAAACCAGCGCCCACCATCAGCCATTTCCATCGGCCCGCGGCGGCGACGTTCAGGACCAGGCGGCGGTTCCGATCTTCCATGAACGGGAAGTACGGCTGCTGGATCGGCCGCTCGCGGACCGCGTACAGGGTCGTGCCCGGGATGACCACCGACGCGCCCAGGAACAGCACGCGTTCCAGGCCCTTGCCCAGCGGGACGGGCGACGCGATCCCCACGTCGCCGGAACCGCGGACGGTGTCGTTCCGGCGGGTCGACTGGCGGACCAGCTGGCCGGAGGCCTTGTCGAGGGTCGAGTACTTCGCGGTCAGGAAGGCCTTGTACGTCATGGCCCCGAGGCCCAGGTCGAAGCCCTTCAGCATGCCCAGGCCGGCGGGGTTGTAGTAGGTCGCGTCAAAGGAGGAGGCGGCGGCGGTCATCGCGCCGCCCAGGGCCATGCCCTTGGCCGTGTAGCCGAAGGTGTCGAGGGGGTTCGCGAACACCGGACCGGCCGCTCCCAGAGCCATCGCCAGCACCAGCAGCCCCGCACTGAACCGACGCACGATCGGCCTCCGTCCCCGGCAAGCCGGCGGATGATACCACAACACCCCCCAGGGCCGGAGAGGAGGCCCGTCGCAGTTCACGCTTCAAACCACGCGTGCGCGCGATTGAGGTCTTCAGGTATACTACCGCCCGTCCTTCGCGGTGGTGCCCCATGTCGCGGCGTTCCCTGTCGGCCCTGCTGCCTGCTTTGGCGTTCCTGATCGCGAACGGATGCGACGGAGGGAAGCTGGCCGGGCCCGGCGCCACCATCGAAACAACCATCGACCCGACCGAGGTGAAGGCGGGTCAACCCGTGACCGTCACGTGCGTGGTCAAGGGCGACGGCGGCAAGGTCGTCGATTGGGCCACCCAGGTGACCGTTGAGCCACCGACCGGCGTAACGATGGCCGGGAATATCGCGACCCCGACGGTGGCCGGTTCGGTTTCGTTCGCCTGCCGCGCCGACGACGTGCACGCGAAGGACACCACCCCCGCGGTGGTCACGGTGAAACCCGCGGACCCGGCGGCCACGACGGTCGTGCTGGACCCGACGACGGTGGCTGCCGGCGCGCCCTCCGTCGCCACGTGCAACGTGTTCGACGCCTACGGCAACGCGATCGCCGACGCGAAGACCTCGATCGACGGGCTGGACGGGCTGTCCATCGACGGCAACAGCGTCAGCGCCCCCAAGGTCGGCACCTACAACGTCGGCTGCTCGGTGGCGGGCTTCGACGTCACGAAGACGACGGCGCCGCTGACAGTGACCCCCGCGGACCCGAAGCGGCTGGTGGTCACCGGGGACCCCGACCAGACGGTCTACTCGACCGGCCAGGAGGTGCTGGTCGGATGGAAGGTCTTCGACGCGTATGAAAACGTCATCGAGGGCCTGCCCGCGACCGTCACGGCCCCGCCGGATCCGCCGGGCATGGACCCCCTGGGGAACAACCGCTACCGCTTCACCAAGGAAGGCCGCTTCCGGGTCCACGTGGCGCTGGACGCCCCCTGGGAAGCGGTCGAGAACTCGCGGATCTTCGTGTGCGACGTGGGCGCCCCGACGCTGGACAACCTGTTCCCGCCCCGCGGGTACACGCAGACCGGCGACCCGACCCTGATCGTTTCGGGAACGTTCGCGGACGCGACCGGCTCGCAGGGCGGCACGGTGACGGTGAACGGCGAGCCGGCGGCCATGGACGCGGACGGCTCGTTCACGTACCCGACGACGGGCGTCCACGGCCTGAACGTGCTGGTCATCGTGGCCACCGACGAGTTCGGCCACGCGACCCGGACCACCCGCGGCTGGTACTACTCGACGGGCTGGTTGAAGGTCGATGACAAGACCACGCTGGACAACACGATCCTGCCCGAATCCGTACTGCTGAACATCGGTCAGAAGTTCCTGGACGACGGCGACCACGACCCCGCCCATCCGAACGACCTGGCGACGCTGGTCGAAATCCTGCTGGGCAGCGCGATCCAGCCGCTGCTGGCGAACATCCCGCCGTTCAGCTTCCCGATCCCCAACCTGATCAACGTGAAGATCGCGGGCGTGGGCCTGGAAGGCGACCTGGAAGTGGTCGTCACGGTCAAGGACGTCACGCTGGGCAAGCCCACGGTGGGGCTGGACCTGATGGACGGCGGCATGTCGGCGTCGATCGGCTTCCAGCCGGTGTCGCTGGGGCTGGAGCTGCAGTTCATCGTGCACGCCCGGGCGGTCGGCTTCGGCCAGTCCATCCCGCTGCTGGACCCGTCCACGTCCTCCACCGGCTCCCTGTCGGTCGGCACGCTGGGCGTCACGGTGGGCCTGATGATCGCGAAGCCGCTGGGCGGTGATCTGTCGGTGACCGGCCAGGACTTCCAGTTGACCCTGACCGACATCGCGATCAGCCCGATCGAGACCCTGAACATCCACCTGGGCAAGATCCCCAACACCGCCATCGACCTGGGCGACGTGGACCTGACCACGCTGGTGGGCCCGATCAACGGCCTGCTGTCCCAGTACGTGCTGAACCCGCTGGTCAACCTGATCACGCAGCCGCTGATCAACCTGCTGGAGCCGCTGGTGGTCGGCGTGATGGGCGACGCGATCAAGCAACTGCTGGACCAGTTGAACATCCGCCAGTCGTTCGCCGTGCCGGACCTCCTGGGGACCGGCAAGTCGGTCAGCCTGGACTTCGGCCTGGGCCTGTCGTCCGTGCTGTTCACCGAGGCCGCCGGGCGCGTCGGGCTGGACCTCGGCTTCGCCACAGCGAAGGGCATGACCCGCCAGCCGCCGCTGGGGTCGATCCTCCGGGACTCGTGCGACAAGACCGAGCAGAACCCGCCGCAGTTCGTGTTCCCGGCCGACCCGTCGGTGCAACTGGGCCTGTCCCACGACGCGATCAACGAACTGCTGTTCATGGTGTACTGGTCGGGGATGCTGGAAGGCCAGTTCGACGCGTCGGGGCTGCTGGGCGGCGCCGGGGGGGGCGCGATACCGGTCGAAAACGTGCTGATCACCCCGACGCTGTGGCAGGCGCCCATCTTCAACGACTGCAAGAACGCCACGCAGCGCATCGAGGTCGGCGACCTGCACCTGGAAATCCAGATGGACCTGCTGGGCAACCCCCAGTGGCTGGAGGCATGGCTGCAGTTGTCGATCGAGGTCGAGATCACCGCGACCGGGGACCAGGTCGGAATCAAGATCGGCAAGATCCAGACGATGGAGTACGAACTGTACGATCTGGGCGGCGGTCTGACCGACCTGCTGGACATGCTGGGCGGCTTCCTGCCCAGCCTGGTCCAGGGCATCGAGGGGAAGGAGTTCTCGTTCCCGATCCCGGCCATCCCGCTGGACGGCCTCCTGCCCGGGCTCCCGGCCGGCACCTCCCTCCAGTTGGGCAACCTGTCATCCGGCATCGACAAGGGCGTGATCCGCATCGGCGGGGACCTCATGTAGCGCCGCGCTTCGACGCGCCTTCCGCTTCCAGGAACGACTTCCGCAAGGCATCCAGGGCCCGCCGCTCGATCCGCACCACCGTGGCAGGGCTGGTGCCGACGGCGACCGCGACCTCCCGGACCGAGCGTCCCTCGTGGTAGCGCAGGCGTAGCACCTCCCGATCCACGCCGCCCTGGGTCGACCAGGACTTCGCCAGGAATCGGCGGAACCGCGCCAGCATCACCCGCGACTCGGGCGACCGGGACTCCGCCGGGTGTCCGAGCCACGGCTCCCGTCCCGACTGCGAATCCACGGCCGGGGCCTCACGGCTGCGACGGGCCAGCGTCCGGACGTGATCCATGCACGCGCCGCTGGCACGACGCGCGCCGAAGCAGCCCAGGCTGACGCCGCGCCCCGGCTCGTAGCGCGCGGCCGCCTCCAGCAGCCCGACGACCGCTTCCTGGGCCAGGTCCTCCCGATCCATCGGGTTCCAGACGCGGGACCGGTAGTGATCCGCGATCCGCCGCACCAGGGGCAGCAGGGTGGACACCGGGGTCATGGCGTTCCTCCAGCAGGGGCCGGGAAAGCCCTTTTCAAGGTCCGTGCCACGCGCGTCCGCCGTCCCTGGGAACCCCTCGGGGAAAGGAGTTCGTCATGAGGAAGTGCATGCGCCCGACAGTCCCCTGGAAGCCCATGGCGAAGCCGGGGGCGTCGCCACGGGTTCGGAAGGGTGCGGTACGCGTCCCCGGACCGGGCCGCCCCTGGGGTCTGCGAAGGCCCGGGGTGGGGTCGGCAGACCGGGGAGGGAAGTCGCTTCATGACCAAGCGGATTGGCCAGTCCTTTCGGGAGGCGCACCGGATTGAAAAGATTGTGTGAAGGATTTGAAACTCGACCCTGAAAAGCCCTAGAATCCCCCCAACGCCGGCCGAAAGGCCCTTCGACAAGAGGCATCCTTTGCACGCATCTCAACACAACCGTCCAATGTTCCTCCTGGCAGCCCTGCTGGTCCTCCCCCTCGCCAGCGCCTTCGCCGCGTGCGCTGGGGGCGGCGTGAAGTCCGGCGACCTGTCGGCCGCTGACGCCCCACTGGACAGCCTGTCCCCCGACGCGCTGGGGGGTGACGTCTCGAACGACAGGACCGAGGAGGACCTCGGCCCGATCCCGGACGGCTACGTCTGCCGGCCCGGCGCGGGCAAGTGCCTGGGGTCGAACTTCATGCTCTGCAAGAACGACGGCTCGGACTGGACGGTCACCGCCTGCACGGACGGCTCCGAATGCACCGACGCGGGATGCAAGACGACCGGCGGCTGCACCGCGAACCAGGCCTCCTGCGACGGCCTCGGTCGCGTCATCATCTGCCTTCCGGACGGCACCGGGTACGGCTCCCCGACCGCCTGCCTCGAAGGCTATACCTGCCACGCGGGCAAGTGCGTCGCCTCGATCTGCACCCCCGGCCAGACCGACTGCACCCAGACCGACCTCCTCACCTGCCAGGGCGATCCGCCCGCGTGGGTCGAAACGCCCTGCAGCGACAACCGGATCTGCTTCAAGGGCGCCTGCGTCGAGTGCTTCACGGACGACCAGTGCATGGCGCCACGGACGTGCCTCCAGGGCAGTTGCATCATCGCCCCGCTGGAAGTGACCACGCTCGAACTGCCCGACGGCGCCAAGGACGTCCCCTACACGTCGGCGGTGGAAGCGAAGGGCGGAACGCCTCCCTACACGTGGTCCGTGACCAAGGGCGTCCTGCCCGACGGCATCGTGCTCGCCCCCGCCACGGGCGGCCTTTCGGGCAAGCCCACGAAGGGCGGCACATCGACCTTCACGGCGACCGTCACCGACCAGACCAGCGACACCGCCTCCAAGGAACTGAAGATCTTCATCGCCGCCAGTTCGAACCTCGTGATCACGTCCAAGTCCCCGCTGCCCCAGGGCGAGGACGGCACGCCCTACTCGTTCCAGTTCGTCGCGACCGGCGGCACGCAGCCCTACGGCTGGATGATCACGGCGGGCGCGCTGCCGAAGGGCCTCAGCCTGGGTTCGGACGGCCTGCTGTCCGGCACGCCGGACGATCACGGGGACTTCACGTTCAGCGTTCGCGTGGTGGACGTCGGCGACCCGATCGGGTCCGACACCAAGGAATTCACCGTGAACATGAAGATCGCCCCGCTGGTGATCATCGCCGGCGATGGCCAGACGGCGATCAACCTGTTCCTGACCCAGGCCATCATCCTGCCGCTGGACACCGTCGTGTCGGGCATCCCGATCCCCTACAGCACCCAGCTGACGGCGAAGGGCGGCCTGAAGCCGTACGTGTGGGCCGAACAGGAGATGCCGTCGTTCCTGAAGACCTTCATTCCGAAGGCCGGCATTCCTCAGGGCCTGACGCTGGGTACCGACGGGAAGCTGTCGGGCTCGGTGACGGACACGTCGCTGGTGTTCGAATTGAAGGTGCCGTTCGTGAACTACACGCTGACTGGCTTCTTCTTCATGGCCCAGGTGACCGATGCCCAGAGCCCGGCGGCCAGCGCCAGCGCGATCTTCCTTATCCCGACCGTCCCCGTGAACCTCGGCCTCTAGTCTGCCTTCCACTTGCCGATGGCCCGCTGCACCAGGATCCGCACCATTTCCGGGAACGGGATCCCCGCGACCGCCGCGGCCTTCGGGAACAGCGAGACTTCCGTCAGGCCCGGGATCGTGTTCGTTTCCAGCACCCAGGCGCCCCGTTCATCGACGATGACGTCTGTGCGCGAGAAACCGGACAGCGAGAGCGCCTTGTGGGCCGCCACGCCCATGCGCTGGATTGCCGCCGTCAGTTCGGCGGGGATGGGCGCCGGGCAGACCTCGTCGGACAGGGTGGGGTCGTACTTGGAGGCCAGGTCGAAGAAGTCGTGGGACCGGACCACGATCTCGATGACCGGAAGGGCCCTCGGTTCCCCGGTCTGCGGGTCTTCAAGCACGGGCACACTGAACTCCCGGCCGCGGCAGTACGCTTCGACCAGCACGCGGCCGTCGCGGCCGGCACAGGCCTCGGCGGCCGCAGCCAGGTCCGACGCCTGCCGCACGATGGCCACGCCGTAGGACGAACCCTCGCGGGTGGCCTTGACCACGCACGGCAGGCCGATCCGGGCCAGCACGTCCCCGGTCCAGCCCTGCGCGCCGCGGTCCGAGGCGTGCAGCAGCACCGCGTCCGGGGTCGGGATGCCTTCGGCGCGATACACCGACTTGCTGAACCACTTGTCCAGGGCCACCGCCGACCCGATCACGTCGGCGCCCACGTGGGGAACGCGCATCCAATCGCACAGGGCCTGCACGCGACCGTCCTCGCCGGACAGGCCGTGCATGGCGATGAAGGCGCACGCCGGGTTGCAGGATTCCAGGCGTGCCACCGCCTCGGACAGGGGCACCGCAGGCTCGGCCCGAGTCGGCTGGTCGACAGGCGGGAAGGCGAAACGGCCATCGCGAGTCACCAGCACCGGCAGGGGCTCGTAGCCCGCTGCGGGCAGCGCCCGGATCACCGCCGACCCGGATCGAAGCGAGATGTCGTGCTCGCGGGACGCGCCACCCAGGAAGACGGCGACCACGGGACGATTCTGCGTGGAATCGGACATCGCGAACCTCCAGGAGGACCGGCAGAAGGACCTTGCGTACAGTACGACACGGAGCCCGGGGGAGGGAAGGCGACGTCGGCCAGGGCGGGACGGTACAAGGGCCTGCCGCGCAACGGCACGAAAGGATCGAAGTCGTCAATCGCCACCCCGGGTTTTCCCGGTGTTCCACCGCTGCGACACGATGCGGCCGCGCTTGACCACGAAGTCGGGAACGGCACCGCCGTATGTGTAGAAGGGCCCGCGGGCATCGGCGCCCGGCCAGATCGCCAGGTCTCCCTGGAACCCGGGGACGACGCGCCCCACCCTGTCGGACAGGCCGACGGCGGCAGCCGCGCTGGTCGTGACCGCCGCCCAGGCGTCCGCCAGGGACAACCCCATCCAGGCCATCGCGAAGGTCCCCATCAGCGGCAGGTCCCGTGTAACGGACGACCCCGGATTGAAGTCCGTGGACACCGCGACCGGGATGCCGGCCGCGCGGAACGCCCGCGCGTCCGGGAACCGGGGCCGGCCCAGGCTGACCATGCACCCCGGCAACAGCACCGCGACCGTCCCCGCCGCGGCCAGGCCCGCCAGCGAACCGACCGGCGCACAGTCCAGATGGTCGGCCGACACGGCGCCCACCTCGGCGGCCAGTTCGGCCCCTCCCGAGGCGGACAACTGGTCGGCGTGGATCTTCGGTTGCAGGCCGTGCGCCAGCCCCGCGCGCAGGATCCGCCCTGCCTCGTCCCGGTTGAAGGCCACCGTTTCGCAGAACACGTCGCAGAATCGCGCGAGGCCGGCTTCGGCCACAGCGGGCAGCCATTCCTCGATGATGGATTGAACCAGGGCGCCCCGGCCCGACCGGGCTTCGGGCGGGATCGCATGGGCACCCAGGAAGGTCGGCACCAGGTCGGCGGGCGTCGCGGCCTGCAGGTCGCGAACGGCCTCGAGGATCTTCATTTCCGACGGCAGGTCCAGGCCGTACCCGGACTTCACCTCGATCGTGGTGACGCCCCGGGCCAGGAAGTCCCGGATCCTCGGCATGGCCAGGTCCACCAGTTCGGCACGGGAGGCTGCGCGGGTGGCAGCCACGGTCCGCAGGATGCCCCCGCCGAACCGGGCGATTTCCTCGTAGGAGGCCCCGGCGGCGCGAGCCTCGAATTCATCCGCGCGCGAACCCGCGTGGACCAGGTGCGTGTGGCATTCCACCAGGCCTGGCGTGACCAACCCGCCCCCGGCATCCAGGGACGGGATGCCATCGACGGAACCGGGCGGCAGGTCCGACTCGGCCCCGGCCCAGGCGATGTTCCCGTCCCGGATCACGACCGCGGCATCCCGGATCCCCGCGGCCTCGGCCCCGGGCTCGATGGCAAGCAGCCGGCCGATCCCTCGAACGACGAGCGACCCCGACGGCGGCCTCTGGCTGGAAGGTCTGTCGCCCGAAGCCTTCGGGGAATCCACGGTTGGAGCCTCCGCGGGGGGATCAGCGGCGGGTTGGCGCACTCTTGCCGGCACCGGCCTTGACCCGCGCCTTCGCCTGCTCGATCCAGGAACGGGTCGTATCGGGGTCGGGCAGCTTGCCCAGGATTTCCATCTTCCGATTCGTATCGCGGATCAGGTCGGCCAGCGCCACCTGCTCCTGGCGGGCCAGAGCGACGAGGTTCCGGATGCCTGCCGCCGTCAGCACGCGCGCCACCTTGGGTCCGATGCCATCCACCCACAGCAGATCGCACAAGTCGTGCAGGTCCCGCAGCGCAGCCGGGGCCAGTTTCACCTTGCGGGCCAGCGCCGCCACCTTGGCCGGCGTCCGGGTCGCTTCCCACAGATCCTGCGTCGTGGCGACCTTCAGGGGCAGCAACGCCGCAATCGTCGCCTCGTCCACGATGTCGATGGAGGACAGGTCATAGTGGCCGGCCCGGGCCGGCGAGGCGGCCAGGATCAGCGCGGCAAGCGCAGTGGCTGAAAACACCCGCAGCAACGTCCTGGATCGCATGTTCATGGGAAGCCTCCGGCGAAGAACCGCCCTAGAGGCCGCGACCTGCTTCCGGAAGGAAGAACGACACGCCCAGAAGCACGGTCGGGTTCTGGGTGAACGCGAGGGGCTTGGCCTTCGTTTCCCGCCGCTGGACCATGTAGTCGTTGACGTCCAGGTTGATGGACAGGAGCTTGATCGGGAAGTAGCGGAAGCCGCCGCCCACCAGGACCGCCACGCTCACCTTGGAGGGCGGGGTGTCCCAGTTGTAGTAGCGGATTGTGGCGACGCCAACGCCGACGTTGACGTGGAAATCGACGTAGCCGAGGTACTTGCCGCCCAGCACCAACTTGCCGGCCAGCGGCGTGATCGAGCCCTTGGCCAGGGCCAGCAACCCCAGGCCAGACCGGGCGACCTTCTGCGTGTTCGGGTCCTCGGTCCGGAGGCCTTCCCGCTCGATGCCCCGGGTCAGGCCCGTCTTGAAAGACACGCCGCCGTAGCCGATTTCAAGGCCTGCCGAGATCCAGTTGGTGAAGTGGTACTGGTAGCCAGCCTGGAACACCATGTCGGTGTTGTATGCCTTCCCGACGGTGACGCCGAGAGGGGTGATCGACAACTCGTGGCGTGCCTTCCGGACGAGGGTCTGGCGACGCACCGACGGGGCGTCCGCCAGACTGCCCATCTTGGCCTGGGCCTCGGCCGAAACGGCCAACAGCAGCAGGACGAGAGCAATGCGCTTCATGGCGGGTGCCCCTCTCACTTCGGGTACTTGTACGCGTGCTTGAACGGCACCAACACGGAGAACCCGGCCGTGAAGACCACATTGTTCACGAACTTGTTCTCGTGAGCGTAGTTCTCCATGAACATGTAGTCCCGGATCTCGAGATTCGTCGCCAGCCACTGGAGCCATTCAAAGCGGACGCCAAGACCGACGTTCCCCGAACCGTGCCAGTTGCCCCAGAGGGTCTTCTGCGCACCGCCGCCGGCGATCAGGTACATGTCCCAGAACACCGGCTTGCCGACGCCGCCGAACCACAGGAACTTTCCCTGCAGCGGCGAATACGCGACATGCCCGCCGACGTAGAAGTCCATCAGGCGCTTTTCCGGGTAAACCTGGTAGGCCTCACCGACCTCCTTGCCGAGGCCCGTGGACGACCCGAAGTACTTGATGTAGTCGATGCCGATGGCCCACTGGTCATCGATGTGCAGACGCGCCTGCACGCCCGCGCCCAGGTGACGCGTCATCGTGTCGTTCAGCGCCAGGTTGAACGTGGGTTCCAGTTCGAAGCGCAACGTTTTCACGAAAGGCTTCTGCTGGAGCACCCGGACGTACTTCTCGCTGTCCGCAGCCGGTGTGTCCTCGGCTTTCGCGGTCTGGGCGTTCGCCCGGCTGGCCAAGGCGGCCATCAGGACAAGCCCGAGCAAACCGACAACCCTGCTCTTCATGCGGCCCTCTTCCGATGGGGGACCCACCCGGAGGCAGGCAACCCGCAACCCCTCGAATCCGCGTGCTCTCCGGCTCTGGTCCGGTCGTATCGCAAGGTCCGATGGGCAGACTTTACCTGTGAACATCGCGGTCGTCAACAGAAAGCGGGCGATCGAGCCGGACTTCTGCATGGGGGGACAATGCGAGAAGAAGGATGGACGGGGCTCACTGGACGGCGATCGGCACCGGGACCGTCATGTCTTCGCCCTTGAACTTGCGGAAGCTGGTCGAACGCAAGGTCGCCTCGATGCAGCCCTGGGCCCCGGCCGTGCCGGCGGCGTTGACGGAAGTCACGGCGCCCGAGTTGCCGATCGTGACGCGGGGGTTGGCCCGGAAAGGCAGAGGCAGCCCCGCGCTGCGAACACACTGCTGCAGGGCCGCCTGCTTCTTGCGCAGGGTCGACTGGATCTCGGCGCTCGACAGTTGCACGGGAATGGAGTCGTCCCCCCCGGCCGTCGCCGCGGCGCCCGAAGCGACCGCCTTGCCCTTGTCTTCGCGACCCTTGCTGAGCGCGGCGAGCAGCGCATTGGCGTCGTCGGAGGCCGGGGCCGCCTTCGACGGGGTCGGGGCCGGCACAGGGGCGGGGGCGGCATCGGCCTTGCCCTTTTCAGGCTTCTTCAGGTCCTTCGCAACGTCCCGGGCCTTGTCGGGAACCCGGGCCGCGGCCGCAGGCGTCGCGGCGGCCACGGGCTGGGCGGCCGCAGCCGGTGCCGCCACGGGGGCCGGCGCAGGGAC
>CAIOFV010000103.1 GCA_903857665.1 uncultured Myxococcales bacterium
CTTCTCGTTGACGGTCGATCGGGTCACGGCCATCGACCACGGGACGGGGGTCGTGACGTTCGAGAAGGCCGGCGAGCGCCGGGACTTCGACGTGCTGGTGCTGGCCCTGGGCGCGGGCAAGATGAAACACGAGGGGCTCCCGAACACGCTGTCGATCTGCGGCGCGCCCGAGCAGTCGCTGGCCTTGAAGGACTGCATCGACGCCCTGCTCGAGCGTGGCGAGGGCCGCATTGCGGTGGGCTTCGGCGGCAACCCCAAGGACCCCAGCGCGATGCGCGGCGGGCCGGCGTTCGAGTTCGTGTTCAACCTGCATCACCTGCTGCAGAAGCGCGGCCTCCGGGACCGCTTCACGCTGACGTTCTTCGCGCCGATGGCCCAGCCGGGCGCCCGCATGGGGCCCAAGGCGCTGGAGATGCTGGGGAAGATGTTCGCGCGGTATGGCATCGGCACGCAGTACGGGAGCAAAATCGTCGGCTTCGACCCCGATGGCGTGCGGTTCGAGGACGGCAGCAAGGTCGATAGCGACCTGACGATGTTCATCGCCGCCGGCGACGGACACCCGGTGATCAAGGCGTCGAACCTGCCCCTGAACGACGCCGGGTTCATCCGGACCAACGACTACCTGGAAGTGGAAGGCTGCCCCTGCTGGTACACGGTGGGCGACGCGGCGGCGCTGGAAGGACCGGACTGGAAGGCGAAGCAGGGACACGTGGCCGAGGTCATGGCCCGGCACGCCGCCCACAACGCGGCCATCACCCACCTCGGCAGCGGCGGCCGGAAGCGCGGGTATCGCGAGCACCTGAGCATCCTCTGCGTGATGGACATGGGCAACGGCGCGGGGTTCGTGCACCGGGACGGCCGGAAGGCGCGGCTCTGGTCCCTGCCGGTCGTCGGGCACTGGATGAAGAAGAGCTGGGGCTGGTACTACCGGAACAGCAAGCTGCGGTACTTCCCGCGGTTGCCGGGAATGTGATCACCCCTCCGACGGCCGGGGGCCGTGGCCCGCGACGCCGGGCTGCGGGACATGATCCGGGAAGTAGATGCGTGCGCACTCCGGGCAGATGCCGTGGGTGAAGGCCGCCTCCGAGTGACGCTCCACGTAGTCCTCGACCGTCGACCACTTCCCTTGGGCGTCCATGACTTTCCTGCAGTGGGCGCAGATGTCGATCAGACCCCGAAGAACCCGAACCCCGGCGGCAAAAGACGTGAGCAGCGCGATCAAGGAGAACACGGCGATGCGGATCATGCAGTTGGCGACCGCGGTCAGGGTGAGCCAATCCCCCCAGGCTGCCGAACCGTACAGCAAGCGGGCCGCCGGCAGGAGCAGGGCGAGGATCAAGCCAGCCCGGCTACCTGTGAACCATGCAGCGAGCATTACCGGGATGAGGAAGAGGAACGGAAACTGGATCGTCGGTCCACCCACGTAGTCGACGGCCACCATCAATACGGCCAGCACGAGCCAGTGCCATGCCTTGATGCGCAGCTTGTCGATGCGGGCGAAGATTCGCTGGTTGCGCTGGAACCGCTCGAACGACATCGCAGCCCTCCGGCCCTTGCCTCTCAGGGGAAACGTGCATTCGATCTTCAGGCACGTGGCGAGGGGGTGTCAACGCGTCGAGCGGCAGGCCCGCCACGGGGCGGCGTTGCCGATGGCCGCTACGTCCCCGGCATTCTGCAGAACGCCGAACATTCCTTACTCCCCCTGGTTTCGTTCGCCGGCGTCGCGCGCCGCCAGCCGGCTCGCCACCCAGGCCCCTTTGGGTTATCGTCGGGACGTCGTGGTCCGTTCACCCGGAGGCGTCCGTGGGCAACATCGTCCGGTTCAGCGCGTCGCTCGAAGCCGAACTGCTGAACCAATTCGAGAAGGCGAGCCATCGCCGGGGCTACTCGAACCGGTCCGAGGCGCTGCGCGACCTCATCCGCGACTCGCTGGTCCGCGATGAATGGGAGGGGGACCAGGAGATCGTCGGCACGGTGACGCTGGTCTACGACCACCATACGCGGGAGCTGTCGGACCACCTGACCCACATCCAGCACGACCATCACGACATCATCCTGTCGGCGATGCACGTGCACCTCGACCACGACAACTGCCTGGAGGTGGTCGCGGTCAAGGGCCGGGCCAGCGTGGTCCAGCGGATCGCGGACTCGCTGGTCGGGACGCGCGGGGTCAAGCACGGGCGCCTGACCGCGACGACGACCGGGAAGAAGCTGGTGTAGGTTCCGTCCCGCCGGAGGCCCGAAACCCCGGGGACCTCACCGTCCGGCGGGCGCGACCGTGTAGATGTACCGCAGTTCCGCAGGCCCGTCATTGTGGATTTCGTGCTCGGTCTGCGGCGGGATGTACAGCGCCTGGTTCTCTTCCATCGTGATCGTTTCGGTCCCCAGCACGACCCGGCCGTTGCTCTTCAGGAAGATCAGGATTTCCTCGTTGTCCTTGGTCGAGTGCCTCTCCATCTCCTTGCCCGGCAGCAGCACCACGCGCCCCGACCGCATGCCGCCCGTCTGCGGCGGCCCGATCAGCAGGGGCTGGTACACCGGGTCGGGCGACAGCAGGAAACGCTGGTAGTGGAGGTTCGCGGGAACCTGGGTCGGGTTCGTTGGTGCCGCGGTTGCAGCGGGTGCCGGTGCTGGTGCCTGAGCCTCCGTCGGGTGACACGCCCCCACGACGACGAGCGTTGCCAGCAGGAGCGCACCGAAGAACATCTTCGTGATCCGGTTCATTCAAACCTCCTTTCGGCGCCTCCTCAGACACCGACTTTCAAGCCAACCAGCGCGTTGAACCCCGGCATCTGGTAGCCCTGGATGTACTCGTACCGACGGTCCAGGAAATTCCTCATGTAGAGGTACGGCTCGACGAACCACGTCTTCCCGGGGGCCGTGTAGCGATACCGGAACGCCAGGTCCATGAAGAACACGTCGGGAATCGGGTCGCGTCCGTAGTTGTTCATGAACAGACCGTGGTCCCACTCGCCCGACACGCTGCCCGCGACGCGGTGCGGCCCGAAGTCCTGGCCCAGGTCCAGCTGGAAGTCCAGCTTCGCAGCCGGGTTCTGCCGGGTGTAACGGCCGACGTCCTGCCACATCCCCGACACTGTTGCCCCGAACGGCCCCAGGTCCCGCACCGCGATTCGCCCCTCGACGCCCCAGACGACGATGAAGTCGATGTTGACGACCTCGGCGGCGGGGTACGCGCCGAAGTACTTGATCAGGTCGTTGGCCTGCGTCCGGAAGCCGGTCACCGACACGTCGATGTGCTTGAAATCGTTGTAGCCCAGCGTCACGTCCCAGTTCAATGACGTCTCGGGCTGCAGGTCCGGGTTCGCGACAGGATACGGCAGGTACAACTCCCGGATGGTCGGCTGGCGGAAGTTCCGGGTCAGCCGCGTCCGGGCGTACATCCCGTCCCAGAAGTCCCACCGGATCCCGGCCTTCGCCAGGAAGACGAACCCGTACTTGAAGCTGTACATCTCGCGGGTGCCTGCCACCAGCGCGAGGCCCTCGGTCGGCCGCCACGTGATCTGGTTGTAGTGCGCCAGGTCGAACATCGCATCGACCGCCGGCGACGTGCCCGCGATGCGATTGGCGATGCTCCCGTCCACGTCCTGGGCGTTCAGGCCCAGCAGCAGCGTCCAGTCCGGGTGCGGTCGCCAGGACACCTCGGCGTTGCCGCCGACCGTCCAGTCCAGCGACCGGAAGCCGTCGTACAGGTCGTGGCGCCCGACGTTCGCGTAGGGCAGCAGCGTCACCCGCAGGTCGGGCCGGACGTACTCGACGCGGGCCGACAGGTTGTCGCGCCACACGTCGAAGGTGTGATCGGTGTATGGGTGCTCGATGGTGCCCGGGTCGCCGCCGACGACGTGGACCGCCTTGTCCCGCAGCGTCACGCTCCAGCCGCTGTCGAAGCGGTACCGGCCCGCGCCCTGGACCACGAGGTCCGACCCGCCGGCGCCGTCCCGGTGCCCGTCGGTTCGCATCGCGTGCAGCGCGAACACGCCGTCCCACGCACCCTCGCGAAGCAGCGCGGTGGCCGTCTCGCCCAGCGTCGTATAGCTGCCGTACGACGTGTCCGACCCGACCTCCCAGCCGTCGGTGTCGCGCCAGCGGCTGCGCAAGAGGATGGCGGCGCCCATCGCGTTCGTCCCGTACAGCACCGAGTCGCCGCCCTCGACGACGACCACCTCGTCCAGCAGGTCCGGCACGTACGCGTCGGGCAGCGGGTGGCCGAAGATGCCCTGGACGTCCGGTACGCCGTCCTCGACGACGACGACCTGATCGTTCGGGCTGCCGCCCAGGCCCCGGATGGTCAGGCTGCCCGACGCGCCCGACGAGACCCCGGCCGGCCCGACGCCCCGCCGGGTCACGTGGATGCCGGCCGACTCCTGGGCCAGCGCCTCGAACAGGTTCGGCTTCGGGCTCTCGCGCAGCCGCTCGCCGGGAATGGTGATGACGTCCTGCGTGCGGTCGGGCGACACCGGGCGGTGCCCGACGACGACGGTCTGGTTCTCGCCCTCGACCTCCTCGTAGCGCCGGTCGGAGACCTCGGGCGTCGTGTCGGCGTCGCGGGGCCCCGGGGGAAGGACTGCCTGCGCGAGAACGTCGTCTGCCATCTGCGCCTGGGCTTGCGCCGCGCCGATGCAGAGAGCGAAGACCGCCAGGGCCCATCGCATGCGCTGTCCTCAGTGCCCGTATGGGCCGGGGATCGAGAAGTCCTGTTCCAGGTCGTCCGCCGTGACGTCGATTACGTTGAAGTTGCCGTAGTCGACCTGCTTCGTATCGGCCGTCTGGTAGTTGAACCACATCGGCGTCGGCGTGTCGGTCGCGGCCGCCGCCAAGTCCGCCGCGTACTTCGCAAGATCCAGCTTCTGGAAGTGCACCCTGTCCGACCCGGGCAGGCACCGCTTCGGGATGGTCGTGTCGCCGAAGTTCAACGTCACGTTCCATCGGCACCCGTTGAAGCTCGGGTCGCGGATTACTACGTTCTCGGCGATACGGTTGACGACCACGACCTCCGGGTAGTCCGCGTCGCAGGCCGTCAGCGGCGTGATGAGCGCCAGCAGCGCCGCGAGGGTGGCGGCGGCCCCCGATACGATCGTTCCAGGCTGGTCACGCATCACGGGACCGTGCAGTGCGTGTTCTGGGTCCGGTCCGCGTAGGGCTTGAAGTTGTAGTCCGGGTAAAGCTGCATGATCCGCTCGTACTGCGCCTGCGGGATCGGGGGCACGCCCTCGGGCGGGCATGGGCCCTGGTGGTTCGCCATCGCGATGGTGATGGTCCGCGTTTGTCCGTCCACGACCTCCTCCTCCGTCTTGGTCGCGATCGGGAGGCAGTTCTCCTGCTTGCAGTCCGGGTCGCCCCAGGCCGCGACCATCAGCACGTAATCCAGGCCCGGCTGGACGCCCTGCGGTGCGGACGTGGCGCCGATGGCGATCTTCCCGAACTCCACGTCCAGGTAGTTCGCGTGGCAGATGGTCCACGGCGGCATCGTCCCGAACCCGTTCTCGATGCTGACGGTCGCCGACCCGCCCTCGCCGCCGCACCCCAGGCCCAGCAGCAGGATCACCGGCACCAGCCACAGCCCCTTGATGTTCATCGTGCCCCCTGTGTACCCGGGGGCAGGTGCCACCGGTACTACCAATGTAAGAAACGTAATACCACCCGGAAAACTCCCCCGCAACCTGCAGGGAGCCGCCTTTCCATCAGGACATTGACGCCGGACATATGGCGGGGTGGGTGGGCTCCGAGGGGAGCAGGACCTGCGGGTCCGGCCGGGTGTCGAACGACGGCATCGGCAATTGTTCGTCCTTCCCGGCCGCTCTCTCAGTACTCGACCCCGATCTCCAGCACCCCCGTGTGGGCCTGGGTGTCGTAGTCGGCCGAGTTCGACCACTGCCGGACATATGTGTAGCCGAGGCCGACCTTCAAGACGAGGGTCTCGAACGGGTGGGCGTACTCGACCGAGAACGAGGGCGACAGGACCCAGTCCCGTCGGTCGTCCCCGATCGCCGTGCCCGCCAGGTCGGTCGCGGGCCAACCGGGATACACCGTCCTTCGGAATTCGAGGCCGGCCACCAGCGTCCAGGCGTCCTCGATGACGTGTTTGTATTTCAGGTAGGCCCGGTGGCCGCCCGCCAGGAAGTCCCCCGAAAGGACCGCGAACTGCGCCTGGGTCAGCTTGTATGAAAGCAGCTTGTTGGCCGAGAAGATGTGCCGGTACGAGTAGTCCGCCTGGAACCCGCCGGACTCGACAACGCCCTGGCTGGCGTGGAGCCCGACGTCCAGCATGTGATCGTCGCGCTGCGGTCGCCCCCCGCCGCCTCCGCCCTTCAACCCGGGGTTGTATCGGAAGCCGTACCCGATCCGTGGCGACAGCGTGGTCCGGGAGGAGAACGTGAACCGTGCTTCCGTGAACGGCATCAGGTCCAGCGAGTCGGACTGCGGGTCGTCGTAGAAGCGCCGGTAGCGAAGGTCCACCGTGGCGCGCCAGGCGAACCACGTCGCCGGTTCGATACCCACTGCGACCCGCGCCTGCGCTCCGATGAAGTTCAGCGTGGCGTAGGTGTCCAGGTTCCTGAGGGTCTCGATTGCCACCGCCACCAGCACGTCGTTCTTCCCGTCCTCCCCCCATGTCGGGTTCGCGACCATCCGAAGCAGGTGGTCCTGGGCGGTCAGGTCGAAATGGCGGGTAAAGATCTCGGCCGTCCCTTCGTACTCGGCAGTCCAGATGTCGGCGAAATCGACCCCCAGCTTGAGGTGCGCAGCGACCGAGTCATCCCACTCCCGCGACCGCGTGCCGTAGACGTTGTCGGTGACCCGGTTGGTCAGGGTCGCGGCGGCGCCGAATTCCTGGGCGGTCGCATCCCGGCAGACCGGGACTGTGGCGATGAGGAAGCCGGCGGCGAGAGCGAGCAGACGCGGCGCGACCGGTCGGTGGCCGATGAAGCACGTCACTGGCAGCCACCCTTTCCGGCCCCGCCCGGACCGTGTCCGCCGCGCATCGTGCCCTTCATCCCGCTCCCGGTACCCCGGGTCCCGCGCCAGGCGCGACGGAACCGGAACTCCTGTCCGTCCTGGATCCCGTCCCCGTCGCGATCGACGAACGACTTCCCGGCATCGGTCTTTGTGGAATCGACTGGCGCGGCCGGCGGCGGCGACTCCGGCACAGCGGCGGGCGGCGAGTCCTTCTTGGAACCCTCCTGGGCCCGGGCGAACGCCGGCAGGGTCGTCACGGCAAGCAACAGCATGATGGCGATAGCGGACTTCATCTTTGCACCGACGCCCGGGGGGACACGAGCCCCCCGGGCGATCCGAGCAGGGCGGATGCCCTACTTCCCCTTGCCGGTCCGGGCCTGGGCGTGGTCGCAGACGCCGTCGCCGTTGGCGTCGACATACCCGGCGCCGCGCATCATCTTGCCGCCACCCATGCCGGTCCCCTTGCCCTGGCCCTTGCCCTGGCCCTGGCCCTTGCCCTGGCCCTTGCCCTTCCCCGCCATGGCGCCCTTCCCGCCATTCTCGGCCTTGCGATCGCAGATGCCGTCGCCGTCCGCGTCGACGAACTGCGTGCCCCCGCCGTTGCCCGCCTGGGCCGCCACGCCGGCTTCCTTCGCGGGAACGCCGTCCTCGGCGTGCGCCAGGGCCGGAAGGCTCACGAGCGCCACCAACACCGCCACGTTCATCAGCACTGTCTTCATGATCGCTCCTCCTGGCTTGAAATCGTCGACCCCCATTGGGTCGGCAGAAGGACTCCATCGCAAGGGGCATGCCAGCGACTGTGAAATCTGCAACACTTTGATTTTACACGAATCATTGTCATTCCGCCGGAATCGTGCAGACATGGGTGGTGGCCGGCTCGACGTTTTCGTCGAGTCCGTTCGACGTCTTCGTCGAGCCCGGACCCGCGTCTACAGGCCGTACTTCTGCATCTTGTAGCGGACCGCCCGCTCCGAGAGCCCCAGCTCCCGCGCCACCGCGCTCTGGTTGCCCGCGAGCTTTGCGAGTGCCTGGGCGATGAGGTCCTTCTCGATTCGTGCAAGACGATCGTCCAGACCCTCGCCCGGATTCGCTTCCATGCCGCTCGGGGCCTGGCCCGTCGCCCCCTGTCTAGCCGCGGTGTCGAGGAAGTCGGACGGGCCCAGGACCGGCCCCGCCGCCAGCACGAGGGCGCGCTCCACCAGGTTCTCCAGCTGCCGGACATTGCCCGGGAAGGGGAAGGACGACAGGGCCTCGAGGGCCTCCGGTGAGACGCCGGCGAACCCCGTCCGGGACAGGTCCGCGTGCTTCGCGAGGAAGTGCTCGACCAGGCGCGGGACGTCCCCCGGACGCTCGCGCAATGCGGGCATCGACAGGGTCACTACATTGAGGCGGTAGTACAGGTCGGCGCGGAACTCGCCGGTCTCGATGCGCTGCTGCAGGTTGCGGTGCGTCGCCGCGATCACGCGGGCGTCGGTCTCGATCTCCTGGGTCCCGCCAACGCGCTCGAATCGTCCGGTCTGCAGCACGTTCAGCAGCTTCACCTGGACCCCCGGCGGGATGTCGCCGACCTCGTCCAGGAACAGGGTCCCTCCCCGGGCCAGCTCGAGCCGCCCCTTCTTCTGCGCCGACGCACCGGTGAACGCCCCCCGTTCGTGGCCGAACAGTTCGGACTCGACCAGGGTCTCGCTGAGCACCGCGCAGTTCAGGGTCACGAACGGGCCCGCGTGCCGTCCCGAAAGCCTGTGGATGGCCCGGGCCACGACCTCCTTGCCGGTCCCGGACTCGCCCAGGATCAGCACGGAGGCACGGGTCGGAGCCACCCGGGCCGCCAGTTCCTTGACCTGCCGGATCACGGCACTGTCGCCGACCAACTCGGCAAACGCGTCGGCGGACGCGACCGCGTGGCGCAGCGTCCGGTTCTCGCGGGACAGGGCCACCTTCTCCAGCGCCTTGGCGACTAGCGCGTCCAGTCGCGCCAGGTCGATCGGCTTCGCCAGGAAGTCGTACGCCCCCGCGCGCATCGCGCGAACGGCCTCCTCGACGGTGCCATGGGCGGTGACGACAATCGCCTGGAGGTCCGGGTGGGTCTGCCGCAGTTCCGCGAGCAGCGCGATCCCGTCGGGGCCCCCGAGCCGCAGGTCGGTGACCAGCAGGTCCACCGCCCCGCCTGCGGCCAGGGTCCGTGCCTCCATCGCCGACGCCGCCTCGGTGACGACGTAGCCCTTCTTTCGCAGGAACCCGGCAAGGGTCTTCCGCTGCGGCCCGTCATCCTCGACCAGCAGCAGCGCCGGGTGCGGCGACGGGTCCATCTTCTCCTCCTTGTCCCTGCGGTCAGCGCGCCTCGCGCCGCGGCAGCCACACGGTTGCCCGGGTCCCCCGACCGGGCGTCGATTCCAGGGACAGGGTGCCGCCATGCGCCTCGGTCAGGATCCTGGCCAGCGGAAGGCCCAGGCCCGTACCGTTCGCCTTGGTCGTCACGAAGGCCTCCTGGACGCGGGCGAGCGTCGCGGCATCCATTCCGGGCCCGTCGTCGGACACGTGCATGCGGAGGCCGTCCCGTTCGCAGGCCGCCTCGACCGTCACGCAGCCCCCGCGGTCCACGGCATCCAGCGCGTTCGCCACCAGGTTCGTCAGGATCTGGCCCACGCGGTGCCGATCGACCTCCACCTGCCCCGGACAATCCGAGGAAACCTGGATTCCCTTCGCCTCGACCTCGGCCCGCATCCTCAGCGGCGCCAGGATTTCCTCGAGCAGGGCGGACGCCGGGTACGGGCGCCGGTCCAGCACCAGCGGCTTTCCGAGTTCCAGGAAGTCGGTCACGACCCGCTCGACCCGGCCCGCGGCGTCCATCGAAAGCCGCAGCAGGTCGCGGTATTCCGGCTCGTCCTTCTCCCCCACCTGGAATTCGCCCCCCAGTCGCTGGAGGGCCATCCCGATGGTGTTCAGGGGGTTGCGGACCTCGTGCGCCACGGTTGCCGCCATCTGCCCCAGCGCCTGCCAGTGGCGGAGGTCCTCGTCCCGCCGTCGGTTCGCGGCGGCGTGCTCCCTGCGCCGGGCATCCGCCCCGCCCAGGATCCAGGCCAGGATCAGGCTCATCAGCACCAGCGTGGAAAGCACCAGGGACATCACCCACTGGCGGTGCTCGATCCGGCGGGCGAGCGACGCCAGGACCGAGGCCTCCAGGCCCGTACGAACCACCGCGTGCGAACCGTCGCCCAGCTCGATGGTGCTCGCCACCTCATAGACGGGCGCGGCATCCCGCTCCAGGACGCGCGCCTGGACAAGATCGACCGGGCCGTCGAGGACGGCCTGGAGCACCGGGTCTTCCGCCCAGGACGAGATCACCCCGGGATGGGGCGAGGCTGCAAGAATTCCCCCCGCGTCCTGGACCACAACGTAGTCGAGCTCACGGTCCTTCAGCGCGGAGAGCAGGGGACCCAACCCGATCTGCCGACGCATCTCGTCGAGGGATTGGCGGTCGCGACAGGCAATCGTCGCCCGAGCCCCGTCCACGTCGGCGGCGCAGTACACGCCATAGCGGCGCGTCAGGACGGTGTCGACGAACCCTGGCTCCGGCGACGACGCCACGGCGTCCACGAACGCCCCGTGCTCGGCCGCAGGGACCGGCCCGAAGCAGCCCCGCAGGACCGAACCGTCCCGGGCGGCCCACACGACCACGTCCCCCTCGCCCAGGACCGCCGAGCAGTCCGTTTCGGCGGCCGGGGTGCCGAGAAGGGCCAGTTGATCCCCGATGGCGGTGGCCGACATCGCGTACACCAGTTCCGTGGACCACGCGGCCTGCTGGGCGCTGGCGCGGACGAGGTTGCCGACGAAGCCGGCGTGGGACTGGTACAGCGATTTCACTTCGGCAAGCTGGCGTTCCTGCTCCAGGTGCGTGTTGACGCCCACGCCCGCCGAGATTCCGGCCACGACCAGGGGAATCAACCAGAACCTGAGGGAACCCCGGCGCACCTGGCGGCCTCCATCCACGAACCACGAGCCTACCACGGGACGGGAATCCCCCCTACGCGCCCGGCATCCTGCGGTACGCCGGGCACTCCTCGCCGATCAGGATCGACGCGGCCTGGCGGAGGGATTCGAGGGTCTGGTAGCCGACCAGGCGGGCCAGTTCCTTCTGGTCCTTGTCCAGGTAGACGAACACGGGGATCCCGGTGATGCCGTATTGGCGGGCGAGGGGCTTGCCCTCGGTGCTGGTGACGTCCACCTGGCGGATGTCCACCGGGTGCCCGAGGCACTCGTTCTTCAGCGCGTTGACGGCCGGCATCATCTGCAGGCAGATGGGGCAGCGCGGAGAATAGAACTCGTAGACGATGGGCAGGGGCTCGACCGCGCCGGCGTCGCACGCGGCGGCCCCGTGGGCGTCGCCGTCACAGGTGGAGCCTTCGGCCGGCCGGGACGCCGGGGCTGGCCCCTCGATCGCGACCGGCTCCTCCGGGGGCCGCGTCATCGCGTAGTCCAGCAGGCCCAGCCGGTCGGTCGCGAGCAGGAAGCCCGCGACGACCAGCAGCA
Source organism: uncultured Myxococcales bacterium (assembly GCA_903857665.1). Taxonomy (GTDB): domain Bacteria; phylum Myxococcota_A; class UBA9042; order DTJE01; family DTJE01; genus CAIZWN01. Next base: position 11,503 of record CAIOFV010000103.1, read on the forward strand.
CGCCGGTCGCCTTCTCGAACACCGGGATGAACCGTCGTGCGTGTCGCAGCGCGACCAGGGCGGGGCCGGCCACCAGGGCGACCGCGACCAGCGGGACCGCGAACCCGGCCGAGTACAGCGCCAGGTAGCCCATGCCCGCCAGCGGGTCCGACGTGGTCAGCGAGGTGTACGTCAGGACCGCGCCCAGGACCGACCCGATGCAGGGGCTCCACGCGAACGCGAACAGTAGTCCCAGCACGAACGAGTTCAGGTAGTGGAACCGGGTCTTGAAGCGGCCGGCCGACAGGCCGCCCCCGCCGTCCAGGCCCGGCAGCTTCAGGTACCCCAGGAAGCGCAGGCCCAGCAGCAGGACCACGATCCCGCCGATCTGCTGGAACAGTATGCGGTGTTCGATCAGGGCGCGACCCAGCACGGTGGCCGACAGCCCCAGGACCGAGAACACCAGCGTGAACCCGGCCGCGAACGCAAGGCTTGCGAGGACACCCCGGAAGCGGCCGCCCTCGGCATCCGGCCCGCCCGA
>CAIOFV010000104.1 GCA_903857665.1 uncultured Myxococcales bacterium
CGATGGACCTGCTGCGGACCGCGGTGTCGTACCTGGGAATGACCGTGCCCATTGCCCGGGACGCGGAATCGCAGCGCCGGCAGACGATGGACCTGCTGGCGAAGATCCCGACCGTGATCGCCTTCGATGCGCGGTCGCGTCAGGGGCTGCAGCCGATCCCGCCCCGAACCGACCTTTCGTTCTGCGAAAACATGTTCTGGATGACGTTCGGGCGCGTGCCGCACCCGGATGTGGTCAAGGCCTTCGAGGTCGCGCTGATCCTGTACGCCGAGCACGGCTTCAACGCATCGACCTTCGCGGCTCGGGTGGTCACTTCGACGATGGCGGACTTCCACGGGGCCGTCACCGCGGGGATCGCGGCGCTGAAGGGGCCGCTGCACGGCGGCGCCAACGAGGCGGTCATCGCGGACCTGTCCGAGGTGGGGGCGCCGGAAAACGTCCGGCCGTGGCTGAAGGCGAGGCTGGCGGAGCGGCGCAAGATCATGGGGTTCGGGCACCGGGTGTACCGGAACGGCGATTCCCGGGTGCCGCTGGCGGCGAAATGGGGGCGCCGCGTGGCCGAGATCGTCGGCAATCCCCACTGGCATTCGATTGCCGACGTCCTGCGGGATGCGATGCGGGAGGAGAAGGGCATCCACCCGAACCTCGATTTCGAGACCGGCCCGATGTACTCGCTGATGGGCTTCGCGCCGGCCCAGTTCACGCCGATCTTCGTGATGGGTCGGGTCGTGGGTTGGACGGCCCACATCCTGGAACAGGCCGCCGACAACCGGCTGATCCGGCCCATGTCGATGTATGCCGGCGTTCCCATGCGGCCGTTCGTGCCGATCGAACGGAGGGAAACGCCCTCCGCGGACGCGGTGACGACACCCGCGCATCCGCGCGTCCGGCCCCGAATCCTGGGAGGCCCGCACCACGTGCCGGCGGGCTCGGTCCATCCCGTGATGCCGCAACGCGAGCGCCTCGCGACATCGCGCTGACGGCGCGATTGCCGCCCTGCAAGTTGACTTGCGGAAAGTTCGGAACAACCATACCAATCAACGTTGCTGGAACGGGGGGGCCATGTCCGGTCGCCGCGAAGACACGATCCGTCGAATCCTGGGGTTGGAGGAGCGGGTGCACCGCGCCGTGGGCTGGGGAGAACCCGACGCCTGGCTGGGATCCGACCTCGGCACCAGCCAGTTGAAGGTCCTGTTCCTGTTGCGGGCGTCGGGGGCGTTGCGGGTGGGCGGGATCGGGGCGGCGCTGCACGTCACGAAGGCCTCGGTCAGCGAAACGGTCGATCGGCTGGCGTCCCAGGGGCTCGCTGCACGCCAACCCGATCCGTCGGACGGGCGCTCGGTGCTGGTTCGATTGACGGAGGCGGGCGTCGATCGGGCGGATCTCCTGCGGACGGCGGGCGGCGTCCGGACTGCGCGCCTGCTGGCGACGATGGACGAACTGGAACTGGACCGGGTACGGATGGGCCTGGAGGCCATGGGGCGAGCGGCCGAGCGGCTGCAGGCCCAGGAGGGCGAGGCGCCCGACCCGGACCCCAGTGGAGAGGAATCATGACGCGCCGAGTGTGGGTGATTGGCGGGTCGGTCGCGCTGGGCCTGGCCGTGGCGGGCGGCGCGGTCGGGTTGTGGGCACGCGGGGCCTCGGTGACGGTGACTGCCGCGCAGAGGCGGCCTCTGGTGCAGACCGTGGTGGTCAGCGGGCGCGTGGCCGCCGCGGCTCGAGTGTCGATCGGATCCGTGGGGATGGGGCGCGTGGTCGAGGTCAAGGTTCGCGAAGGCGATCGCGTCCAGGCGGGGGCGGTGCTGATCCGGCTGGAGGATCGGGAGGCGAGCGCGGCGCTGGCCCAGGCGAAGGCTGCGCTGGAGCAGGCCGAGGCACGCATCGACCAGGTCCAGCGGATCACCGGGAGGGTCGCTTCCGAGGACCAGCGGCAGGCCAAGGCCGCGCTGGACCTGGCTGAACAGCGGTTCGCGCGGACGTCGTCCCTGGCGGCGTCCGGGGCGGCGACCGGCGACGAACTGGACCAGTCGAAGGCGTCCGTCGAGCAGGCGCGTGCGCGGTTCGCGGCGTCCCGGTCCCAGGCATGGGGCTCGGGGTCGCCGGCGGGGGCGGAGTCGCGAGCGGCCCAGGCGGCGGCGGACATGGCCCGGGCGAACGTGGAATCGGCGGCGGCGCGGTTGGGCCAGACGCGAATCCTGACGCCCGCCAACGGGACGATCCTGGCCCGCAACGTAGAGCCGGGCGACGTGATCCTGCCCGGGTCGGCCCTGCTGGGGTTGGCCGCGGACGGGCCGTCCTACCTGGTCGTGCAGCCCGACGAAAAGAACCTGCGCCTGCTGCGGGAGGGACAGGACGCAGTGGCGTCCGCCGACGCGTTCCCGGGGAAGACCTTTCCCGCGAAGGTGTCGCAGGTCCTGCCCGCCGTGGATCGCCTGCGCGGAACGGTCGAGGTGCGCCTGTCGCTGCCCGCGCCGCCGGACTTCCTGCGGCCGGACATGACGGTGTCGGTGGAGGTGCTGGCGGAGCGGCACGAGGCAGCGCTGGCGCTGCCCGAAACGGCGGTGCGCGAGGCGGCCGGGGATCACCCGTGGGTGTTCGTGGCCCTGGACGGCCGACTGGAGCGTCGGGAGGTGCACCTGGGCCTGCGCGGCGAGGACCGGATCGAGATCGTGGACGGCGTGGCCGAGGGCGAGGACGTCGTGACCGGCGACGGCCTGCGGCTGAAGGCCGGCGAGCGGGTTCGGGCCGTCCGCGAGTAGGGTGAGGGTGAGCGCATGCGCTTCGAGGTGATCGTTTCCTTGCGCTTCCTGCGCGAGGGCCGCTTCCAGACGCTGCTGACGCTGGCGGGCGTCGCGGTCGGCGTCGCCGTCATCGTGTTCCTGTCGGCGCTGATTTCGGGATTGCAGACCAGCCTCGTCGCCAACACGCTGGGTTCCCAACCCCACGTGGTGGTCCGGCCGGTCGATGAGACGGCGCGGCGCATGGTCGAGGAAGGTACTGCAGTGGTGGCGGCGCGGGTGGAAAAGGCGGCGATGCGGACGCGGACGCTGCCGGACTGGCCCCTGAACCTGGAACGCATCGATCGGGTGCCCGGCGTCACCGCGACGTCGCCCATCGCGGCCGGGGCGGCCTTCGCGGTGAAGGGCGACGTCAGCAAGGCCGTCGCGCTGCGGGGAGTGGACCCGGCGCGCTTCGACGCCATCGTCAACATCACGGGGCGCCTGAAGGCCGGCAGGTTCCGGCTGGACGGCAGCGACGTGGTGCTGGGCGTGGGCCTCGCCGCCGACCTCGGCCTGGGGGTCGGCGACAAACTGCGCCTGGTCACCGAGGGCGGACGGTCGGACGTGTTCACGGTGGGCGGGCTGTTCGACCTGGGCGCCAAGGACCTGAACGAGCGCTGGATCCTGTCGTCGATCCGGAGCGCCCAGACGCTGCTGAACCTGGAAGACGGCATCACCAGCATCGAGGTCCGGGTGGACAGCATCTTCGACGCGGACCGGATGGCCGCCGATATCACGGACCGGACGGGCCTGGTCGCCGAGACGTGGATGGAAATCAACCGGCCGCTGCTGGTCGGGCTGAAGTCCCAGAACGTGTCGTCCTGGATGATCCAGTTCTTCGTGGTGCTGGCCGTCGCGCTGGGCATCGCGTCCGTGCTGGTCGTCGCGGTCGTCCAGAAGTCCCGGGAGATCGGCATCCTGAAGGCGATCGGCACATCGACGCGGCAGACCATGGCGATCTTCTTCCTGCAGGGCGGCCTGCTGGGACTGGTGGGCTCGGCACTCGGGTGCGTGCTGGGGGCGCTGCTGGCCATCGGTTTCCGCAGCACGGCGCTGGCGCCCGACGGATCGCCGATCTTCCCCGTGGACCTGGGCTGGACGCGCTTCGTGGCGGCGTCGGCGATGGCGACCGTGGTGGGAATCGTGGCCGCCGTGGCGCCGGCGCGAAGGGCCGCCCGGCTGGACCCCGCGGAGGTGATCCGGTATGGCTGAGCCGAACCAGGTTTCGGCGGATCTCGCCGGGCCGATCCTCCGCCTGGAGGGCGTACGCAAGTCCTTCGGCAAGAAGGTGATCACCGAGGTGCTGCACGGCATCGACCTGGCGGTCCAGCCGGGCGAATTCGTGGCCATGGTGGGCCCGTCCGGGGCGGGCAAGAGCACGCTGCTGAACCTGGTCGGCCTGCTGGATCGCCCGACCTCCGGGCGTATCTTCCTGGACGGCACCGACACCTCGACGCTGGACGACGCCGGCCTGACGCGGTTCCGGGGCGAAAAGATCGGGTTCGTGTTCCAGCACCACCACCTGCTGCCGGCGTTCACCACGCTGGAAAACGTGATGATGCCGCTGCTGGTCCACCGGGGATCGCCGGACGACGAGATGCGGGAGCGGGCGCGGCAGTTGCTGGTGCGCGTGGGCCTGGAAGACAAGATCGGGGCGATGGCGTCGGACCTGTCGGGGGGCCAGCAGCAGCGCGTCGCGGTGGCCCGGGCGCTGGCCATGCACCCGCCGCTGGTGCTGGCCGACGAGCCCACCGGCAACCTGGACACCCACGCGGCGGACCAGGTGTTCGACCTGCTGCGCGAGTTCAACCAGGAATACCGCGGCGCCTTCGTGATCGTCACCCACGACACCCGGTTGGCGAGCCGGTGTGACCGGATCGTCGCGATCGTGGACGGCGTGATCGAGAGCGATGTGCGGAAGAACCCGGAGGGCGCCGTCCTCCCGCCTGGCGGGGCGGGGGTTCCGCCGAATCCCGCGGGGACCTCCGGGGAACCGTTGACCCCCGGGGCCTGACGGACGATGATCGGCGCGGCGCGAAAGGATGGGGCCTGCCTGTGACGATCCCGGAAGTCGAGGACCTGCGGCGCGCGCTGGCGCAGGGCGGAAAGTCGGCGGCGGTGCTTCTGGCCGGCGGCGACGACGCGGTGCGCGAGGGCGTGCTGGAGGTCGTCGCCGAGGACATGAAGCGCACGGCCTCGCCGGTCGCCGTGGTGCGGTTGGACGCGGAAGGTCCCAAGACGGACGCCTGGGCCCGGCTGGGGGCGATGGCCTCCGACTCGCCGCTGTTCGGCGAAGGCACGGTCGTCCTGATCACCAGCGTGGGCAGCGGCGCCAAGATCCCGCCTGACCTGACGGCCTTCCTGGAGTCGCCCGCACCCTACCTGCGCCTGCTGCTGTGCGCGGAAGGCAAGGCCGGGAAGAGCCCGTTGGCGACGAAGGTCGCGGCGATCGGTTCGGTGATCGCGCCGGCGATGCTGAAGGACCGGCAGATCCAGGCGCTGATTTCGCAGGGCGCCCGCGAGGCCGGCATCTCGATGGACGCCCGCGCGCAGGACGCGCTGCTGGACCTTGTGGGCACGGACCGAGCGGCCCTGGACCAGGCCATGGTGCTGCTGGCCGAATTTGCCGGGAGGGGCGGGCGGGTCACGGAAGCGGACCTGTTCGGTCTGGTCCAGCGCTCCCGACGGCCCACGCCGTGGGATCTGCAGGACGCCATTTCCGAACGGGACCTGGCTCGCGCGGTGAAGGTTGCAGTGCGCGAACTGGAAGACGCCCGGGACACCCGAGGCGAGGCGATTTCGCTGTTCCACAAGGTCGTTCGGCAGGTCCGAACCTTGCGGACGGCACAGGCGATGGTGGCCCGCGGCGCCAGCACCGACGACTGCATGGAACGCCTGGGCCTGAAGCACGAGTTCAAGTGGGACATGACGAAGCGCGGCGCCGCCCGCTTCCAGGCCACCGAACTGGACGCCTTCCTGAAGGAGGCCCCTGCGGCCGAAATCCGCATCAAGCGGGGCAGCGCGGGCCCCGAACCCCTGATCCTGGACCTTCTGGCCCGGCTGCTGGGCGGCGCGAAGAAGGCGCGTGCATGATCCGGGCTTGCCGGGCTTGTTCGCTGTCCCGTGAGCCCCAAGAGATCGTGATTTCATCTCGAACCCGCTCGCTGCGGTTTCCGATCAAATCGCAAACTCCAAACCCTCACCCCCTTTGCGGTCCCCACCGGTGCATGCGTCGCGATGGTCCCTGCTCCTGTTCCTCGGCCGGTTGCGCCCCCTGCGGCCCCCCCAGATCCGGCATCGGTCGGTACTGCGGGCAGGACTCGCCGCTGAGGACCGACATCGCCTGCTCCAGGGCGTCGATCGGCTGGAAGCCCACCAGGCGCGCGACCTCCCGGTCGGACGGGTCCACGAACGCGAATACCGGGATGCCCCGGACGCCGTAGCGGCGGGCCAGGGACTGTCCGGCTTCCGTGCTGACGTCGATCGGCTCGATGCGGACGTTCCGGGACTGGCACTCGTTCCGCAGGGTCATCACCACCGGCATCATCTGCAGGCAGATCGGGCAGGTTGGCGAGAAGAACTCCAGCATGCGGGCCTGGGGGTGCATGGCGGTGGCGCCACAGGCGGCACCGGGGGCCCCGGTCGTCCCCGCGACCCCCGTGCCCTCGCCGCAGGTATCGCCCGGCGCCAGGCCGAAGGGGGCCGGCATCGTCGGGTGATCGACCGCCGGTGCCGCCTCGTCAACGCGCTGCTCGGGCATGCGGGCCAGCAGGAGGTCGGGCACCACCAGGCGATCCGTGACCAGCAGCAGGCCGACGGCCACCAGCAGGGCACCGGTGACATGCTCGAACACCGGCAGGAAGCGGCGGACCTTCCGCAGGGCCGCCAGCGCGGGCCCGGCGACCGCGGACACGACCAGGAGGGGCAGGGCCACGCCGAACCCGTAGGCGGACAGGTAGGCGACCCCGACGAACGGGTCGGTCGACTGCAGCGATGTGTAGGTCAGGACCGCGCCAAGCACCGACCCGATGCAGGGCGTCCAGGCGAACGCGAACAGCAGGCCCAGCAGGAAGGCGTTCGCCAGGTGGAACCGCGTCTTGAAGCGCGAAAGGCCTCCGGCGCCGCCGCCCTGCGGCAGGGGCAGCCGCAGCCAGCCCACGAATTGCAGGCCCATCAGCAGGATCACTACGCCGCCCAGTTGCTGGAACAGCAGCCGGTTCCGGACCAGCGCGCGCCCGACCACCGTTGCGGTGAGGCCCATCAACGCGAAGACCAGCGTGAACCCTGCCCCGAACAGGATCGTGGCCGTCACCGTGCGGAACCTTCCGCCCGATCCGTCGGGCCCGGCCTCGCCCGCCAGAATGCCCAGGTACACCGGCACCAGGGGCAGCACGCAGGGCGACGCGAACGTCAGGAGGCCCGCCGCGAACACGCCAAGCAACGAAATATCCATGTCCGTCCCTCGCAGTAGCCGCGTTTTCGGGGTTCGAGAGCGATTCAGGGTCCGGGATACGATGGGATTCCCGACCCGGCGGGTCAAGGACGGGACACGCCTGGAACAACCGATCGCGACGCCCGGAAAGAGGGAAGAACGCCCTTTTTCTTCAGGGGATCCTCCGGGGGGAGGCGTCGCTTCCCGATGGGTCCGGCTTTCGGGCCGTGCTACCCTCTGCCTCCGAGGAGGACCCACTTTGGCCGTCCGTGTTGTCCGGCCCGAGCACGAAGGCGCAGGCGATCGGATTGCTCAACGATCTGTCGCCGGAGCCGGAGTCGCCTCGGGCCCGTTCAATGACCCCGCCCATGACGTGTTCGGCCCCGGCGGCCTGATGGCGCGCCACCTTCCAGGCTGGGAGCACCGGCCCGAGCAGGAGCGCATGTGCGCCGCGGTGGCCCGCGCCATCGCCCAGATGGACGTCTGCCTGGTCGAGGCCGGGACCGGCGTCGGCAAGACACTGGCGTACCTGGCGCCCGCGATCCTGTCGGGCCGCAAGGTCGTCGTCGCCACCGGGACCAAGGCGCTGATGGAGCAGGTGCGCGGCAAGGAGGTGCCGTTCCTGGGCGAGGCCCTCGGCATCCCGTTCACGTCCGCGGTGCTCAAGGGCCGGTCCAACTACCTGTGCCGGGCGCGGCTGGACGCCCTGTGGTCGTCGCCGGGCCTGTTCGACGCGGCCTCGGACCGCCGGGGGGTGGCCCGGCTGCGCAAGTGGGCGCAGACCACGATCGAAGGCGACTTCGCCGAACTGGACGACCTGGCCGAGGGGCACCCGCTGACCCGGCGGCTGGGCTGCCACGCGGACGGCTGCACCGGGCGGCAATGCAGCCACTACACGACGTGCTTCCTGTACCTGGCGCGGGCCCGGGCCCAGCAGGTCGACGTGGTGCTGACCAACCACCACCTGTTCTTCGCGGACCTGGTGCTTGGGGACGCCGAGGGCGGGGCGTTCCTGCCCCCCGACGCGACGGTGATCCTGGACGAGGCCCACGGCCTGGAAGACGTGGCGACCGAGTACTTCGGGATGTCGATCAGCGCGGGCGAGCTGGCCGAGCTGGCCCGCGACACCCAGGCGCTGGCCGCGGCGGGGGATCCGACGGCGGGGCGCCTGCTGACCGGCGCGGCGGCGCGCCTGGTGGAGGGGTTCGGGGCCATCCTGCGCCACCTGCTGCCCCGCGAAGGGCGCAGTCGCGTGGACCCCGAGATGGTGTCGCCGGAAGCCTTGAAGTGTTGGCACCTGCTGGACCTGGACCTCGAGGGCGTGGCGGCCCAGGCGCATGAAATCGCCTACGGCCTGGAACGGGACTCGGACGTCCCCAGCCGCGCCACCAGCGCCCGCGCGGTGCTGACTGAAGTGATGTCCGGCGCCGACGCCGGCGTGGTGCGCCTGGCCGACCGCAAGGGCCTGACGTCGGGCACGCTGTCGGCGCTGCCCATCGACGTGTCCGGCGCGCTGCGCGAGCGGGTGTTCCTGACCGGCCGCCCCATCGTGCTGACGTCCGCCACGCTGACCGTCGATGGATCGACCGCCTTCATGAAGGGGCGCCTGGGGGTGCCCGAGGGGGCCTCCGAGGAGATCCTGGCGTCGCCGTTCGACTATGCGCGCCAGGCGGTTCTGTACGTGCCGACCTCGATGCCGGAACCGGGCATGGAAGGACATCCGGAGGCCTTCGACAACGAGGTCGAGCGCCTGCTGAACGCCACGAAGGGAAGGGCGTTCGTGCTGTTCACAAGCCACGCGGCGCTGCAGCGGTCCGCCGTGGCCCTGCGCCCGCGACTCGCATGGCCGATCCTGGTCCAGGGCGAAATGCCGCGCGACGCGCTGGTGAAGAAGTTCAAGTCCACGCCCCACGCCTGCCTGTTCGGCACCGCGACGTTCTGGGAGGGCGTGGACGTCGCCGGCGACGCGCTGTCGTGCGTGATCGTGGACCGCCTGCCGTTCGACCCGCCGGACGACCCGCTGGTGCAGGCCCGGGCGGCCGCGGTCGAGGCGTCGGGCGAGAACCCCTTCCGCACCTACCAGGTGCCGCTGGCGGTCATCCGGTTGCGGCAGGGCTTCGGCCGGCTGATCCGCCGGCGTTCGGACAAGGGCGTCGTTGCGGTGCTGGACGTTCGCCTGCGCAAGCGCCCGTACGGCAAGGTGTTCCTGCGCAGCCTTCCCCCGGCGCCGCTGGTGGGTGACATCGCCGACGTCGAGGCCTGGTGCAGAAAGAACCTTCGGAAGGCGCGGGGTTGACCGTTCCCGCCTTTCCCGCCCGAGCGCGCAGGTGCAGGCGATGGGTTCCCGCAGGAAACTCTCGCCGGAGACTAAGCCGCCTCGGGCCGCTTCAGGGAACCCGGTACGTGATGCCCACCATCGCGTTCAGGTATGCGCCGATGCGGTCGCCGCCCGTCGAGTGGCGCACGTCGCACTTCTGGAAGCCGTCCGGGTCCGTGGCGCCGCACTTCGGCTGCGGCTGGGCGAACCGGAAATCCGGGCCGATGTCGATGGTTCCGAACAGGTTCAGGCGCGGCGCCAGTTCCAATTCGAACCCCAGTCCCACCAGCAGGGGCAGGCGCACCTCGACCCGGTACTGCGGGTCGAACACCAGCGCCAAGGGTGCCTTGAAGCCGAAGTCCAGGTCCAGCCCCGGCGTCACGGTGTAGGACATCAACAGTTCGGGGAACCCGATCTGCCAGCCGATCTTGACGCCGTCCGGCCAGTACTCGAAGCGGAAGGCCGGGTCGCCCTGGACGGCCAGCTGGAAGGCCCCCTTGTCGATCAGGTTCAGCTTCACCAGGCAGCCCAGCGCGTTGCCCAGCGTGGGCTTCCTGTCCAGGAGGTCGTTCCAGAAGTTGAACACGCCATACGGGCCGACCTCGAAACCCGTCTTCAGGGGGAGCCGTCCGCCCAGGCGCAGGCCCGGCCAGCCGACGGCGACATCGACGGCGTCGTTGCCGGGTTCGAGCGTGGCGCCCCCCTGGGTCGTCCAGGCGTCGGCGGAAGACGGCAAGGCCAGCCCCATCGCGGTGATGACTGCGGCCGACAGCAGGATTCGGAATCGCATGGATGCCTCCAGGCTCTTTTCCCGGTACGAATCGTGGATCGGGGGGTACGGCGGGGCCAAGAAGACGACATCGGGAAAGGAGGAACGGTCAGTCGTCGCTGCCGGCAGGGGGGGTGTCCTCCGGGGCGTTGGCGTCCTCCGGGGCGGGGACGTCCTCCCGGGGGTGGGCCGAGTCCTCGATGCCGCGCGCGGCCTCGGGCAGCAGGAACTCGCGCATCAGCACCGTCGCATAGCAGCCCTTGGGCAGCGCGAACGTCAGCAGGATGCCGTCGTGGCGAGGCTCGATGCGCAGGTCGGCCGGGCGGATGAACAGCGGGCGGCGGGTCCCCTCGGCGAGCTTCGCGAACACCTTGAACGACGCGGGCGTCAGCCCGGCCTCGTCCAGCACGGCGCGCTCCAGGGCTTCGGCCTCGTCGTGCGCGCCCTTCATCTTGTGGCCCCAGACCGGCCCGGTCAGCCGGACCTCGCCCGCATCCAGCCGCGCCTGGTCCACGGACGGCTCGGACGATGCGAACAGCCCGCCCGTTTCCGTCTTCTGCAGCACGTCGCCCGCCAGCACCGTCGTCGACAGGCCCCGCTCCATCCGGAACGTCAGGTAGCGGTTGAACAACGCCGACTGGACCGCCGATACGGTCATGCGTTTTTCGAAATGTCCCAGGCGGCGCTCCGACGGCGCCTCCCCCCCCGCCGTCGATGGGTCCAGCCGCGCCAGGCCGATCCGCAGGGTGTCCTTGGACCAGCCGAACCGCTGGGTCCCGAAGAAGTTCGGGAAGCCGCGTTCCGCGACCAGGCGCGCCGTTCCCGCCAGGTCGGCCAGGCAGGCCGGGTCCGCATCCCGCAACAGGATGCTGAAGCGGTTTCCCCACAGGTGCCCGGTCCGCAGCTTGTTGCCGTGGCGCACGACGTTCAGGATGTGGATGTCCGCCAACTGGCGTACCCAGGGCAGGCGGTCCTCGCATTCCTCCGGCACGGACAGCCACTGGCGCGTCACCGCCCGACGATCCTTCGTGCCGGCGGCCCCGATGTCCTGGGGCGCGATGGCCAATTCGGCCGCCAGTCGCTTCAACAGGTCGCCGCCGGCCACGTCGCGCTTTTCGACCCACAGGAACAGGTGGCCGCCCTGTCCGCAGGGGGTGTACACGGGGATCTCATCGACCTCGAAGTCCTCGGGGATCGCCTTCAGGCGAGCGGCCACCCGGGGTCGATCCGGGAAGGCGAGGGGCAGCAGGTCCAGGTCGGTCGCCGCGTACATCGGCTCGACGTTGATCACGCGCCACCTCCGCGGGCCGCGTCGAGCGCCGCCCTAAGCGCGGGTTCGGACAGGGCGCCCGGCCGCAGGATCTGCAGGGACGCCCCGTCCACGCGGACGAGGGTCGAGGGGGCGCCGGCGAGGGGGGCCGAGTCCGCAACGAACAGGTCCGACGCGCCCACCACGTATGGATCGACGTCCTCGGCGCGGGCCGGGGCGGTCCCGCCGGTGCGGTTCGCGCTGGTGGACAGGATCGGCCCGCCCACCGCCGCGCACAGGGCCAGGCAGAACGGGTGCGGATCCACGCGTACGGCCACGGTGCCTCCCGGGCCGATCACCTGCGGTGGCAGGCCCGGCCGGGCCGGCAGGGCCATCGTCAGCGGCCCCGGCCAGAACGCGTCGGCCAGCGCCCGGGCCGCGTGCGGCACCTCGGCCGCCAGCGCGAACGCAGCCTCGGCATCGGCCGCCAGCAGCAGGAAGGGCGACTCGCGCGCGCCCTTGATCGCCCGGATCCGTTCGGCCGGCGCCGGGTCCAGCCCGTTCCCGCCCAGCCCGTACAGGGTCGATGCCGGGTACACCAGCACGCCGCCGTCCCGCACCACCCGGGCCGCCCGTGCCACGTCATCGACGCCCGCCCGCAGGTCGTCGCCCAGCCCCAGCAGGCGCGCCAGCACGACCGGCCACTCGGCGAACGATTCGAACAGCAGGTCCGGCTGCAGCGCGGCCAGCGTCGCCACATCGGTCCCGCCCGTCGCGACCAGCGCGACCGGCAGGCCGTTGGCCTTCGCGGCCGCGTAGTCCCGCACGCTGTCGCCGATGACCCACGCGGACACGGGCCCGCCTGCGATCGCCTCGGCCCGCCGCCAGGCCGCGCCCGTCAGGGCCGCCCGGTCCACCGAATCCGAGCCGAAGCCGCCGAACGTGAAGAAGCGGTTCAGGTCGCCCCGCGCCAGCTTGACCCGTGCGCCCGGTTCCAGGTTCCCGGTGCACAGGCCCAGCACGCAGTCGGGCCGCGCGGCCAGTCCTTCCAGCACGCGCTCGATGCCAGGAAGAACCCGGTAGTGCGCGGCGCCATCGACGATGGCGGGCAGCAGGTCCAGGTACGCCTGGAAGAACAGGTCGGTTTCGGCCGGCGTCGGCGGGCGCCCCAGGGCGACCCGCGCGCCGTCGGCGAAGATGGCAGGGTCGGTGCATCCCGCGAACGAGAACGTGTCAAAGCCGTGGGGCGCGTCGAACACGGCCTCCCAGGCCCGCACGAAGGCGTCCTTGCCGGCGCCTCCCGCGCGGATCAACGTTCCGTCGATGTCGAACAGGAAGGCTCGCTGGGGCCGGTGGGCGGGGTTCACGGTGGGCCTTTTCTTTCTACTTCGTGGCCTTCGCCTTCCCCTTGGCCGGGGCTGCGGGCGCCGCCTTGCCGGCCTTCTTCGGGTACGACAGCATGGACGTGGCGGCCGCCACGCGAACGGTTTCCTCGGGGTCCAGCAGCGCGGACTTGACGGCAGCCAGGCTGTCGTCGGCCCCGCACGTCGCCAGGGTCTGCAGCGCGGCGATCCGCACTTCCGGGACCGTGTCCAGCAGGCGCCCGGTCGCGGCCGCCAGGGCCTCGGGGCAGGACCGCACGACCAGCCGGGCCAGCGCCGCCTGCCGTGCGTCGCCGAACGGGGAACCGGCGGCCACGTCCTTCAGGAAGGCGATTTCCAGGTCGGGCAGGAGCATGGCGGTCTTCAGCGCCGCCATCCGTGCCCAGGCCCGATCCGAGTCCGCGGCCTTGCGCAGGAAGGGGACGGCTTCCGCCTTGAACGATTCCGCCAGCGAGGTCAGCGTTTCTGGCGACAGGCCAGGCAGCGCCGGCCCGAAGGCCTCCAGCGCCTGCTTCATGTCCAGCCGGGCGATGGCCAGCAGCACGGGGCCGCGGACCGTCGGGTCCCGGTCTTCCAGGCTGATGCGCAGGACCGGCATGGCCGAGTCGTGGTTCGCGTTGCACACGGCGAGGATGGCCAGCTTCCGGATTTCGCTGTCCCGGTCGTACACCAGGTACGATGCCACCGGCACCACCGACTTGTCCCGGATCTTCGACAGCGCCGTGACCACGGCGACCCGCGCCTCGCGGTTCGTGTCGCGGACGGCCCGCTCCAGGTGCTCGACCGATTCCACCTGGGCCAACTCGCCCAGCGCTTCGGCCGCCAGCCGCCGCACCGTGGGGTTGCCGTCGCCCAGCAGCACGTGCAGCTTGGGCAGCGACCGGTTGCCCAGCAGGCGTCCGAAGGCGCGGGTCGCGGCCGCACGCCGCGGTCCCAGCGTCGATGACAGGTCGTCCTCGATGCGCTTGCGCAGGTCCGGGTCCGTGGACCCGGCGAACGCCAGGTATACCCACGTCAGCAGGTCCTCGGAGGTGTCCGGGGCCAGGTACTTCTTCAGCCGCGGGAGCACTTCCGCCGACGGCGCGGCGGCCGCGGCCTTCAGGAAGCGAAGCTGGGACGCCGCGTCACGATCCGCCAAGGGCAGCAGGACCGCGACCGCCGAGGCGTCCCCCTGCCGGGCCAGCAGTTCCGCCGCGACGAACCGCTGCGCCTCGTCCTTCGACTTCAGCAGGGGCTTCAGGGTCGCCGCAGGCACGGGCACGCCGGTGTCGAACGCCCACGTCAGCGCCGCCGTCACCACGGTCGCGTTCTTGTCCTTCGCCAGCAGGGCCGCCAGCGTCGCACGATCCGGCACCCGGACGTCGGCCAGGCGAGCGGCGAACAGCACGTCGCCCTTCCCGAGGCCGGCCGACAGCATCGGCGCCGCGGCCTCGGGCCCCTTTGCGATGACCGCCTTGAGCAGCTTTTCGCGATTCGGGTTGTCCGCCTTCAACGTCGCATCGATCAGCAGCGCCTGGCCCTCGGCCGGCGTCAGTACCGACAGCAGGTCCAGCGCGTCGTCCTCGATCGGGATCCCCGGGTCCTTCAGGGCCTCGATGATCCGCGCCTTGCCCTGCGGGTCGCCCTTCAGCACCAGGGCCTTGATGGCGCCCTTGCGAACCGGCCATTGCGGGTCCAGCAGCGCCTCCTTCAGGTACGGCGCGACGTCCTTGCCCGGGATCCTCCCGAGGGTTTCCACCGCGCGAGCGCGGGCGGTCATGTCGCCGCTGCGCGTTCCCTTTTCGATGACGATCCACGCCTCGTCGGCGATGTCTTCACGCGGGCCGGCAAATGCCGTCACGGCCACCAGGAGCGTCCCCAGGGACAGGATCACGCAACGCTTCATGCCACAACCTCCCCATTCCCGAGCGCGCAGGCGCAGGCGGCGGGCTTCCGACGGAAACTCGCCGGAGACGAAGCCGCCTCGGGACAATCCGTCGAACTGCCCGATCGAACGCCGCTACTCTAGGCGTGGGCGTGCGGGGGTGTCAACCCTGGGGAAACGCAGCATGTTGCCACCCCGGCAGGGGTCTTCAGCCGGGGAAGAACGCGTAGAACGCGACCGACAGCACGAACAGGGCCCACATGCCCGCCTTCACTTCGCGCACGCGGCCCGCCACCGCCATGAACAGCGGGTGCAGCACGAATCCTGCCGTCATGCCGACGCCGATGTTGTAGGTGAACGACATCAGCACGATGACCGCGAAGGCGGGGACCCACTCCTCCAGGCGGTCGAACGGGATCTGGAGGATCGAGGAGGTCATCATCAGGCCGACCAGCACCAGCGCCGGCCCGTACGCCGCCGGGGGCACCGCCGTCAACACCGGCGCGAAGAACAGAGCCAGCAGGAACATCAGCGCACATACCACTGCCACCATGCCGGTCCGCCCGCCGGCCTCGACGCCCGCCGCGCTTTCGATGTAGGCGCCGGCCGTCGTGGTACCCAGCACGGCAGCCAGCGTCGTGACCACCGCGTCCACCAGCATCGGGCGCTCGATCTGCGGCAGGTCGCCATTGTCGTCCAGCAGCCCGGCGCGGGCCGACACGCCCAGCAGCGTCCCCATCGTGTCCACGAAGTCCATCACGAACACCACCAGCACCACGTTCAGGAAGCCCAGCGACGTCGCGGCGGCGAGGTCCATCCTGCCGAAGATCGGCTCGATCGACGGCGGAAGGGACACCACCGCGTCCGGCAGCGGAGCCACGCCCGTCACGAAGGCGGCCAGCGTCCCGCCTGCGATGGCGATCAGGATCGCCCCGGGCACGCGCCTCAGTTGCAGCAGCGCCATGCCGATGAAGGTCGCGATGGCGATCAGCGTCGCCGGCGCCGTCACGGCGCCCAGGCGCACCGGCGCGCCCGGTACCCCCAGGGCCACCAGCCCCATGTCGTTCAACCCGATGAAGGCCAGGAACAGCCCGATGCCCACCGCGAAGGCGTGCTTCAGCGACCGCGGGATCGCATTGGCCAGCGCCTGCCGCAGCCCCGACAGGGTCAGCAGGATGAACAGGATGCCGCCCAGGAAGATCGCGCCCAGGGCCGTCTGCCAGGAAAAGCCCAGCACCTTCACGACGGTGAACGCGACGAACGCGTTTTCCCCCATGTACGGCGCCACGGCGAACGGGCGGTTCGCGTACAGGCCCATCAGCAGGGTCCCGACGAAGGCCGTCAGCACCGTCGCCACCATCGACGGCCCCCGGGGGATGCCGGCCGCCTCGAGGATGGCCGGGTTGACCACGATGATGTAGGCGACGGTGACGAAGGTGGTCAGCCCGCCCAGGATCTCCCGGGCCGGCGTCGTGCCCGCCTTGCGCAGCCCGAAGAAGCGTTCCAGCATGGAGGACCCCCGCAGGAGGATGCCCGGGCGGCTTGATCCCCGGCGACGGCTTCCCACGGAAACCCCTCGCCGCCACCCTCGCGCCCGGGCGGGTACATAGGGGGGGATCCTAGCAGGAGCGGCGAACGCACGGGAAGATCTTGGATCCTCAAGAGTACCCGGGCTTGCATGGGCCCCGTCCGGAAGGATAGAATGAAGATGGTTTCTCGGAATCCAAGGAAGTCGAAGGCGGCGGGATGCCGTAGCCGGGATCTTCCGGGGCGGGAGGACGTCATGAAGCGCGCGTTCTGGACGTTGCTGGCTGCCGTGCTGGTGTCGATCGTCGCTGTCGGGGCGTTCGCCCAGGAGGGATTGCACCCTGGCAGGCTCGACCCCTCGTGGAAGGGGTTGCCGTTCGGCGGAAGCCGGGACCAGGTCCTGGTGGTGCTGAAGAAGCGCATCCAGGAACGGTACGGCGCGATGATCCGCGACACGCTGGATGTCCGGGATCGGGACCGGCTGGGCCGCGAAATGCAGAAGGAAATCGACGACGTCCAGGCGTCCCACATCGTCTTCGACGGCACCCAGACCGGGTGGAACGTGTCGATCCTGCGGGACGAATTCGTTTCCGGCATGGGCATCGAAATGATCCTCGTCAGGGAAGGCAACGCCCGCTTCTATCTGTTCTTCCTGCAGGGCGCCTTCTACAAACTGATTGAAACGCCTCCGGATCCGTCGCGGGATTCCGCGCTGACGGCCCTGTCCTTCACGTTCGGCAAGCCCACCAAGGTCGACTACAGCGATTCCAGGAAGGCGCACGTGGGCCTGGCGGAATGGGAGCAGGCCGGGCCCCTGGCGCTGTCGATGCACGACTTCACGAAGTCGTTCCAGACCGTGATGCTCCGCTGGGCGCTGAAGGAAAAGGACCTGCTGGTCCAGGCCGAAGTGAGGAAGCGCGAAGCGAGCGGCCCCGGCCTGAACCCGCTGATCAAGGAGTCGCAGCAGGCGGCCGAGGTCGAGGCGAAGGACCCGGCGGACGAGTTGATCGGGAAGCCCATCCCCGCCAGGAAGCCCGCCGATCACGGGAAGAGGAAGCCGAAGTGAGGCCCAGGGCCCGGCGTTCGTGCCGCCTCATCCTCCGTCTCCCCGATTGACACGCCTCCTCCTCGTGCCGACCATACCAACGACGGGGAGGTTCGCATGCCCGGGTTCCGCGTCGCGCTGCTGGCGGTGGCCGCGACCCTGGCGTGCAGGACGGTACCGCCCCCGGACGACGTGCTGGTGGAGGCTCGAATGAAGGTGCACCGCGTACCTCTGGGCCCGTTCGAAACGAACGGCCTGATCCTCGAGGACGAACGGACGAAAGAGGCCCTGGTGGTCGATGCCGGCGGGGACGCGGAGGCGGCGTACCAGCGCATCCAGGCGCTGGGGGTCAAGCCCGTCCTGCTGGTCCATACCCACGCCCACATGGATCATTGCCTGCAGTCTGTGGCGCTGGCGGCGCGACTGGGCGTGCCGAACGCGCTGCACCCGGACGACCTGCCCCTGTGGCGAAACCTGGTGCGCCAGGTGGATGCCCTGATGGGGCCCGGCGCCGCCGCGGCGCTGGGGGTGACATCGGTGGTGGATCCGACGGTGCTGCTGAAGGAAGGCGACGTGCTGGCCTTCGGGGACTCGAAGGTCGAAGTGATTCCCCTGCCCGGGCATTCGCCGGGCGGCATCGGCCTGCTGCACCGGGGCAAGCCCGACATCGTCATCAGCGGCGACACGCTCTTCCGGGACGGCGTGGGCCGGACGGACCTCTGGGGCGGCGACTGGGACGTGCTGCTGAAATCCATCCGCGAACGCCTGTTCACGCTGCCGGACGACACGGTGGTCTGGTCCGGCCACGGCGCCGAAACCACGATCGGTCGCGAGAAGGCGAACTTCCCGTACTAACCCCTTCCTTTCGATTCCCTTTTGTCGATTGACTTCAATCGCCTTCGTGCCTACAATCCCCCACCCAATTCCACGGATAGTGGATGGGAAAAGCCCGCAGGGGGTCGGTTGGGAGTTTGCAGTGGGGCGGGCGCCAAAGGGAGGTCTATGACGGATCTTTTGAACCAGGACGTGGACGGAACGCAGGTGGAAGTCGATGAAAACGACTTCGCCGCAATGGTGGCCCTTTACGATCATTCCGAAGTGCGTGACGGCGAAATCGTCGGCGGCACGGTCGTGAAGATCGAAAAGGACTGGGCGCTGATCGACATCGGGTACAAGAGCGAAGGCTATGTCCCGATCGACGAGTTCCTGGACGTGGACGGTCAGTTGACCCTCAAGGTCGGCGACAAGGTCCAGGTCTACGTCGAGGCTCGCGAGAACAAGGAAGGCCTTGTCGAGCTGTCGCGCGAAAAGGCCGAAAAGCTCAAGATCTGGGACGAGATCAGCGCGGCCGCCGAACGCGATGGCGTGGTGGAAGGCGTGGTCCTGTCCAGGGTCAAGGGCGGCCTCACCGTCGACATCGGCGTCAAGGCGTTCCTCCCCGGTTCGCAGATCGACCTGCGCCCGGTGCGCGGGCTGGACCGCTATATCGGCCAGAAGTTGCGCTTCAAGGTCATCAAGTTCAACCGTCGCCGCGGCAACATCGTGCTGTCGCGCCGCGCGCTGCTGGAAAAGGAGCGCGAGGAGATGAAGTCCAAGACGCTGGCGACCCTCGCGGTCGGCCAGGTCCTGGACGGAAACGTGATGAACATCACGGAGTACGGCTGCTTCGTCGACCTGGGCGGCATCGACGGCCTGCTGCATATCACGGACATGTCCTGGGGCCGCATCAACCACCCGTCCGAAATGGTCCAGGTGGGCGACAAGGTCAAGGTCAAGGTCCTCAAGTTCGACCCGACGACCGAGCGCGTCTCGCTGGGCATGAAGCAGATCAGCGAGGATCCGTGGATCCGCGCGGGCGACCGGTACAACGTCGACGATCGCGTCAAGGGCAAGGTCGTTTCGCTGGCCGACTACGGCGCCTTCATCGAGTTGGAAGCGGGCATCGAGGGCCTCATCCACGTCAGCGAGATGTCGTGGACCAAGAAGGTCAAGCACCCGTCCAAGGTCTTGAACGTCGGCGACGACGTCGAGGCCGTCGTGCTGCAGGTGGACGCCCGCAACAAGCGGATCGCCCTGGGCCTGAAGCAGACCGAGATCAACCCCTGGAACCTGCTGCGCGAAAAGTACCCGGTCGGCGTGCACGTGACGGGCAAGGTCCGCTCGGTGACGTCGTTCGGCATCTTCGTGGGCGTGGAAGACGGCATCGACGGGCTGATCCACCTGCAGGACATCTCCTGGTCCCGCAAGATCAAGAACCCCGCCGACATGTTCAAGAAGGGCGACGAGGTCGAAGCCGTCGTGCTGCACATCGACCCGGACAAGGAGCGCTTCGCCCTGGGCATCAAGCAGCTGGGCATCGATCCCTGGGAGAAGGTGCACGACAAGTACCCGATCGGCTCGATCGTCACGGGCATCGTCAGCAAGGTGCTGGACTTCGGCGCCATCGTCGAGCTGGAAGACGAGGTCGAGGGCCTGGTGCACGTGTCCGAGATCCGCACCGAAAAGGTGGACAACGTCGCCAAGGTCCTGAAGGCCGGCGACCCGATCACCGCGATGGTCATCAACCTGATCCCCGAGGAGCGCAAGCTGGGCCTGTCCATGCGGCGCTACAACGAGGCCCAGGAGAGCGGCGACTACCAGGAGTACGTGCGGTCCCAGAAGGCGACGCCGACCACCATCGGCGACCTGATTCGCGAGAAGCTGGACGTTTCGGCCCTGCCGAGGACTGCCGGCGTCCCGAAGAAGGTCCGTGCCCCCGCCGCCGACCAGCCGATGGACGACGACGCGCCGGAAG
Source organism: uncultured Myxococcales bacterium (assembly GCA_903857665.1). GTDB lineage: Bacteria > Myxococcota_A > UBA9042 > DTJE01 > DTJE01 > CAIZWN01. Next base: position 20,160 of record CAIOFV010000104.1, read on the forward strand.
CGACCGAGGCCGAGCCGACCCCCGAGCCGACCCCCGAGGTCGTCGAGGAGACGCCCGAGCCGACCGTCGAGCCGACGCCTGAGCCGACCGTCGAGCCCGCCGCCGAGCCGACCCCCGAGCCCACCCCGGAGGCCGCCGAGGCCACCGAGGAGAAGCCCGCCGAGTAGTTCCCTCACCTCCCTTCCATCCATCCTCTCGACGTACCCGTACCCGTACCCGTACCCGTGCCCGCCGTGCCCGACCGGCAAGGATGAGTCGGGGACGGGGACGGGTATAATTACGAAAAGTTACTGCGCGACGTGCAGCGGGATCTGCATCACCTGCGCGGCGCCTGTGAAGGCCTCGATCTTGATGCCCTGGGTAGAGGCGCGGGCGCAGGAGGCCAGTTCGGGGGACGGCGCAGGGTTCGTGTCGATCTTGGAGACCTGGGCGGCGCCGCGCGGCATCAGGTACACGAACACCGCCCCGCCCACGAACGCGGGATTCCGCTCGGCCTCGGTCCGGAAGCACCGGATCAGGCGGGGCGCGACGACCTTCTGCACCCCGTCGAGGTCGGCCTGGGACAGTTGCCGGCCGCCGGACGCATCCTCGCCGCCGAACGACAGGTCCACCTGGGGTGCAGGCATGTCGATGCTGCCCGGCGCCGTGGCATTGCCGGGCGTCCGGGCCTTCGCATGCGCCGCCTTCACGGGTTCCCGGGTCACCTTCGCGGGTTCGGCGATCATGGCGCGCAGGGGCACCATGCGTTCGAACCGCAGGTCCTTGTAGAAATTCGTGGGATAGCCGGCCAGGACGGGCGCCGGCGCGCGCAGCAGCACGAAGGCCAGAACGCCGAGGCCGACGACCAGCCCGGCGCCGGTGACGAGGGGAAAATGCATCGACCACCAGTTCCCCCGGGCGACGGCGCTGTGATCGGCCGCGATTTCCGCCTGTCGGGCGGCCTCGGCGGCGCGCCGGGACTGCTCCTCGATGTAGGCCCGCAGCTTCGGGACGTCCTGGACGCGCGCCCACTGGCGGGTGCGCCGGTTCAGCACCTCGGTTTCCTGGGTGATTTCCCGTTGCTCGATCATGTGCTCGAGCTCGCGGGTGGTGAACGGGCCGTAGTCCATCCCGTCGCGCTTGTACATCCAGCGGTCGAGGGCGTCGTCCTTCATGATCGTCATGGGGCCGGGACTCCAGCGGGCACTGGATGCGGATCATGGACGGGGTGCGCCGGGGACGTCAAGGGGGACTCGGGCCTTCGCCAGGGAAATGGCCCCGGATTCGTGGAGGACGACGGGGATGCTCAACGGCCGCGCGATCCAGCGACCCGCACGGCGATCGCGTTCGCCAGTGCCAGCGCGACGGCGTCCGGATCCGGGCACGTGCCCGTCAGCCCTTCCACGCTGCCGATCGCCTGGTCCCGCACCTTGCAGGGGTCGATGTAGTCGAAGCCGCGCAGGTCCCGGCCCAGGTTCACCGCGACCCCGTGGGTGGTCAGTTCCTTCGACAGGTGGTAGCCCACGGACGCCACCTTCGCGCCGTCCACGTAGGCGCCCGGCCGCTCCGGATCCCACTCGGCCTCGACGCCGACCCCGCGGAGGACCTCCAGCACGGCGTCGCCCGTCAGTTGCAGCAGGCGAGGCACCGACATGCGCAGCCTGCGCAGGTCCAGGATCGGATACACGACGGCCTGTTCGGGGTAGTGGTAGGTCGCGCCGCCGCCCCGATCCACGGGATACACATCGACGCCCAGGCTCTGCAGGGCCACCGGGCCCACGTGCAGCTCTTCCGGGGCCGCCCGCCGGCCGAGCGTGATCACCGGGTGGTGCCTGAGCGCCAACAGGATGCCCACGCGCTCGCCTTCTCGAACCCGTGCCGCCGCCTCGGCCTGGCCGACCAGCCCGGCGCGAAAGGACACCAGGCCCAGCGACATCACCTCGATGTCCACGCCGGCCTCGCACGCCTCGCCCGGTCCTGCGCCGCACGCCCCGGGCAGTACCGGCCCATCGGACTCATAGCGGCGCCGGCATGCGCAGGTCGCGGCCTGTGCCCTCCAGGCTTCCGGATCGTCCACGTGCGCTTCCCCCTCGAAAGGCTACCCGTCGCTTCCGCCCGGGGCCTTGCGACCTTCCTTGACCTCGGAACGACGGTGCTTGGTTTCCAGCATCTTTTCCTGGGCGCGGCGGCTGCGCTTGCGCTTCTGGCGCCGGACCTTCTCGATCGCCTGGCGGCGGGCGCTGGCCAGCCCCAGGCGCTCCTCCTCGATCCGTTCGACCAGGCGCTGGCGGGCCAGGAACCGGTTCAGCGCCTGCGACCGGGACTCGCCGCACTTGACGATCGTGCCCGTGGGCAGGTGCACCAGTTGCACGCAGGACGACACCTTGTTGACGTTCTGGCCGCCGGGGCCCGAGGACCGGACGAACGTCTCCTCCAGATCCTCCTCGCGGAGGCCCAGGGCTTCCATCCGGGCCGCCAGGGCCCTCTGCTTGTCGAGACCGACGGGAAAGTCCGCCATGGTCGCCTCGGGTGCATTCAACGCAACGCGCGCCGGCGCGAGGATACGGAATCGGAGGGCGGCTGCCAAGCGCGGGGAAGGGGCCGGCCCGCCGGAACCCGCTGTGCGGGGCGGCAGGATTGGCATCTTGACCGTCCGGCACGTTCCGAATACCCTGTTCCGACAGCCCTACCGGCTGGCGAAAACCAACCCTGGAACGAGGTGCAAGATGAGCCTTCGCAAGATCATGGCGTGCGCGATGATCCTGGCCGGCGCCCTGTTCGTCGCGTGCAGCAGCAGCGGCAACGGCGGGAACGACACGATCGGGACCGATACCCCCGCCGACGCGGTTGCGTCCGGCTTCATCGGGCAACTGGTCGATTTCGCTTCCAAGACGGGCCGCAAGGGTGTGGACATCGTGGTGCTCAACAATGACACCGGCCTGGAACTGGACATCGTGAAGTACCCGCCGCTCAAGTCCGGCGACGAAGGCGTCTTCGAACTGGCGCTGCCCCCCGGGATGAAGGTCGGCTTCAAGACCTCGGGCACCGAGGTCGTGACCACCGGCATCGCGATGCAGTTCCAGACGTCGTACATGTTCAACATCCCGTCGGACGCGCAGGGCAAGCGGATCTACGCGGTGAACAAGGTCACGTACATGACGGCCCCCGCCACCGCCGGCCTCGTCGTCGACAAGACCAAGGGCATCCTGGCCGGGACGGTCTACTGGAAGAACGCGACGGCCGGTACCGAGGACTTCGTCGGGTGCGCGCTGGTCAAGGCGATCCCCGTGGACGGCACGGAAGCGGTCGGCGACGTCCGCTACTTCGATCCCAAGTACGACCTGCCCGGCCCGCTGGTCAAGGCGCCCTTCACCACCAACGGCAAGGCCGGCACCAGCCGCTACATCATCGCCAACCTGCCCATCGGCAAGTACAAGATGGTCGTCACGATCGACGGCGTCCAGGTGAACCCCGGCGACGAGGAGGTCGAACTGTTCGCCTACGCTGACAGCATCGCCATCAGCAACATCTACGTGACCGACCAGACGGACGCGACCCTGAACCCGACCCCGACTCGGGCCGAGTGCACAGTGGACAAGGTCGACCAGGGCTGACCGCTTGTGGCTGCGACGTCCGGATGCGCTCGATGACCTTCTCCCCACCGGGAGGCTCCCCATGAAGCGAATGTTGTGGCCGATGGCGTGTGCGGCGGCCGTGCTGGCCTCCGTGCCGCTCGGGGCCCGGGCCGAAGGCGCCGACCCGATGTTCCCCGAGGGTTCGGACGTCGAGCCCGCCTGGAGGGTGGGCGCCTTCCTTCAGAACCAGACCGGCGTGTTCGTCGCGCACGACAAGGCCGCCTTCGGGGACCCCAAGAACCCGAACTCGCCCACGAACCATGGCGGCAATTTCGGCAAACTGTCGATGTGCCGCTTCACGTTCCAGCTGGACGCGGACTGGCGCCCCACGTCGAGGGTCTGGACCCACGTGACGTTGCGCATGGCCCGGTCGCTGACGGTTGCCGCCGACGAGGGCGCCCAGGTGCCGGTCGCGGGGTATGCCGGTGACGACAACAAGTCGCGGCGCAAGGCATGGGTCCGGGACAACTACTACAACGAAACGAACCTCCGGGAGTTCTTCGTGAACTTCCGCACGGCGCCGTGGCTGGACATCCGGCTGGGGCGCCAGCTGGTGGCCTGGGGCGAATCGGGCAACAGCCGGCTGCTGGATGTCGTCAACCCGGTGGATGCGACGTGGCACCAGGGCATCCTCGAATCCTACGAGGACCAGAGGATGCCCCTGTGGATGGTCCGCGTGCTGGCCGACGTGCCGGCCCTGCGCGGCGGCCTGGACGTGGTCTGGGTGCCGATGCTGCCGCTGATGGAGCGGCCCGAGGACACGGTCACCGTGCCGCTGACCTTCGTCAACGCGTGGGGACTCCCGACGCCGCCGAAGCAACTGGACGATTCGGTCGGTCCGGACAAGATCAACAGCAAGCGGCTGCTGATCCCCCACGACTTCGGCACCGACAGCCGCGTGGGCTTCCGCTGGAAGGGCAAGGCCGGGAAGTCGGTGAACTACTCGCTGATGTACTACTGGACCCACCAGATGTCGCCGCCGATCCCCAAGTACACCGAGCGTCCCGGCGCCTATGACCCGAACACCCAGGGGTTCACGGCGACGCGCACCAGTTTCGACGTGTTCCTGGAGTTCCCGCGCCAGCACATCCTGGGCTTCTCGCTGGAAGGGCAGGTGCCGTTCCCGCTGGGCACCATGCTCAAGCTGGAAGGCGCCGTCGAGCTGCCCCGGACGTACGCGAAGAACTCGGCGTTCAACCGCGGCCGCCTGGAGTACCCGGCCAACGCCGTGGAACGGTGGCCCTTCCAGCAGAAGCAGTACACGGTCATCCAGTACGCGCTGACCCTGCAGCAGCCCTTCTGGATCCGGCCCGTGAACCGGGAGGAGCCGTTCGTGCTGGTGTTCCAGTTCCAGCACACCGCGATCCCGGGCATCCACGACCTGGACAAGGAGGGCGCGGTCGTGGACGTGCCCGGGTACGACACCACCGTCGTGTCGCAGAATTCCTACAAGTTCATCGGCGCGCTGTTCACGTCGTTCCTGAAGGGCACGATCACCCCGAAGATCACCGCCGGCTTCATCCCCAAGACGACCCACTGGGTGGTGCAGCGACAGGGCGAAATCGAGAAGTGGAGCCTGCAGCACCAGTCGATGAACAACGGCAGCGGCTTCGCGACGTTCTCGCTGGGGTTCAAACTGATGGACACGATGCGGGCGACGGTGGCGTACAACCGGTTCTTCGGGGACCAGCCTTACGACGGGCTGGGTTTCTACCGGGACCGGGACGAAGTCAACGTGACGGTCAAGTACCAGTTCTGACCGCCCCGTCCGACAAAGGAGTGCGCGATGAAGCGGACCCTCACGATTTCGATCCTCTCCGCGGTCCTCCTTGCGACGTGCCCGGCCGCGGCGAAGCTGAAGGACGGCCAGGTCGTGTCGGCTGACGCCTGGGGCAGCCAGGTGGGCTTCGCGCCGGATGCCGACCTGCCCGGGTTCACCCCGGGAGCGGTGCTGGACAAGGAAGGCGCCCGGGCGTTCGCGGCCTGGATCCCCGAGGGCCTGTCGGACCTCGTGGACGCGTGGGGCCTGACCATTCGCACCGCGGCGTACCGGCCGATCCACCCGTCGGCCGGCTACATCGACGCCACGAACAGGTACTCGCGGGACGCCAGGCTGCTGGAAACCGGCCCGAAGGACTACCGGTCGAAATCCGTGACCGGGTACGTCGCGGGCCTGCCGTTCCCGGACCCGCAGACCGCGATGGAGGTCGCGTACGACCAGCAGTACGCGTACGTCGGCGACGACGGGCGGCTGTGGTTCGAGGCGATGTGGATCACCGCGAAGAACGGCGTCTGGCGGACCGAGGAGTGGGTCTGGAATTCGCTGAACCGTGCGCTGCACCGGACCGACCTGGCGCCCCTGCCGGCGTTCCCGGACTCGGCCGCCGACCGCATCCAGTACGCGTCCATCGCGGTGGCGCGCACCCCTGCCGACAAGCGCGGCACCGGGGCGCTGTACTACCGCTTCGAGAACCCGGCGGATCAGCAGGGCTGGGCCTGGGTCCCGTCCATGCGCCGCGACCTGAAGCTGCTGTTCGGCGTGCCCGGGGTGGCGTGGAACAACAGCGACATGCTGTGGGAAGACATCCGCGGGTACTCGGGCCACCCGGAATGGTACCGGTGGACGCTGGTTCGGAAGGGCACGATCCTGGCCCCGATGCACGCGGGCGTGACGTTCGGCAAGAAGTCGAAGAAGATCACCTTCGACACGTGCGACGCGCCGCACTGGAACCCGCGGATCACCTGGGAACCCCGGCCGGTCTACGTGCTGGAAGGCACCCCGAAGATGGATACCGGCCTGTCGCCCCACCCGTACCTCAGGGTCGTGATGTACGTGGACGCCGAAACGTTCCTGGTGCCCCTGAAGGTGGCCTTCGACCGCAAGGGCAAGCTCTGGAAGGTCATCCTGCACGCGTGGAACGAATCGCCGGATCCCGACCGACTGCCGCCTCCCCTGGCCCTGGCCCTGGCCGTGGATCTGAAGCGCGCCAGCGCCACCGCCTTCGCGCCGTTCGAGTCCTCCTCGAACCTCGGGATGCGGTCGTGCGACTTCACCGAAGGGCGCCTGCGAGCCCTGGGCCAGTGACGCCCGGTGCCGTACCTGCCCGTCTGGGCGATTTCCCGAGTCCTTTCCGAAAACCTTGACGATTGCATGGCACTCGCTTTCGGGAAGGGATAGACTTCCGCGATCCGTCTGGGTGGGTGCCCGAGGATCGGACATCGTCGCAGGAGTGAACCCCATGTCGCACGTGAATCGATGGGTATCGTTGATTGTGATCCCCTTCGCGCTGGGACTCGCAGTCGGGTGCAGCAGTTCGTCGTCGAAGGATGCCGGGACCGACGTCGTGACAGACGTTCCGACGGACGTTCTGGCAGACGTCCCCGTTGACGTCCCCGTGGACGCCGTTCGGGACGCGAACCCCGAGGATCCGGGCATCGTCGCCGACGTGGTCGCCGACACGCCCTCTCCCGACGCGCTTCCCGACGTTGCCTGGGACACGCTTCCCACGCTGCCCGCCAGCATGTCCTTCACGCTGCCGATCGCGGCCGGTACCGGCCAGAAGGACGTCTCGCCGACCCAGCCGACCCACCTGGGTGGCTTCGGGTTCTGCATGGGTGACGAAACGGTGTGCCGCTCGACGGACGGCGTCCACGATCCGCTGATGGCGTCGGCGGTGGCCTTCGCCGATACGGCCACCAAGGAAGTCGTCATCTTCATCGGCGTCGATACGATCGGCGTCATCCGCGCGGACATCGACGACATGCACGACCGGATCCAGAAGCGCCTGTACGACGAGTTCGGGGTCTTCTTCGACGGCCGGCGCGCCATCATCGGCGCCAGCCACGCGCACTCGTCCTGCGACACCGTGGGCCTGTGGGGCCCCGGCTACGGCGCAGGTCGCCAGGAGCAGTACGTGGAACTGTTCAAGAACGGCGTCGTCGAGGCGGCCCGCGATGCTTACGCGAGCCTCAAGGACGTGACGCTGGACTGGGGCATGGACAGCAGTTGGGTCAACTCCAGCGAAGACATCTACGCCCACGACCAGGATCTGTACGTGATGCGCGGAAAGGGTACCGACACCAAGACCATGTTCACGCTGGTGCGCTTCCCCGCCCACCCGACCACGTACGGCTCGGACATGCGCGAGGCCTCGGCGGACTGGGTCGGCACCATGCGCAAGAAACTGCAGGACGACCTCGGCGGCATCAACGTGTTCCTGAACGGGCCCAACGGCTCGGTGTACCCCAACCGCCCGGACACCTGCGGCCTGACCGAGGAAGCCTTCCCGAACGGCGACCGTGCCAAGAACGGGATGAATCCGGCCGACTACATGAAGACGACCTGTACGGGCTACGGGATCGCTGCGGTGGCGGAAGCCGCCCTCCAGGCGGCGACGCCGGTGGTCACCACCGGGGGCGTGACCTTCAAGCACTCGATCTTCCAGTTCCATCCGACCAACGGCACGTTGATGATGCTGGCCCAGGTCGGCCCGCTGCCCTTCGAATACGTCGATGTCGATGACCCGAACGCGATGATGCACTCCGAGTTCTCGGTGGCGACCGTCGGCGATCTGACGTACGTGACGACCCCCGGCGAGTCGTTCCCGTCGTTCGGCCAGGAAGCCAAGGACATCGCGACGGAAGCCAACCTGCTCCACCCGATCACGCTGGGCCTGGCCCAGGATTGGATGGGCTACCTGATGATCGTGAAGCAGTGGTCGGATTCGAGCCTGTCCTACAACCAGAGCCTGTCCCCGGGGCCCGATGTCGAGCCGTCCTACATGGCCGCGCTGCGCGTGCTGCTCGGCCTGCCTGCCGCCACCACCAAGTAATCCCCCCCCCTCCATTCACCCGGTTTTTCGGGACGCTTCGGGAACGCCGCACCCATGCCGGTGCAAGGCCGCGGCTTGGGACCCTTGCGGAACCCCGGGGCACGCGTGACAATGACGCGGCCGCCGGCGAACGTTTTCGTCAACGGCGCGTCCGGTACGGGGCGTGCGGGTGCGCACCGGGGCTGGCGAAGGTCGCTCCAGGGAGGCTGGAATGGCGCGGGTGCTGGTCGTCGATGACGAGTTGAGCCTCCGATTCACGCTCCAGGCATTCCTGAAGGACGCGGGCCACGAGGTGGAAACCGCGGCCGACGTCCTCCAGGCGAGACTATCCTGCGAGGTCAGGACGCCCGACGTCGTGGTCAGCGACGTGGTCCTCCCTGGCGAGTCCGGCATGGAACTGCTGAAGACGATTCGGGAAGCGTGGCCGCGGGTGCAGGTGGTGGTCATCACGGGCGAGCCGTCCCTGGAAACGGCGGTGGAGGCCGTCCGGTGGGGGGCCTTCGACTACCTGCCGAAGCCCGTTCGGAAGGAGGCGATCATCAGCGTGGTGGCCCGGGCCGCGCGGATGAAGGCGGTGCTGGACGACAATGCGCGGCTGGAGGCCGAAAACCAGAAGCACCGCATCAACCTTGAGCGGCTGGTCGAGGAGCGCACCCGCCAGTTGAGCCACAGCGAGTCGCGGTACCGGCTGCTGGCCGAGAACGTGGCGGACGTGATCTGGGCCCTGGACATGGACCTGAAGTACGTCTACCTGAGCCCCTCGGCGGTCGGCCTGTGGGGCGCATCCATGGAGCGGTTCCTGAGCATGGACCCCCTGGTGCCCTATGCCCCGGAAGACGCGGCCCGACTGATGGCCATCTTCCAGGAGGAAGTGGCCCTGGAAGCCACTCCCGAGGGCAAGGCGAACCCGCAGCGGGTCCGGACCCTGGAGGTCGATTCCCAGTGGGAAGACGGGACGGTCATCCCGGTGGAACTGCGCATGCGGTTCATGCGCGACTCCGATGGAACCGCGATCGGCGTGGTCGGGGTGACTCGCGACATCACGGATCGGCGTGCCGTGGAGGTCCGGCTTCGCGAGTCGCTGGCGAAACTGCGCGTGGTGCTGCGGACCACGATCGAGGCGATGGCCACCACGGTCGAAAAGCGGGACCCCTACACCGCCGGCCACCAGCGGCGCGTTTCGCAACTGGCGCGGGCCATCGCCGCGCGCATGGGCCTGTCGGAGGACGACATGGACGGAATCCGGTTGGCCGCGCTGGTCCACGACGTCGGCAAGATCAGCGTGCCGTCGGAAATCCTGGTCAAGCCGGGCCGACTGAACCCCACCGAGATGCTGATCATGCGGATGCACTCCGAGGCCGGGTACGAAATCCTGAAGGACATCGAGTTCCCCTGGCCCGTGGCGGATGCCGTGTACCAGCATCACGAGCGGTGGGACGGGACCGGGTATCCCCGCGGCATCCAGGGGGAGGATCTGATCCTGGGCGCGCGGATCCTGGGTGTGGCGGACGTGGTCGAGGCGATGGCGTCCCACCGTCCCTACCGGCCCGCACTGGGCATCGACGCTTCCATCGCGGAAATCCGGGAGGGCCGCGGCACGCGGTACAACCCGGACGTCGTCGATGCCTGCATCCTGGCGATCACCGAGGACGGGTTCCAGTTCTGATGGGGCCTTCGGTCACCGCCGCCGTCACGGCTTCGCGAAATCCAGCCACGCCAGCCAGATGTCCGACGGCGAGAACATCCCCAGCAGCCAGTTGGGATCCTCGACGATGTCGCTGGAGTACCACGACACCAGGTACTGGTCGTTGCCGATGGGCACGACGCCCACGTAGGACGTGTCGCCGGAACTCTTCAGTTCGGTCAACTCGAGCAGCGTGATGGGCGCGGCCGGGTCGGTCAGGGCGCCCTTCAGTTCGTATACCGCGGTGCGCTTGTACGCGTCCGGCAGGTGCTTGCGGGCGACGACGATCTCGCGGCCCTCGTGCGTGAACCAGTTGGGGCCGTCCAGCCGCTTGTCCAGCATGCGGCCGCAGTCCCAGGTGGCCCAGGGCTTCGTCGCCACGCAGATCGCGGTGTGGCCCTCCTCCAGCAGGCTCGTGCCGTTGTCCAGGCGCACCAGCGAGACCGCCGTGTCGCCGTAGAAGTGCAGCTCGGCTTCGCTGGGCACGTCGGGCTCGGAGTCGTAGATCAGGGACACCTTCTCCCAGGCCAGGCCGTCCTGCGACCGGAAGAAGCCGACCTGGACGTCGCCGTCGTTGTAGCCGGTGGCGTACCAGGTGCCCTCGTGCCGCACCAGGCGCCAGAACATCCACTTCTCGTCATAGACGCGCACCGGCGTTGGCCAGGTCACGCCGTCCCGGCTTTCCGTGCGCACCGCCCAGGCCAGGCCCCCGTCGTCGCGGACGTGGCCCCCCGGGACGCGCGAACATGCGTAGATCACCAGCGCGCCGTCCTGGATCACCAGCTTCGGATCGCGGATGTCGCGGTCGGGCATGAAGATTTTGGCCGTCATCCGCCACGTGTCCCCGCGGTCGTCCGAACGGAACACCTTCAGGTGCGCCACGGGGCTGCCGATCTGGCCCGTTTCGCCGCCCCGGAACACCAGCCACAGCGCGCCGTCCCATTCGAGGAGGTCCGTGTTCTCGTTGTGCAGCCCGTCCGTGTACATGATGCGCTGGTTCGACAGGAACCCGGTCGTCGGTTCCGGGGGCGGGGTCGAGTCCGAACCGCAGGCGGACGCGAGCGTCGCGCCGGCCAGCAGCGACGCGATCAGGGCCTTGTTCAACATCGGGACCTCGCTTCAGGGTTCCGCCGGGGCGTCCGTTTCCAGCACGTGCCGGCCACGACCTCCCCGCAGGCGCTCGATCCACAGGAAGACCACCGGCACCACCCACAGGGTCAGCAGTGTCGAGGTGATGACGCCGCCGATGACCGATATGGCCATCGGGGCCCGGAACTCGCTGCCGGTGCCCCTGCCCAGCGCCGTCGGCAGCATGCCCAGCACCATCGCGGCGCTGGTCATCAGGATCGGCCGCAGGCGCCGCGCCCCGGCCATCTTCATCGCGACGTCGGGCGCCTCGCCCTCGCGAAGGTGCTGCAGCGCGCCGTCCACCAGCAGGATGGCGTTCTTGGTGACCAGTCCCATCAGCAGGATGATGCCGATGTAGGACCCCATGCTGAGCGGGTGGCGTGTCGCGACCAGGGCCAGCACGGCGCCGACCAGTGCCAGGGGCAGCGACAGCATGATCGTGAACGGGTGCACCAGCGATTCGAACTGGCTGGCCAGCACCATGAAGATGAAGACCAGCGCCAGGCCCAGTGCGATGGCGATGCTTTCGCCCATGTCCTCCATGTCGCGCTGCTGGCCGTTGTAGATGTACGTGTAGCCGGGCGGGGCGGGGCTGTCGTCCAGGCGGCGGTGCAGTTCCTTCGCGACGTCGCCCATCGTCGAACCCGCCGCGACCTGCGCGGTGACGGCGATCTGGCGCTCCCGCTGCTCGTGCTCGATGACCGCCGGTCCCTCCGCATGGACCAGCCGGGCGACCTGCGACAGCGCGACCGGTCCCGCCATCGTGTAGATCCACATGCGATCGTACGCGCCGGGCGAACCGCGGTCCTCGCCCGCCAGCCGCACCCGGATTTCCGCCTCGCGCCGCCCTTCGCGCAGCTTCCCCGCGATCTCGCCCTGGCTGGCCAGCCGCACCTGCAAGGCCACCGCGCCGGCCGGCAGCCCGATCCGCGCTGCGGCCTCGCGGTCCACGACCACCTGCAGTTCCGGTCGCCCCGGGCTGTCCTTGATCTCGACGTCCGTGGTCCCCGGGATGGACCGCAGCACGTCGGCCATCTTTTCGGCCTGCCGACGCAGTTCCGCGAAGTCGCGCCCCGTGATCTGCATGTAGAACGGCGGCCAGTCGCCGATCCCCTCGAGCACCGGCGGATCGGACACGGAACCGGTGGCCTGCGGCACACCCGCGACGATGGCGCGCACCTTCGACTTGAACTCCTCCAGCCCCCAGTCGCGCTGCTGCTTGTCCACCAGCTTCACGCGCCACCGGACCTTCGTCACGTCGTCCAGGTTGCCGACGATCGCGAACAGCACGGTCACGCCGGGCAGCCTCAGGACCTCGTCCTCGGCGGCACGGCTTCGTTCGGACGTGGTCTGCAGGCTGGTCCCGGCGGGGAACTCCAGGTTGACGACGATCTCGCCGCGGTCCTCGCCCGCGAGGAACTCGCTGCCCAGCCGCGATCCCAGCCACAGGCTGGCGACCATCAGCAGGGCGGCTGCGCCCATCGTGGTCCACTTGTGGCGCAGCACCCAGTCCAGCGTCCGTGCGTACAGCCGATCCATCGCCTCGAAACGGTGTCGCAGGAACGCCTTCACGCCGCGCTGGGATTCGATCTGGCCCGGAATGCGGCGCTTCACGAGGCGCGCCGACAGCATCGGGTCCAGCGTGAACGCCACGAACAGCGACAGCAGCACCGCGGCGGTGATCGTCAGCCCGAACTGCCGGAAGAACTGCCCGACGATGCCCTGCATGAACGCGACCGGCACGAACACCGCGCACAGGGTGAAGGTGGTCGCCATGACGGCCAGCGCGATTTCGCGCGTCCCGCGGCTGGCGGCGTCGGCAGGGGCGTCGCCGTGATCCAGGCGCCGGGTGATGCTTTCGCGCACTACGACCGCGTCGTCGATCAGCAGGCCGATGGCCAGCGACAGGCCCAGCAGCGTGATCTGGTTCAGCGAGTAGCCCATCAGGAACATGAAGAACAGCGTCCCGATGACCGACGTCGGCAGCGCCAGGGCCGAAATGAACGTGCCGCGCAGGTCCATCAGGAACAGCAGGATGATCAGGATGGCCATCGCGCCGCCGAAGAAGATGGCGACCCAGACCTCGTGGGCGTTTTCGTTGATCAGGATCGACTGGTCGACCAGCACGTCGGCCCGGAAGCCGAAGCGCTTCTGGAGGTCGGGCAGCAGCGCCTTCACGTTCTGCGCGACCAGCGCCGAGTTGGCGCCCGACTGCTTCACGACCTCGACGGCCACCGCCTCGACGCCGTTGGTCCGAACCAGCACCCGGGGTTCCTGGATGCCCTTGCGGACCAGCGCGACGTCGCCCAGGCGGACCAGGCTCCCGTCCTGCGCGGTCGCAACCACCATGTTCCGCAATTCGTCGGCGTCGGCGAACTCGCCCTTCACGCGGACGCCGACCTCGGACGTCCCGGACGTGTAGTGGCCGGCCGGCAGGTCGAGGTGCTCGGCCCGGAGCTTCTGGAACACGACGTCGGGCGTCATCCCGAGGCGGGTCAGCCGGTCGCCGAACAGCTCGACCGACACCTCCGGCGTGGCGCCGCCCTCGACCTTCACCGCGGCCACGCCCTCGACCTGCTCCATCAGCGGGCGCACCTGGTCGTCCAGCAGTTCGCGCAGTCCGATGGAATCCAGGTCCGACGCTGCCGAAAAGATCAGCACCGGCTGGGCGTTGATGTCGAACTGGCTGATGATCGGCTGCTTCGCCCCCTGGGGCAGTTGCGCCGCGACCAGGCCGACCTTGTCGCGGACGTTCTGCACGGCCTCGGCCAGCGGCACCTTCATCTTGAACTGCGCGAACGCGAACGAGATGTCCTCGCGTGAATTCGAGAAGACGCGGTCGATGCCCGAGATGCCGGCGATCGCGTCCTCGATGGGGCGCGTGACGTCGTCCTCGATGTCCTGCGGGGACGCGCCCGGGTAGATGGTGGTGACCATCACGAACGGCATCGACACGTCGGGATACAGGTCGGTGGGCAGGCGGAAATAGCCGACCGCGCCCAGCACGATCAGGGACAGCGACAGCATCGCCGTGAAGATCGGCCTGCGGATGGCGACATCGGACAGCGTCATCGTCCCGCCTCGCCCGCCAGGACCATGCCCTCGACGATGCCTGGCGGCGGCGCCGCGACGATGCCCGCGCCGTCGGGCCACCCCTCGGTGCCGGGAACGACCACCGCCCAGGACGTTTCCTGCGTCAGCACCTGCACGGGTACGGTGCGCGCCCGCCCGTCGGTGCCTGCGGCCCAGCAGGCGAACGCCCCTTCCCGCTGCACCAGCGACGCGATCGGGACCTTCCAGCCTTCGCGCGGGGCTGCGGCGATGCGCGCCCGCGCGAATGCATGGGGCAGGAACCGCCCCTCGGGATTGGGGACCGCGATTTCGATCGGGACGCGGTTGGTCATCGGGTCGACCATCGGCACCACGTGACGCACGGTCGCGTCGGTCGCCAAAGCCCCGGTCGCCGGCACGGTGACGGTCGCCGTTGCCCCCTGGCGCATCGCCGAGGCCTCGGCCTGCGTTGCCGACGTGTCCAGCACCAGCGTCGCGGTGGCCTCCAGCAGGAACAGCGGGAAGCCGGGAGCGACCGGCATGCCGGTGCCGTCCGGGACCTTCAGGATCACACCGGCCCACGGCGCCTTCAGCGACTGGTAGCGCAGGTTCACCTCGGCCTGCTCCGCAACAGCCTTCGCCGCCGCGACGCCGGCTGCGGCCGCCCCGCGCTGTGCCTCGGTCTGCCGGAACTGCTGGTCGGTGACCCCCTGTTCCTTGTGCACGGCCGTCACCCGTGCCAGCGCGTCGTCCGCGATGGCCAGTTGCGCCTCGGCCGCCTTGACCCCCGCCTGAGCCTGCGCCAGCGTGGCCCGTGCCACCTGGTCATCCAGCGTCGCCAGGAGGTCGCCCTTTTCGACGGCCTGCCCGCGGCTGACATGGACCTTCTGCAACGTGCCCGGCACCGACATCGACAGCATCGCGGTCTGGTCGGCCCGCAGCGTGCCGGTCACCAGCACCTCGCCCCTGACCGTGACCTTCTCGGGGGCCACCAGCCGCGCGGCCGGTGCCTTCACGGGTTCCTGCGGGGCCGCCTTGAGGTCGCTCGGGGCGGCGTCACGGCATGCGGCCAGGGCGAGGGTCGCCGCGACGATCATCCAACCCGCCACGCCCATTCCGTTCCGATCCATCGCCTGCCTCCCCGGGACCGCGCGATTCTACAGGACTACCCCTGTGGCAGACAATGCCGAAGGCCACTCCCGCGCAGGGTTCTCCGCGAAGTGGGGGCCATGCTATCGTTCGACATCGCCGGGGTGGCGAAACGGTAGACGCAGGGGACTTAAAATCCCTCGCCCGATAGGGCATGCGGGTTCGAAACCCGCCCCCGGCACTCGTCGAACCTGAGTTCGATCGCCGCGCCCAATCAGACGAAGCCGCCGGGAAGCATGTTGGCCATTCCGCCCACGACCGGACCGACCGGGACGAAGGGCGGAACGAAAGTCGGGATGGGTCCCATTCCCAGCACGTTGGTGGTCATCGTCGTGGCCTGCCAGAGGAGGAAGCAGGTCTCGAAGGCCTCGGCGATGGATTCGAAGAGTTCCTTGTGGTACGGCGCCATCGGCTGTCCCAGCATCCCGACCATCTGGGTCTTCAGGTAGCCCTTGCCCACCGTGGCGGTGACCTGGGTCAGGGCGATCACCGGAATCGGGATGTTGGGCATCGGCGGCGCGAACGGGCCCGGGAAGGCCGCGAAGGCCGGGTAGAACGGGAGGCCCGGGATCTTGATGGTGGCGGTGTAGGACAGCCATCCCATTCCAACCGCGGTTGCCACGGTGGTCGAATACATCAGCTCCATCGGGGTGGCCATCGGGGCGGACGCCAGGATCAGCGGCGTCCAGGGCGGTCCGATGACCTGGCCGACCGAGGCGGTGACCGCGTTGACCATGATCCCTGTCATCGCCGCGGAGGATTGCCAGGTCGACCACGCGCTGCAGATGGCCGAGCAGACGCCGTCGATGTAGGCGCCGAACTTCTGGTTCAGCAGTTTTTGGGTGTCCACGTGATACTTGTTCAGGCTCGCGGGAAGGAACAGAGGCGGCACGGCGACGTCGGGCGGGACGGTCCGTTCCGCCGGCGGGAAGGAGTCCACGTACTGCTTGCCCGCGGGATCGCCGGAGGGCTGCTTCCAGTCGGACGGCACGGTCAGGCCGAACGAACTGAACTTCGCCTTCGCGAGCATCTGCATCATGGAGGCCTGGGGTGCCGGCATCGTCGTCCCCTTTCCCGGTTCAGGCCCGGGGCGGGCTTCCTTCGATCAACCGGGCCGATTCCTCGATGGAACCGTCCCGGACGTCCAGTGGCATGGCCGGGAGACGATCGAAATCCCCCGGTTCGGCGAGGGGCATCCGGCCGCGCCACGTCAGGATCAAACGCCCCTTGTCCGCCAGGAAGACCACGGTGTCCAGCGTCATCTTGACGTTCCTGGGCCCATCGCCCCGGTCGAGGGCCACGAGGGGCGCCCTGCCGGGAAGATCGAAGCCCAGGAAGCCGCCCGGAGCCAGGTTCCCCAGGATGAACGGCTCGTTTCCCGCGAGGTGCGGAAACGTCATTCCCGGGGCGGCCGCCTGGAAGAACTCGGGCGCCATCCGTGGCGGCGAGTAGTCCTGCATCATCGCGATGGCGGCCTCGTCCTTCTGCGGGTCCATGCCCTTCACGATATCGGCGACTACGGCCTTCGCGTGCTCGACCTCGTGGGGCATGACCCCGAAGAAGGCCACGCGTGGATACCAGGAGGCCCCCTGGACGCCGAAACCGGCCACCAAGGGCAGTTCCTCCAGGGCGCCGAGGGGACGGACCAGGGAACCCGGCGTGAGGAGTGCGTCGGGATCCTCGATCTGGGGCAGCAGGAGGCCGTCCAGGCCCTCGGGCGAGTTCTGGACGCAGTATCCCTTGCCCAGGGGATTCACCGGGCAGGGGATCTGCACGACCTGCTCCCCGCCCGGGATCTTGTATCGCGCGGCGCCGCCGTATGCGTTGCGGAAATCGACGGCGACCTTCCGGACGGGCTCCGGGTCCGTGAACAGCGGCGGGGACGGGGTCTTGCCGGATGGCTTCCGCCATGTGGCGGTTCGCGGCCCGAAGACCCTCAGCGTGCGCCGGTGATTGCCCACGGTGACCGTCACGTCGAACTGGCCGACCGGATTGCCGCCGGGCGCGTGGGCGGTCCCGTGGACGATGACGTCCGTCCGGTTCTTCAGCAGCGCGGTGTCGGCTTCCATCAGGACGGGGGAGACCGCGGGATCGTCGCCGTCCACCAGGACGTCGGCGAACAGGACGGGTTCGGGCGATTCGTCCGGACGAGGAACCCGGTCCTCGCCGACCGACCAGGCGGCCTTCGCGACGACGACCGCGACCGGCTGTCCCTGGAAATCGAGGCGAGGCAGAACCCGGATCTCATACTGCGCCACGAAGCCGACCTCCTCCTGCAGGCAGGTTAGCCACCCCCCAGGGGTGTGTCAATCGTGGGGCCGGTGCGCGGTCCGGTCGGGGCGCGGCTTGCAGCGTTTCCGTTGGTCCCGTGGAGCCTTCGGGGCACGCCTCTCCCCCGCCCCCGGTCGGGGGTTGAAGATCAGGATGAATATCATCCGGGTAATGGCGGGTGCGCCGGCACGTCTGGAAGGGCCTTGGGGCCAGCATCGCATGGACGGCCGTCATGGCGCTGGCGGGGTCCGTGGTCGCATCCGCCCAGGAGCGCTGGTTGAAGGAGGTCGCTCGCGCCCAGGCCCAGGCGCTGGTCCAGGGGGTCACGGATGCCCGGAACTGGAACTCCCTGCACGGCGGCGTATACGTGCCGGTGACCGAGTGGACCCAGCCGAATCCGAACCTGGATGTTCCCCGACGCGACGTGGTCACCCGCGACGGCCAGCAATTGACCCTGATCAACCACGCGCACATGACACGCCAGATCGCCGAAATCGGCCTGGAACGGCATGAAGTCGAACTGCACCTGACCAGCCTGGATCCCCTTCGGCCGCTGAACCTTCCGAGGGGCTGGGAGGTTGCCGCCCTGGAATCCTTCAAGGATGGACGGTCGGAGTGGGCGGAGTTCGCGACGGACGCCGACGGGGAAGCCACATACCGCTACATGGCACCCTTGAAGGTCGAGTCCTCGTGCCTGCCCTGCCACGAGCGGCAGGGATACCGGGAAGGCCAGGTCCTGGGCGGCCTCGGCGTGGTCGTGCCCGAACGTCAGTTGGTGGCCGTCCACGAGGAGGTCCGCCGGAACGGCATCCTCGCGATCGGCGTGATCTGGCTGATGGGCCTCGGGATCGTGGTCTTGATCACCCGCGGCTTCCTGGCCAAGCAGACCCTGTTGAGCCGGCTCGAAGGCCTGTCGCTGGTCGACGAGTTGACCGGACTGCTGAATCGCCGGGGATTCCTGACGTACGCGGATCAGGAGTTGAGGATCGCCCGCAGGTTGCAGCAGGAGGTGCTGGTCGCGTACATCGACATCGACGGCATGAAGCGCGTGAACGACACGTTCGGGCATGCCGAGGGCGACCAGGCGTTGCGAAGGCTCGCTGGCGTGCTGCGTTCGGCATTCCGCGACTCCGACGTCCTGGCCCGCCTGGGCGGTGACGAATTCGCGGTCCTTTCCTTCGATACCGGGGGCGACGGGGCGAAGGCGATCGAACGGCGTCTCCTGCAGCAGATCGACCTCGAGAACGCCTCGCGTGCGTCGCCCTGCGTGCTGGCCGCCAGCGTGGGCGTCGTCGAGATCGGCCCGGCGGACATCGTTTCGATCGAGCAACTCCTGGAGGAGGCGGATCGCATGATGTACCGCAGGAAGAAGGCGCGATACGCGGCCTCCCGGGGCGAAGACGCCTGACGCGACGCCGACTCGGGCATCCTCCAACGTCGCCTCGAAAGGCTCGCCTCCAGGGCAGTCTAGCGCGTGGACGTCGCGCCCCGGTGCCGCATCACCGCCTTGAACGCCTCGAACACCAGCACGCTGGACGCGCCGGCCGCCAGGCAGCCCAACAGGGAAAGGGGCTGCGGCAGTTCGACCTTGAACAGGTCCTGCAGGAACGGCACGAACAGCACCAGGCACAGGAACGACAGGCCGCCCCCGAGCACCCACCACTGGGGCTTGTTGGGCGTCCGCAGGCTGCGTATCGCCGAAAGGGTCCGCGAGCGGTTGGTGACGATCAGCGACAGGTTGGCGATGATCAGCGTCGCGAAGGCCAGGCCGCGCGCCGCGTTCTCGCCGGCCTCCAGCACGTCGCGGCCATACAGGAACACCCCCACCGACACCCCCAGCACGCACAGCCCCTGCAGCAGGCTGAGCAGCAGGTTGCGGCGTCCGAACAACGGAGCGTCGTGGCGTCGCGGCGGCCTCTGCATGACGTCCTGCTCGGCCTCTTCCGCCTCGAACACCAGCGTGCAGGACGGGTCGATGATCAGTTCCAGGAACACGACATGGACGGGCAGCAGCAGCAGGGGCCACTGCGCCACGACGGGGATCAGCGAGAGCCCCGCGATCGGCACGTGGATGGCGAAGATGTACGACATGGCCTTCTGGAGGTTGTCGAAGATCCGGCGGCCCAGCCGTATGGCCGCGACGATGGACGTGAAGTCGTCGTCCAGCAGGACCAGGGACGCCGCCTCGCGGGCCACGTCGGTGCCGCGCCCGCCCATCGCGATGCCGATGTGCGCGGCCTTCAGCGCAGGCGCGTCGTTGACGCCGTCGCCCGTCATGGCCACGACCTCGCCGTTGGCCTTCAGTGCCTGCACCAGGCGCAACTTCTGCTCGGGCACCACGCGGGCGAACAGGTCCACGTCGCGGATGCGCGCCTTCAGCGTATCGTCGTCCATCGCGTCCAGCTCGGGCCCGGTGATGACCGAATCCGGGCGCTGGAACCCGATGGTGCGGGCGATGCTGCGGGCGGTGCCCGGGTAGTCGCCCGTGATCATCACGACGCGGATCCCGGCGCCGTAGCACTCCTGGATGGCCGCCGGCACCGTCGCGCGGACCGGGTCCTTCAGGCCCAGCAGCCCGACCATCTCGAAGGCGAAGTCGTGCTGGCCCTCGGGCATGCCGTCCGGGGGGACCTTCGCGCGGGCCACGCCCAGCACGCGCAGGCCGTCGTCGGCCATCTGCAGGACCCGGGCCGTCAGATCCTGGCGGCGTTCTTCCGGCAGGTGGCACAAGTCGAAGATCGCCTCCGGCGCGCCCTTTGCCGCCACCTCGACCTGGCGTTCGTCGGGCGAACGCCACACCCGCGACAGCGCCAGCAGTTCGCGGGACAGCGGGTATTCGCGCTGGAGCACCCAGGCCGCGTGATCGTGCTCGGTGCCCGCCAGCGCCCGCTCGCCCAGATCGTCGATGGCGCGCTCCATCGGGTCGACCGGGTCGCGCTGGCTGGCCAGCACGCCGTATTCGACCACCGGGTGGAACGCCTCGGGCAGTGCGGCGGTCGATCCCTCCAGTTCCAGGAACGACCCGCCCGCCCAGAGGCGCGCGACCGTCATGCGGTTTTCGGTCAGGGTGCCGGTCTTGTCGGTGCACAGCACCGTCGCCGCGCCCAGGGTCTCGATGGCCGGGATGCGGCGGGTCAGCACGCGGTTGCGCGAGATCCGCCAGGCCCCCAGGGCCAGGAAGACCGTCAGGACGACCGGGAACTCCTCGGGCAGGATCGCCATGGCCAGCGTGATGCCCGCCAGCGCGCCCTGGGTCCAGGACTCGGCCGTCGATCCGTGCAGGAGCCCGTAGGTCACCACGACCACGGCGCACATCGCCGCGCCCAGGATCGCCAGGTTGCGCACCAGCCGACCGGTTTCCTTCTTCAGCGTCGAATCCTCGGGGATCAGCGTCTGCAGTGCCTTGCCGATGTGCCCGATCTCGGAGTTCGCCCCGGTCGCGAGGGCACGGGCGACGCCGCGGCCCTGCACGATCATCGTGCCGCTGAACACGAAGGGCAGGTCGTCGCCGCCGGGGCGGCCCATCGCGTCCGGCGCATCGCCCTCCCCGGGCGCCTTCCGGACGGGCACCGATTCGCCGGTCAGCAGCGATTCGTCGGCGGACAGGCTGACGGCGTCCAGCACCACGGCGTCGGCCGGGACGCGGTCGCCTTCGGCCAGCAGCAGCACGTCCCCGCGGGCCACGTCACGCCCCGCGATCCGACGCGGCTGGCCGTCGCGGATCACCAGGGCCCGCGGGCTGGACAGGTCCCGCAGCGCCTCCAGGGCCCGCTCGGTGCGCCGCTCCTGGATGAACGTGATGGCCATGATCAGGAAGACGAATCCCAGCAGCAGAAGGGCTTCCTTCCAGTCGCCCAGGACCAGGTACAGCGCGCCGCAGGCCACCAGCAGCAGGAACATCGGTTCCTTGACGACGTCCAGCGCGGTCCCGAGCACGCCGCGAGGCTTCGAGGAGGGCAGCTCGTTGCGGCCCTCATCGAGGAGGCGTTGCTGTGCCACGGCCTCGGTCAGCCCGGGCCATCGGTTCGGGTCCGTTTCCATGGTCGTGTCTTCCTCTGGGGGCCTGGCCGTCCGGGTCGGTTCGGTTCGCGGTGTCCAGTCGGAACGAACGTACCCCGGCGGGGGTGGGGTCGCAATGGCACGGGTCGGCCGGGGCGCAGCCCGCGGACGTGCGCCCGGGCGGAACCGATGGATGGCGTCAGGCGCCGCCTGATCGATCCCGGGGAATCCGTCCCGCCCGGGTCACCACGTCGCCGAAGCGCTGCCGCAGCGAATCGACCGCGTGCTCGACCCGCGACGCGCGCTCGGATCGCGCCTCGCCGTCGCCCGACGCGAACAGGTCGCCCTGTCCCGCCTGGCCCGGTTCCAGCAGGTCGAAGGCGGCCAGCCCGACCAGGCGCATGGGGCGGTCCAGCTCCAGGCGCGGTAGCAGGCGGCGGGCCTCGGCGAACAGCGTCACCGAGTCGTCGAACGGCGCGCCCGCCCGTCCGTCCCGGGTGGCCAGCACGAACCCCTTCGTGTAGCGGACCTTCACCCGCACGCCGCGGGCCTTCAAGCCGGCCCCGCGCAGGTGCCGGGCGACCCGGTCCGCGTGGTCCCGCAGCAGGCGCTCGACGGCCTCGCGCCCGGACACGTCCACGGCCAGCGTCTCCTCGGAACCCACCGACTTGCGCTGGCGATCGGGCGACACCGGCCGGTCGTCCAGCCCGCGGGCCAGGTAAGCCACGTGGTCGCCCAGCGAGCCCAGGCGCTGGTGCAGCCGTTCCGGGCCCATGCCCGCGACGTCGGCGATCGTCACCAGGCCCAGGCGCTGCAGGCGATCTGCGGTCTTCGGGCCCACGCCCCACAGGCGGCCGATCGGCAGGGGCGCCAGGAACGCCGCCTCGGTCCCGGGGGGGACGATCGTGATCCCGTCCGGCTTGTGGAGGTCCGACGCCACCTTCGCAACGAACTTGTTCGGCGCGACGCCGACCGAGCAGGTCAGGCGCACCGCCGCGAACACCGCGTCCTTCAGCGATCGCGCGATGGACGCCGGAGGGCCGAAGAGGAACTCGGCGCCGGTCATGTCCAGGAAGGCCTCGTCCAGGCTGAGGGGTTCGACGGCGGGGCTGAACCGGTGGAGGACGTCCATGATCGCCCGGCTGGCCTCGGTGTAGCGGGCCATGTCCACCGGCAGGTAGACGCCGTCGGGGCAGCGGCGGACGGCCTCGGCCATGGGCATCGCGCTGTGCACGCCGAACACGCGCGCCTCGTAGGACGCGGTGGACACGACCCCCCGCCGGACCGGGCCCCCGACGATGACCGGGCGGCCCACCAGTTCGGGGCGGTCGCGCTGCTCCACGGCGGCGTAGAAGGCGTCCATGTCCAGGTGCACGATGACTCGGTCGGCCAACGGGGCACCTCCCCGCGCAGTCTAGTCGATCCCTGCGACCCGGTGGACAGCGGCACGTATTGGAGTCACGATCTGGATCCAAGTTCGATGGGCGGATTCTACGAGGAGGCAGGTCATGTCTTGCGTGCGAACCGGCGCGATGCTCCTGGCGATGGGCTTCTGGGCATGCGGGGGCGGGACGGGGACGGTCGTCGCGGACATCCCCCTCGACACCCCGGACGCATTCGACCTGCCGGACGCGCCGGCGGACGTGCCGGCGGACGCTCCGGGTGACAACGCGCCCGGGGACGGGGTCGCGCCGGACTCCCTGGACGTCCCGGACGCGAGGCCGACCTGTGCGCCGTACGAGGGGTTCGGGCCGTTCGTGGTGGGCGTCCGCACCCTGTCGCTGTCCGACCGCAAGGTCGAGGTGTGGTACCCCGCCGTGGCGGGTTCGGAAGCGGGGAAGGCGAGGGATCGCTACGACATCCGCGAGTGGCTGCCGCCGGCCGAGGCCGCGAAGATCGCGGCCGATGCGCCGACCTTCTTCGAAACCGAGGCCTACCGGGACCTGCCCGTCGCCGCAGGCCCGTTCCCCGTCGCGCTGTTCAGCCATGGCGTGGCCTCGTTCCGCGACCAGTCGTCGGCGTTGACGAGCCACCTGGCGTCCTGGGGATTCGTGGTCGCGGCGCCGGACCACCTCGAGCGCGGGCTGGCGGCGTTCGTCGATGGCACCTTCACGTTCGACTCGCTGGGCGAGGTGGACCTTCGAAACACGCTGGACCTGATGAGGGCCCAGGCCGTGGCGGCGGCGGGGCCCTTCGAAGGGCGGATGGACTTCACCCGGATCGTCGCCACCGGCCATTCGATGGGGGCGGCGGCGGTCCTGAAGATCCTGGAGGATGCGGACGTGCTGGCGGGCGTCACCTGGGCAGGCGCCTCCCCCGCGCAGGCGGGCACGCCGCTGACCAAGCCCCTGACGCAGATCAGCGGCACCCACGACCAGATCGTGGTCGCGGGCGATGCACGGGCGACCTTCGAGTCCATCGACACCTGGCCGAAGGGCTTCGTGTCGATCCTGGGAGCGGGGCACCTGGCGTTCACGGACCTGTGCCTGATCGGCGGGGACGTGGGCGGCGTTGTCCCGCTGGCCCTTTCGCTGGGGGTGACCGTGCCGGACTTCCTGGTGACGCTGGGATCCGACGGCTGCCGGCCGGACGACCTGCCCGCGGCGCAGGCCTGGCCGATGATCCGGAACTACACCGTGGCGCACCTGCGGCTGGCCCTGCACATCGACGCGACGCCGGTGGGGCTGGACGACGCGGCGAAGGCCTGCTTCGCCGCCCGGCTGAACGACGTCGGCTACGAGGTCGTGGCGCCGGTCGCGCCGGACATCGTGGAGGTCGCCGGGGACCTGCCCGGGGACGTGCCATCGGTCGATGTGCCCGCGGACGACGTGCCCGCGGACGACGTGCCGGTCGTGGAATCGCCTGCCGACGACGTGCCGGTCGGCGAGGTCCAGGGGCCCGACGCGGAGTGACCTGGGAGCCTGTCGGGATTGGGCGTTTCCTCGCGACGAACCCCATTTTCCGCGAGGATCCTACGGCGGATAGGTGATCTGCGCGGCGTTGGCGATCCGCATCGAACCGTCCCGCGTGTCGCATTCGACCTCGTGCCAGGGGACGTCGGGGCCATACAGCGGCGGGGTTTCGAAGAACCGGACCCCGTTCCACTCGTAGGTCGCGAACACGTGCCCGTGACCCGTGAAGGCGGCCTTCACCACGTCCTTGTGGCGCGCGATCGCAACCAGGATCGGGTGCGGCGTTTCGCCGTCGGCGGGCTTCGGGATCCAGTGGTGCCAGAACAGGATCGTGGGCTGCCCGGTGGACAGTTGCGATTCCAGCCACTGGGCCTGCGTGTCCAGGATCGTGGGCGTGTCGTTGGTGGCGTGATCGGTGGCACCGTCGGTGGTGTCCAGCGCGACGAAATGGAAGCCGCGATGGTCGAACGCGTACCACGGCGAGGGGTAGAAGGGCGATCCGGCGAAGGCCTCCGCCCAGGCCCGGTCGGGCAGCTCGTTGCCCTGGAAGGTGTCGATGAAGCGGTTGTCGTGGTTGCCCTTCACCAC
The DNA here is from genome assembly GCA_903857665.1 of uncultured Myxococcales bacterium. GTDB lineage: Bacteria > Myxococcota_A > UBA9042 > DTJE01 > DTJE01 > CAIZWN01. The sequence continues at coordinate 45,388 of CAIOFV010000104.1, forward strand.
GTGGAAGGGCATCGGGTAGTTCGCCTCGATCAGGCCGCGGTACAGGTGCAGGATCGGGACGGGCTCGCCCGCCGCGATGTTGTCGGGGAACGTGAACAGGTCATCGACGTCGTCGCCGGTGGACACCACGAAGTCCGGGGCGGGGTCGAACGCCGCGAAGGTGGCGCCGCTGGTCGCGAACACCGTGTTGCGCAGGTCGTCCACCGGCTGGACGTGCGTGTCCGAAACGACGATGAAGCGGAAGGTGGGCGGCAGGGAGGGCACGTCGATCGCCGGCAGGTCCGCGGTCGGAAGATCCGAGGCCGCAAGATCCACGGTCGCGAGATCCGGGCCCGGAAGATCCTGGCCCGACAGGTCCGACGTCGCGAGGTCCGATCCCGGCAGGTCCGTCCCCGCCAGGTCGATGCCGCCCCCGGGCGCGCCTCCGCAGGCCAGCGAAACCAGGGTGAGCAGGAGGACCACGGGGGTGCGCATGGCGTTCCCTGTCAGGGAGCGACTGGAGTTTCCGGTGCGGGCCCGATCGTGTCAAGACCGGCCTGCAAACGACGGAAATCTGGAAGTATTGGAAATGGCAGGCGAAAATAAATCTTCAGGGACCCCTAAAGTTCTGCGGGCGGTGTGCCGAAATGGAGGGAAACCGATCAGTTCTCATAGAATCCGTATCTGAGTTGTCGGAATTCTGTTGCCTCCCGCCGCCCTGCCGCTAGAATGCCTTCGTGCCTTGGACGGCGCGGACATGACTCCCGGCAATCAACAATCCCCGGCGGACGGATACCTGGCCCGGCGCTGGCGCCGCCTCGGGCTGGCCCCCAAGGTCATCCTGTCGCTGACGCTGATCGTCGCGTTCGTATCGACCGTGTCCGCCTACGTGGCACTCCGGAACCAGGAAGCCCTGCTGCTGCGCGAAATGATCCGCGGGGTCGACCAGCTGTCCCAGACGATCCGGTCCGCGACCTGGCAGGCCATGCTGCGGGATCAGCGCGAATCCGCGTACGAGGTCATGCAGACGGTCGGCCGCCAGGAAGGCATCGAAAAGATCCGCATCTTCAACAAGGAAGGGCGGGTCATGTTCTCGACCGGCGACGACCTGGGCGCGCTGGTGGACAAGTCCGCGGAGGCTTGCGACCTCTGCCATTCCCGCGAACAGCCCCTGGTGCGCGTGGACGTCCCGTCGCGCTCGCGGATCTTCACCGACCGCTTCGGGCGCCGGGTGCTGGGCATGGTGACGCCGATCTACAACGAGCCGGCCTGCAGCCGAAACGAGTGCCACGCCCACCCCGAGGGGATCCAGGTCCTGGGCGTGCTGGACGTCAATGTCGATCCGTCGCCGATGGACGAACAGGTCACGATGCTGCGGACGATCACGTTCACGCGGGCCACGATCGAAATCGGGCTACTGGGCCTGATGATCGTCTTCCTGACCCGCCGGCTGGTGGGCAAGCCGATCCGTCGACTGATCCGGGCCAGCCGGGCCATCGGGGGCCTGGGGCTGAGGCCGGCGGACGACGAGGTCGATCTGGCCGGCGAGACCCGCGACGACGCCCCGCTGTCGCGAGGCGAGGGCGAACTGGCCCAGTTGCAGCATGCCTTCGAGGAGATGCGCCAGCGCCTGGAAACCGCCCGGGACGAGGTCAACGCCTTCACCCGGCACCTGGAATTGAAGGTCGAGCAGCGCACTGCCCAGCTGGAATCCACCCGCGTCCAGTTGCTGCGGGCGGAGCGGCTGGCGTCCCTGGGGCGGCTGGCGGCCTCGGTGGCCCACGAGATCAACAACCCCGTGTCGGGGGTCCTGAACCTGTCGCGGCTGATGCAGCGCCTGATCGAGGACAAGGGGCTCGACCCTGCGCGCGTGCCGGAGGTCCGGGGATACCTGGCGCTGGTGATCGAGGAAACCACCCGGGTCGGGCGGATCGTGTCCGACCTGCTGGCGTTCGCCCGTCAGAACACCCCGCGCATCGAGCCCACGGACCTCGCGGACCTGTCGCGGCGGACGCTGTCCCTGCTGTCGTTGAAGCTGCGCCATCGCGACATCGAAACGGAACTATCGACCGACCCGGACCTGCCGCGGGTTTCCTGCGATCGGGGGCAGGTGGAGCAGGTGCTGATCAACCTGGTGATGAATGCCGCCGAGGCCGGGCCCGATGGCGCGAACATCCACCTGAGGCTGTTGCATGGACCGGACGACCCCTTCGTGACGATGGAGGTCGAGGACCAGGGAACCGGGATCGCCGCCGAGCACCTGGGCCGCATCTTCGACCCGTTCTTCACGACCAAGGAGGACGGGAAGGGCGTGGGCCTGGGGCTCGCGGTGGCCTACGGCATCGTGGAAGCCCACGGCGGGACGATCGACGTGCAGACCGCCGAAGGCCGGGGAACGACCTTCCGGGTCCATCTTCCCCTGGAGGCGCGCGGGGCGTCCGGGAACGCGGGAGGAGACGGGGCATGACGGCAACGGGACGGGTCCTGATCGTGGACGACGAGAAGGTCGTCCGGGATTCGCTGGCAGGCTGGCTGCGGGAGGACGGGCACGCGTGCGAGACCGAGCCTTCCGGCGAGCTGGCCGTCGAGGCGGTCGGCCGCGCCGCCTTCGACCTGTGCGTGGTGGATCTGAAAATGCCCCGGGGCATCGACGGGATCGAAACGCTGCGGCGAATCAAGGAGATCCGGCCCGACTGCGCGGTGGTGATCGTGACGGCCTACGCCACGGTCGGCTCGGCCGTGGAGGCCATGAAGCAGGGGGCCGAGGACTACCTGGTCAAGCCCTTCGAACCGCAGGACCTGTCGATCATCGTCGAGCGCGTGGTGGCCCTGCGGCACCCCCGGCCGCCGGCCCGGGGACGGCGGGCGACGGACGAGGTGGTCCGGTTCCACGGGATGGTTTCCCGGAACCCGGCGATGCGAGCCGTGTTCGAGCTGGTCCGAAACGTCGCCGACCTGCGCAGCACCGTGCTGATCGAGGGCGAAAGCGGCACGGGCAAGGAGCTGGTAGCCCGGGCGATCCACGAGGGAGGCCGGAGGCAGAAGGCGCCTTACATCCAGTTGTCCTGCGCGGCGCTGCCCGAAACGCTGCTGGAATCGGAACTGTTCGGGTACGAGCGGGGGGCGTTCACGGGGGCGGTGGCCCGGAAGCGGGGCACGTTCGAGATGGCCAACGGGGGCACGCTGCTGCTGGACGAGATCGGCGACGTGGGGCCCAAGGTCCAGACGGACCTCCTGCGCGTGTTGCAGGAACGTCGGATCGTCCGGCTGGGCGGCAGCGAGGAGATCGCGGTGGACGTCCGCTTCGTGGCCGCGACGAACCGGCCGCTGAAGGCCGCCGTTCGCGCCGGCCGTTTCCGCGAGGACCTGTTCTATCGCCTGAACGTGATCCACCTGGACATGCCCCCCCTTCGCGACCGCCTGGAGGATCTGGACCTGCTGGTGCACGACCTGCTGGAGCGCGCCGCGAAGGATGCGGGACGGACGCTGAAGGGCGTCACGCCCGGCGCCCTGGAGCGCCTCGCGACGCATGCGTGGCCCGGCAACGTGCGGGAGCTGGAAAACGCCGTCGAGCGGGCGCTGGTCGGCTGCCAGGGCGATCGGATCGAGGCTTCGGATTTCGACTTCGTGTTCCGGCCCGAGCCGGGGGACTCCGCGTTCGTGGCCCCATCGAACCTGTCGTTGCGGGAGGTCGAGGCGCAGGTGCTGGAATCGGTGCTGCGCCGCTCGGCGTGGAACATCACCGAGGCGGCGGCCATCCTCGGGATCGACCGGTCAACGCTGTACGACAAGATCCGCCGGCACGGCATCGCGCGACCCTCGGATGGATCGGACCGCGAAGATCCTTGACGGGCTGCCGGCGAAGGGCGACGAAGAACGGTGTGTGGGGGTGTCCGAAGCCGGGTCCGTGCGGCGGCGGGGCGGTATCAGTGGTGCGCCAGGCGAGACTGCCAGGCGGCCTTGCAGCCGAAGAACACGCACGCGCCCACCACGCCCAGCGTCATGGCGCCTAGCGCGAGATTGGTGACGATCACGGCGATGACCATTCCGTCCGACATGGGAACCTCCTGCCACGCACGCTTCTGCAGCGTCCTGACTCCCTGAATTGCTGCAATAACGGTGCCGGTCGCGCTGGTTGCCGTCGGGATTTTGCAAGTGTAAGGGATTCAGATGGTTGTGACGCAGACATGCCGGCGCGGGCCGTCGGTGCGCCTGCAGGGAAGCGGGGGGATTCCCCACCCACTGTTGGAAATCCCGGCACTCGCCGGGGACCCCGATGGTGTAGGCGGGGAACGCCTTCGGCTGGACGCCGGGCCACGATTCTGCGAAAACCTGTGCCCGTGGTGTGATGCAGGAGAGCCTCGTGCCGGGAGCCCGTGTCATCGAGCGAAACCGGACCGTCGCCGGGGGAATCCGGAGGCGGGTGCTGGAGCACACGCTGAAGAACGACGGGGGGTACCTCAGCCAGGCGTGCTCGTCGGCCGAGATCCTCGCGACCCTCTACGGCGGCGTGATGAACCTGGCGCCGGTGCCCACGCCGCTGATGCCGAGCCCCTTCGCCGGGGTCCCGTCGGCGCACAACCCGCAGTACCGCATCGGAAACGCGTTCAACGGGCCCCACCAGCGCGTGTCGGACCGCTTCATCCTGTCCCCCACCCACTACTCGCTGATCCTGTACGCGGCCTTGATCGAAACGGGCCGCATGGACGAGGGCAGCCTGTTGGAATTCAACAAGGACGGGTCCTCGCTGGAAATGATCGGCGCCGAGCACTCCCCGGGCATGGAGGTGATGACCGGCTCGCTGGGGCAGGGCTTGAGCCAGGGCATCGGCATGGCGTTCGGGAGGCGCCTGAAGCAGGAGCCGGGAAAGACCTGGCTGCTGATGTCGGACGGCGAGTTCCAGATCGGCATGGTCTGGGAGGCGTTCCAGTTCATGAGCCACTACGGGATGGACACGATCGGCGTCTACGTGGACGTGAACCGGCAGCAGTGCGACGGCGCCATGCGGTCGGTGATGCGCATCGACCCGCTGGCCGACAAACTGGCGGCGTTCGGCGCCGAGGTGGTGTCGGTGGACGGGCACGACCTCGAGGCGCTGTACGAGGCGGGCCTGACGCCCCACGCCGGGAAGCCGCTGGTGGTGCTGTGCGAAACCGACCCCTGCCGGGGCGTCCCGGAACTGCGGAACCTCGCCGGGAAGCTGCACTACGTCCGGATCAAGAACGACGCGGAGCGGCAGCGCTACGAGGCCATCCTCGCCACCTTCGGCCCGGCGGTGGAGTGACCATGGACATCCATTCCCAGGCCCATGCCCGGAACCTGAAGAAGTTCGGCGCGGAGCATCCCGAGGTGCTGGTGCTGACCGCCGACCTGTCGGAGTCGTGCGAAACCGGGTACTTCCGCGATACGTTCCGGGACCGCTTCATCACCTGCGGCGTGTCCGAGCAGAACATGATGAGCATCGCCGGGGGGCTGGCGCGCGAAGGGTTCATTCCCTTCGTGCACACCTTCGGCGTGTTCATCTACCGGCGCGCGCTGGACCAGATCGCCATGTCCATCGCGTACCCGAACCTTCCGGTGAAGATGTTCGCCTTCCTGCCCGGGATCATGACGCCGGGCGGCGCGACCCACCAGGCCATCGACGACGTGGCGGTGATGCGGGCGCTGCCCAACATGACGGTGCTGGACGTGGGCGATGTGACCGAAATCGAAAGCGTGCTGGACCTGGCCTGCGCCATCGACGGGCCGGTGTACATCCGGATGCTGCGGGGCGAGGTGCCGCGCCTGTTCCCGGCCGACGAGCCGATGCGGCTGGACACCCCGCGCGTGCTGTCCGCGGGAACCGACGTGGTGGTCGTGACGTCCAGCATCTGCACCGAGGAGGCGCTGCGGGCGACCGCGGCGCTGCGGGCGAAGGGCGTTTCCGTGGGGCACGTGCACGTGTCCACGTTGAAGCCGTTCACGCTGTCGAAGATCGCCGACGTGCTGGGCGCCGCGAAGCACGGCATCGTCACCATGGAAAACCACACGGTCGTCGGGGGCCTGGGCGCCATCGTCGGCGAGCAGATGACGGACGTTGGTTTGCGGCGGCGGCTGGTGAAGCTGGGCCTGCAGGACACGTTCGCGCACGGGGCCAGCCGGCGCTACCTGGCGCGGGAGTACCGCATCGACGCCATCGCGCTGGTCGAGGAGGTCGAAGGGCTGATGGGGACCCGGTTCGGAATCACCGAGGGGGACCTTGCCAAAGTCCGGATCGAGGCCATTCATTCAAGTTCCAAGGCCGAAGCCTTGTGACACCCTGGAGGAAACGATGCCCAAGTACCGCTTTGAAACGCTGGCCCTGCACGCCGGCCAGGTGCCGGACCCCGTGACGCTGTCGCGGGCGGTGCCGATCCACCGGACCAGCTCGTTCGTGTTCAAGAGCACCGAGCACGCGTCGAACCTGTTCGCGCTGAAGGAATTGGGGAACATCTACACGCGCCTGGGCAACCCGACCACCGACGTGCTGGAGCAGCGGGTGGCGGCGCTGGAGGGCGGCGAGGCGGCGGTCGCGGTCGCGTCCGGCACGTCGGCCATCCACTACGCCATCCTGACGCTGGCCCAGCAGGGCGACGAAATCGTCAGCGCCGCGAACCTGTACGGCGGCACCTACACGATGTTCGACTCGATCCTCCCGCAGATGGGGATCCACGTGCGGTTCGCCGACCACCGGGACCCGGCCTCCTTCGAGCGGTTGGTCACGCCGAAGACCCGCGCCTTCTTCATCGAAACGATCGGCAACCCGGTGCTGGACGTGACCGACATCGAGGCCATCGCGGCGGTGGCCCACGCCCACAAGATCCCGCTGATCGTGGACGGCACCTTCACCACGCCGTACCTGTTGCGGGCCATCGACCACGGCGCCGACATCGTGATCAACTCGCTGACGAAATGGATCGGCGGGCATGGCACCGGCATCGGCGGCATCATCGTGGACTCGGGGCGGTTCGACTGGGTCGCGTCGGGCAACCCCCTGATGAACCAGCCCGACCCGAACTACCACGGCCTGCGCTGGGCGTGCGACCTGCCCGGGCCGCTGGCGCCCATCGCGTTCGCGCTGCGGGTGCGGACGGTGCCGCTGCGGAACCTGGGCGCCTGCATCAGCCCGGACAATTCCTGGATCTTCCTGCAGGGGCTGGAAACGCTGCCGTTGCGGATGGAGCGCCACTCGGCGAACGGGCTGGCGGTTGCTGGTTGGCTGAAGAAGGACCCGCGTGTCGCCTGGGTCCGGTACCCCGGCCTGGAAGACGACCCGACGTACCCGACCGCTCGCAAGTACCTGAAGAACGGGTTCGGCGGCATGGTGGTGTTCGGGGCGGCCAGCGGGTTCGCCGGCGCGGTCAAGCTGATCGACGGCATCAAGCTGTTTTCGCACCTCGCCAACGTGGGGGATGCCAAGAGCCTGATCCTTCATCCGGCCAGCACCAGCCACAGCCAGTTGACCGAGGAGCAGCAGCGGGCCGGGGGGCTCACGCCGGACCTCATCCGCCTGTCGATCGGCATCGAGCACATCGACGACATCATCGGCGCGCTGGACGAGGGATTGTCCCGCGCGTCCCGGTAGTTGTCTGAATAGTTGATGCAGATGATTGACAAACTCAAGTTGGATTGATATCTTCTGATTGGACGCGGGGAAGCCCGGTCGTTTCCACCTGACGAGGAGAACCTGGAATGGCACGGATCTTCGAGGACAACAGCCTGAGCATCGGCAACACCCCCCTGGTGCGGATCAACCGGATCACGCACGGCTTCCCGGCGACGGTCGTGGCCAAGATCGAGGGGCGCAACCCGGCGGGCTCGGTCAAGTGCCGCGTCGGCGCGGCCCTGATCCAGGACGCGGAGAAGCGCGGGATCCTGAAGCCGGGCTCCCGGGACGTCACCATCGTGGAACCGACCAGCGGCAACACCGGGATCGCGCTGGCATTCGTCGCAGCATCGCGCGGGTACCCGCTGATCCTGACGATGCCCGAGACGATGTCCATCGAGCGGCGCAAGATGCTGGCCGCCTTCGGGGCCACGCTGGTGCTGACGGAGGGCCCGAAGGGCATGAAGGGCTCCATCGCCAAGGCCGAGGAGATCGTCGCCTCGGACCCCTCGAAGCATTACATGCCGCAGCAGTTCAAGAACCCGGCCAACCCCGACGTGCACTTCCGGACCACCGGCCCGGAGATCTGGAACGACACGGACGGGAAGATCGACATCCTGGTGTCCGGCGTGGGCACGGGCGGCACGATCACCGGCATCTCCCGCTACATCAAGGAAGCGAAGGGGAAGGCGATCACGTCCGTGGCGGTCGAGCCGATCCACTCGCCGATCCTGACGCAGATCCGCGCAGGCCTGCCGATCCAGCCCGGCCCGCACAAGATCCAGGGCATCGGAGCGGGGTTCAAGCCGGACGTGCTGGATCTGGGCCTGGTGGACCAGGTCGCGACGGTGTCGAACGATGAGGCCGTCGACTATGCGCGGCGCCTGCATGTCGAGGAGGGCATCACCACCGGGATCTCGGGCGGCGCTGCGATGGCGGCCGCGGCGCGGTTGGCCAAGGACCCGGCCAACGCCGGGAAGCTGATCGTGGTCGTCCTTCCCGACTCCGGCGAGCGCTACCTCAGTTCGATCCTGTTCGAGGAGGCCCCGAAGGCGTAGGACCATCGTCAGGCCGCCCGGCACGCATTCCCCCCCCGGTACCGACATAGAACATCATTCAGCACTCGAATGTACCTTGACTGCCCGGCTGTGACTGCTACCCTGGGGGCAGTCGCCAACCAGAATCTACTATGTCCGCCCGTGGGAACTGCGTTTCCTCGGGACGCATGGAATGACGATTCTGTGACCCGGAGGGCATCTTGCATACGGAAGAATCGATCCAGTCGCTTCGGCCGCCCCATGCGACGTGGTTCCTCCCGGCCCGGCGGGCATCACCCGCGGAACTCCACGCCACGGTGGTTGTCGCATGCGGCAGCCCCCTGCTCGACGCGGTCCTCCGCACGGTCGGGTGCATGGTCGTGGTGCTGAACCCCGAGCGGCAGATCGTGGCGGTCAACAGCGTGCTGCTGAAACACCTGGGGGTCGACGACCCCGAGTCGCTGCTGGGATTGCGGCCGGGCGAGGCGCTGGACTGCAGCCATGCGCAGGACGAGGGCGGCGGATGCGGGACCTCCCGGGCCTGTACCAGTTGCGGGGCGGCCCTCGCGATCCTGATGGCCCAGCAGACCGGGGAAATCCACGAGCGGGAATGCCTGGTCAGCCTGCGTCGGGGCAAGGACCTGGCGGTCGAGTTCCGCGCGCGGGTCGTTCCGATCCAGGTGGAGGGCCGTGACCTGCTGGTCCTGTTGCTGCAGGACATCTGCGACGAAAAGAGGCGCCAGGCCCTGGAAAGCGTGTTCTTCCACGATCTGCGGAACACGCTGACCGGGCTGGTGGGATGCGCCGAGCTGCTGCACGAGGCAAACCCGGAGCAGGTCGCCGGGCTTCTGCCGCTCATCGATACGTCGCTGCAACAGTTGCTGGAGGAGGTCGAATCCCAGCGGCTCCTGTCGCTGACCGAAACGAACGAGTACCGACCGGTCGCCATCCAGGGTTCCGCGGCGGCCCTGCTGGACGAGGTGGCCGCGGTGCTGAGGGGTCACCGGGTCGCCGACGGCCGGAGGCTGTTCGTGGTCCCGCCGTCGGCGGACCTGCAACTGTCCACCGACGTGGTGCTGCTGCGCCGGGTCTTGATCAACATGGGCAAGAACGCCCTGGAGGGCACGCCGGTCGGCGGCGAGGCGAGGATGGGATTCCAGCCCGCCGGCCCGGACGTCATCGAGTGGCTGGCCTGGAACGAGGCGTACATCCTGCCGGAGGTGGCGGTCCGCGTGTTCCAGCGCTCGTTTTCGACGAAGGGCCAGAAGGGCCGGGGTCTTGGAACGTACGGGATGCGCCTGCTGGGCGAGCGCTACCTGGGCGGCCGGGTCACGTTCAGCACGTCTCCTTCCGAGGGGACCTCCTTCCATTTCCGGCACCCGCTGACGCTGCCAGCGTCGGACTCCGTCGATGGAGCCAGTGCCTGAAGGCCGGGGACCTGTCCCTGGAACTCATGGCGGCTGCGCTCTGTCGGTGCGGGTGTCGGGATGGTTCGCATCGGCCGGGTCAGGGCGTTCCGGCGAGTCGGTCGCGGAAGTCCTCGTAGATCGCTTCGCCGGGTGTGATCGCGAGTGCGCGGTCGATGGCCTGGCGGGCCTCGGAACGGTCGCCCGCCTTCACCGCCAGCACCGCCACCAGCCACTGGTTGCCGTCGTCCGTCGGGGCCAGGCGCGCGGCCTCGCGGGCCAACGCCAGCCCGGTCGCGGCGTCGCCGCCGGTCATCCAGAGGAACTCGGCGCGAACGGCGAGGGGTTCCGGTCGGCCCGGCGCATCGGATTGCAGGGCGTCGAGGTACCGGGCGGCCTGTTCCGGCCGGCCCGAGGCGTGGAGCATCATCGCGGTCCAGTAGGCGAAGCCCCACCGGGCGCGCGGGTCGGCAGCGCGGGCCGCCCCTTCCTGGAAGAAGGGCAGGGCTGCGGCCGGGTCGCCCTTCGCGCGGGCCTGGAATCGACCCAGTACGCGGGTGGCGTCGCGCCAGGCCCCGATGCGATCCTCGGGGTCCAGCGCGCGGGCACGCTCCAGCAGGCGGATCCCCTCGGCCTCGTCCCCCCGGGCGATCAGGTCGGCGCCGGCGGCTGCGGCCACCGCCGGGTCGTCCGGGGCGGCCGCGGCGCGGGCCTTCGGGTCGGACGTGGCGGACCCTCCACGGACCGCGTCGGCGACGGCGGTCGCATAGGAATCGACGTCGTCGTAGCCTTCGATGCGACCGCGCACCGTTCCGTCGGGATCGAGGATCAGCGTCGTCGGCAGGCCCAGCACGCGGTAGCGTCGGGCGACCGACTGCCCCTCGGGGGTGTCGAAGTCCACCCGGCCCGCCACCAGCGAGGCCGTCGGCAACCGGCCCGCGTTGCGGTCGAACACGTCCCGTTCCAGCGCGTGGCACGTCGGGCACCAGGACGCCCCGACCTCCACCAGCGCCAGCCGCCCTTCGGTCCTGGCGGCGGCGAGGGCCTCCGCCAATCCCCCCGGGTGCCATTGCCAGCGTGCGGGGCCAGGGGAGTCCTTCCGGCAGCCGGACGAGGCCAGCGTGGCCACGCCGACTGCCAGCAGGATCGCCGTTGTCCATCGGGCCATCGGAACCTCGCCGGTGCGCCGGGGAAGGATAGCGCAGGGCACCACGCGCAACCAGGAGGCGCCGTCACAACGGCCCGAAACGGTGCCGAACCTCGCAGGAATCCCCCCTGCATGGTAGGGTTTTGGCGCTTCCGGAGAGCACGAAATGGCGAGGAAGGACGGACGGGGCGACCTGCTGGCGGGCGACGGGATCCACCGGGTGGTGGTCAAACTGGGTTCATCGACGCTGACCCACCCGCGCCGGGGCCTGCGCGAGGAGGTCATCGGCGAGGTGGCCGAGCAGGTGGCCAGCCTGATCGAGTCGCGGGGCCTGTCGTTCGTGGTGGTGTCGTCGGGCGCCATCGCGTCGGGGCGGAAGTTGCTGGGGCTGACCGGCCGACCCAGCCTGGCGCAGAAGCAGGCCGCGGCGGCGGTGGGCCAGCCGGTGCTGATGGAGGCGTGGTCACGGGCCCTGGGGCGGCGCGGGCTGCGGACGGGCCAGGTGCTGCTGACCCACGAGGACTTCGCGGACCGGCGGCGGTACGTCAACGCGAAGACCACGTTCGAAATGCTGCTGGCGTCCGGCATCGTGCCGATCGTCAACGAGAACGACACGGTCGCCACGGCGGAAATCCGGATGGGCGACAACGACCAGCTCGCCGCCCTGGTGGCGCACCTGGTCGGGGCGGACCTGCTGGTGCTGATGACCGACAGCGACGGGCTGTTCACGGCGGATCCCCACAAGGATCCGGGCGCGGTTCGCATTCCCCTGCTGGACCGGGTGGACGAGGCAGCCCTGGGTCGCGCGCACGGGACCCGCGAGGGATCGCCGGGCAGCGGCGGGATGTCGTCGAAGCTGAAGGCGGCCCGCCTGGCGTCGTCGCTGGGAGTGCCCGCGGTGATCATCCGCGGCGACATCGAGCGGCGCATGGAGGACGTGCTGGCCGGCAAGGACGTGGGGACGTACGTGCCGCCGGCCTTGGGCGTCCGGCCCTCGGGGCGGAAGCTGTGGATCGCCGCAGCGGGTCGTCCCCGGGGCACGCTGACCATCGACGAGGGCGCTGCCCGCGTGCTGCGGGAGGACGGCCGCAGCCTGCTGCCGGCCGGCATCACCGCCGTGTCGGGGGACTTCCGTCCCGGCGACGTGGTGGCGATCCTGGACCCCGAGGGGCGGGTCGTCGCGCGCGGGGTTTCGGGATGGCCCGCGGACGAGGTGACCCGGGCGATGGGGCGGCGGACCGCGGACCTGGGCGACCTGGCAGAACGGGGGCTGTCGCCGGAAGTGATCCATCGCGACGACCTGACCCTGCTGGCCGGCGACGAACCGGAGGGAGGCTCGCCATGAGCGACATCCTCGAGCGCGTGACGACCCTGTGCCGCGACGCGGCTGCGGCCTCGGCCGCCATCGCCCGGGCCGACACGGCGACCAAGGACGCGGCGCTGGCGGCGATGGCTGCGGGCCTCCGGGCCGGCGTCGCGACGCTGCTGGAGGCGAACGCCCGGGATCTCGACGCCGCGAGGGCGAAGGGCATTTCCGGCGCGATGCTGGACCGGCTGGCCCTGGACGCCAAACGCGTCGAGGCGATGGCGTCGGGTCTGGACGAGGTGCGGGCGTTGCCGGATCCGGTGGGTGCGATGGACGGCCTGCGACGGCGGCCCAACGGTCTGCTGGTGGGGCGCATGCGCATCCCGCTGGGCGTGGTGGCGATGATCTACGAGGCGCGGCCCAACGTGACGGCCGATGCGGCGGGGCTGACCCTGAAGTCGGGAAACGTGGCGATCCTGCGCGGCGGATCCGAGGCGTTCCACAGCAACGCGGCGATCGCCACGGTGCTGCGGGCGGCCCTGAAGGCGACGGGGCTTCCCGAGGCCGTGGTGTCCGTGATCGACACGCCGGACCGCGCCGCGGTGGACGCGCTGCTGACGATGGACACGTTCGTCGATCTGGTGATCCCGCGGGGCGGCGCCGGCCTGGTGCGGGCCGTGATGGAAAAGTCGCGCATCCCGGTGCTGGCCCACGCCGAGGGCGTCTGCCACGTCTTCGTGGACGCCGGCGCGGACCTCGCGGTGGCGACGGACATCGCGGTCAACGCCAAGGTCCAGCGGCCCGGGGTCTGCAACGCGATGGAAACCCTGCTGGTCCACGAGGCGATCGCGCCCGCCTTCCTGCCGGTCGTCGGGGCGCGCCTGCGCGAACACGGCGTCGAGCTGCGCGGCTGCGAACGGACCCGGGCGCTGCTGGCCGGCGTGACGCCCGCCACCGAGGACGACTGGGCCACGGAGTACCTGGACCTCATCCTGTCCGTGCGCGTCATCGACTCGCTGGACGAGGCCATCGCGCACATCCGGACCTACGGGTCGCGACACACCGAGGCCATCGTCACCCGCGACCACGGCAACGCGATGCGCTTCGTCCGCGAGGTCGATTCGTCCCTGGTCCTCGTCAACGCCTCGACGCGGTTCAACGACGGCAACCAGCTGGGCCTGGGGGCCGAGATCGGCATCAGCACCACCAAGATCCACGCCTTCGGCCCCATGGGGCTGGAGGAGCTGACCACCCGGAAGTTCGTCGCCTTCGGGGAGGGGCAGATCCGGACGTAGACTCTCCTCTTCTTCACTATTGTCGCGGGTTTGGCACCCATCGTAGGACCGGCCTAGGATCCCCTCGACGACGTGCGCGATGGGAAAGGTGTCCAGTCGATCCCTGGGGGCCGCTGCGGGGCTCACGATCCTGGCGATCGTGGCGGGGGCCGCAGACCTCCGCGCCGCAGAGTACCCGGACCAGTGCGCCGGGCCTGGGACACCGTCGGCATCGACGTGCCCCGACAGCCTGATCTTCGAGGGCTGCTGCGACAACTGGGGTCGCATCGTCTGGTGCGAAGCGGGCTTCCTGTACTGCTCGGACTGCGCGGCCGATCCTTCCCCGACCCGGCAGTGCGGCTGGCTGCTGTACGACAACCGGGGGCGTCCTGCGAACTACTACGCCTGCGGCGGCCAGGGCGCCGATCCCTCGGGTGCCTTTCCCCTGAACTGCATCCTGCCGCCACCCCCCGACGCAGGACCGGAGCCGCTTCCGGAACCTGTGCCCGACGTCAGCGAACCGCTTCCGGACATTGGCGAGCCTTCTCCCGACGTCGTGGAGCCATGGCCGGACGTCGCCGAGACGCCTCCCGAAGTGGTGGAACCGTTGCCGGACGCCGTCGAGCCTCCTCCCGACGTCGCGGAGCCGCTTCCGGACGCCGTCGAGCCTCCTCCCGACGTCGCGGAGCCGCTTCCGGACGTCGCCGAGGTGCTTCCGGATGGGGTGGAACCTGTTCCCGACGGCCAGGGACCGCTGGATCCGGGGCCGGGCGACGTCGAGGAAGGAGGCGCCGGCGAGATCGAGCAGGATGCGTTCCTGGACGCCCTTCCGGACGAGGTCCCGGATCGAGGCAGCCTGCGGGGAGGCCTGACCTGCGACGCGGCCGGCATCCGAGGTGCCCCGGATCCGACGGGACTGCGGACGCTCGCGGTCGGGTTCCTGGGGCTCCTGCTCGTCCTGGGGTTGGCCCGGGTGCGACGCCGGTCCGGACGACCGGGGGTTTCGGCGGCCTCCCGCCTTCCCGTCCTGCTCCCCGCGATCCTGGCCGCGCTGTGCGCCCTTCTCGGCGCATCCCCGGCCCGCGCGGAGGATCGGCCGGAGGATCTGTCGGGCCGCCGGTACAGCCTGCGTTCGGGTTCCCTGGGCATCCTGGGCACGGACACCGGCCGCACGCTGGCCTTCCTGCAGTACGAGGCCGGGCTGGTGCTGGGGTACGCGTCGCGTTCGGTCATCGAGATGAAGGACGGCCACGTGGTCCGCACCTGGCTGGGGCCGCGGTTCGAGGGCGAGCTGTGGGGAGCCGTGGGCGTGTTCCCCCGGATCGACATCGGGGTGTCGATGCCGATCACGTGGTGGCAGGACGGCACCCGGGCCAACGGTTCGAAGGCGCCCCGGACCGGCATCGGCGACCTGTCGATCGTGCCGCGATTCACCCTGATGGACGAAGCGAGAGGCGCCGAGGCGACCCTGGGTGCCGTCGTGGAAATCGTGGCCCCGACGGGTCGATGCGGCACCTACATGTCGCCGGGGACGTTCCAGGCGATCGGCAAACTGGCGATGTCCAAGAGCCGATCGGGCGTCACGATCGGATTCGACCTCTGGTACCGGTACGTCCTGAGGGCGGTGCGAACGTGGAACGTGAAGGACGGCGACCAGTTGGGCGCGTCCTTCGCCCTGCAGTACGAACTCCCGTGGATCCCGTTGCAGGTCGCAGCCGACGTCAACCTGGCGGTCCCCGTGACGCGCCCGTTCTTCCGGAAGGAGGAAATCGCGTCCGAGGCGATGGGGGGTGTCGCGTATCGCATCGGGCCTTGGCGCGTGCGGATTGCCGGTGGTGGCGGTGTCGCTCCAGGGTTCGGAGTGCCCAGGGCGCGGCTCCTGGCATCCATCGACTACACGGCGCCGGTGCCTGCGCAGAAGAAGTCCGAATCGTCCGCCTCGCCACCGTCCCCGCAACCGGCCCCGCCCGTGGGCGTCGATCCCGTGCCCGCCCCGACCGCGCCCCCTCCGCCATCCCCTCCGGCACCGCCTCCCCCCGCGCCTCTGCCCGCACCGCCGAGCCCGCCTCCGCCTGCGACGCCTCCGCCGGCGCTGCCGAGCCCGCCTCCGGGCGCCGCGTCGGAACCCGTGACCCTCCTCTTCGACGCCGGCGAGTTCCGGGTGGCCGCGCGGTATTCGGATCTGTTGGACCGCGTGGCCGAGCAGGTCCGTTCGAACGATCGGATCGTGAAGGTGATCGTCGAGGGCCACACCTCCCTGCCCGGGACCGCGGAATTCAACCTGGCCTTGTCGGCTGCGCGCGCGGAATCCGTCCGCCGGGGGCTGGTGGACCGGGGTGTGCCGGTGCGCAGGATCGAGGCTCGAGGCTTCGGCTCGGAAGCCCCCGCGGTCCCTGCCCGCACCCCCGAGGCGAACGCCCGGAACCGCCGCGTCCGGATCCTTCTTCAAGTCGAACCCTGAGCCGGGGGCGGGGGAACCACGTTCCGTTCCCCCACCCGATCATCGGCATGCTTCCCCTCTCTTGCGGTATTGCCAAGCCGCATCGACCGTCCTACTCTCGGACCGCTCAACCGGCAGGGGAGGATCCGATGGTGTTGCGGCGTGGCGCGAGTCTGGCTTTCGTGGCGGCGATGGTGGCCCTGGTGGCGTGCGGTGGCTCGTCCACGACCGTCACGGACGTTCCTGGCGATGTTTCCGACGTCCAGGTTCCGGACGCGGTCGATGTTCCGTCCGAAACGTCTTCCGACGTTCCCCGGCCGGACGTGTGCACGTGCAGCACCACCGACGAGTGTTGCGACGGATGCCAGCCGCTCAACGAGGCGGGGGTTTGCGGCGCCGTGGTGTCCTGCCAGGTCCGCGGAACCTGCCAGGCGGGCGCGTGCAAGGGTGCCAAGGCGGTGGAATGCACCACGCCCGGTGCGTGCGAACTGCCCGACGGGACCTGCGACACCACGACGGGCACCTGCAAGTACCAGGTCAAGCCCGACAGCACGCCCTGCGAAGCCCTCGCCGGGAAGGACGGCAGCGGGTATTGCCTCGCCGGCGTCTGCGGCGGTTTCGGCGAGTGCGACCATCGCATCTACGACCAGCCCCTGGGGTCTGCCTGCAACTTCGACGGCGAGTGCGCCAGCGGTCGCTGCGCGCCCTGGGGCGACAGTTGGACGACGTACTGCACCGCGCCATGCGGCGGTACCAACGCCGCCTGCCCCGAAGGCATGGCCTGCGTCCGGTCCGGGACCGAGAAGTTGTGCCGCCCCCTGTCCTCCTCCGCCACGCTGCCCGACGACGCATCCCACGACGCGTTCCAGGTGTGCAATCACGACGGCGACTGCAAGGGCGACCTGTGCCTGGGCATCGACGGCAAGAAGTTCTGCACCAAGGCCTGCGACGACGGGACCGGCAAGGCCTCCGACGCCCTCTGCGGCACCTGCGGCGGCTGCCGGGACAACGGCACGACGCTGGGCTTCAAGTTCAATTTCTACTGCGTCGCCCAGGGCATCCTGCAGGCGGGCCAGCCGTGCGGCAGCAGCGGCGAGTGCGCCAAGCGATTCTGCGAAAACGGCCTGTGCAGCGAGCAGTGCTTCCTGATCGACACCCTGTCCTCGTGCCCCGACAACATGGAGTGCATCCCCGGCGTCATCCCCAGCGACCTGACCATCATGGTGTGCGTCCCGAAGGGCGAATCGGGCAAGGGGTTCGGCGAAACCTGCACCGCCGACTACGACTGCAAGGACGCCCGCACCTGCCAGGACATCCTGGGCGTCAAGACGTGCAGCGCGGTCTGCGCGGACGACAAGCCTTGCGCGGACGGGACCTGCACGGACACCGCGAACGGCAAGATCTGCGTGCCCAACACCCTGCTGGGCACCGTCGGGTTCGGCCAGGCGTGCCAGGACGGCTTCCAGTGCATCACGGGCCTGTCCTGCTTCAACGGCGCGTGCCTCAAGGGCTGCCAGACCGCCACGGACTGCACCGACGCCGGCGCCACCTGCTTCGGGGACGCCCTGGTCCAGGCGGCCTACTGCACCGACGCCTGCCCCGACGGCACCGGCTGCCCGCCCCGGATGGGCTGCTACCAGGGCACCTGCGTGCTGACGATGGGCGGCAAGACGAACATCCTCAGCGCCTGCCGCATGGACGCCGATTGCGAAACCGGTTCCTGCCTGGCCGGAGCGTGCACCGATACCTGCTCCCCGACGCTGCCGTGCGAGGGTTCCGATCCGGTCGTGCCCGTGACCTTCGGCGAGTGCCAGGCCTGCGATCCGAACCTGTACGGCTCGGACTGCAGCGACGGCGGCCTCAGCCTCACCCAGTGCATCCAGGGTGCGGACGGCAACAATTTCTGCGCCCTCGACTGCACCTACAGCTCCGGCTGCCCGGTCGGGACCCGGTGCTATTCGCTCGATGGATACAGCAGCGTCTGCGCGCCCATGTCGGGCGGCTGCTCGCTGACGGTCGCGTGCACGACGGCCGGCCATTGCGTTCGTCCGGCCGGCGACGGCACCCCCTGCGGCGAGAACGTCGAGTGCACCGGCGGCAAGTGCGTGGGCGGCTTCTGCCGCAGCGGCGCCTGCACGGCCGACATCGACTGCGGGTGCGACGCGCTGGCCTGCAACTCCGGCACCTGCGGCGTCGCCGCGGCGTTCGGCCTGGCCGAGGTCGAACCGAACGACACGAAGGAGCACGCCCAGGTCCTGCCCGCGGGCACCACCCGCGTGGTCGGCTCGCTGCGATCGACGGGCGCCGCCGCCGACGTGGACATCTACCGGCTTTCGCTGAAGGCGGGCGAGGCCGTGGACATCCGCACCCAGCCCCTCTGCGGCGGGTCGATCGACACGTACCTCCGGCTGCTGGACCCGATCTCCGGCCAGGTGCTGCAGGGCTGGGAAAACGACGACCTGGATCCCCAGGGCGACTACTCGTCGATCCTGCTGGGCTACACGGCGCTGCAGGCCGGGGACGTGCTGATCGAGGTGACCCAGTCGCCGCTGGTCCCCGGCATCGCGAAGTTCGCGTACACGCTGGAACTGCACGTCTTCACCGTCGGCCAGGCCGACACCTGCGGAGGCGCCGACGCCCTGGGCGCCGGGACGTACACGTTCGACCTGATCGACTCGTTGAACACCTACACCGCGGCGTCCTGCACCGGCTACGCGGCCGTCGGCAAGGACTCGGCCTTCAAGGTGAGTGTGCCGAAGGACAGCGCCCTGCGGGCCCACATCGACACGTCGTTCGACGCGCAGCTCTACGTCGTGACCGACTGCGCGAACACCGAGGGGACCTGCGTCGCGGGCTCCGACGTCGTCTGGGGCGCGGGCCGCGAGGAACTGGTGTGGTGGAACCGCTCCGGAGCGGATGCCGTCGTGTACGTGATCGTGGACAGCCTGCTGCCCGTGGCCGACATGACGTTCGACCTGACCCTCGCCATCGACCCGGTCACGACCCCGGCCAACGACGGGCCCGATGCCGCGGGCATTCCGACCCTCACGTCCGGGCAGACGACCCCGGGCACGCTGGTCGGCGCCCACAACGACTACGACCCGACGGTCACCGGATGCGGCACCAGGGCCCTCGCGGGCCTGGATGTCGTGTACAAGGCCGTCGTCCAGCCGGGCGACTTCGCCGCGTTCGACATCACCCACGTGGTCGGTTTCGCGCCGGCCCTCTGGATCACCACCGACCTGGCCGACCCGACGAAGTGCGTGGCCGCCGGCGGCGCCTCGGTGACGTGGACCAACACCGGCGTGGATCCGGTCACGGTATACGTCATCGTGGACCTCGAAAGCGCCGATGGGTACGGCGACTTCACCCTGGCGACCCAGGTCGCCCCTCTGGGCCCGACCAACGGCCCCTGCGATCCGAACACCTACGTGAACGCCTGCGTCGGGGGCGGTGCGATCCTGGCCCAGTGCAACTCGACCACGTCCCGCCTCGCCGCCGTGGACTGCGACGCCGTGTGCCAAACGAACGGTGCCGTGTCCGGCACGTGCCACACCTACACCACCCCGAACTACCTGCGCGATTCGTGCATCTGCCAGTACAGTTGCGACGCCACGACCGTCACGGACCAGTGCGCCCAGGGGTCCTACACCAACTGCACCTGCGCGTCTTCGGATCCGTGCACGTGGGTGGGCGACGGCAGTTGCGACCAGTTCTGCTCCATCGAGTACCCGGCGGACCACTTCACCGATACGCCTGCCGACTGCCCGCCTGCAGCCTGATCCGGGCGCGACGCCGCGATCCCCGCGTTGATCCCCGCTGGATGCGGGGCTACCATCAACCCGTCCACGAATCATCCGATGTCCAGGGAGGCCGGGACCGGAACCCGAGCGGTCCCCCTGGGGGAGGAAGCGACGGCGCTTCGATTGCTCTTCGTCGAGGATCGGGAAGACGACTGCCTCCTGATGGTTCGCGAGCTTCGTGACGTGATGGGCGGACTGGCCTGGCGCCGCGTCGATTCCGAGCCGGATCTCCGGCAGGCCCTCGCGGGCGAATCCTGGGACGCCGTGATCGCCGACGTGCATGTTCCCGGACTGTCGCTCGGGCTGTCGCTGTCCCTCGTCGCCGAAGTGGACCGGGAACTGCCGGTCATCGTCGTGTCCGGCCACGTGGGCGAGGAAACGGCCGCGGACGTGATGAAGTCGGGCGCCCGGGACTTCGTGTCGAAGGACCGGCTGGCCCGCCTGCGGCCCGCGGTCGAGCGCGAGGTCGCCGAGGCTACGGTCCGGCGCGACGCCCGGCGCCAGGTGGGCCTGCGGGAGCGGCGGCTGGAAGTCCTCAATCGCCTGTATTCCGTGCTGGCGCGGGTCGGCGAGGCCGTGGTGCGCCGCCGGGACCGCGATCTCCTGATGGGCGAGGTGGCGCGGATCCTTCGCGAGGACGGCGGGTTCCGGCTGGTGTGGGTGGGAAGCGTGGATCGGGCTGCCGGCCGGGTCCACCCGATGGCGGGGATCGGGACGGACGACGGGTTCCCGACGACGGCTGCGTTCCCGCTGGACCGCGAGCAGGAGGCTGGCAGTGGCCCGCCCGGCGCCGCCGTCCGGACCGGGCAGGTGAGCGTCTGCACCGACGTCGAGCAGGACGACAGGGCAGAACCCTGGAGGGACGAACTGATCGGCCGGGGAGTCCGATCGTGGGCCGCCCTTCCGCTGCGGATCGAGGGCGAGGTGGTCGCGGTCGTGAACCTGTGCCACGAAGCCACCGAGGCCTTCGACGAGGAACACCGCCTGCTGCTGGAACGCCTGGCCGACATGCTGTCCTACGGCCTGGAATCGATCGAAGGCGAGGCGCGGCGCCTGAGGGCGGAAGAGGCGCTGGCCGCGAACCAGGAGCGCCTGCGCTCGCTGGCGTACCAGTTGACGCTGACCGCCGAGCGCGAGCGCCGGCGACTCGCGGTGGAACTCCACGACGAGGTCGGCCAGTTGCTGGCCCTCGGCCGGATCTCCCTCGGAAGGTTGCGGGACAAGGCTCGGGGCAGCGGGTTCGAGGTTCATGTGGACGAGGTGCGGACCACGCTGGAAGAGGCCATCCGGGCGACCCGTGCCGTGACGTCCGAACTGAGCCCGCCGTCGCTGCACGACCTGGGCCTGGTCGCGGGCCTGGAGGCCGTGGCGGAGGGTTTCCAGCAACGCCACGGGATCCCCGCCCGGATCGTCGCCGACGGCGCCCAGTCCTCGATCGACGACGAAACCCGGCTGCTGCTGTTCGCGGCGGTGCGCGAACTGCTGGTCAACGCCGCCCGCCACGCCCGGGCGACGCAGGTGACGGTGCGGGTCCGGAGCGGGGACGGGGCGGTTCGCGTCGAGGTCCGCGACGACGGCTCGGGATTCGTCCCGACGCAGAACCCGAAGCCGGGGGGGCGCAGCGGCTTCGGGCTATACAGCATCCGGGAACGCCTGGCGACGCTGGAGGGCCGGATGGAGATCGATTCGGCGCGGGGGCGCGGGACGGTCGTCACCCTGACGGTGCCGCTGCGCGAGGGGGGAGGGACGGCGGGATGAAGGTACGAGTTCTGCTTGCCGACGATCACCGGTTGATGCGTGCGGGCCTGCGGGGGCTGCTGGTCGCCGAGGAGGGCTTCGATGTCGTTGGCGAGGCCGGCGACGGGCGGGAGGCCGTGGCGCTGGCCCGGGACCTGGTGCCGGACGTGGTGGTCATGGACGTCGGGATGCCCGATCTGAACGGCATCGAGGCGACCCGCCGGATCCTGTCCGAGCGTCCGGCCATCCGTGTGGTCGCGCTGTCGATGCACGCGGACCGTCGTTTCGTGGGCGAGATGATGCGGGCAGGGGCCATGGCCTACCTTGCGAAGGACTGCGCATACGAGGAACTGGTGACGGCGATCCGGGCGGTGACCTCCGGCGAGGTCTACCTGGGGCGCACGGTTTCCACCGACGTCATCCGGGACTGGATCCAGGGGCTGCCCGAAGGTTCCGGTTCGCCCGGTGGGCGCCTGACCGCCCGCGAGCGGGAGATCCTCCAGAGGGTGGCCGAGGGACGGACCACCAAGGAAATCGCGTTCCAACTGGGGGTCAGCGTGAAGACCGTCGAAACCCACCGGCAGCAGGTGATGGAGAAACTGGGACTTCACAGCGTGGCCGAGCTGACCAAGTACGCGATCCGCGAAGGGCTGACCGGCCTCGACACCTGAACGCCTCCCCGCCCCCTTGCCCGCTTCCAGGGTTTTTCGAACCCCGATCCCGGGGATCTTCCCGATGGGACGAGGACGTGGACGGCAGATACTGCCCACGTGGCTGGATCCACCTTGCCGGCACGGAGCCCCACCATGATGGACATCGCCTGCGACCCGTCGAGCTTGACCCGGACCGGGCCCCTGCGCGTGCTGATGATCGAGGACGACGAGGACGACGCCGCCCTGGTGCGGCACGCCCTGGAGCGCGCAGGGCTGGAGGTCGAAACGATCGTCGTGGATCATCACGTCGCCTTTCTGCAGGCCATCGACTCGTTTGCTCCCCAGGCCATCCTGGCCGATTACAACCTGCCCGGGTGGACGGGCATCGATGCCCTCCGGGAGGTGCGCGCGCGCGGCCTCGACATCCCCTTCCTGCTGGTGACCGGCACCCAGACCGACGAGGTGGCGGCCGAGTGCATGCGCGAAGGCGCAGACGACTACCTTCTGAAGCGCGGCCTCGTCCGCCTGCCCAGCGCCCTGCAGAACGCCCTGGCTCGCCGCGATGCCGTGCGCGAGCGGGCGGGCGCCGAGGACCGTCTGGATCGGCTGCGGTCCCAGTACCGGCTGATTGCCGAGCACACCGGCGACCTGATCTGCCTGCTGGATGGCGAAGGCCGCTACCTGTATGCCAGCCCTTCGTACGAGGCGGTGCTGGGTTATGTGCCCGAGGCCCTGATCGGCCGAGTCGTGTTCGAACGCGTGGTGGACGAGCAGCGCAAGGAACTGCTGGCGAGGCTGACATCGTCCGTGCCTGGCGAATCGTTCCACTACGAGACGCGTGTCCGGCACCAGGACGGTTCGTGGCGGGATATCGAAGGCACGGCCCGGCGGGTGTCCGACGCCAACGGCGGCGGCGGCACGATGGTGCTGGTGTCCAGGGACGCCACCGAGCGGAAGCGCCTGACCGGTGCGGTCGAAAGGGCCGCGCATGAGTGGCGGGCCACGTTCGACGCGATCGGGGATGCCGTGACGCTGATCACGCTGGATCGGGAGATCCTCAGAGGCAACCGGGCCGCCGCCGCCCTGGGGGGCGTTGCGACCGGGGACCTGGTCGGCCGGGAACTGTGCGAGGTGATCCACTGCCCGATGTCCGAGGAGCGCTGCCCGACGCGGCGCATGCGCTCCACGCGCCAGCGCGAAACCGAAACGATCCAGGTCGGGGAGCGATGGTTCCTGGTGGCCGTCGATCCGATGACCGACCCCGAGGGGAACCTGGTCGGGGGGGTCCACATCCTCACCGACATCACCCGTGAAAAGATCGACGAAATCCGGCTGCTGGATTCGTTCGGTCGCCTGCGGCGGGCGATGGACGGCGTGATCCGTTCCATGGGCCGGACCGTCGAAAGCCGCGACCCCTATACCGCGGGCCACCAGCACCGCGTGGCGCGGCTGGCCCGCAGCATCGCCGTTGAAATGGGGCTGGATCCGGATACGGTGACCGGGGTGTACACCGCCGCCGAAATCCACGACGTCGGGAAGATCGCGGTTCCCAGCGAGATCCTGGTGCGTCCGGGCCGCCTGTCGGCGATCGAGTTCGACCTCATCAAGTCCCACGTGGTCGTCGGTTCCGACATCCTTCGCAGCATCGACTTCCCCTGGCCCATCGCCGACATGGTGCGACAGCACCACGAGCGGCAGGACGGCTCGGGATACCCGGACGGGCTGAAGGGCGACGACATCCTGATGGGTTCGCGGATCCTGGCGGTCGCCGACGTCGTCGAGGCCATGGCGTCCCACCGTCCCTACCGCGCGGCGCTGGGCATCGATGTCGCCATCCAGGAAATCGTGGCCGGCAGCGGGTCTCGCTACGATTCGACCGTGGTGGACGCCTGCCTGGAGGCCCTGAAGGATCCCAAGGCCCTCGACGGCGACTGAACCCGTTCTGCCCCCCCCCCGAATCCCTGCCTGAACGGTCGTTCATCCCCCCCGGAAAGCGTCGAATCCCCTGTTGCATGGCAATTGACACGAAGTTGACTCATTGCGGCGGCCGGGCTAAGAGCGATCGGGTTTCCAACGGAGGACGTGACGTCCATGGAAGGTCATCGCACCCTGCATCGAGCGATCGCTGCCTGCGCCCTGCTGACGGGCGCCTGCATGGCGGTTGCCGCATGCTCCAGCGTGAACCTCGAGGAATCCTCCCCATACGACTACGCCAGCCAGCCCGTGGCGATGGTCAATCCGGACTGGGGGGTGCTTCCGCTGCCGAACAACTTCCTCAACCCGGTCAAGCAGGCGTCGATCGTGCGGTTCCCCGGGATGCCGGTGCCGACCGCCCTGCCGACCACCATGGCGATCCCGATCGTCGATGCGGCTGCCGCGAAGACGGCGCAGGCCCTCGGCTACCCGGTCACCGAGGACTCGCCGTTGTCCAAGGCGCTGCTGACGGGGCAGAACCGGCTGGACGGGTTCATCACCTCGTTCGTGCCGTCCATCCCGTTCTCGCGCCCGCTGGACATGACGTCCCTGCACGCCTACGACGGCACCAACGCCGCAGCCGCGAACTTCTGGTTCGTGGACGTGACGGACCCGAAGGTCCCGGTGGTCATCGCCCCGGACGCGTACCTTCGCATCTTCAACTGGCAGCAGCGGACGGAAATGCCGTTCACGCTCAGCCTTCGCCTGCCGCCTCCGGGCATGTTGTCGCCCCCGGCGGACTTCACGCCCGGGCACTCCTACCTCGTCGTCGCGACCGGGTGGACCGACAAGGGCCTGAAGGCGCTGGCGTCCGACGCCACGAAGCCGTCCGAGCCGTTCAAGGCCGACGGGCCGTTCCTGCTGTTCGCGGCCCCGGCAGTCTTCCCCGACGCGAGCAACCCCGTCGGGGGCACCACGTACATCGGCCCGGACGGCGGCGCCCGCAGCGGCGTCGTGTCGGGCCTCGCCGCCGCCCAGTCCCTGGAAGGCGGCCGCCAGTTGACCGACTGGGCCCTGCAGATCTGGGAAGGGCTGCCCGGCGTGAAGGGCGCGTGGGCCCGCGACCAGGTCGTGACCGCCTACTCGTTCACGACGGCCACGAACCCGATGCCCGACTACTTCGACCCGATCGCTGCATTCCTGGGCGGCAGCGCGGTCAAGCCGCAGCCGGCCGACGCGGTGGACGGCACGGGCGCCCTGGTGACGGCCGACGCGGCCTGCAACACGACGCTGGACTTCACCGTGGACAAGCCGGTGGCCACCGCTTCGGCGACCAACGCGACGGTCCACCTGTTCCGGTTCGCGGCAGGCGCCTACACCGAGGTGCCGCTGGACGTGGCCGCGACCAACGCCGACGGGAAGGCTTCGGTCACCGCTACGCCCAAGGCGGCGCTTCAGGGCGCCAGCCTGTACGTCGTGGCCGTGACGAACGGCCTGACCGGCCTGGACGGCACGCGCAAGGCCGTGGATTCGACCTATTTCGGCCTGACCCGGATGGCCTACAAGAACGTCGATGCCGCGACCGGAGCGGCGACGTTCCAGGACACGCCGCTGGTCGCGCCCGGGCCCACGGATGCCCTGATCTGGCAGTCGCCCTACCTGGACAGCCGGCTGGACACGCTGATCCTGAACGGCGCCGAGGACCCGGTCACGGCCGAAGGGCTGACGGCCGCCGGCGACACGGTGATCCAGATCCTGTCGTACCTGGAGGCCATGCGGAAGATCTACAAGCCGCACGTGGACTGGATGGTCCTGGGCAACGACGGCAAGGGGAACAACGTGGTCGCCGAGCGCGAGGACCTCGTGCTGGTATGGACCTTCACCACCGGCGCATGCGCGCAGTAGGTCATTGAATGGGCCCGAGGCGACTTCGGCTCTGGCGAGAGATTGCTGCGCAATCCGCTTGCCGGCGCCTGCGTGCTCGGGCCGGAAGGAGCGTCGCCATGAGGAAACAAGCATTGGTCCTGGCGATCGCGGCGGCGGCCGGCCTCCTGCTGGGGGCCCCTGCCGCACGCGCGAACGGGTTCTACATCCAGGAAATGTCGGCGTCGGGGCTGGGGCAGGGCATGGCCCTGGTCGCCGGCAACGGGCGTCCGACGTCGCAGTACCACAACGCCGCCGCCCTTTCGTACATGAAAGGCGGTTTCGTCGAGTTCAGCGGGACCAGTTACACGTTCGTCGGGGGCTACGAGAACGCGGCGGGAGGCAAGACCTCCCCGACGACGGGGACCATCTTCGTCCCGCACTTCTTCGCGTCCTACAGGGTCAACAACTGGTTTGCGGTGGGCCTGTCCGAGTTCACCAACTTCGGCCTGAAGGTCAAGTGGCCCTCCAACTGGGAAGGGCGCACGCTGGCCATCGAATCGGGCATGGAAACGTTCACCATCAACCCGAACGTCTCGTTCGGCCCGTTCAAGGGCTTCGCGGTGGGCGTGGGCTTCAACGCGATGCACGGGTCCTTCCGGATCCTGCGCGGGCTGGCCCTGGGACAGAATCCCCCCGGGGACGGATCGGCCCCGAACACCGTGGACCTCCAGGGCGCGGCCTGGGGCTACGGCGCCAACGTGGGCCTGATGTACCAGCCCGCCGACTGGGTGCGCCTGGGCGTGTCGTACCGGTCGGGGATCAAGATCGCTGCGACGAACGGCACCGTGGATTTCAACGTGGCCTCGCCGTTCGCGTCCCGCTTCCCGGACCAGCACTTCAAGGCCTCGATCCAGTTGCCGCACATCGTGATGGGCGGCGTGCGGTTCTGGCCGAAGAAGAACCTGTCCCTGGAACTGGACGCCCAGTGGGTCCAGTGGTCCTCCTACGACCGGCTGCGCTTCGAACTGTCGAAGGGCCTCGTCCTGGGCCCGGGGCTGAAGCAGATGGTCCTGGAAGAGCGGAAGGACTACAAGAACGCCATCCAACTGCGCGTGGGCATGGACTGGGAGATCATCGAAAGGTACCTGTCCCTGCGCCTGGGCTTCCTGTGGGACCAGAACCCCGTCCCGGACAAGTCCGTGGATCCGAGCCTCCCGGACACCCAGCGTGTGATGCCCTGCATCAGCGTCGGGACCCAGTTGGCGGGCCTGTACATCGACGTCGCGTACATGCCCGTCTTCGGCCTCGACCGCAAGGTCACGCTGGCGGAGGGCGCGCCCATGGCCGGCAAGTACGTCAGCGTAATCCATGACTTTTCCTTCACCGTCGGCTATCATTGGAACTAGGTGAAGCGTCTGGCGGACTTCCGCCGGCCAGAACCTTCTGCAGCGTCGGGAACCATGAGCCGCGCCTTCGTCCGCGAGTCCGACGGCGACGAACTCGGTGACCTCCCCGAGCGACCGATCAGCCCTCACCCGAACTACGTCCGTCCGCGGGGGATGGGGCTGCTGCAGGCCGAAGCCGCGCGCCTGGCGGCCGAACGGGAGGCCCTGAAGGCGGCCGGAGAGGCCCTGGGCACGAAGGTCCGCCTGGCCACCGTGGCGCGGGATCTTCGGTATGTGGAAGCGCGCCTGGAATCGGCGATCCGGGTCGGCGCAGGCGGTCCTTTGCCGGACGAGGTGCGGTTCGGCACGCGGGTGACCCTGGCCGACGGGGATGGCGTGGTACGCGCGTTCACCATCGTGGGCGAGGACGAGGCGGATGCCGGCGCGGACCTCGTGTCGTGGGTGTCCCCGCTGGCCCGCGCGGTGCTGGGGGCCCGTGCGGGCGACGACGTGACGTTGCGCCGTCCGGCCGGCGACACGCCCCTGACCGTGCTGCGGATCGAAGCCGCGGACGACGGGGGGGGGATCGGCTAAGGTACGGCCGGCCTTGGCAATCCTGCGGGAACGCCGGTAGTATCGCCTGGGCTCGGGGGGCCGGGACGTGGAGTTCCGCTTCACCTTCATCACCGTCGTCTACTGCATCAGCGCCGCGGTGGGAGCCGAGGTCGTCCGCAGGCTCCTGCCCCGTCGCAACGGGCCCGGTGGCTGGCCGCTGATCGGGGTGCTGGCGTCGGCGGCATGGTGGTGCCTGACGTTCGCGCTCGAGGCGTCGTCGGTTTCGCTGGACGCCAAGATCTTCTGGTCCCAGGCCGCGTACATCGGCGTCCTGACGTGCAGCCCCCTGTTCCTGCTGTTCGCGCTGCGGTTCGCGGACCTCCAGCGGGTGCTGATCGCCCCGGTGCGCCTGCTGATGTATGTGCTGCCGGCGGTCCTCCTGGCGATCGCCTGGACCAACGACTGGACCGGGTGGCTGTGGGCCGGGTACGAACCCGCGGCCGAAGAGAACATGATCACGTACGTTCACGGGCCGGCCTTCTGGGCCGTCATCGGATTCAGCTACCTCGCGCTCCTGATCGCCACCTTCGTGCTGGCCGGGGCGGCCCTGCGCCTGCGGGGCATCCACCGGCGGCAGGCCGTGGCGGTGCTGATGGGCCTTCCGCTGCCCTGGCTGACCAGTGCGCTCTACATCACGGGCCTCAGCCCGCTGCCTTCCGTGGATTTCACGCCCCTGGCGATGACCGCGGCGGGCCTGCTGTTGAGCTTTGCGGTGGCCCGGCTGCAACTGATCGACCTGATGCCCATCGCCCACGAACGGATCTTCGAGGCGCTGGAGGACGGGTTGCTGGTGCTGGACCCGAAGGACCGCGTCGTCGAAGCGAACGCGGCCGTGCAGGTACTGCTGGGGAACCCGGGGCGCCCGATCATGGGCCGGATGCTGGTGGAAACGTCGCGGACCCTCGTGGAGTTCGCGCCGGACGAGGGGCGCGTCGAGATTCGCGTGGGCGAGCCGCCGCGCGATCTGGACGTCCGGGTGCTGCCGCTGCGGCACTCGAACGGGCAGCCGCTGGGGCGCCTGCTGGTGCTGCACGACGTGACGGCCCGCAAGCGCATCGAGGAGGAACTGGCCCGCAAGCGCAAGGAACTCGAGGTGATGGCCACCACGGACTCGCTGACCGGCCTGTTCAACCGCCGGCGCGCGGACGAGGTGCTGGCCGCCGAGGTCCTGCGGTCGGGGCGCTACGGGACCCCCCTGTCGATCGCCATGGCCGACATCGACCATTTCAAGTCGATCAACGACCGGTTCGGCCACGCGCGGGGCGACGCGGCGCTGAGGCACATCGCCTTGCACCTGCGTCGCGGCACCCGGTCCACCGACGTCGTGTGCCGGCATGGTGGCGAGGAGTTCCTGATCGTGCTGACCCACACCGGCCCCGGCGAGGCCTTCGGCGTGATGGAGCGCCTCCGGAATACGCTGTTCGCCGACCCGGATCCCACCACGGGCCAGAACCTGGCCATCAGCGTCGGCGTCGCCTCGTGGCGGAGTGGACTGGACGTGTTCGATTTCCTGCGCGAGGCCGATTCGCGGATGTATCGTGCCAAGGCGGCCGGGCGGAACCGTGTGATCGGCGAGGACGGCCTGTAGCCCCAACCCTGGAGGGATCCATGACCCTGCGCACCCTGTCCCGGCTGCTTGCCGCAGCGACCCTGGCGACCTTCGCCTCTTGTGGCGGCGGTTCCACCACCGCAGCCGACGTGCCCGCCGATGCGGTGGATGCCGCGGACGCGCCGGACGCGCCGGACGCGTTGGACGTCCCGGGGGACGCGCCGCGCCCCGACGCGCCCGACGCCCCGCAGGACGACGTCCCCGATGCCCTCCCGTCCGACTCTCTGAGCGACGTCGCACCGGACCTGCCGGCACTGCCCACGCAGGCGCCGCTGGCGACCCCGGCCGACCCTCTGAAGGATTCGATGGTCGCCTCCTGCGCGGTGTACCTGGAAGAAAAGTGCGAAGGCGGCACGCTGAAGCGCTGCGACATCTACGATACCACCACCCAGGCGTTCGTCGATTCGCCCGATCCCCTGCTGCGGCGCGCCTTCCTGTTCGACCGCTGGCGCGACGTGTACCAGACGCCCGACGGCCAGGCCATCGATCGCGACTTCAACGGCGCGACGCCCCCCGGTACGCCCGAATCCGTGTGGGGCGCCAACGACCACCTGGGCGGCTTCTGGGGCACCGGCGACGGCGGCATCTGGACCGGCTGGTCCGTGGTCGCGTCCGTGCTGCGCTACTCCCAGACCGGCACGCAGGCCGACTACGACCGCATGGAGCAGCACGTCAAGGACATCCTGGCGATGTACGAGGTCACGGGCATCCCCGGCTACTTCACGCGGTACCACTTCCTGCTGATGCCCGACGGCGCGCCCGTGTCGCCCGATCACATCATCCGCTGGCAGAGCACTGCCAATCTTTCGCACGAGGACAGGGACATCGATCCCGCGGCGCTGAAGTACCTGCCCGCGGCCTATACCGATGGCTACGCGGGTCCCGACGGCACGATCTGGAAGGGCCGGCCGATGTGGCACGGCCGCCCCTCGATCGACCAGAACACCGGGCCCATGACGTCGCTGCCGATGGCGTACGACCTGCTGAAGGACCCGGAGTTGAAGGCCCGGATCGCGAAGCACCTGACGTGCTACCTCAAGCGCCTGCAGCGCGTCGAGCTGATCAACCTGCAGAAGAACCCCGACCTGCTGTCGGCGCTGATGTCCTACTTCCAGGCCGGCGAACTGAAGCTGGACCCGGGCGACATCGACCTGACGAAGCTGGACCGCATCGTGGGCTACGTGCAGCGCCAGGTGAACACCGCCAACGACGCCACCTTCGACATGACCTGCCCGGCGACGGTCCAGATGGAACCCTGGCGCGTCATCGACGCCGCTTCCGACACCTTCATGGCCGACATGCTGCAGTTCGTTGTGGACATGGACGACTCCGGCGGCGGGGAAAACCAGATCGACCACTACTACTTCCCCAGCCTCCGTGGAGGCGACGCGATGCACCTGATGCACCTCGCGACGATGGCCTACCACTTCACCGGCGACGAGCAGTACCGGCGCTTCCTGTACGACGAGCTGATCGGGAACATCCAGGCCGACAAGGTGATGCTGACCGCGGGCGCCTTCGACCTGCCGAAGTACTGCAAGTCGTTCTTCGGCAACCAGATCACCTACGGGCCGTGGTGGGCGTTCCTGCACCTGATCGGCGACAGCCCGCTGAAGGACGTGTTGCAGCGCGGCTTCAAGGAAGAGATGTGGGACAAGCTGGTCAAGCCCGACAAGAACATGGACTTCGAAATCATGTACGCCGGCGCGCTGCCCGCGTCGGTCGCCACCGACCGCGATGCGGCCCGGACCGAGGCGCTGGCGCTGCTGCAGCGCATGGGTGGCAACGGGTACCTGGACGGCACGCTGGTGCTGGACGACCCGCGGCGCTCCTACCCGCTGGACCGGCAGTTCGTGGTGGACCACGCGCTGGACGGGTCGGTGCCGACCTGCCCGACCCAGAAGGAAATCGATGCCTGCACGGCCCAGATCAACTTCATGGGCATCACGCTGCCGGGCCCCGGCATGGACGAGTTCGCGTGCACGACCCCCGACGCGTGGCAGTGCTCGATCGGCAACGGCAAGTGCGTGTGGCAGGAAATGACCGTGTCGCTGCCGCCCGATCTGCGTCCCTGGTCGGATTTCCTGTGGCAGCGGAATCCCTACGCCATCGGCGCCTTCCCGGGCGTGAACGGCGGCAGCCAGTACGCCGGCAGCGACGTGTCCGAACCCTACTGGAACGCCCGCCGCTATGGGATCGTCGAAGCCGGCAAGGGCCAGGTGCTGGCCTGGCGACCCACGGTCGATTGCGGGGAATAGGTTGTCGTGGTGAATGTCGGATGCGCCAGTGACGTAAAACGTCACTTGAGGCTGTCGCGAAACGTCAGTCTGCTGGCTTTGGATGGAGGCTCATCCTCGGAACTATCGGAATTCATGATAACTCATGTTTGGCACGACCATTGCTGTAGTAGGAAGGTGAAGATCGCCCCGGCCAACCGTGGGCGGTAGGTTGCCGGGTGGCTGGCAAGTTGGGTTTCAATAGGAGGGTGTCATGTTGAACAAGTTCCGCAAGCTGAACGTGAAGGGCTTTACGCTGGTCGAGTTGATGGTCGTCGTGGCCATCCTCGGCATCCTCGCCGTCATCGCGGTCCCGGCGTTCATCAAGTACATGCGCCGCGCCAAGACGACGGAAGCGATCGACGAACTGGACAAGATCTACAAGGGCTCGGCGTACTACTACACCGCGCCGCACGTGTCCGCTGCCGGCACGCGCATTTACTGCCAGTTCCCGACCGCCCAGGCACTGACCCCCGGAACCACGTGCTGCGGTACGCTCGACGGCGACAGCGATGGCCGCTGCGACACGAACTCCTCGGCGTGGAACACCGCGACGTGGTCGGCGCTGACCTTCCAGATCACGGACCAGGTCTACTTCGTGTACTCGTATGATTCGGACGGCAAGGTGCTGAACAACGCACACGCCACGGCGAACGCCCACGCCGACCTGGACTGCGACGGCATCAAGTCGACGTTCCAGCGGATCATCTTCCCGGACCCGAACGCGATGTACGGCGAGTGCTCTCAGGTCGGCGCGTCGGCCTACTTCGTCGACCAGGAAACCGAATAACCGTTCCTCCTTCCACCGGCACGCGGGGGCGCCTTCGGGCGCCCTTCGCGTATCCGGGCCCCTCCATCCGACTCTCATCGCTCCTCCCAGCACCCCGGACGTCCAGGATTCGATCCAGGAGCGGAGGACTTCCCTCGATATCGATGCGCTGGACTTCCTGGAGGGGGGAGCGAGGCCGGGCGGCCCTTCCTGGCGGCTGTGCGGGGCGGCCTACATGCGGGCCTGCACCGCGGCGTACACCTCGGTGACGTCCAGGGGCACGAACGTCGGCCTGGCGAACTCGCGTCGGCACAGGTCGTACACCGCGCGGTTGTAGGGCACGGACAGGCCCTGCCGGTCGGCCAGCGACAGCAGGTAGCCGTTGATGGTCTCCAGTTCGGATTCGTGCCCGCCCCGCTGCAGGATGTCCTGGGCCATCGAACTGAGCACCATCTTGGCGACGTTCTTCTCGAAGATCGGCTTCGTGATCGCGCGGGGCAGGTGCGAGCCGGCCCAGATCGTCGCCCACGACGGCATTCCGCCCAGGCGGCACTCCCCGTAGCCGGCGCCCCGGACGATCTGCACGCCTTCCCAGGTCATGTTCGACAGCAGCTTCTGGAACAGCGCCGGGTCGGAAATCTCGCGGCGGCGATGGCCGATCAGCGTGGTCAGCGAGTTGGTCAGGTTGATGACCAACTTGCTGTGCGCCGCGTCGTTGAGGTGATCCGTGACGATCGTTTCGACGCCCAGGTTCAGCACCCGGGCCAACTCGCGAAGTTCGTCATGCAGCGTGTTGTCGGGCGTGCCGATGACCAGGGGCCCCTGCTTCTGGAAACCGATCACGCCCGGCGCGTCGGCCCAGGCGTTGTAGCTGACCACGCAATAGGCGGACTTCGGGAAGTGCCGGGGGAGGATCTGCTGGTTTTCGACGCCGTTCTGCATGCCGACGACCAGCGGGCGATCGCCGAGGCGTTCCTTCACCATGCGCGCGACCGCGTCCAGGCTGTAGTTCTTGACGCCCAGCAGCACGACATCGGCGTCGGGCACCTCGGCCAGGTCGTCGATCACCTTGACCTGGACGGTGGTGCGCCGGTCGGGCCGATCGCCCGGGTACACGGTCAGGCCGTGCCGGCGCAGCGCTTCGGCCGTTTCGCCCCGGTCCAGCACGTACAGCCGGTCGTGCTGGGGCGCGACCCACGCGGCCACGGTGCCGCCGATCACGCCGGTGCCGACCACGACGATCTTCAGGCCGCGCTGGCGGGCACGGACGCGGGCGACCAGGGGCAGGGCATCGGCGGCACGATCGAGCAGGGGAGGCAATTGCATCGCGCGTCTCCTTTCGTCCTACCGGAAGGTGGCCGGGGACTTGAAGCCCGTGTCGGGCAGGTCGAAGCAGCTCGACATGCGCGACGCGTAGCGGGTCTGGAACGGCACCGGGTCAATCTGCAGGCCGCGCAGCACGTCAGCGGCCGGCGAATCCGACAGCACCAGGGTCGGCAGCGCGGGGCGGGCGCCCGGCTTGAACAGCAGGCCCATGTTCTTGCGGACCTGGAAGGTGCCTTCGAAGCTGGTGCGGCTGCGCAGCATCGCGTCGCCGAGGCGCGTGTACAGCCAGGCGTCCTGCTCGAAGCGCGTGGGCTTGCCGGTGCGCGGCACCCGCAGTTCGAAGTACGGGCGCCCGTCGTCGTCGCTGGCCACGGTCACGCAGTCGCCGCCGATGTCATCGATGTCGATGTCCTGCACGACCTTCGGCAGGCCCCAGATCTTGTGGCCGCGGATGCGGTTTTCCAGCGACGTCACAGGCATCGAAAATACGTAGTACCCGAACCCCGGGTAGCCCGACCACAGCAGCGGCAGCACCGGCACGCTGACGTCCGGGTCCAGCAGCAGCGGGATCGTCATCGCGATCTCGTTGTAGGGCGCAACGCCCAGCACCTTGCGGTACACGTAGTTCGAAAACACCACCAGCGCGCGGCCGCCGGGCATCCTCACGGGCTTCATCAGCGGGTGCGGCATCAGGCTGTAGGCGCGCTCCCACGGACACAGGAAGATCGCCTGCGCGCAGGTGACGTCCCCGTAGAACGTCGGGAACAGGTAGTCCTTGGCGATGGTCCCGTCGAGGTCCAGCGGGGCCGCGGCGGGGCGCAGCGTGAATCGCCGGAAGAACGGGTCCGTGAAGGTGGCGGCGTTGTCCAGCAGGCCCGGGTCGATGATTCGGATGGCCTTCACCGTGCGCTCCTTTCAGGGGACGAGTTGCGACGAACGCGAGCCTACCAGCGTGAGGAGCGGGTGGCAACGGGGCGGGTGGGGGAGGGGGCGGGCAGGGAAGGGGGCGCCGTGCAGGAGGCCAGGGGCTGGGGCGCCCGCGTCCGAAAGGTTCGGGGCGCCTGCTAGGGCGCCGCGGTGCCCGTGCCCGTCAGGTTCGGGGCGTATATCCCGCCGACGCTGCCCTTCGGCAACACGATCGTCGTCCCCAGCGCCGGGTCGCTGAACTGCAGGGCCATCAGCGCCGAGTAGGCCTGTGCCGCCGCCGGGGCGAACCGCACGGTGAACGGGGTGGTGGAGCCCGGCGCGAGGCCGTTCAGGTCCGCGGGCGGGAGTCCCGTCAGCGAGAAGGCCGTCGAGGCGACGCCTTCGAACGGCGCCGCGCACGCGGGCTGGCCATCGGTGCCAATCGGGCAGTCCATGGCCTCGGCCTTCTGGAACGTGCAGGCCCCAGTGCCGGTGTTGACCAGGTTGACCGCCGCTTCGACCACGGTTCCCGTCGCCGTGGTGAGAGTGATGGTCCCGCCCGCCGGCACCAGGGTCGGCTTGCAGAACGAATCCTCCGCGATGGACGCGCTGAGTGGCACGTCGAGGGTCGGAGCCTTCGGATCGTTTGACACGATGCGCAGCGTCGCGGTCGCATGGCTCGCGCCCGGATTCGCCGTGTACGTGACCCTCACGGCCGGCGACCCGGCCCCGGGGATGTCGAACGGCTCGACGGCGGTGGTCGGGGTGCCTTCAAGGCCCACCGTCCACGCGTCCCCCGTTCCTGACGGCGACGGGTCCACGACCTCGATGGAGGCGACGTGAAGCGTGGCGCTGCACTGGTTGAGGAGGGTGACGGTGCGCGCGACCGGCGTCTGCTGGGCGCCGAAACCCATGTCGAGGACGTTGGGCATGGCGGAAAGGCACGGGGCGTCCACCTTGCCGAAGAGCGGGATGCGGGTCGGGCTGGCCGGGTCGTTGCTGGTGATCCGAAGGGTCCCGATGGGGTCTCCGGTGGGGACCGACACGACCTGCGGGGTCCAGGACACCGTGAGTCCGAACGACGTGCCGGGGGCGATCACGATGCTCCCGGCCGGAAGGTCCTTCACCGCCAGCCCGACGTCCGAGCCGTCCTCGAGCGCCAGGCCGCCTGCCGGGATCTGCAGGTCCGCGCTGCCCGTGTTGGCAACCTCGACGAACAGGGATTGCTTCTGCTGCAGGGGAACGCTGCCGAAATCCGGCTGCCCCGGCGAGGCTACCAGCGTCGGGCATGCGGCGTTTCCCACCATCGCGAAGGACCAGGACGCGGCCTGGCCTTCCGACGTCCCCTCGACGGTCAGCACGGTGTGCGCGGCCCCGTCGGACGCGGCCATGAACCGCAAGGACAGGCTGATGCGTGCGCCGGAAGGGAGGGAACCGGGAAGTCCCGCGCCTTCGGGCAGCAGGATCGATTCCAGCGTGAAGGCGGTGGAGTCCGCGACCGTGAGGGCCAGCGACGTCACGACGATCGGCCAGGGCCCGTCGTTGGAAAGCACCACGTCCAGGTCCTTCGCGGTGCCACATGCGACCGTGCCGAAGTCGATGGGATCCGGTATCGAGACCAGCACGTGGTTGTCGCCCGGCAGGAGTTCGCCGAAGTCCGGGGTGTCCGATGCGCCTGTCAAGTCGGCCGATGGCTCGAGGTCGCTCGACGAGCCGCCGTCGTCCCGGGTGAGGCAGGCGGGCGATGCCGCGAGCGCCAGCAGGCAGACCGCGAACGCGACACGATGGAACCGGCCGCCAGTCATGATTCCCCCCCCCCGCGGAGATGCGAGTCCGTGGTGGGAGTATCGCGGTTCGCGCGGGCGGCATCAATGGTCGAAACGGCGCGAACCGATCAATGGCCTGCCGCGAGCGCTTCGTCGAAACGCGCATGCAACAAAGCCGCGCCGAAAAAATCGGGGTTTTGCCATACAATGCGCGTGGCTTCGTTGGACGTCGCGACCGTCGTGTCGCGCAGTTCCGCCAGGAGGGCAGCATGAATTTGACACGATGGATGGGCTTCGGGATGGCGCTGTTGCTGGCCGGCGGGCTTGCCTGCGGGGGATCGGGCGGTGGCGGCGACGCGACCGACCTGCTGGCGCCGGACGTTCCCGACACGACCCCCGACGGGATTACCGACACCCTGCCGGACACGGTGGGCGACCTGCCCGCGGAAGCGACGGACGTCCCGGCCGATGTCGATGCCGGCCCGACGCCCTACGTGTCGGCCCGGAAGGTCACGACGAAGGCCGACCTGGTGGGCGGCGACAACGCCTACGGTTTCGTCGGGCGCTCGTACATCATCGAAAACGACAACGTGCGCTTCCTGATCCAGGACGCCGGCACGTCCGTGCACCT
Source organism: uncultured Myxococcales bacterium (assembly GCA_903857665.1). Taxonomy (GTDB): domain Bacteria; phylum Myxococcota_A; class UBA9042; order DTJE01; family DTJE01; genus CAIZWN01. The sequence goes on from CAIOFV010000104.1 coordinate 82,857, forward strand.
GTACCTGTACGGCGGCAACCTGATTGACGCGGACGTGCGGCACGCGGCCGGCGTGGACGGCAACGACCAGTGGCGCGAGATGTTCGCCATCGTGGGCTTCCGGGTATGCGCATCGACGAAGGTCGAGGTCATCAAGGACGGGTCCGACGGGAAGGAGGCCATCCTGCGGGTGTCGGGCCCGGACGCCAACACCAACATGATCGCGATGCTGGACAGCATGGCCGAGCCGCTGGACGTCACGCTGCAGAACGACTACATCCTGACGCCGGGCTCGCGCGTCGTCACGCTGCGCACCACTGCGATCAACGACACCAAGTACAACCTGACGAACCTGGTGGCCGGCGACTTCCTGTCTTTCGGCGGCGCCCAGCACATCTTCACGCTGGAAGCCGGCTTTGGCGACGCGGCGGGCGACGTCAGCGGCGTCGCCAGCAGCGGGCGCGGGGCGTCCTACGGGTACACGATGAAATCGGGCACGATGAACCTGCCGCTGGTGGACGCCAGCGGGACGATCAGCCTGCTGGCGACCGATTTTTCCGTCCCGGCGTTCGGGCAGAACTCGTTCGAGCGGTACATGGTCGTGGGCACCGGCGACATCGCGTCGGTGCTGAAGTCGATCCGCGAGATCCGCGGCGAAACGGTCCCGACGCTGAACGGGACCGTGAAGGACGAAGCGGGGGGCGCGATGGCCGGGGTCCGTGTGACCGCGCTGGCGGGCACGGGCAGCGCACGCCACGCGCTGGACCAGGCGATCACCGGCGCGGACGGGGCCTACTCGCTGGGCCTGCCCGCCGGGACCTACGAAGTGACCGCGACCTCCCCCGGTCGGACCACCTGGACCGCCTCCGTGACGGTCCCCGAGGCCGGGATCACGAAGGACGTCGCCTTCGCCGCCGCGGGCCGCATCACGCTGTCCATCGACGAGGTGGACGGCGCGGACCTGGGCACGGCGACGACGATCGGGCCGGTCCCGGGCAAGGCATCGCTGATCTGCCTGGACGACGCCGGCGGGTCCGACAAGGCGATCGAGGAAAGCGACTACGGTTGTGTGCGGGGCGTCGGCGATGGCGTCGCCGACACCGACAAGTGGTGCGAACTGGGTATGTACCCGATGGGCAACGGGAAGGGCGGGCTGTGCACGATGCTGAACTCGGTGCACGGCACCGCGGCGACGATCGCGCTCAAACCTGGGCACTACAAGGTCGTCGTGTCGCGCGGCCCCGAGTACGAACAGCACGTCTTCCAGGACATCGAGGTGAAGGCCGGCGAAACCGCGACGGTGGCCGCGAAACTGTTCCATTCGGTGGACACCACCGGCTACCTGTCGGCGGACTTCCACCAACACACGTTCGGCAGCCTCGATTCGGGCATGTCGCCCTGGGACAAGATGGCGGCCAACGTGGATGAAGGCGTGGAAATCGCTGCGGCCACCGAGCACGACATGGTGCATTCCTTCGAGGGCAACATCACCGCGATGAACGTCGGCGCGCAGTTGCACGGGTTGAACGGCGACGAGGTGTCCGTGAACACCGTCGGCCACTTCAACTTCCTGGGCTGGGAAGGCTGGCTGGTGATGCCCGACGGCACCGCGGGCAACATGCTGCCGTTCGCCGGCACCAAGCTGTTTTCCGGGCTGACGCAGCCGGAACTGACCGCCATCATCCGCACGATCCCGGGCGTCACGCTGTGGCAGATGAACCACCCGCGCAGCGTGGGATCCGGGTACAACGCGTTCATCGAGTTCGACCCCACCACTGGCGGCACGTACAACTCGGCGGAGCCCATGAACTGGGACTACGACATGATGGAAACGAAGGAGGATATCGGGACGCCCGCCCACTACCTGGAATCCAACGACGCTGCCGTCAAGGTGCAGGCCGCTCGCGGCTCCGGGGACATCCCCACGATGCACGACTGGTTCGCCTGGCTGAACACCGGGCACCCGATCACCGCGGTGTCCAACTCGGACAGCCACTTCCGCAACCACGGGGTCGGGTGGGGCCGCAACCTGCTGCGCCTGGGAACGAAGACGCCGGCCACGGTGACCACCGCGGACATCACTGCCGCGGTCAAGGCCCAGCAGGTCGTCGTGTCGTATGGCGCGTTCGTGCAGACCTTCGTGGACGGCGTCGAGCGCATGGGTCCCACCGAGATGGTGACGCCCAAGGTCGATGGCACCGTGACGATCCATGTGAAGGCCCAGGCGCCGACCTGGATGGATCTGGCCGGCCTGGAAATCTATGGCAACGGGCGCCCGGTGCCGCTGGACCTGGTGGACGGCAAACTGGTGCAGAAGACCGGCGACCTGACGGGGGCCGCGCTGGCCACCGTGCTGCCGATCGCCGGCCAGCCCGCGAACGGGGCCCTGCGCGCCGACGTGGACGTCGTGCTGAAGCCGGTCGTGGACACCTGGTACGTGGTCGTGGTCCGCGGCGGCGGCACGCTGCAGCCGCTGACCGGCGGCACCCCGGACGCCTACACCAACGCGCTGTACGTCGATGTGGACGGCGGCGGGTTCAAGGCCGTCCTGCAGCCGTAGCCCGTTCTCCCGCACCCTTTCTGGTCACCCGCACCCTTCCTCGTCGCCCGATCGACCTGCCGTCGCTCGATTCTGCCGGAAGGACCTGCAGGCGCCCTTGACGCGCTGCGCCGAGCGGGCATACCGTGGCCCATCGAATCGATTGGAGGCGCCCGTGACCTTCCTGGACCTTCCCCTGAACGTGCTGGTACCGGTAGGGATCGTGCTGGTGCTGTTCGTCTGGACGTTCCTGTGGTCCTCCGTGGTCATCGTGGGCGGCACCCAGATCGCCGTCCTGGAAAGGAGGTACTTCGGCGCGAAGATGCCCCAGGGGCGCGTCATCGCCCAGGCCAACGAGGTGGGGATCCAGGCCCGCACGCTGGGGCCGGGGCTGCACTTCCTGATCCCCTTCCTGTATTCGGCGCGCAAGTCGGCCTTCGTGGTCGTCGGCGAGAACCAGGTGGGGCTGATCGAGTCCATCGACGGCGACCCGGTGCCGCCGGGACAGATCTTCGCAAAGCGCGTGGAGGGCCACAACGCGTTCCAGGACGGCGAGGCCTTCCTGCGAAACGGCGGCGAGAAGGGGCCCCAGATCCAGATCCTTCCCCCGGGCAACTACCGCATCAACCTGAACCTGTTCAAGGTGCGGCTGCTGGACGCCATCGTCATCGACAAGGGCCAGGTCGGCATCGTCACGGCGATGGATGGCAAGGCCATCGCGCCGGGGCGGCTGCTGGCGGTTCGTGCCGACGGGCACAACGCGTTCCAGGACGGCGAGGCCTTCCTGAAGAACGGCGGCCAGAAGGGCCCGCAGATCCAGATCCTGCAGCCCGGCACGTACCGCATCAACATCGACCTGTTCAAGGTCGAGGTGACCAGCGCGACGGTGATCCCCGCCCAGAAGGTCGGGCTGGTGACGGCCCTGGACGGTGCGCCGCTGCCCGACAAGGAGTACGTGGCGAAGAGCGTCCAGGGGCACAGCGACTACCAGGACGCGTCGGCCTTCCTGCAGAACGGCGGCCAGCGCGGCCCGCAGTTCGACGTGCTGCGGCCCGGCACGTACTACATCAACCCGATGCTGTTCAAGGTGCAGATGGACGACGTCGCGACCATCGAGCGCGGCCAGGTCGCGGTGGTGGTGTCCAACGTCGGCGACGAGCCTCCGCAGGTGAGGCAGGGCGTCGAGGACGCGGCGCTTGCCCGGGGCGGGACCATGGACGCGGGCGAACGCAAGGCCATCGAAACGCGCCTGGACGCGGGCATCGAGCGGTACGTGGTCCCGGCGGGCTTCCGGGGCATCCAGCAGGAAGTGATGGGCCCGGGCGTGTACTACCTGAACCGCCTGGCCTACATCGCGTATGTCGTGGACACCACCAACATCACGATCGACTGGGACGAGGACAAGGCGACGCGGTTCGACTCGCTGAAGGTGATTTCGAAGGACGGCTTCGAGATTTCGGTCAGCGTGAAGGTGGTCATCCGGGTGCGACCCGACCAGGCGCCTTACATGGTGGCCAAGATCGGTTCGATCGACAACCTGATCATGCACGTCATCCACCCGATGATCGACAGTTCCTTCCGCAACCAGGCGTCGTCCACGTCGGCGATGAACTTCCTGCAGGACCGGTCGGAGGAGCAGTCGAAGGCCGAGGAGCGCACGCGGATCGCCCTGGAGCGCTACCACGTGGAACTGGTGTCGGTGCTGATCTGCCAGATCGGGCTGCCGAAGGAACTGATGGACACCCAGACCAAGAAGATCATCGCCGACCAGCAGCAGGCGATGTACCAGGCCCAGCAGAAGGCCGAGCAGGAGCGCATCGCGAAGGAGAAGACGGGGGCACAGGCCGACAAGCAGAAGGACCTGGTGGAGGCCGAGATCGGCGTCAAGATCGCGGAGCAGAACAAGGAGCGGGCGATCCAGACGGCGGGCGGCGAGGCCGAATCGATCCGGCTGCGCGCCGAGGGCGAGGCGAAGGGCATCGAGGCGAAGGGCCGCGCCGAGGGCGCCCGGATCCTGGCGATGGGCGAGGCGACCGCGAAGGCCTACAAGCTGCAGAACGAGGCCATCGGGGCCAGCGGCGTCACGGCGGTCGAAATCGCCAAGCAGATCGCGTTGGGCAACATCAAGGTCACGCCCGACGTGCTGGTCCAGGGCGATGGGAACCTGGGCGGCCTGCTGTCGGGATGGCTGACGCGGCGGTTGATGCCGGGCAGCGGCACTGCGGCGGTGAAGGTCGGGGAAGCGAAGGACGTGCCCCCGGCGAAGTGACGAGGAGGTCGCATGTCACGGGTGTGGTTGGGGCTGCTGCCGGTCGTGTTCGTCGCGTGTGTGGGGTGTGCATCATCGCCGCGCACCAAGGCGGACGGGACACCGATTCCGGGCAAGGTCGAACGAAAAGTCCTGAAGCAGGCGTCGTTCGAATTGCAGTGCGACGAGGCCCAGTTGGAAATCATCAAGCTGAGCCGTGATTTCCGCTTCATGGGGGTCGAGAACGCCACGTACGGGGTCCGCGGCTGCGGCCGTCAGGCGACCTACAAGACCTCGTGCGGGCACGGGGCGTGCAGCGTGTTCAACATGGCGCAGATGCAGATGATCCAACCGGCCGAATGACAGGTTTCTTCGAAGGATCGCCGTGGCACGCGAGTCCAATTTGGCCGCAATCCGGTATCATCAGCACTGACTCGCGGCAGAGTATCGTGATGGCCTCCGGACCGGAGCGCGTCCTGGGTTCCGAGGTGCAGACCGCCTCGGCTGCGACGACTACCCGGCCTGCCGCGGAGTCGTCGAGCCGGTCCGGAATCCGCGATTCCCTGCGTGGAAAAGGGTACGACGAGCAGGTCGCGATGCTCAGCCCGCGAGGGGCCCGGAGCGGCAGCCGGCCGACGTTGCGCATCGGGTCGAAGTCGGACGCCGTGGCGGAACTCCAGCAGTCGCTGAACAACAGCGGCGCGGGCCTGGAAGCGGACGGGGCGTTCGGGCCGGCGACGCAGCGGGCGGTGAAGGCTTTCCAGCGGTCCGCCGGGCTGGCTTCCGACGGCGTGGTCGGGTCCAGGACCTGGGCGCGACTGGATGCCGGCGACGTTTCCGTGAACGCGGACGGGGGTGCGAGTGGCGGTGCTGCCGGTGGCCGGACGTCGGGCGGCAGGGCCGCCGACGGCGGTGGGCCGGCGGGGGGCCCAGAGGCGGCGGCCGGGGTCGCGATCCTGTTGAAAGTGCAGAAGGTTCACGAACGCCTCGCGGTGCTGTCGAAGGGCGCCGGGCCCACCGAGGCGGGCGTCGAGCCGGGTGCCGCGACGCAAGCGCCCGCCGAACGGGCGGGGCTGCTGGACGACCTGGGCGACGCCGCGGCGGACGCGTACAGTACGGCGTCGGGTGCAGCGGGCGACGTGGCGAGCACGGTGGCGGACACGGTCGGCGGAGCGGCGAGCACGGTGGCGGACACGGCGAGCAGCGTGGCAGACACGGTTTCCACGGTGGCCGGCGACGCGGCCGACAAGATCGCGAGCACCGTGGGGGGCGCGGCGGATACGGTCGCCCAGACCATCGACGACGTCGTGGGAGGCGGTGCCGGCGGGGATTCGTCGGGCGGGGGTGAAGCGTCGGGTGGGGACACCGTGCTGCCGGACCCTGCCTCCGCCTGGGACGCCGTGAAGGCGACCGTCAGCCAGGTGCGGGACGAGGTGCAGGGGTACGCGGACGATCTGCGCCGGGATCACGGGGCCGAAATCGACGCGTTCCTGCAGGCGCTGAACGACCTGGGCAAGCCCTTGACCGTGGACCTGGGCGCGGTGGGCGCCTCGCTGGACGGAATCCTGGCCGGGCTGAACGTGACGACCGCGCTGGGTGGGGACACGGCGACGCCGCTGGTGGAGGGGCCGGCTCCGGCCGGCGCTATCGTGTTCGACTTCAAGGAGCCGCGAAAGCGGAGCGAGGGGGTGTCCGAGCCGGACTTCTACCTGTTCAAGGACAAGCTGGGCGCGTTGACGAACGCACAGTTGGAGGGTTCCAAGGGCAGCGTGCTGTACGTGCTGCCCGACAAGCCGACCGTGGTCGGGAAGCCCACGCTGAAGGACGGGCAGGTCACGAAGGTCACCCTGACGACACAGGACCAGGAAGTCACTCCGCACTGGGTCGAGTACAACGCCGACAAGTCGAAGTACCACCCGTTGAAGCAGAAGGCTTGGGAAACCGCCCACACCGGCATGGTCGTCCACGAGGACGGGCACGTCGCCATCGACCGGAGCGTGTTCAACTCCGCGAACATCCAGGACCTCTACGGGCAGCCGGAGGCGGCGGTCTACGACAAGATCAACGAGCTGGTCACCGATTCCGACACCAAGAACCAGGCGTACGACGATGGCAATCGCCACGGGATCAACGGCACCCCGAGTACCCAGGTCGGCGCCGTGACGAAATCCGAGGAAGACCAGTACGACGAGGACGAAAAGAAGAAGAAGGAAGGAAAGAAGTAGCCGGGTCGCGGACCGCCTGGCCCCCCTACTGGAAATCCCCGTAGATCGCGCCGACGTCGATGACGCCCACCGTGCGATCCTTCCACGCTGCCGCCAGTTGCAGGCCTTCTTCCAGCTGCTGCGTTCGGATGCCGCTGGTGATGCTCTTGTATGCTTCCGCATAGGCGGCCAGGTGGTCGGCGACCTTGATCAGTTCGCCGTCGATTGGGTCGAACGCAGGGGCGTCGAACGACTCGTTGATCGCGTCCGACGTCACCTTCAGGATCGTGCGTGCGCCCGAGTCGATTCCGGCTGCGGCAGGAGATTGCATGCTCAATCCCCCCGCCGCAGCCTCCGTGCTTGGGCGAGGGGCGCCCTCGCGGATCTTGCTGTCGAACTCGTCGGTGGTGAAGTAGCGCAACTCGTCGCACCACGACGGCTCGACCAGCGGGTAGATCTCTGCGGCGGCCAGTTCCTGCTCGATCTGGCCGATCACCTCGGCCAGCTCGGGGATGGACCGCTTGACCGGCGACACGATGTCCCGCGTGACGGACTCGGGGAGGTCGTGGAACAGCCCGCCGAAGAAGTCGTTGCGCAGCCGGCGGTCGCACGCGCCGACCTCGCGGGCCAGCAGGTACGACAGGCACGCGACCAGCAGGCTGTGACCCAGCACCGAGGTCGGGGGGATGCGGGGCGTCTGGGCCCAGCGCACCTGGAAGCGCAGGTGGCCGACGAGGTCCACGAAGTCCGACACGCCGCCCTGGTCGGACACCAGCGCGCCGGTGGCCAACTTCCGCATGCCGACCAGGTCCAGGTGCGTGTCCAGCTCGGCGTTCATCAGGCGATCGACGCGCGTGGTCAGGCGGCTGCCGGGGTTCATGCGCTGGATGATGCGGAACTCCCACAGGCTGGCATGGAAGTGCGCGGCCGCCAGGATGCGCCGGGACGTGTCGTCCAGCAGGTCGTCATCGACCAGGTAGCGTCGGAGGTCGGCCTTCACGCCGACGTCGTCGATCAGTGGCTCCAGCTGCCGGAACACCCACTCGCTGAGCCGCGCGAACGCCTCGTGGTGCCCCGAACGGATGGCCTGGTACACGGGCTGCTTGATGTCCGACAGCACGGTACGGCGCAGCAGTTCGAACAGGCCGCCGCGGATCAGGTTGTGCCAGTCCACGGGGTGGCCGGCATCCTCCTCGTAGCGCGCCAGGCACCACGCGATGGCCATCTTGTGCGCGTGCTTGTCCATTTCGACCAGTTCCACCGGGCGGATCTGGTCGTTCCAGCGCTGGATGGAAAAGGCGTCGAACAGTTTCAGGATCAGCGAGCGACGCAGCATGGCGGGTTCCTCCCCAGGATCCTTCCGGCAGGTCACTGCACGGGATCGGGCGACCACGCCCACACGGCCAGGATCGCCAGCGCCGCCCGGGCGGACGACGCAAGGAAGGCGGGCTGGATCGTCGCGATCGTGTCGCCGACCGTGTGGTTGGTCACCTGCCGGGGCCAGGCGAACATGCCGACCGCGCACTGGCCGGCGTCCCAGAAGGGCTGCGCGTCGCTGCCGCCGCCGGTGTCGAAGTCGGTGATCACGGGATGCGACTGGGGGGCGAACTGCTGCATGGCCCAGGCGCCGGCCGCCGCGAAGGCTTCCGACCCCGGTCGCCACTGGACCCAGAAACGGCCGTTCATGGCCGGCATCGCGCCGCCCACCATGTCCACGTTCAGCACGCAGGCCTGGGGATCGGCAATCGTGTCGAGGTCGGACACGTAGCGGGTGGACCCGACCAGCCCCAGTTCTTCGCCGTCGAACAGGATCACGCGAATCGTCCGGACCGGCTGGGGCGCGCCTGGAGTCGCCAGCATCGCCAGCGCCTCCAGTGCGATGGACACGCCCGACGCGTTGTCGTTCGAGCCGGGCGCGATGCCCGTGGCGGCATCCCAGCCGGTGGAGGACATCCCGGTGGAATCGTAGTGCGCCGACAGGAGGACGGTCGCCGCCGTCGTGTCGCTGCCCGGGATCGTGGCGACCAGGTTCACATACGTGTTGCCGTCGTCCCCGGTGAAGGCCTGCTCGACCACGTCAGCGGTCGCCTCGCCCAGCCGGGCCTTCAGCCACGCCACTGCGACGACGTGCGAAGGCGAGCCCACGGCCCGCGAGTCGAGGAACAGCGCGGTGCCTTCGTCGGACAGGGAGTCGGCCCCGGACAGGCGCCGCAGTTGCCGCATCAGGCGATCGGGGTCGAAGGTGTCCAGGAACGCCTGGATGGACGGGATGGGCACGGCTGGAGTGACGGCCGGGGTCGGGGAAGCGACGAAGGACCCGGGCACGCAGGAACCGGCGCACACCGTCTGGGGCGGGCGGCAGTCGAGGTCGGTCGCGCACAGCTTCACGCACAGGGGCATGCCCATGTCGGCGTCGAAGCAGGCCGCCCCGGCGCCGCACGAAGCGTCGTCGGCGGGATCGCAGGAGTACGAGCAGTACCCGCCGACGAAGGCGGGGTGAAGATCGGTGGTGACGCAGAAGTAGTCCGCGCATCCCGCGTCCGCCGTGCACGCCGCGCCGTACGGGGTCGGGGCGACGCCCGGGTCCGTGCCGGGATCGGAACCCTGGTCCATGAGAGGGACGTCGGTCGAAACGTCGGCCGGGATGTCCGCGGGCGCGTCCGGAGTCCCGTCCTGCGGCGTGTCCGGGGTGCCCGGGCCTGGATCCACGCCTTCCAGGGGGACGTCCGTCCCAGCGTCGCTCGCCGCGACGTCATCCGGCGAGGGGGTGGCGGACGACGAGCAGGCGGTCGCCAGGGTCGCGCAGGTGAAAGCCAGCACGAGCGTGCCGCGATGGGTTCTGTTCACGAAGCCTCCCGAACGTACGTCACAGGCAGTCTGCCACGGGGGCCGGGTTGCGGCAATGTGCAGGGGAGAGTCGCGGTGGGAACGCAGGGGGGGATGTCATGGTGCGAAGGGCGGCCGGGAATCCGCCCTCGGCCCGTCACCCGGCCGGCGTCAGAAGCAGCGCGTCTTGCCCAGCGGCGCCAGGTACAGGTCGATCGCGGTGGTGTCGGTGGTGACCGGGACGTCGGCGAAGATCTTCAGGAGGTCGTCCTTCACGGCCTGGAACGAGGTGCCGCCGCACAGGTGGATCTTCGCGGTGCCCGTGGGGGCCGGGACCGCGACGACGCAGCCCGTGGTCGGCTTGACGCCGGTGGAATCGACCTGCAGTTCGGTCACGGTCATCCGCAGGGCGTCGGTGCCGGCGGTGTCCAGCGTGATGTCGCCGTCCTTGCCTGCCAGTTGCGCGGCGTCGATGCTCAAGACGGCGACGCGCTGGTCCACGCCCTTGGTGACGGAGGGTGCCGTGGACGTGATCTCGATCCGCGGGGCGTTGTCCGGGCCCGTGCGCGACGCCGACGTCCCGAAGCCATACAGGGGCGTGTCCTTGCCGTTCAGGGTGCCGCGGATGTCCATGACTTCGCCGCCATTGCCGATCGACGCCCGCACGCGCCATTCGACGCGGTCCGCGGTGGTGGCGGCGAAGAAGCCGTCGGGCAGCAGGCACGCCGGGTAGACGGTCGCGTCCGCGCCGGTCCTCAGGCGGTCCATGAACATCGCCTGGAAGGGCCACGACTGCTCGGGCAACTGGTTGTGCATGTGCGACAGCGTGATGTCTTCCGTCGGGAAGTGGATCGTGTTGGCCTCGTACCCGAAGTTCATGCCGCCGTGCCCCCAGGACCGCGTGAACGGCTCGGTGATGCTGGTGGACAGGCCCAGGCCGTAGTCCACCTGGCTGCCCAGCAGCAGGCACGAGTGGGTCGTCTGCATCTCGGCCACCGACGCCGGGGAAATCAGCTTGCCGCGCAGCATTTCCCGAAGGAACGTCGCGGCCTCGATCGGCGTGGTGACCAGCATGCCCGCGGTCCACGAGAACATCGGCGGGAACGTGTAGGTCGCGTCCATGTACAGGTCGTGCAGGAACCACTCGGCCGGGATCATCGCGATGGTGTCCGCGCCCAGCCCGAACTGCTGGCCGACGATCCCGACGTCCACGTACCCGTGTGCCAGCGTCGCGGTCTCGTCGCCGGTCACGTCGAGGTACGTGTGGGTGAGCCCCAGCCGGTCGAAGAAGCGCTCCTTCAGCGCCACCTCGGGCGGCTGCCCGCCCTGCTTTTCGGCGATCATGCCCAGCACGACGTAGTTGGTGTTGCAATACTCGCAACCCTGGCCGGGCGTGAAGGTCAGCGGCAGGTCCTTCACGTACGACAGCAGCACGTCCGGCCCGGTCAGGGTGGCCGGGTTGAACACCGCCGCGATCATGAAGTCCGAAACCCACATGTAGTCGGGGATGCCGCTCTGCATCCCCATCAGCATGCGGGGGGTCACCGCCGCCCACTGGGTGTATTCGGGCAGGTACGTCGTGATCGGCGCGTCGAGATCGACCTTGCCTTCCTCCTTCAACGCCATGATCAGGGCGGCGATGTAGGGCTTGGTGTTGCTGCCGACCCGGAAACCGGTCTCCGTGGTGATCGGGGCCTTCGTGCCGGAGTCCATCACGCCCGCCACGCCGGTCCAGGTGCTGCCGTCGCCCAGGCGCAGCGTGGCGCTGACCCCCGGGTCGCCGCTGAAGGCGAGGTACTCTTCCAGCACGTTCTGCAGCGAGGTCGCCAGAGGTTCGGCCATGGGCTTCGGGGCAGGGCCGTCATCGACCAGGACGAGGACGTCAACATCGGCGGCGGGGGTGTCGGCAACGGCGTCCGCGTCGGTCGCCGGGAGGTCGCCGGGAACGTCGGCGAGCACGTCGGAGGGGACGTCCGGCAACGCGTCGGGCAGGTCGGCGACCGTCGTGTCGGCGGCGCCTCCGCTGCTGGAGGAGCAGCCGATTCCCGCGATCGCCAGCACCATCACGACGGTTCCCACGGGCATCCAGCGCATCACTCGCATCACTTCTCCGGACAAAAAAGGCGCAGAACCGTACCAGAAAGGGGGTGCTATTGCCACCGACAACTGCACTGGAGCGGTCCGGGATTCGATTCGACGAGATGTGCCGGCGTGCGATGGGGTGGGCGCGGAGGCATCAGCCGCGGATCACGCCATCCCGACGCATCGCGGCGATGGCGCCGGCGTCGTAGCCCAGCGACGACAGGATCGCGTCGTCATGGGCGCCGGGCCGGACCGGGCCGGAGGGGGCAGGGCGGGTGCCGTCGCACCGGAAGGGCGTCGCCAGTTGCGGCTCGACGCCCCCGGCGGGCAGCGCGACGTCCACGATCATGCCGCGGTCCCGGGTGAAGGGATGGTCCAGCGCCTCGCCCAGCGACAGCACGGGCGACACGCAGGCATCCGCGGGACCCAGGATCGCCATCCAGGCGTCGCGGGTCCGGGTCGCGAAGATCGCCTCGAATTCGGCCCGGGCGCGCTGCCCGTCGTCCCCCATCGCGAACTGGCCCGGTCGCAGGTCCTCGCGGTCCAGGACCCGCAGCAGGCGCTCCCAGAACACGGGTTCCAGCGCGGCGATCGCCAGGTACCCGCCGTCAGCGCACCGGTACACGTCGTAGCAGGGGAACTGGCCGGACAGCGGCATTTCGCCGCGGGCCGGTTCGTCGCCGCCGGCCAGGCGCTCGGCCGCGTGGATCGACAGCAGCGACAGGGCGCCGTCGGTCATCGAAACGTCCAGGGTCGCGCCCTGCCCGGTGCGTTGCCGTGCGTGCAGCGCCATCAGGATCGACGTCACCGCCATCATCGCGCCGCCGAAGAGGTCCGCGACCTGGACCGGCATCGGTTCGGGCGCGCCGCCCCCGGGCCCGTTCAACCCGAGGACCCCGGACCACGCGGCGAAGTTGATGTCGTGGCCCGCGGCCATCGCCCGGGGACCGTCCTGGCCGTACCCGGTGATCGAGCAGTACACCAGTCGCGGGTTCGCGGCGCGCAGCGTTTCCGCGTCCACGCCCAGCCGCGCAGCGACCCCGGGGCGGAAGCCTTCCACGACGACGTCGCACGTCGCGGCCAACTGCCGAATGATCGCCTTGCCGATGTCGGCCTTGAGGTCCAGCGTCAGGCTGCGCTTGCCCCGGTTCAGGTAGCGCTCGTAGGCCGACAGGCCGGGCTCTTCCGCGAACGGGTTGACGCCCCGCATCGACGGGTCGATCACGGTGATGACGTCGGCCCCGTGGTCGGCCATCAGCAGCGTGCAGAAGGGTCCCGGAAGGCGCAGCGACAGGTCCAGCACGCGGATGTCGGACAGCAGGCCCACGGTGTCCTCCGGGGTTCGGGGTCGAACGACGTCACTTCGGGATCAGGGGAAGCCCGCCGATCCCGACGTCGATCTGGACGACGCCGCGCGCCTCGGGCGCCAGCACCAGGGGCATCGCGATCAGGGCCAGGTACATCGTCTGCTGCCCGAATGCCGCCGGTCCGAAGGCGGCATTGGCCATCGCCTTGTCGGTGGTGACCAGGAAGCGGCGCAGGTCGCCGCCCTCGGCCGGGCGGACCAGCACCGCGCTTTCGATCCGCGAGATGTCGCCGGGGTCCAGCCGGTCCACCATCACGTACAGGTTGCCTTCCGCGTCGAAGGTCACGCCGTCGGCGTAGTTGGCCAGCCCGGGCGCCACGCTTGTCCGTTCGCCCAGCGTCCCGTCGGGGGCCAGCGCGAAGCGGTACAGGCCGCCGTTGACCGCGGCGAAATCCGACCCGTCGGTGCACAGCAGTGCGGTGTTTTCCGTCGTGACCCACAGCGCGTCGCCCGCCGGATCGACCGCGACGCCGTTGGCGCCGCCCTCGGTCGCCATGTCGAACGCGGCCTCCGACACCAGCGTGCCGTCCGGGTCGAACACCAGCACCTTTCCCAGGCAGCTGTCCGCCAGGATGATCCGGCCCCCGGGGCCGACCGTCAGGTCGTTCGGGTACTTCAGCGGGAAGGCCGTGGCGCCGCCGGCGATCGTGGTCACCTTCCCCGCGGTGTCGATGCGCCGCAGCGCCTTGCCGTTGGCATCGGCGGCCCACAGCACGCCGTCGGCGTCGTACGCCAGGCCCAGGGCCCAGCCCAGCGCGTCGCCGGTCAGGGCCATCGTGGCCCCGTTGCCGGCCGGGTCCATCTGGATCAACCCGCCCGGAACGCCCAGCACCAGGTGCGTGCCGTCGGGCGTGAACACGAGGTCCTCGGTCGATCCGGAAACGCCGTTCCCGGACAGGTACGCGTTGACGTCCCCGAAGGGGGCGGGCGCCACGGGCGTGGCCAGCGTCGCGTCCAGGGAGGCCGTCGCGACGACGTCATTCCAGGCCAGGGACAGGCGTTGCAGCACGGGGGCCGGGCCCGGCGTCCAGGTGAACGTCGCGCGGCCGTCGGCGCCCGTCACCGCGGTCGCGGCCGCCAGCCGCCCGCCGCCACGAGCGACGGTGGCGTCGATCGTGGCGCCCAGGGCGGGGGAACCGGCCGCGTCACCCGCCCGCACGGTCACGGTCACTGGAACGCCCGCCGGTGCCGAGGCCGGAAGGCCCTCGACCGTCAGCGTGGCCTGGGCCGGCGTCGCGTCGATGCCGTCGGCGACATCGACGGCGTCCCTGCCGGAATCGCCGCTGGCACCGGTCGATCCGCAGCCCGCCAGCAGTGCCAGCCCCAGGCCCGCCGTCACCGCAGCCATCGTTCGTCGCATGCGCGCGCCCCCCATCGTGCCCCCCCCGTGCCCGTCTGACGCGCCAAGGATACACTGCCCGCCGGTGCAGGTTCCATCCCGGGTGCAAGGTCGGTATATTGGCAACCGTCGTGAGGGTCGCCCGCGCAGGATTTTCGGAGTCCCCATGAGCCGCAAGGCGCTGTTCCATCGGTCCGAACTGCTGGTGGGCCCGGAGGCCATGGCCCGCCTGGGATCCGCCCGCGTCATCCTGTTCGGGATCGGCGGCGTGGGGTCCTGGACCGCGGAAGGGCTGATCCGCAGCGGCATCGGCCACCTGACCCTGGTGGATTCCGACTGCGTCTGCATCACCAACGTCAACCGCCAGTTGCAGGCGACCACGGCGAACGTGGGCCGCATCAAGGTGGACGAGCTGGCCGCCCGGCTGCGCACCATCAATCCCGACGCCGACATCGTGGCGCGCCACGAGCTGTACGACATCGCCACCCGGGATTCGTTCGCGCTGGAAACGTACGACTACGTGGTCGATGCGATCGATTCGCTGAGCGCCAAGCTGGGCCTGATCCTCCAGGCGCTGGACGTCGGGACGACGCTGTATTCCACGATGGGCGCGTCCGGCAAACTGGATCCCTCCCGGGTGCGCATCGGGTCGATCTGGGAATCGCGCGGCTGCCCGCTGGCCGCCCGGATCCGCAAGCGCTTGCGGCACCACGGCTTCACCGGCGACTTCCAGGTCGTGTACAGCGACGAGCTGCGGATGAACCAGGGGGCGGCGGCGGCCTGCGGCACCGGCAGCTGCTTCTGCCCGCGCTTCGGGATCACGGATTCCGGCGAGCCGATCGAAGCGCACGAGTGGTGCAGCCACAAGGCGTTCATCAACGGCTCGATGGTCCACATCACCGCGATCTTCGGGATGTGCCTGGCCAGCCTGGTGATCAACGATGCGATCGCGAAGGCCGGCCCCCTGCCGCGCGAAAAGGGGCTGTCGCCCGCCGCGTCGGCGCGCCCTGCGCGTACGCCAGCGACAGGTCCAGCCCCGGCGATCGGGCCGGCATCGGGACCGTGAAGTTCAGCGCGAACTCGAAGTAGTACGATGACCCGCGCCAGCCCTGCCCGCCGCCCTGGCGGGACGGGTACGGTTCCGCCCACCAGGACTGCCACAGGAACGACGGCGCGAACCAGGAAAGCGGCTGGTACAGCAGTTGGGCCTGGATGCCGGCCGACTGGCGCTCGTTCGGGGCGCTGCCCTCGGCCGACTCGGCGTACTTCGCGAACGAGTACCGGTAGAAGTCCAGGTAGTACTTGATGTCATAGGTGCCGGTCGTGTCGTTGTGGTTGATGTTCACGGCCTCGTTGAAGTCCCACAGCAGTTTGTGCGACACGGGCGAAATGTCCGCGCTGGCGCACAGGTGCTGGTTCCGGTCGTCCAGGTACAGGTAGACCCACTGTCCGCCCTTGGCGTCGCGGAATGCCTGGTGGCCGTCGTCCGCCGCCCCGAGGGCCGCGGCCGGGCAGCCGTCCTCGATCCCCGCCGCGATGCTGCACTGCGTGCGCGGATCGAAGCCGAAGTGGTCGATCATGTCCTGCTCGCGGTCGAACGCCCGGAAGCCGATCCACCCCTTCATGGACTGGTCGCCGAAGTTGAGGTCGTGGGTATCAGCAGTGAACACCTCGACGGCCAGTGGCAGGAACCAGGGGTACGCGTCGTACGACCCTTCCAGCATCTCGAGGACGGCCGCCTGCGCGTCGGAATAGCACAGCGCATCGCCGCGGTTCGCTTCGTAGTACGCCAGGTATGGTCGATGAACCCCTTCGTGCCCTTGAAGTGGGTCGCGATGGGGCCCAGGCCGTTGCCGGTCACCGGGTCGTAGGTCTTCGGAAGCGCCTTGTAGATCTGGTCGGGCTTGTCGCAGGCCACTCCGACCAGGAGGTCCGCGAGCCCCAGCAACACGCGCCGCATGTTCGCCTCCCTGCTTGGCAGTGACGACACTTCGGGATTCGCCCCGATGGGAACCTGGATTGTGACGTAGCGTCCGACGGTCAAGGCCGGGTATCAAGGGGTGTGTCCCTAGCAGGAAAGGACGTCATCCAGGAACATGACCTGCCACGTGCCCTTCGGGCCCCGGGCCAGCGGGTGGCGCCTCCACAGGATGTCCGTGCACTTGCACCCGTGGATCCCGCATGACCTGGGCCGGATGCGTCCGAGGCACGCCGGGCAGAGGCTCTTCACGTTGGGGCATTCATCCCATTCGCCGACCCTGTACGGGCCTTCGGCGACGGGTGATTCGATCCTGGTATCCTCGTGCATGACGGGTCTCCTTTCTTCATCCGAGGCGCCTTCAGCGCGGGCCTTGCGTCAGTCGGACAGGCCGGAGGCGGCATACGCCTCCCGGTTCCGCCGGCCGATCGGGCAGCGGAAGCATGCGCTGCGTCGCAGTTCGAACGAATTCGCGTCCACATAGTCGTCGAGGCAGCTTTCCAGTTGGACGACCCGCCGTTTGGAACGGCAATAGAAACAGTCGGTCAAGGCACTCATGTCAGGAGTCGAGCGAGCGGTGAAGCGCATTGTCCCCTCCCTGCCCTGATCCCCCGGACAACCCGGGTTCGCCTTTTGACTTGTTCCCCTGGTCTTTGTCGCTCACCGGGGGTGTTGTTATCCATTGGAGGCGCGCCCGTTGGGACCCTAGGGCGAAGCCCCGCGGGACCCTAGGGGAAAGCCTGATTCCCCCCCCGGCTTCGATCCGTGGCGCAACGCGTGACGGAGGTGCCGGGGGAGCGATCCCGAAGTTCCCTCCTTGCTTTCTGCCTGGATAAGGATTAGTGTGCTACTGAACGGAGGTGGTCCTCCTGCCGAGTTTCGTTCCGCAACCGAGTCTGCATGGTTCGTAATGAGCCCCGATGACACGGATTGAACGAACGGTGCGCTGAAAGGGCACCGGACCTCAGGAGAAAGCCGGACGCCGCATGGCGGTGGCCTCTCGTGCCCGGAGTGTCGGGCGTGTGTCAGTGTGGGTCTTGAAGCCCACAAATCGGGAGTACTGGTTATGAAGAACAAGTTGTTCATGGGTGGTCTGGCGTGGGGAACCACGGACTCGGTGCTGCGCGACGCGTGTGAGCGCTTCGGCCAGCTCGAGGAAGTGCGCGTCATCATGGATCGTGACACCGGCCGCTCCAAGGGCTTCGGTTTCGTCACGTTCTCCACGGAAGAAGCCGCGGCGAAGTGCAAGGACGAGATGGACGGCCAGATCATCGACGGCCGTGCGGTCAAGGTCGACTTCCCCCGCGAGCGTGAAGACCGCGGTGGTGGCGGCGGTGGCGGTTACGGCGGTGGTGGCGGCGGCGGCGGCGGTTACGGCGGTGGTGGCGGCGGCGGCGGCGGTTACGATCGCGGTCCCCGGCGCTTCTGATCCCTCGGGTCGTCCCTGCCCGGATCGCAAGAACCGGGCAGGGACGGCTTCTCCGCCCGATGCGTTGATGCCCCTGTCTCCTTGAAAACCTTCGGGCAGATCGAGGCCGTCGCCCGCCGGTTCCTGGTGCCTGGATGCAGGCGGGCGACCGCCGGGAGGACCACGCGCCATGATCGACCTGCCCAGCAACATCAAGTTCGATTCTGTCGGCAACCCGGGGGTGCTTCGGGTTTCCTACGTCGAATCGATGCCCACGCCGCGTGACGAGGCTGCCGCGCTCCGGGATCCCCTGGATCTGTGGGGCGTTGCCTGGATCCTCAATCACGGTTCCAGCGAGCGCGTCATCGACGTACGGCCGCCGCGGGGCCTGAGCCGGGCGCAGTGGCGGACGCTGGTGTTGCGGATGGCGGTGCTGCAGGACTGCATGACCGGGTTCGAGTTCCGGCTGGACGGGACCGCGCGCCATGTCCAGGAAGCGGCCGAGATCCGGGGCGACATCCGGAGCGGGCTGCTGTTTTCGTACGACCGAGCGAACCTCCATCGCGGCGCGGCGGGCACCAAGCCGGCACCCGAGGCCATCGTCGAGGCGTGGGTCGGCGAGCACGCCAAGAAGTTCCTGCACGGCGTGTTCCCGCATCGCATGGTCCGCCAGTTCCCGGCCGGCGTGTTCAAGACGTCGCTGGCCGAGCGGAACCGGGCCACGTCGAAACTGTGGATCGACCTCGTCGGTGTGGACAAGGAAGGCCGGCTGTCCGCGATCGAACTGAAGGTCGGCGACGACCTGTCCATGGAGCGTTTCGCGAAGGGCATCGACGGCGCGATCTTCTGCCACGAGTTCCAGAAGTACATGCAACGCAGCTGGTTCCCCGACGTGACCAGCGACCGGATCGCGCTGTACCTGGTGGCGGATCGCTTCAGCCCGGCCCTGGCCGGCGTCGATGGCGATTCCGGGCACCCGCTGACCGAGGCCCTCCAGGCGTCGGACTGGCTGGACGTGATCCTGGTGCAGATCGACTCCGCCGTTCTCCCCCATGGGCTTGGCGAGCGCATCGTCTTCCCTGCCCCAGCGCCGACGCCCGTCGAATAGGTCCCTGCAGCCCCCCCGACAAACCTGCATCGGCGTGATCAGTCCGTGTATTTTCGGGCGGTGGGATGGGGTATCATCCGCGCAAATGCTCGCGGGAGACTCGACCGTGCATCCGATCGCTTCGATCGCGGAGGCTCGACGCGACCTCGTATCGCGCCGCTTCGAGGAACGGATCCGGGCACTCGGGCTGCTGCGGGACAGGCCGACGTTCCTGGAGGCTTCCCGCCATTGGATGGTCGGGGTCCTGGATGCCTTCATCGCGGATCTCGACGGCCAGGAGCGGGGGGCGGACGGGCGACTCCAGGGCGAGGCGCGCGCGCCCTCGGTCACGGCCTTCGTGGCGGCCGAGGTCCGGGCACACCGGGCTCGCGGCGTGCCGCTTGCCCTGCTGATCGGGTGTGCGCAGTCGGCCCGCGGAGCCTTGTGGGACATCCTGGGGACGGCGGCGCAGGACGTGGGCGTCCCGAGCGACGTGTTCTTGAGGGCGATGACGGTGCTGGACGGCATGGAAATGGACGCCTGCCGGGCGTGGGAGGAACTGGACCAGGACTCCAGGGTGGCCAAGCATCGGGCAGCCGCGCAGGAGGAGGCCGACGAGCGGGAAAGGTACCAGAACCTCGTCGATGGGCTTCCGGCAGCCGTGTTCGTGCTGGACCTGCAGGGCCAGATCGTGCTGGGCAATCGGCCGGCGGCCGAACTGTGCGGGCAGGCCGTATACGGATGGCGGCGGCCCGGGGCCCGGCAGACGATCGATGACCTGCTGCCGGAGCTTTCGAGCGAGGTCGAGGCCTTCCTCGGCGCCGGGGTCGAGGCGTCGAGCGTCGATCGGACGGTCCGCATCGACGGTTCTGATCATCGTCTGCAGGTCCGCATGCGTCGAAGAGGGGATGGGACCGAGGGGCGTTCGGGCGTCATCATGATGCTCAGCGACGTGACCGTCCTGGGCCGGGCGGGGGATGACCCCAGGACGGCCGGCGCCGAGATCGACCGGCGGGTGCGCGAAAGCAGTGACGACGTGCTGCGCCTCAGCGCCTCGCTCCTGGCCGAGGCCGAAGGCCGCACGCGATCCGAGCACGACCACCGCATGACCGCGTCCAAGCTGGAGGCGGTGTTCCGCGTCGTTCCCGACCTCTTCTTCCACCTCGGGGCGGACGGGCGTTTCAAGGAGTACATGGCGGGCCAGGAGGACATGCTGGCCCTTCCGCCCTCCGCCTTCATGGGTCGCACGGTGATCGATGTGCTGCCTCCGCCGATCGGGGTGCTCCTCGCGACCGGGATCCGGGAGGCCGCGGAAACCCGAACTGTCGTCGTGGTCGAATACTCGTTGATTCAGCCGGATGGCGAGCACTGCTACGAGGCCCGCCTGGTCGCGATCGCGGAGGACGACGTCATCGCGATCGTCCGCGACGAAACGGAACGGCGAAAGGCCGAACGGATCATCGAGGAAAGCGAGGAGCGGTACCGGTTGCTGGTCGATCTGGCGCCGGTCGGCATCGCGGTCCTCCAGGACGGGCGCATCGTCTTCGCCAACGCGGCGGCCTTGCGGATGTACGGGGCCGGGGCCGACGCGAACCTGGTCGGGCTTCCCGCGGTGGACATCATGCACCCGGAATGGAAGGAGGCGTCTCGCGAGCTTGTCGAGAGGATGCTTCGGGACGGCGGCACGATCGGGCTCGTCGAGCAGCGCATGCTGCGGTTCGATGGATCGGTGGCCGACGTCGAGGTCGCGGCCGGGCCCACCCGTTTCGAGGGTCGGCCGGCGATCCAGGCCATCGTCCGGGACGTCAGCGACCGGAAGCGGGCCGAGGAGGACTACCGGTCGATCGTCGATTCCGCGGTCGAGGGGATCTACCAGTGCGCCGCCAGCGGGGCGGTGTTCAGCGCGAACCCGGCCCTCGCGAGGATACTGGGGTACGACGGCCCGCGATCGCTGGCGGCCGACCCGGCGTTCAACGGGATGACGTTGCACGGGGGCGTGGGTCGATGGGAGGAGTTCCTCAAGGCCATCGAGCCGGGCGATGCGGTGCACGGGTTCGAATTCGAGTCGTCCCGGGTCGACGGCCACGCGGTCTGGCTGTCCGAGAACGCGCGCATCCTCCGCGACGCGGACGGGCGGGGGGCCCGCATCATCGGGATGGTCGAGGACATCACGCAGCGGCGCGACCTGGAGCATCGGCTGAGGCATGCACAGAAGATGGAGGCGGTCGGGCGCCTGGCCGGCGGCATCGCCCATGACTTCAACAACCTGCTGACGGCGATCACGGGATACAGCGCGCTGCTGCTCGACGAACTGGATCGTGAAAGCCCCTTGCGGGTGAAGGTGGACGAAATCCTCAGCGCGGGGCGGCGGGCGGCGGCCCTGACCGGGCAGTTGCTGGTGTTCAGTCGCCGGCAGGTGCTCCAGCCGACCCTCCTGGACCTGAACGTCGTGGTGTCGTCCATGGACGGACTGCTGCGGCGGTTGCTGGGCGAGGAGGTGCGGCTCCGGAAGACGCTGCTGCCGGGACTGGGGGCGATCCGCGCCGACGAGGGGCAACTGGAGCAGGTCATCATGAACCTGGTGGTCAACGCCCGGGACGCGATGCCCGGCGGCGGGGACATCGCCCTTTCGACCAGCCAGGTCGAGGTTCCCGTCGCCGGCGAAAACGGCCACGGGGCCCTTCCGCCCGGCCGCTGGGTGCTGCTGGCCGTGACCGACAGCGGGACCGGCATGGATGCCGAAACGTGCTCGCATGTGTTCGAGCCGTTCTTCACGACGAAGGGGCCGGGCAAGGGGACGGGGCTGGGCCTCGCGGTCGTGTACGGGATCGTCCAGCAGAGCGGCGGCCGCGTGTTCGTGGATTCGGAACCGGGTCGCGGGAGCACCTTCCGCGTGTACCTGCCGCAGGTCGATGGGAAGGCGATGCTCCGGACGACGCGACAACTGCCCAAGGTGGCGGCGGGGGGCGGGGAAACGGTCCTGGTCGCCGAGGACGAGGATGCGGTGCGGGGATTCACCGTAGCGGTGCTCACGGACCGCGGCTACCGCGTGCTCGAGGCGCGGGACGGTTTCGAGGCGCTGGAGGTGGCGAGCCGGTACGGCAATGCCATCGACCTGCTGCTGACGGACGTGGTGATGCCCGGGATGAACGGTCGCGACCTTGCGCGCCGCCTGCTGCAGATCCGGCCGTCGATCCGTGTCGTCTATACCTCCGGCTATACCGATGGCGATGCAGCGTTCCTGGGCCTGGCCGAAACGGGTTCCAGCTTCCTGCCCAAGCCCTTCCTGCCGGAGGCGCTCGCCGGCGTGGTGCGCTCGCAATTGAACCGTCTGGTTCCCGTTGCGGGCGGGACAGGTGCCAAGGATGATGGGATCGGGTGCTGAGCTCGTCGGTCGGACGATCGACGGACGGTACGAAATCCTCCGCCTGCTGGGCGAAGGCGCCATGGGTTCGGTTTACGTGGCCCGGCAATTGGCCATGGACCGGGAAGTGGCCGTCAAGGTGATCCATCCCGACCTGCTGTCCCAGTCCCGTGCGGTGGGCCGGTTCATGCAGGAATCCCGCGCGGTCAGCAGTCTTCACCATCCCAACGTCGTGACGGTGCACGACTTCGGCCGCAGCGAGGACGGGATGCTGTACCTCGTCATGGAGCACCTCCATGGCGTGACACTCGAGGCGCTGCTGGCGCACGGCGCCCTGCCGCTGGACCGCGCCCTCCCCATCGCGGCGCAGTTGTGCTCGGGCCTGGAAGCCGCCCATTCGCGGGGGGTGGTCCACCGGGATCTCAAGCCCGTCAACGCGATGCTGTGCCAGGCCGAGGGCTTCGGGCCGCTGGTGAAGATCCTGGATTTCGGCATCGCCAGCGTGTTCGACCAGGACAGCCATTTCACGCAGGACGGGCACGTCGTCGGGACCCCGGCCTACATGGCGCCCGAGCAGGCGACGGGGCAGGCGGTCGGTCCGGCAGCCGACCTGTACGCCCTGGGGACGGTCCTGTACCACATGCTGGCAGGTGCACTCCCGTTCGATGTCGCCAGCGCTTCCGTGATGATGGCGGCCCGCAGCCAGACCGACGCCCCCCCCCTGTCTTCCAGGGCGAGGCAGCCGATCCCCGACGCGATCGAGCGCATCGTGATGCAGTGCCTGGCCCGCCGGCCCGAGGAACGGCCGGCCTCCGCGGCGATCGTCCGGGCGGCGCTGATCGGGGAGGTCGAAACCGCGTCGCGGTTCGTGTCGGTTCGCGACGCCGGCCCTCGCGACGGTGCCCCGGCCGTACGGGCCGCACCGGCGACCGCCTCGCGAGACACCCTCGCCAGGAACCGGCGCGTCGGGATCGCCTGGCGCCGCGGGCACGTCGTCGCGGAACGCTACGAGGTGCGGGAGGTCGAGGCGTCGGACCCCTGTGAAACAGTCCGCGCGATCGACCTTCGCTCCCCCGAGGGATCGGCGGTCATCCTGCGCCGTCTGTCGGTCGGTGACGAACACCAGGGGGGCCTGGCGGAAATCCTGGTGGAAGGGCACCTGTCGGTGCTGGCACGATTCCGGCACCCGGGCATCGTGGCCCTCCGGAACGCCGCGATCGAAGGCGGGTCCCTGTTCCTGGTCACGGATCCACCGCCCCCGTCCTCGCTGGACCAGCGGCTTTCCAGGACCGGGCGCGTGCCATACGAGGTGGCTGTCCGGATGGTCCTCGGCCTCCTGCCGACGATCGAGGCCCTGCACGGGCTGGGGATCATCCACCAGGACGTGCGGCCGGGAACCCTCTGGATCGCCCGCAACGGCGACCTGGTCCTGGAGGGAGCCGGGATGTGGGCCCTCGTCGATGCAGGGCTGCCGCTCTTCCTGGACGAGGAACTTTCGGCGGCCCGACTGTACAAGGCGCCCGAGCAGCTGGGTGCGCTGACCGAGCCGATCGGTCCCGAATCGGACCTGTACGCGATCGGCGCCGTGCTGTACCGGATGCTGACCGACTGCCTGCCGTTCGAATCGCGCCAGGAACTGGACGTCACGTATCGGAAGCTGACCTCGGTCGTCCCGCCCCCGTCGATGATCGTGCCCGAAATCCCTCCCGGCCTGGACGAGGTCATCACGCGCCTGTTGCGGCCGCGCCCCATCGATCGCTTCCGATCGGTGACGGCCCTGCGGGAGGCGCTGGAAGGAGTGCTGTCCGGTGTCGAACCCGGCACCGGCCGGCTGGAGGTCTTCCGCCGCCTGGGCGCCGAAGGGCAGATGCACGGGCGCGATCCCGAACGCCGGCAGTTGATGGCGATGGTCGAGCGGCTTGCCGAGAACGGAACGGGCGCCACGGCGATCCTGCGGGGTGCCTCGGGCGTGGGAAAGTCGCGCCTGGCCGACGAGATCTCGTTCCAGGTGCGCCGGCGGGGCGGCCTGGTGGTCCGGGCGAAGGCCCGGGACGGCGATACATCGACGCCCTTCGCAGTGGCCCGCGAGGCCCTCGGGGCCCTGGGCCTGGCCATCGATCGGCTGGACCCGGAGCGGCGGAACGAGGCCCGGGAACGGGTTCACGCGGCGGTCGGCGAACTGGGTTCTCTGCTCCGCGGCTTCGCGCCCTGGCTGGAACGGGCCTTTTCGGACGCCACGCCAGCGCCGCGGCTGGAAGCCACGGAGGCCCGCGATCGCCTCCTGTCGACGCTGTGCCAGGCGATCCTCGCCTCGGGAACCCGGGACGCGCCCGTCTGCCTGGTCCTGGACGACCTTCAGTGGATGGACACCGGTACCTGGCAGGCGATCGAGCTGCTGGCCTCCAACTGCCACCGGCATCCGGTGCTTGTGATCTGCTGCGTCCGCGCCGTGTCCGCGGACGATTCCGACGCTCGCGTCCTGGACCCGCTGGTCGCCGCAGGCGCCGTGACCCTGGACCTGTCGCCCCTCGGCCGGGATGCCGTGACCGCCTTCCTGTCCGAGCGGCTGGGTGACATCCCGGGGTTGGATGCGCTGGCCCGGGTGCTCCAGCGGCTGGCGGACGGGAACCCGGCGGGCCTGCGCGAACTGCTCGGCGAAGCGGAACGTGCCGGGATCGTCTTCTGGTCCGGCACGTCCTGGGTGGTGAACGAGGGCCGGCTGCCGGACCTGCCACCCGCGAACAACGTCGTCAGTCGAATGCGGGGACGCCTGCAGGCGCTGGCGCCCGTCACCCGGAGGATCCTGGGTTCTGCCGCGATCTGGGGCGGGCCGTTCGACCTGGCGCTTCTGACGGCGATGCTGTCGGACCAGCCCCGTTCCGCCGTCATCGACGCCCTGGTCGAAGCGGATCGCGCCGAACTGCTTCGCTGGGTACGTCGCGACCCGCCCGGCTTCCGCGACTTCGCGCATGATTCCTTGCGGGAGGCGCTGGCCGCCGAAATCACCGAGGCCGAGCGCCAGGCCCTGCACCGCCGAATTGCCGACCTCCTGGCCGGCGATTCGATCGACGTGGAGGATCGCGGGCAGCGCAGGGCGGATCACCTCATCCGTGCCGACCGGCGGGAAGAGGACGTCCCTGCGCTGGAAGAGGCCGCCGTCCGTGCCCTGCACGGGTTTGCCGCCACCGGTGCCGTGCGGCTGGCGCGTGCGGCGCTGGATCGCCTCCCGGATCGCCCGCCGGACGACGAAACGGTGGTCCGGTTGAAGCTGCTGCTGGCCTCGGCCTACGCCCTGGCCCGCCAGCCCGACGAGGCGGCGCAGCTGCACGAAGAGATCCTCGGGGCGAACCTCCCCGCGGCCGTCCACGCCACGGCCTTGAAGGAACTGGCGGACTCGCAGTTCGCGATGGGACGCTTGCGGGAATCGGTCGAAACGCAGTCCCGCGCCAGCGACCTGCTCGGTTATCGCCGCGTGAAGTGGGGGCCCCGGGTCGCCCTGCGGAACGCGTGGCGCCTGTTCCGCGAGGTCTGGCTGGAATCCCACCTCCCTCGTGCCTGCGATGCCCCCGAAACCCCGGATGCCGGGCGCAGCCTCCTGGCGGACGTCCTCAACCACGAGGCCCGCGCGCGCTTCTTCCTGGAAGGTGCGGCGGCCGGCGGATCCCTGCTGGATGCGCTGCACGAGGCCCGGCGGTCGTCGGACCTGCCCGCCTACGTTCGCATCCTGTCGCAGATGGGCGGGCAACTGGCCAGCGCGCTGGGCTGGGTGGGAATGTCCCGCCGCATGCTGGACCTGTCGGTACACGTCGCCGAGGTTGCGGGAGACCTTTCGGCACTTGCCCTGGCCCGGACGACCCGCCTGATGATCTATGGCGCGATGGGCGAATTCGACCAGTTCGACACCGAAAAGGCCGAGGTCGAGGGGATGGTCGCACGGGTCGGCGAGAACTGGGCCCTGGGCCTGTTCAACTCCTATTGCTTCGACGTCATCCAGGAGCGAGGCCGCCCCTCCGAAGGGCTTTCCGTCGTGCTGACCTTCGCCGACCTCCTGGTCACCGGCAAGACCCGGGATTTCTCGACGTCCTGGTCCCTGAACCGCGGGGCCTGGGTGGCCTTGGCCATCGGCCGTCCCGACCTTGCCCGGCGTATCGTGGACATGGGGCTTGGCCATCCCTATGCCCAGCAGGACCGGGTCCTCCTCGGCTATTTCCGGGGCCTCGACGTCCAGATCGCGGTGGACGCGCGCGACCCGGACCGCGCGATCCGGGCCGCTGAGGTCTTCATCGACGTGATGAAGGATGGTTCCAGGGCCCGTCGCCATTGCGCGCTGGCCACGTCGATCGCCGCGAAGGCGGCCTCGGCGGCGGCGCTGGACGCGGGTGCCAGCCCCGCGGCGGTCACGGTGCTGCAGGACATCCTGGCGCGGGGGCGGCGGATCGTGCAGCCGTTCCCGGTGTACCGACTGCATCTGGAACTCTGCGAGGCCCGCCTGGACCTCATCCGCGGGAGGCAGCGCGCCGCTCGTCATCGACTGGACGGCCTTCTTCGGGCGGCCCGGGCGCTGCCCCAGGGTACGGTCGTTTCCGCCGAAATCCTCCACCTCGCGGCCAGCCTCGAGGGCGGGCCATCGTCCATCCGTGGTCGCGACCTTCTTCGCGAGGCCTGGGGGCGCGTTTCGACCTGCGACAATTGCCTGCCCTTCAGGCGGCGCCTCGCCGTGGAACTGGACGAACCGCAGGCCGGCGCCACCGAGTCCCAGCGGATCGCAGCCTCGCTGACCTCCGCGCTTCGGCTTCCGGCGGATCCGCTGGCCGAGTCCCGACCCGCGCCGCGAATCGGGACGCACACGCTGCTCCCCCGGGGAACCCTGGAACTGTTCGAAACGACGCATGCGGCGATGGGTGCCCTGGCCCGCGGCGAGTCCAGCCTGTCCAGCGTGCTTGTTCCCGTGGCGCGCTTCTCCGGTGCGGACGTCGCCCTCCTGCTGCGATACACCGGGGCGACCCAGCGGGTGGTTCCGCTGGCGCTCTTCCCGGAGGAGCCGCGCAACCTGGAGCACCTGCTGGAACTGGCGTCGCCCCTGTGCCACGCCGTGGCCGGGCGCATGACGACCGTCGTCGAGGCCTTCGGGGACGTGACGGACGGGTTCGCCCGCGGGTCGTGCGCCGCGTTCCCGGTTTCGAGGGGGGTCACGCCGGACCTGTTCCTGTTCCTCGCGAACCGATCCACCCCGGGGGTCTTCGACCCGGCGAAGCTGCGCAATGTGGAGGCGGTGCTGCCGGCCATCGAGGCGGCCGTCCTGCTGTCCGATCGCATCGGGCAGGGATCCATCGATCCCCCGGGGGGGGCGCCCTGACCGCGTAGGCCTTGTCCCGCTTGGGTTTCCGGCCGGGTCCATGGTGTTCCAAATAGATTCGGATATCCTTCGTCCAAGTCGTACGCGGGACGTGGGGTCCCGTGACGCCCTTCTGCTGGAGAGGACCCGATGAAGAAGTTCCTGATGTTCGTGGGTGCAGCCGTGCTGGTGATGGGCTTCGTGTCCGGCATGGCCTTCGGTCGTCCGGCCTACAAGAAGGACCTGGGCGCCGAGAACTGCGCCGTCTGCCACCTGGACGACAAGAAGGCCCCGAACGCGGCGAACAAGGAATGGAAGACCGCCAAGGAGATGGCCGACAAGCTGAAGGAAGGCAAGGGCACGTTCGCGGGCAAGACCGCCTGCGCCGACTGCCACAAGGGCCAGATGAAGCCGGCGAAGTAGATCGTCACGACCCCATTGACCGCGAGCAGCACTCCGTACAGACTCGTCCCCGACGCGCCGGGCAAGGTCCAGGACCGTCCCCGTGCGGCATGGCATGCTGGATCCATGAAGCGGGAGGCTGTGATGAGGTGCGTGTTCGCGGGTGCCGCGGTCCTGTGCCTGTTCGGGATGGTCGCGTGCGGGTCGTCTGGCGGGACGGCCTCGCTGGACGCCGACGCGGTGACGCCCGATGTCCCCGTCGGCGACGTCCCTGCAACCGATGACGGCGTCCTGTCGGACGCGCCCGGCCGCGATGTGCCGGTCGAGGACGTTCCCGCGGTGGACGTGCCGCCGGACGGATTCGAGTGGGACGCCAGCCCGACGCCCAATTGCGAGGACGCCTTCTGCGCGGCCGGTCCGGACAGCGCGCCGGATCCCATGGCGCCGGGCCCGTTCCCGGTGGGCCTGCGGCGCCTGGTCTTCGTGGATCCGAACCAGACGAACTATGACGGCACCCCACGAACGCTGGTCACCGAGATCTGGTACCCGACGACCCGGGAGTTCTACGACAGCCATCCGACGTTCGTGTATGACATCAAGGCGGACGCGGCGCTCGCCCCGGGCTACGAGGGCCTCGCGGCGAAACTGGAAGGCGTCGATATCGGCTCGTTCCCGGTGCCCGCGGTGAAGGACGCGCCGGTGCGCCACGGCGACGGCCGCTATCCCCTGGTGATGTTCTCGCACGGGGCCTTCGGCATCCGATACCAGAGCCTCTTCTACACGGTGGCCCTGGCGTCGCACGGCTATGTCGTGGTGGCGCCCGACCACGAAAAGAACTCCCTGTACGACCTGCTGCAGAGCGGGGAAGACAGCACGCACCTCGGCGAATCGGCGTTTGCGCGGCCGAAGGACATCCTGTTCCTGATGGACCAGATGACCGCCTGGGACAAGGACCCGACCAACGACTTCTACAAGTCGATCGAGGCCGACAACGTCGGCATCACCGGGCATTCGTTCGGCGGGTACACGTGCTTCGCGGTCGCGTTCCATCCCGATTCGACCGGCTACCCGGACTTCGATCCGCGGGTCAAGGCGATCGTGCCGCACGCGCCGGCCGGCTACCTGATCGGCGCGACGGGCGCCTACGGGCCGGACTGGCACGTGCCGACGGTGATCGAGGGCGGCGAAATGGACAAGACGCTGGAATTCAAGCAGGCCTTCAAGGACCCGTGGGACACCCTGGGCACCCCGAAGTGGTTCCTGGACATCAAGCGCGGCGGGCATTTCACGTTCTCGGACATCTGCAAGGTGAACCTTTCGGAGGTTGCCGACAAGCTGGGATATGGCGACGCTCGGGACGCCCTCCAGGACGGGTGCGGCGTGGACAACTGGGACTACCGGGAGGCCGCCAAGGCGATCAACCTGTACTCGATCGCCACGTTCAACCGCTTCCTGCGCCACAGCGCCGGGTCCGTGCAGTTCATGACGCAGGCCGCGGGCGCCCAGTTCGGCGACGAGGTGACCTTCCTGTCCGCCGAGCAGTGACGTCAGCGATCGCCGGCCGCGCTGGCGACCGGGACGAGGGCGAGGCCCGACGTGCGTTCCAGTGCGGCCACCGCCACGTCATAGTCGTAGACGGCCATTTCCGCCACCAGTCGGGCCTGGAGGAACTGGAACAGCCCGTCCAGGACGTCCCGCAACGAACCCTGGTTGCTTTCCAGAAGGTCCAGCTTCGATTCGACCCAGAACACGGCCGACTTCAGGGCGTCCTGCTGGGTATGCACGAGGGCCTTCGCATCGACCATCTGGCGATACAGCGTTTCCACGTCGAGGCGGACGCCCCGCTCGGCCTCGTCCAGGGCGGCATCCTGCCTGTGGCGGGCGGCAACAGCCTCGTGCCATTCGCCCAGTTTCCGGCCCAGATCGAGGTCCCACCGCACCGCGAGGCCCCCGCTGGCGTTCCATCCGTTGAAGGGGTTTCCCGCGAAGGGGCTGGAACCGTGGTCGGCCACGTTGCTGTAGGCGTAGTTGAACTTCCCGGTGAGGACCAGGTCCGGGTACATCGCCCAGTACCGGGCCCGGGCGTCCGCGCTTCCGGCGGCCAGGCCGCGCCGCAAGGCCACCAGTTCGGGGCGGCCGTTCACCGCCGTGTCGATCGCCTCGTCCAGGGTCACTTCCTTCAAGGGCGTGACGAATTCCGGGGGGCGTGTCGCGACGTCGGGCCCATCCTGCGGATCCTCGCCCAGCGCCCACCGCAGGTTGCCCAGCGCCAGCGTGCCCAGGCGAGACGCCTCCAGTTCCCGCGACTTCAATTGCGCCTCGTACACCCGGATCTTCATTTCGTCGATCGGATCGAACGAGGCGTCATCGGCGGCCTTCTGTTCGGCGACATGGCGCTTCGCCCGATCGAAGTAGTCCCGGCCCTGTCCCAGGATGGCCTGCATCTCGCGGGCCAAGGCCAGCCCGTACCATCCCTTCAGGACCCGGAATCGGACCTCCGCGCGGGCGACGTCCTCGGTCGCCTTGCCGACCGACACGCCCAGGCGGGCTGCGGCCTTCAGGTGCTGCAGTTTGCTGAAGCCATACAGGGGCATGGCCCCGGACACTTCCGTGTACACGAACACGCCCCATCGGCCGTAGTCCGTGTGCCCGCTGGTCCGCCCCCCGGTCTTGGCCGGCATCGGGGTGATCAGCGACTGCAGGGTGACCAGCGGGTACTGGTTCGACTTCGCCTGGTCCAGCCTCGCCTCGAAGGCCTCGGTGCCTGCCTTCGCCGCATCGATCAGCGGGGATTGCCGGGCGGCGCGGTCCAGGGCCTGGCGGAGGTCCAGCGTGCCATGCGCGGGCCGGGAGGTCGGGACACTGGCCGCCAGCGCGACCGTCGGCGGGGGAGGCGGCAGGGCAGGGCGCACCGGTTCGGCCGCCCATGCGCGAGGCGACGCGATGAGCGCCGCCAGCGCCAGTGCCGGCAGCGCGCGGCAGACCGTCAGAATCACGGATTGACCACCGTGAAGAAATACCGCCCATCGCCGCCGAACTTCGAGGTCTTGCCGCCCTCGGTCACCTCCGCGGCGAACGGGCCGTTGAAGTCGTACAGGATCGGCTTGGCGAACTTGGACACCACGAACCGTTCGACCGCGTTCGACGATTCCAGGTAGTCTTCGCGGCCGGTCAGCTTGTTCGCCTTGATGGCGGCCTTCACCGTCCCGGCTTCGTTGGCCCAGTCCAGCCGCACCAGCCGCGGGACGTGGTACTCGGGCTTCGACGTATCGACCAGCTCGTCGCCCATCGTGGCCTTGAAGGCGGTGGTATCGAAGACCTTCTTGCCGTCCTTGAACA
>CAIOFV010000105.1 GCA_903857665.1 uncultured Myxococcales bacterium
AGCAAGGCCTTCGCGATCAACCCCGCGACCGGGTATCACGTCGCCGACGTGCTGGTGGACGGGACCTCCGTCGGCGCGGTCACCACCTACACCTTCACCGACGTGCAGGCGTCGCACACGATCGCCGCCACCTTCGCGATCGACACGTTCACGATCACCGCGTCCAGCGGGGGGAACGGCACGATCACGCCCTCCGGCGCGCAGACCGTCAACTACGGCGACAGCAAGGCCTTCGCGATCAACCCCGCGACCGGGTATCACGTCGCCGACGTGCTGGTGGACGGGACCTCCGTCGGCGCGGTCACCACCTACACCTTCACCGACGTGCAGGCGTCGCACACGCTCGCCGCCACCTTCGCGATCGACACGTTCACGATCACGGTGACTTCCGGCACGGGCGGGACCGTGAGCTGCCCGGCGCAGGTGAACTATGGCCAGCCCGCCACCTGCACCGTCACGCCCGCTGGCGGCTGGGTGCTGGAGACCTTCACGGACAACGGCTCGAACCAGTACGGGTCGGCGGCCGACGGCTCCTACGTCATCGCGTCGGTCACCGGCCCACACGCCATCGTCGCGACGTTCAGCCGCGGGTTCGGCACCGGCTGTTCGGGCAATGGCGATTGCCACAGCGGCCATTGCGCCGACGGCGTGTGCTGCAACACGGCGTGTGGCGGCCAGTGCGAGGCCTGCAACCTGCAGCTCGCGATGGGCACCTGCTCGCCGGTAAGCGGCGCGCCCGCGACAGGCCATGCTGCCTGCTCCACGGACGGCTCGCTCTGTGGAGGCTCCTGCAACGGCGGCCTCACCACCGCCTGCACCTACTCGACGTCGGAATGCCGCGCTGCGGCCTGCGACAGCGGCACGGCCACGATCGCGGCGAACTGCGACGGCGCCGGGACCTGCCCGGCCCTCCAGACGACGCCCTGCGGCGCCTACCAGTGCGGCGCCAGCGCGTGCCTGGCGACCTGCGCCAACGAGTCGCAGTGCGTGTCCGGCGACTGGTGCTCGAACGGCACGTGCCTGCCCAAGGGGGACAACGGCCACCACTGCACCGGCGACGAGGAATGCACCAACGGCCACTGCGTCGATGGCGTCTGCTGCGACGGCGTCTGCGGCGGGCAGTGCGAGGCCTGCAACCTCCAGGCTTCCGTCGGGACCTGCACGCCGGTCCTCGGCCTCCCGGTCGGCGACCGCACCGCCTGCTTCACCGATGGCTCTGGCTGCGGCGGCTACTGCGACGGCATCCTGAACACCGGCTGCACCTACCGGACCACCCAGTGCCGGCAGCCTTCCTGCTCCAACGGCATCGCGACCGCCGGGGCCAGTTGCGACGGCGCCGGATCCTGCCCGACCCTCCAGACCCAGACGTGCGCGCCGTTCGTCTGCGGCAGCACGGCCTGCCTCGGCGACTGCCAACTGGACACGGACTGCGCGCCCGGTCGCTACTGTTCGGCGGGCGTCTGCGTGCCCAGGCTGGACAACGGCGCCCACTGTGCCGGCGACAACCAGTGCGCCAACGGCTTCTGCACGGACGGCGTCTGCTGCGACGCCGCGTGCGACGGGCAGTGCGCTGCCTGCAACCTGGCCCAGCACCTCGGGTTCTGCACGCCAGTGAACGGGACGCCGGTGGGCGCCCGCACCCGGTGCGGCAGCGACGGCTCGGCCTGCGGCGGCGCCTGCAACGGCGTCCTCGCGACGGCGTGCACCTATCCCACGGACGAGTGCCGCGCGGCCTCCTGCCAGGGCGGCGCCGCCATCCTGTCGGCCTCCTGCGACGGCCAGGGCGCCTGCCCGGCTCCCCAGACCCAGAACTGCAGCCCGTACGTCTGCGGCGCGGACGCCTGCCTCGGCAACTGCGAGATCGACGCCGACTGCGAGACCGGACGGTACTGCGCGGCGGGCGTCTGCGTGATCCAGCTGGGGGGCGGCAGCGAGTGTGCCCGCACCCGCCAGTGCGCCAGCGGCTTCTGCACCGACAACGTGTGCTGCGAGGGCACCTGCGACGGGCAGTGCCAGGCCTGCAACGTGGCCAACCACCTGGGCAGTTGCGCCGCGGTGCTCGGATCGCCGGTAGGCGGGCGAACCGCGTGCGCCACCGACCATACGATCTGCGGCGGCACGTGCGACGGGATCCGCTCCGCGACGTGCGCCTATCCCGCGACCGAGTGTCGTGCGGCCGCCTGCTCCGAGGGCACCGCCACCCTGGTCGCCTCCTGCGACGGCCAGGGCGCCTGCCCGGCCCTGCAGACCCGCATCTGCGCACCCTTCCTTTGCGGTCCGGACGCCTGCCTCGAGCAGTGCGCGAACGACGCCGACTGCGAGATCGGCTGGTACTGCCTGGACGGAGGCTGCCTCCAGAAGAAGCCCGACGGCTCCGACTGCAACGGCAACAACGAGTGCGTCGGCAGCATCTGTGCCGACGGCGTCTGCTGCGGCACCTCCTGCGACGGGCAGTGCGAAGCCTGCAACGTGGACGGGCACGCGGGCCAGTGCACCCCGGTGGACGGCCTCCCGCACACCGGCCACGCGGCCTGCGCCACCGACGGCACCGCGTGCGGCGGCTACTGCGACGGGTTCGGCACCGCCGCGTGCGTCTTCCCGACTTCCAGTACGGCCTGCCAGGACGACGGCAACGAAAACACCCTGGACCTGTGCAACGGGACGGGCGCCTGCGTCCACCCGTTGAAAACCCAGTGCGTCGTGGACGGCACGATCGTCGAAGCGGGGACCCTCAACCCGGCCCGCCCGTGCCAGGCCTGCGTTCCCGCCACGTCGGCGGCGGCCTGGACCGACCTCGCGGCGGCCAGCCCCTGCCCGGACGATGGCCTCGCCTGCACGACCGATTCCTGCGACGGGTCGGGGACCTGCCTCCACCTGCTGGTCGCGGGCTGCATCATCGACGCGGCCTGCGTGGCGGCGGGCGCCACCAGCCCGAACAACGACTGTCTGGACTGCAACCCCGCGCTCCTGTTCACCGGCTACAGTCCGGAGTCCAAGGGTGTGGCCTGTGCGGATGACGGCCTGTCGAACACGCTGGACGTGTGCGATGGCGCCGGCAAGTGCACGCACCCCGTGAAGGGCGAGTGCGTCATCAACGAAGCGACCGTGGAAGGGGGCACACCCAACCCCGACAATGTCTGCCAGTCCTGCGACCCGGCCACCACGGTGGACGCGTGGACCAACCGCGTGGTCGGCTTCCCCTGCACCGACGACGGTCTGGACTGCACCTCGGACGTGTGCGACGACCAGGCCCAGTGCGGCCATGCCGTGTTCCGAGGCTGCCTGGTGGACCATGCCTGCGTGGCCGAGGCCGCGCCCGACCCGGCGAACGAGTGCCAGGCCTGCGACCCGACCCAGTCGATGACGGCCTTCAGCCCGCGGGAGAAGGGCTTCGCCTGCACCGACGACGGCGACCCGGCCACGTCGGACCAATGCGACGGCGCCGGGACGTGCACCCACACGACGATCCCGGTCGAGCCCACACCCGACACGGCGATCCCGGACATTGGCACGGACACGCCGTTGCCCGACCGGGGCGGCGAGGACGTCACGGCACTCGAGGACGTCACGGCCGTGGAAGTGACCGCCGACGTGCCTCCGGACGCCACCCTCGACCTTCCCGGCCCGGACGCGGGCAACGTCCCGTCGTACCGCATCACCGGCGGCCCGTGCTCGGCGGCAAAGGGCCCGGTGGCAGGCCCCGCCGCGACCCTGATCGTGCTGGCCCTTTCCCTGCTGGTGCTGCTGGCGGTCCGGAGCCGCCGCCGCCCTTTTGACCGGACCGGGCCCTGGATCGTGGCCGGCCTGGCAGCAGGCCTGGTCGCGGCGAATGACGCCCGGGCCCAGCAACTGGACGCCCAGGCGTTCCACCCGTCGCCGTTCGCCACGGACCTGTTCACCGTGGAAACCGGGCGCTCCCCGGTGGGGTGCGGCTGGAACGTCGGGCTGCTGCTGGACTACCAGCGCGATCCCCTGGAGGCCCGGTTCACCGACGCGGCAGGCCACGAGACCCGAATCCACGCGGTCCGCGACCGGCTGACCGGCGCCCTGCTGGGAGCCGTGCGCATCGTGGACTGGTTTGCGCTGGGCGTGTCGTTCCCCATCGTGATTTTCCAGGACGGCGACGGCCTGCCGGGCGCTGGCAAGCCCGGCACCGGGGGCATCGGGGACCTGAGGCTGTACCCGCGCTTCCGGGTCGTGTCAGCCCTGGACGGGCACCTGACGCTGTCCCTGACCCCGGGCTTCACGCTGCCCACCGGGCGCCTGACCGGCGACTACAACGGCTACAAGTGGCCGACGTTCGTGCCGACCCTCGGGCTGGGCATGGATCTGGGACGCGGCGGCATCGCGGGCACCCTGGGCCTGCGGCTGACCCGCACCGACACGATGGGCCAGACCGACCCGTCACGGGCGTTCACCTGGGGCGTGGGCGGCTGGATCGTGGCGGTTCCCCGGACCCTGGACGTGATCGGCGAGATGACCGGGTCCGCGACGCTGGGCAAGGGGTTCACCGACATCACCCAGGCACCCATCGAGCTGGACGTCGGCGTCCGGTGGCGAGTGGCCGGCCCCTGGAAGCTGACGGCGGGGCTTGGCACCGGGCTGACCCGCGGGTATGGCGCCCCCGTTGTCCGGACCTTCCTGGGCGTCACCTATGAATGCGAGCCCCGGGCCGCACCGCAGGCCGCGGCACCGGAAAGGGACACCGATGGCGACGGCATCCCCGACTCCCGCGACACGTGCCCGGACGTACCCGGCCTGATCCAGTTCCTGGGCTGCCCCGACCCGGATCCCGACCACGACGGCCTCTGCGACCCCTGGGTTTCCCAGAAGGGCCTGTCCGCGAAGTTCCAGGGCGTCTGCCACGGCAGCGACAACTGTCCCGCGGACCCGGAGGACAAGGACGGCCATCTGGACGAGGACGGCTGCCCCGATCCCGACAACGACGGCGATGGCATCTGCGACCCCTGGGTCGCGGAAAAGGGCCTGTCGGCGAAGTACGCCCCCGTCTGCAGGGGTGTGGACCTGTGCCCCGACCAGCCCGAGACCGTGAACGGCTTCGAGGACGAGGACGGCTGCCCCGACGTGAAGGTGGACTTCAGCTCGGGCACGTACTCTGTTCCGTTCCCCTACAGCAGCGACCAGCTGATGGCGGCCGTGCTGCCCACGCTGGACGCGGTCATCAAGGTCCTGAAGGACCGGCCCGACCTGGCCCACGTGCGCATCGAAGGCCACACCGACGAGCGCGGCGGGGCCGCGATGAACGCGCAACTGTCCCGCGACCGGGCCAAGGCGGTGCGCCAGTATCTCATCGACCACGGCATCGCCGCCGGACGCCTGGTGTCCGAGGGCTACGCCTCGACCCGGCCGGTAGTCCGCCACGCGACCACCGAGGAGGATCACCAGAAGAACCGGCGCGTGGATTTCGTGATCATCGGGAAATGAAGCAGGGACGGGCGGCGAGTCTCGCGGCTCACCCCGCCCGCAGCACCGGGGTCACGGCGGCGCGCCCCTCCTCGCCCGTGCGGATGCGGTAGACCTTTTCGACGGGAATCACGAACACCTTGCCGTCGCCGACTTCACCCGTACGGGCGCTTTGCAGGATGGCCTGGACCGTCACATCGACGAACGGATCCGACACGCCGATCTCCAGCCGGACCTTCTCCTGCAGCGCCATCTTGACCCGGTTGCCGCGGTAGGTCGCCACCAGTTCGGTTTCGCCGCCGTGGCCCTGGACCTTGCTGATGGTCACGCCCTTCACATCGGCCTTGAACAGGGCCCCCAGCACGTCGTTGACTTTCTCGGGCCGGACGATCGCGACGATGAGCCTCATGCGGCACCTCCGGTGGCGCCGGACGGCGACGCCGCAATACCCGACACCAGGCCGACCGCCGGATCGAACATCGACATCTCGTCGATCAGGATGGCCCCTTCGCCGCTGGCATAGGCCTCCTCCTCGTGCATCGTGAGGTCCATGCCCGTCGCCTCCAGCCCCTCCCGGCTCCGCAGCGGGACCAGGAAGCCGATGACCTTCAGCAGCGCGAACGAGGCGACGCCGCTGTAGGCCAGGGTGACCAGGCACGCGACCAGCTGGATGACGACCTGCCGCGGGTTGCCGGCCAGCAGGCCGTCCGTCCCGCCCCATGCCTTCTCGGCGAACACGCCGGTCAGCAGCGCGCCGGTCAGGCCGCCCAGCCCGTGCGCGGCGACGACGTCCAGCGAGTCGTCCAGGCGCGTCCTGGAACGCCACCGGATGGCGAAGTAGCTGGGCACCACGCCGAGGGCCCCGATGGCCAGCGCGCCCAGGGGGCTGACGTAGCCCGCGGCTGGCGTCACGGCGACCAGGCCCACCACGATGCCCGTCGCCGCGCCGACGGCGGTGGGCCGGCCCGAACGGACGAAGTCCAGCAGCATCCACACGGTCAGCGCGGCGCTCGGCGCCAGCATCGTGTTCACGAACGCGATCGCGGCCTTCCCGTTGGCGCCCAGGGCGCTCCCCGCGTTGAATCCGAACCAGCCGAACCACAGGAGGCCGGCGCCCAGCAGGACGAAGGGCACGTTGTGGGGAACAAGGGCCTGGCGCCCGTAGTCATGCCGCGGACGGACCACCAGCGCCGCCACCAGCGCCGCCATGCCCGCGTTGATGTGGACCACCGTGCCGCCCGCGAAGTCCAGCGCCCCCAGGCCCGCCAGCCAGCCGTCGGCGCCCCATACCCAGTGGGCGACGGGCGCGTATACCAGCAGCGTCCACAGGCAGATGAACGCCAGGTAGGGGCCGAACTTGATCCGCTCGACCACCGCCCCCGAGATCAGCGCTGCGGTGATGATCGCGAAGGTCCCCTGGTACGCCATGTAGAGGACATGGGGGATCGTCCCGTTGGGCTCGATCCCGACTCCGCGCAGCAGCAGGTAGCCCGAGCCGCCCAGCCAGGAGGACCCCGGCGAAAAGGCCAGGCTGTAGCCTGCCAGCGCCCAGACGATGCCCACCACGCCCAGCGACGCGAAGGACATCATCATGGTGTTCAGGGTGTTCTTGGAGCGCACGAGGCCGCCGTAGAAGAACGCCAGCGCAGGCGTCATCAGCAGCACCATCGCGCACGCGACCAGCATCCATGCGATGTCCGCCGGATTCAACACACCGGCCCCCGCCTGGATCGCCGTCACCGGATCGTTCATGCCAATCCTCCCACGTCGGAATGGTCGACGAAGGATTAATGGACTTCAATTGTCCTACTGTCAATCCGGTGACGCGTTTCTGGCCATTCTTCCAAGTCAAACCGGCATGTATCGCGGCGCCTGCTGTCCGGCTGACTTCCAAATCCTGCCCATCCTGCACGTTGCGACAGTCACCATGCGGCGGGCCCCTATCCTTCCGGGGTCGGCGCGGGAGCGTCGAGGGCCTCGCGGACCATGCGGGTGAGATCGAGCACCGAGAACGGCTTCTGGAGGAATCGCACGCCGGGTTCCAGCACGCCGTGCCGGATGATCACGTCGTCCGTATACCCGGACATGAATACGACACGCAGCCCCTGCTGGCGTTTCGCAAGACGGGCGTACAGTTCCCGACCGTTGGCGCCCGGCAGGATCACGTCGCTCACCAGGAGGTCCAGCCGGCCCGGGTGCGCAACGGCCAGCGCCTCGGCACTATCGACGTCGCCCGCCTCGATCACGCGGTAGCCATGGGATTCCAGGATGCTGCGCGCCAGCCCGCGCACGCTGGGTTCGTCCTCGACCAGGAGGAGCGTCTCGCCGCCGCCCTTCGCGAGCCGTTCGACGGCAGCCGCCTCCGCAGGCTCCGGGGCGGATTCCACCCGCGGCAGGTACACGCGGAAGGTGGTTCCATGGCCGAGCGTGCTATCGACGAGCACGTGGCCACCATGCTGCTTCACCACCCCGTACGTGGTTGCAAGCCCCAGGCCGGTGCCGCGCCCCACCCGCTTCGTCGTGAAGAAGGGTTCGAACACGCGGGCCTGGGTATCCGCATCCATGCCATGGCCTGTGTCGCTGACCTCCAGCACGGCCCAGGTCCCCGCTGGCACGCCGGGATGGCGGGGATCGTCGGCATCCAGCGTGATCCCGGAGGTACGGATCCGGAGCCGCCCACCGCCCGACATCGCGTCCTGGGCGTTCATCGCCAGGTTCACCAGCACCTGGTCCACCTGGGAGGGATCGGCCAGGACGTCCAGCGGCTCGGATGCCGGTTCGATCGTCAGGACGAGATCCTCGCGGATCAAGCGGGTGAGCATCGGCGCCACCGCGCTCACCAGCACGTTGAGGTTCACCGCCTTCATCTGCAGCAACTGGCGCCGACCGTAGGCCAGCAACTGGCTCGTCAGGTCCTTGCCGCGCACCCCGGCCGACCGGATCTGCTCCAGCGACGATCGCAGGGAGGACTCCTGCGGGAGGCCCAGCAGCAGCAGGTCCGAAAAGCCGATGATCGGCGTCAGGAGGTTGTTGAAGTCGTGGGCCACGCCTCCCGCAAGCCGGCCGATCGACTCCAGGCGGTGGGCCTCCCTCAGTCGAGCCTCCAGCGTCGCCCGCTCGGACTCGGCACGCTTGCGGTCGGAAATGTCACGCAGCATCGACACGAATCGCGGAGGCCCGCCGTCCGGATCCACCATCAGCCGCGTGCTGATCGCGCAAGGGATGGCGCGGCCGTCCCTGTGCCGGATCCGCACCTCGAAGTCGTCGATGCGCCCGTGGGCGGCCAGTTGGCCCACGATCTCGCCCCAGGCACCGGGATCGGCGAAGGTGTCCCGCGGCCGCAGGCGCCCGATCGCCTCCTCCCGCGTGAAGCCGAACAGGCGCTCCACCGAGGGGCTGACCTCGAGGATGACGCCGTCGGGCCCGGTCTCGACATACGCATCGACGATGTTCGTGAAGATCCGTCGGTACCGCGCCTCGTTCGCCGCCAGGAGCTGCATCGAGCGCTTGCGCTCCGAGATGTCGCGGGCCACGACCGCGTTACGGGCCGGCGTCCCGGCATCCTTCGCCGCGAGGACGAACGCGGAATACTCGACGTCGATGGGCCGGCCCGTCCCGAAGTGACGAAGCCGGGCTTCGCCGGAAAGGGAACCCGGGTTGCGCAGCGCCGGCAGCAGCAGCGCCTCGACTTCCGGTCGCCAGGTCTCGT
This sequence comes from uncultured Myxococcales bacterium, assembly GCA_903857665.1. GTDB lineage: Bacteria > Myxococcota_A > UBA9042 > DTJE01 > DTJE01 > CAIZWN01. Next base: position 9,134 of record CAIOFV010000105.1, read on the forward strand.
CGAGGAAGTCGGCAATCGGCTTCCCCACGGCCTCGGCCGGATCGGTCAGCCCGACCATCGCCAGGCCGGCGGGATTGAGGTAGGCGACGTTCCCGTCCAGGGTCCCGATACTGATGAACTCGTTGCTGTTCTCGACCAGCGTCAGGAAGGTTTCGTAACCGGCCTGGGCGCTCTTCCATGCCTCGATGTCACGGGTGACGGTAAGGAGGTAGGACACCCCGCCGATTCGGAAGGTCCGGGCCGACAGCAGGCCCGTGATCGTGCGGCCGCTCTTCAGCCGGAAGCGGGCCTCCAGGTTGGTCACGGCGCCGTGGGCCCGCAGGGCGTCGATCAGCCGGATCTGGTCGGCCGGGTCGGCCCAGATGCCGACCTCCAGGGGATCGCGACCGACCACCTCCTCCCGGCTCCAGCCGGTCATCGTCGTGAAGACCTCGTTGACGTCGATGTAGGCGCCATCGGGCAACCGGTTGAAGTTGATCGCATCCGGGCTGGTCTGGAACGCCGTCCGGAAGAACTCCTCGGCCTCGATCGATTTCGTCACTTCTTCAAGGACGACGGCCACCGCCTCGACCTGACCCGCGGCGCCCAGCAGGGGCGAGGCGGCGACCTCGAGGATCCGCTGGGCGCCCGACGGCCCGGCGTACACCAGCCGGATGCCGCGTACCGGCTCGCCCGTGCGCGACGCCACCGCCCAGGGCAGGGAGTCGGGGGGAAGCGGGCCGACATCCCGCCCGTTCGTCGGCGAGGCGGTACCCAGCAGCGCGGCGATCCCGTCCCGGGTCGTGCCCAGCACGTCCTCCGCGCGACGGTTCGCGTAGAGGCATGTTCCGTCAGGGCCCAGGACCACGGTGGCGGCCGGGCTGGCGTCGAGCACACGAAGGCCCGTCACGATCGCGTCGGAAGCGCCGTCCTGGCTGGAACTCGCGGGCCCGTCCACCATGCCTCGTCAACCCGGGTGAGCGGGAGGGCCCCACCCCACCCGTTCCGCCGCCTATGCCTCCAGGCCTCGTCGGACCTTCTCCAGCAGGATCTTCTGCGTGAAGGGCTTGTGGAGGAAATCGTTGGCACCTTCGACCACGTCGCCCTCGTTGTACCCGCTGGTGAGGATCACCCGGACGTCGGGCCGGATGGCGCGCAACTCCGACAGCGCCTCGGCCCCGCTCATCGTCGGCATCGTCAGATCCAGCAGGATCAAGGCGACTTCCCCCGGGTGCCGGCGGAACTGGTCGATCGCCTCGCGGCCGTCCGAGGCCGTGACGACCTCCAGCCCGGCGCCCTCGAGCATCATGCGCATCATGCGGCGCAGCATCTCGTCGTCATCGACCACCAGCACCTTGCCGGTCCCCCGCCACGCCTTCTCGCGGGGCACCGCCGGCCCGGAGGCCGGTTCCGTCGGGTGTCGATCCGTCGCCGGCAGCAGGATCCGGAACGTGGACCCTCGACCGACCTCGCTGTTCAGCGTGATCGTTCCCCGGTGGGCCCGGACGATGCCGAGCACCGCCGCGAGCCCCAGGCCCCGGCCGGCGGACTTCGTCGTGAAGAAGGGATCGAAGATCCGCGAACGGGTGTCCGGGGTCATGCCGCAGCCGGAGTCCTCGACATCCAGGTACACGTATCGTCCCCGCGCAAGTTCCTCGTCGATGACCATGCCGGGCACCAGGCCACCGCCCCACAGGCTCGTGCCGGTCCGGATGGTGAGGGTCCCGACCTCGTCGCCGATGGCCTCCGATGCGTTGGTGATCAGGTTCATCACCACCTGGCGGATCTGCGAGACATCGACCTCGACGGCCGGGAGGGGCTCGGTGAACTCGAACCGCGTTTCGACCTTCTTGGCCGTTCCCACGGCAAGCAGGCCGGACAGGTCCTGGACCAGGGCGTTCAGATCGACGACATCGACCACGAAGCGGCCGCGGCCGGAGTACGCGAGCATCTGGTTCGTCAGGCCGGCTGAGCGGATGGCCGCGCGTTTCGTTTCTTCCACGAATCCCCTCGCGGACGAATCTGTCGGCAACTCCGACAGCGCAAGGTCCGCGTTGCCCAGGATGCCCGCCAGCAGGTTGTTGAAGTCGTGGGCGATGCCGCCGGCCAGGATCCCCAGGCTTTCCAGCTTCTGCACCTGCTGGATCTGCATCTCCAGCTTCAGGCGCTCCGCCTCCGCATGCTGGCGTTCCGCGATCTCCTCCCGCAACCGGACGTTGGCATCCGACAGTTCCGACGTGCGCCGACGCACGAGGTCTTCGAGGCGCTCGCGGTGCTCGATCAGCTCCTCCTGGGTGCGTCGCAGCTCGGTGACGTCCCGGATGACGCCGACCAGGAAACTGTCGCCATGCTCGTCGGTGAAGACCGTCTTCTTGGTGACGATGACGTGGGTATAGCCGCTCGCGTCGGTGAAGTTCTCCTCGTTGACGTTCTCGCCGCCGTCGATGAACACCTGGTCGTCCCGAGCCCAGAAGACCCTCGCCTCCGGAGCCGGGAAGAAGTCGGGGTCCGACTTGCCGAGGAGCTCCTCGCGCCGGTAGCCCATGAACCGGCAGAAGGCCCCGTTCAACGCGACCCACCGATGCCGCCGATCCTTCACGAAGATCGGGTCCGCCACCGTGTTGATGACGGTGTTCAGGAAGTTCTCGCCATAGCGAGGCGCTCCCACCTCTGCACCGGACGGGGCCATCCCAACCCTCTTCGTTCATGCTCCAGGGACGCGGTCTCCCGAGGTCCGACCTCCGAACTCCCTCGGATGGCCTCCGCCCGCACGCGGACCGTTGATTCGAATCTACCCAAGGATAGGCGCCTGGGCCTACAGGTCAAGGCAGTCGCCGCAGCATTGGCCCCCCGCGCAGTCTGCCGAGAGCGGAGCCTCTTCCCGGTCGCGGATCCCCGGATCCCGGCCCACGAACTTGCCAAACCGCCCGTGAAGGCGCATAGTGCCTTCGAAGCCGACCCCCCGTGGGCGGCAAGACGGTGGCCTCTTCCGGCGATCCCTCCGTTTGCTTCAACAACATCAGCCGGAACCGGACGGGCAATGACGCCCGCCGATGCAACGCCCCATCCCTCGATGGAAGGGCAAAGGAGTCTGTACCTTGAGTTTTGATTCTTCCATGGTTCCCGAAGGTTCTACCAGTCCCGAGGCCCCCGTGGGCACCTTCCAGCAGTTCGGCCTGCACGCGGACCTGCTGCGCGGCATCACCGACATGGGCTTCGCGAAGCCCACTCCCATCCAGGCCATCGCGATCCCGCCGCTGATGGAAGGGCGCGACGTGCTGGGCGCCGCGGCCACCGGTTCGGGCAAGACCGCGGCCTTCCTGCTGCCGATCCTGCACCGGCTGATGGACAAGCCCCGTGGCACCACCCGCGTGCTGGTCCTGGAGCCGACCCGCGAGCTTGCGGCGCAGGTCGTCGAGCACATGGGCGAGCTGGCCCGGCACACCCGGCTTCGCGCCGCATCGGTGTTCGGCGGCGTGGGCATGGCCCCGCAGGTGGACGCGTTCCGCCGCGGCGTGGACGTGCTGGTCGCGACCCCCGGACGCTTGCTGGACCACATGCAGAACGACTACGCGCGCCTGGGAGGCCTGGACGTGCTGGTCGTGGACGAAGCCGACCGCATGCTGGACATGGGCTTCCTGCCCGACGTCAAGCGCGTGCTGGCCCAGTTGCCGGCGCGGCGCCAGACGATGCTCTTTTCGGCGACGATGCCGCCCCCGATCGTGGAACTGTCCCGGGGCCTCCTGAAGAACCCCGTTGCGCTGAACATCCACAGGAAGGCCGCGCCGGCCAAGGGGATCACGCATCACGTGTACCCGGTGGCCCAGGACATGAAGCCGGCGCTGCTGGTCGATCTGCTGGCGAAGACCGACTACGAGAGCGTGCTGGCCTTCACCCGGACCAAGCACCGGGCGAACCGGCTGGCGGACCTGCTGGAAAAGCAGGGGATCGCCTGCACGCGCATCCACGGCAACCGCAGCCAGACGCGCCGCACGGAGGCGCTGTCGGGCTTCAAGGACGGCAAGTTCCGGGTCATGGTGGCCACCGACATCGCCGCCCGCGGCATCGACATCGAGGAACTGGCGCTGGTCATCAACGTGGACGTGCCGCACATGGCGGAAGACTACATCCACCGCGTGGGCCGCACCGCTCGCGCCGACGCGCTGGGCGTGGCCATCACGCTGGTGTCCCCCGAGGAGGAGGACGATCTGCGGGCCATCGAGCGGGCGCTGAACACGCGCCTGCCCCGGGAGCACCTGGAGGGCTTCGACTACAACCGCAAGGCCACGGAGCGCTTCGAGGTCCCGATCGGCGTGCGGATCGCCGAGATCCGGGCGCGCAAGGCCGACGAGCGGGCACGCGGCCGCGAAAAGGCGGAACGGAAGGCGGCGGCCGTGGGCGCTCCGGCGTCCAGGACGCAGGCACAGGCCCCGCGGCCCGCGGCACCGGCGCGGCGACCGATCGAGGCTGCCCCGCGGCGACCCGAGCCGCAGCGCTACGCGGAACCGCCGCGGCGCTCCGAGCCTCCGCGCCGGCCGGAACCCCCTCGCCATTTCGAGGCGCCGCGCCAGGCCGTGCAACCCCGTCGCGTGGAAATGACCCCGGACACCGGCTCGCCCGATCGCTACAACATCCCGTCCCCGCGGCGCGACGACGCGGCGGCCCCGGCCCCCGCCGTGCAGGCGCAGGATTCCTGGGTCCGCAGCGCCACGTCCGGACGCGCGACGACGACGCACCGCATCGGCGGCGGTCGGCGCTAGGCACCGGACCGGTCATGGTCCCGACTCCCCCGGCGAAGCCTCGCCTTGCCCCCGATCGCGCCCAGGCGGCACAATGCGTCCTGGGCGCTGCGGAGGCCCGGCCGTGAGCAAGGTGGAAGACCGGAACCCGAACGGGTACTACGTCCGGTTGTCCGAGGACGCCGTGGTGCAGTTGGTGCTGGCGGGCCTCGAGGCCTACTGCATCGACCACGCCCACGACGGCCGGCGCCGATCCAGCGTCGAAACCTACGGCACCCTGTGGGGCCACCAGGTGCAGGTCGGCGACAGCGGCCCGACCGTGTACTGCATCGAACTGGTGGGCATCGACACGTCGGCCGAGCGGGCCCGCGACTCGGTCCACGCGTCCACCGCCGCGCTGACGCTGAAGCGCGAGGTCATGGCCTCGCTGTGGCCGCAGTACCAGTTCCTGGGCGACGTGCACACGCACCCCTACGGCCACGTGTCCAAGGTGTCGGAAACCGAGCGGGGCTTCAGCGACATCGACATCCAGGACATCACCGGCAACTCCCGGTACTGGGACGAGCACGGGTACCGGGTGGGGATGGTCCTGTCCCTCGCCTGGCTGAAGCACGCCAAGATGGATCCGAAGGTGGAGTTCCTGGACGACGGATCGCTGCGGATCACCCTCAAGAACGTGCGGATGTGGCTGAAGGCCTACGTCGCGTATTCGGTCCAGAGGTCGCCGCCCGAGTTGGCCGTCACCGACCGGCAGGTCGTGATCGACTGCCCCGGGCTGACGGGCCTTAGCCTGCATTACGGACCGATGGGGAAGGTCGCCACGGGCCGCAAGCGGAAGTACATGCCTGCCGACCGCGGCTGACCTCCCGGATGACCTCCCGGATGGGCGGGCGGGACGATGCGTGCTAGCCTTTCCCTGGAATCCGCAGACAACACGGGAGGCATGCCATGGACTTGAAGGGCAAGGTGGCCGTGGTCACCGGGGGCGCGTCGGGCATCGGCCTGGCGATCGCCCAGGACTTCGCGCGTCGCGGGGCGGTCGTCGTCGTGGCCGACGTCAACGAGGCCGCGATCGGCCAGGCGGTCGATTCGATCACGGGGGCCGGCGGCCAGGCGTCGGGCCAGCCCTGCGACGTGCGGGACGAGGCCCAGGTGTCCGGCCTGATGGACGCCGCGGTGCGCCGGCACGGGCGACTGGACGTGGTGGTGGCCTGCGCCGGGATCCTGCGCGACGGGATGCTGCTGAAGGTCGACAAGGAAACGGGCAAGGTGGCGAGCCGCCTGCCCCTCGCGCAATGGCAGAGCGTCATCGACGTGAACCTGACGGGCGTGTTCCTGACGGGACGGGAGGCGGCGGCCCGCATGGTGGAATCGGGCAACGGCGGGGTGCTGATCCTGCTGTCGTCCATCGCCCGGGCCGGCAACATCGGCCAGACGTCCTACTCGGCGGCCAAGGCCGGAGTGGTGGCGCTGGCGGTATCGTGGTCCCGGGAACTGGCCCGCTACGGCATCCGCGTGAACGCGATCGCGCCCGGGTTCATCGAAACGCCGATGGTGATGAAGGACATGAAGCCGGAGGCCCTGGAAAAGTACCGCGCCACCATCCCTGTGGGGCGCATGGGCCGGCCCGACGAGATCGCGCAGACCGCGGCGTACATCGTGGACTGCGACCTGCTGACGGGTTCGTGCATCGACGTGACGGGCGGAGTGCGAATCTAGGCTCCCAGGCCCCGACCCGAGGAGGCCCATGACCCGACATGCAGCCCCGATCCTCGCGCTGGTGGCAACGGTGATGGCGTCGGTTTCCACGGCGGGGGCTCCCGGCGAAACGCCGCGACCCCCGGCCAAGGCTTCCGGCGGCGCGGCGGCCGACGCCGTGCGCCGCGTCGCGGTGATCGGCCACCGGGGGGCCCGGGCCGCGCGCCCCGAAAACACCCTGGCCGCCTTCGCCTACGCCCTGAAGGCCGGCGTGGACGCCATCGAGCTGGACCTGGCCGTGACGCGCGACGATCACCTCGTGGTGTCGCACGATCCGCTGGTCAACGGCGACCTGTGCCTGGAACCCGACGGGCGCCGGCTGACCGACCGCGCCCCGATCCGGTCGCTGACCCTCGACGAGGTCCGGCGATTCGATTGTGGCACCCTGCGCAACCCGCGCTTCCCGGACCAGATCCCCGTCCCTGGACAGCGCATCCCGACCTTCGAAGAGGTGCTGGCCCTGCTGCGCGAACCGGCCGGGCGGGCAGGCCCCGCGGTTCGCCTGCTGGTCGAAATGAAGACCGTTCCAGGCCGCCCGGACCTCGGGCCGCCGCCCGATCGGCTCGCCGGGCTGGTGGTCGCGGCCGTGCGTGCCTCGGGTCTCGCCGATCGGCTCACGATCCAGTCCTTCGACCATCGCGTCCTGACCGCTGTGCGGGCCCTGGACCCGTCGATCGCGCTGTCTGCGCTGGTGGCCGAAAACCGGCCCGCCGACCCGGTGGGCGTCGCGAAGGCGGCAGGCGCCGGGGTGCTGGCCCCGCATCACGAGTGGATCGGCGCGGACGACGTCCGCGCGCTGCACGAGGCCGGCGTGAAGGTGCTGGTCTGGACCGCCAACGGGGCCGCGGCCTGGGACCGCCTGCTGGACCTGGGCGTGGACGGGATCATCACCGACGACCCGGCCGGGCTGATCGCGCACCTGCGCGGGAAGGGGTTGCGCTAAAGGACTCTATGCGGTCCGGGGCTGCCTCCGGACGATCGCCGCCGCCGCCACGACGACCCCCAGCGCCACCATGCCCAGCGCGACCAGTTGCGCGTCCCGCAGGCCCAGGAAGCGGTCGGGCCGGTCCTCGGACAGGCGGATGAACTCCACGGCAAAGCGCGACAGGCCGGCCAGCACCAGGTAGATCGCGAACAGCAGGCCCGGCCGACGAATCCGCGTGCGCAGGGCCCACAACAGCCCGAACAGCGCGAAGGCCCCCAGGGCCTCGTAGACCGGCGTCGGATGGACGGGCAGCCACGTCGGATCCGGTGCGTTGATCGGGCAGACGTTGTACACGATCCCCTTGACGTCGCAAGGCGAGGGCACGATCCCGCGGGGGTAGGACATGCAGACGAGGTCCTGCCACCAGCCGGGACGGCACGGGATCCCGAAGTCCCCGTCCCCCGCCAACTGGCAGCCGAGCCGGCCGAAGCCGTACCCCGAGGCCAGCGTGGGCGCCACCGCGTCCACCATCACGCCCAGGGGCAGGCGTTTCAGCAGGTAGTACGCGATGATGACGATCGCAGCGAGCGCCAGCCCGCCGTGCCACGTCAGGCCGCTGCCCGACACCAGGTCCTTCCATTCGAAGGTCGGCGCCTCGGTGAGCAGGTACGCCAGCTTGGCCCCGATCAGGCCCGAGGTGACGCCCAGGAAGATCGTGGATTCGGCGACGGCCGGATCGATGCCACGGCGGCGCAGGTCACGGGCCAGGAGCCACCAGGCCGTCAGGAAACCCAGGGCCATCATCACGCCGTATGAACCGATGCGGAACGGTTCCTCGATCACCCAGGGCCACATCGTCGCACCTCGCGTCGGGGCCCGGAGGATGGGATGGACGGCGGTCCGGTGTCAAGGGCAGTCCCGGGCCTGGATGAAACGGAACGACGCCTGCACCGATCCACCGAGGACCCCGCCCGGAGGCCTCGATGCAATTGCGACTGGAACCCCCCGCCGACCTGCGCGATCCCGGCGACCCGGAGGCGCGTCGGCGGCATCGCGACCTCCTGGTCCGGTGGACATCCCGGGCCGACGAGGCCCCTCCGGTCCCCGACCCGGACACCCTGCTGCGGCGTGAAACGACCCGCATGCGCGAGGCGCCCTGGACCTACTGGGTCCCCGACGCCAGCCGCCTCGCAAGGCGCCTCGGCGCTGCCGACGCGCCGGCGCTGCTCTTCGCCGCGGGAACCCCCGACCTGTCCACACCGACCGTGGCCGTGGTCGGGACACGGCGACCGGACGCCTACGGCCTGGCCATGGCGCGACGCATCGGGCACGCGCTGGCCGGGGTCGGCGCGATCGCGGCCAGCGGCGGCGCGCTGGGCATCGACGGGGCCGTGCACGAAGCCGCACTGGAGGCCGGCGGACGGACGATCGCGGTACTCGGCGGCGGCCTCGGGATGCCGCACCCGCCTTCCCACCGAACGATGTTCGACCGCATCGCCGCCACGCCCGGGTGCTGCCTGTTGTCGGAGGCCCCCTGCCTGGGACCCGCCCGGCCGTTCTGTTTCCCGCAGCGCAATCGCCTGCTGGCCGCCCTGGCCGACGCGATCGTCGTGGTACAGGCCGGCGTGCCCTCCGGGGCCCTGATCACCGCGGAGCGGGCGAAGGGGATCGGCGTCCCGGTCTTCGCGGTGCCCGGGGACGCCTGGTACGAACGCTCGGCGGGGACGCTGGCGCTGCTCAGGGCCGGCGCCCGTGTGTTCGCCGGCCCGGCCGATCTCGCCTTCGTCCCCGACCTCGCCGGGATCGACGGGGCGCCCTGGCCGAAGGCGGGCAGACGTCCGCCGGGCCTGCCGACGCCGTGGGATCCGGATCCGGGCCCTCCCCCGGCCGCGCTGCCGCCCGATGCGAACGCCGCGATGGTCGCGATCGCCGCCGGCGCGCGGAACGTGGACCAGATCGTGGAAGCCACGCGGATGCATGCGGGCCGGGTGCAGGCCGCCCTGCTGTCCCTGGAGATCGCGGGGAAGGTCCGGGTGCTGCCCGGCGGGCTGGTGGTTCGACTGCGCTGACCTAGAGGAACTTCGATTCCTGGAGCCATCGGAGGATGACGTCGGACACCGCGCCCGGCTGCTCCAGCGGGAGCATGTGCCCGGTGCCCGGGACCTCGATCGACTGGCCCTGCGGGATCAACTGGTCGAACTTCCGCATCGCGCCCCGGGTCAACGCGTGCGAGTGTTCGCCGCGGACCAGCAGCGTGGGGACCGGCGACCGGCGCACCCAGTCCCAGGGGTCCGCCGGCGTGACACGGAAGATGGCCGCTTCCCACGCCTTCGGATAACGCAGGCGGAGGCCCCCTTCGGGATCCTGGGCCAGGCCGGTATCCAGGTAGGCATCGAAGCACTCGTCCCGGAAGGGTTTGAACAGCGGCTTGTCGCGCCACGCGGCCCGGGCCTCCGCCCGAGTCCCCCACCGGTCCCGCCGCCGCAACGCGCCCGACACGATCGGCGTGCGGTCCACACGCCGAAGGCGCTGCAGCCATTTCCACGCGAACGAAAGGGGGCCCGCGAAGAACGACGGGTCCACCAGGACCAGGGCCCGGAAGAGGCCCGGGTCCTCGGACGCCGCCCACAGGCTGGTGATCGCACCCAGGCTGTGGCCCATGCCCACGCCGCCCCGGAAGCGATGCGCCTCGATCGCCACCTGCAGGTCGCCCACCAGCGGCGACCAGTCGGGCAGGCGCGCCGGGTCCGCTCCGGGCCACAGGGGGCGCGACTCCAGGCTGGCCACGCGGAAATATGGGAGGAAGGTCCGCAGCAGCGCGCCGTAGGTCCCCGGAGGGAAGCCGTTGGCGTGCCCGAAGTGGAGGGGCGCGCCCTGGCCCCCCCAGTCGATCCAGGCCCCCGGGGGCACCCTCACCGGAAGCGACCTGCCGTTCCCGTCTGCGTCGTCGCTCACCGGCCAACCCCTTCCGCGATCGCCTGCTTCGCGAACTGCAGCGCGTTGATGACCAGCGCGTGATCGATCGCCCCGGACCGGATCATCGCGTCCACCTCGTCCCAGGTGGCCTCGAAGCTCTCGATGTCCTCCCGTTCCTCCAGGTGCGGAGGGCCGTCGGGCCGGGCGCCGATCGCGACGAACGTGTGCAGGAAGTTGCGCTGGATCGCCGGGTTCGGCCGCAACCTGCCCGTGCGGACCACCGTGTCGCACCGGTACCCGGTCTCTTCCTCCAGCTCGCGCGCGGCGCTGTGCTGGGGGTCCTCGCCCGGATCGACCATCCCGCCCGGCACCTCGATGGCCACCTCGTCGGACCCGGCCCGCCACTGGCGAATCAGGACGACCTTGCCCTCGGGCGTCACCGGGACCACGTTGACCCAGTCGACGGACAGGATCACGTAGAAGCCGAATTCCCCGGCGCCATCGGGCCGAGCGTAGATCTCGTCCGCGATGCGGAAGATGCGGTAGTCGGTCACGCCCTTTTCGCCGACGCGCCGCCAGGGCTGAACGTGCACTTGATCGGCCATCGTCCATCCTCCCGGGACCCGCGTCGTCAGAGAGCCGCGAACGCCTCGCGAGCCGCCGCGATCACGTGATCGATTTCGGCGGCGCCATGGGCGGCCGACAGGAACGCGGCCTCGAACTGCGACGGCGGCAAGGACACGACCCGTCGGCGCATCTCGTGGAACCAGCGCCCGAACATCTTCGTGTCGCTGCGCTTCGCCGATTCGAGGTCCGTGACGGCCTCGCCGGTGAAGAAGACCGTGAACATGGACCCGATCCGGTTGATCGTGACGACGACGCCCGCGGCATCGGCGGCCGCCTTCAGCCCGTCGCACAGGCGCGCCGCGGACCGCTCGATGGCCGGGTAGGGATCCGTCGATTCCAGCACCCGAAGCGTCGCCAGTCCCGCAGCGACGGACAGCGGGTTGCCCGACAGCGTCCCGGCCTGGTAGACCGGGCCGACCGGGGACACCATCGCCATCACGTCAGCCCGGCCGCCGTAGGCCCCCACCGGCAGCCCGCCGCCGACGATCTTGCCCAGGCAGGTCAGGTCCGGCGTCAGGCCCAGCAGCGACTGGGCGCCATGCCAGGCGACCCGGAAGCCGGTCATCACCTCGTCGCAGATCAGCAGCGCCCCGTGCTGCCGCGGGACGGTGTTCAACGCAATCGCGAACTCCGGCGTCGGCGTCACCACGCCCATGTTGCCGACGTACGGTTCCACGATGACGGCCGCGATCTGGTCGCCGGCCTCGGCGAACGCGCGCACCAGCGCCTCCGGGTCGTTGTAGGGCAGCGTGATCGTGTGAGCCGCGAACTCGGCCGGCACGCCCGCGCTGTCCGGCGCGCCGAACGTCAGCGCCCCGGAACCGGCCTTCACCAGCAGGAAGTCCGCGTGCCCGTGGTAGCACCCTTCGAACTTCACCAGCTTGGACCGCCCCGTGAAGCCGCGGGCCACGCGCACCGCGCTCATGGTCGCCTCGGTGCCGCTGTTGACCAGACGCAGGCGCTCCAGCCCGGGCATCGCCCGCTGCAGGGCCTCGGCCAGATCCACCTCGCCTTCCGTGGGCGCGCCGTAGGACATCCCGTGGTCCAGCGCCGCCCGGACCGCCGACACGACCTCCGGGTGCCGGTGACCCAGGATCAGCGGTCCCCAGGACAGGATCAGGTCCACGTACCGGTTCCCATCGACGTCGATCACCCACGCGCCTTCGCCGCTGGCCGCGAAGAACGGGTCGCCGCCGACCGATCGCAGCGCCCGCACCGGGCTGTTCACGCCGCCCGGGGTCGTCTGCACGGCCCGGGCCATCAGCGCCCTCGACCGCGTCATGTCCAGGTCCTTCGAATCGCCCATCGCATCCTCCCTTGAAAGCGCCGCCGATCGACGGCGCAGTCAGACTGCAATCCGTGGAACCGACTCCGCGATGCGGGTCGTGATTTCGTAGTTGATCGTCCCCGCCCACGCCGCGACCTGCTCGGCCGTCACGGCGTCGTCGCCCCCGCGCCCGATCAGGATGACCTCGTCGCCCGCCTGCACGCCCGGCACGTCGCTGACGTCGATCATCGCCATGTTCATGCACACCCGGCCGCGGACCTGCGCCCTCATCCCCCGGACCAGCACGTACGCCGCGTTCGACATCCCGCGATCGTACCCGTCGTAGTAGCCGACGGGCAGCACCGCGATCCGCGTGTCGTGGGTGGTCCGGTGGGTCCGACCGTACCCGATGTACTCGCCGGCACGCACCGTCTTGACCTGGGCCACGACCGTCTTCCAGGACAAGGCGGGCCGCAGAATCACCCGATCCCGGTGGGTCAGCGTCGCCGACACGAACGTTTCGGGCGACGGCCACATCCCGTACGCCGAAATCCCCACCCGGACCATGTCGAGGTGGGCCTCGGGCCACAGGATCGTCGCCGCCGAGTTCGCGATGTCGCCCTTCAGTTCCGGCAGCCCCTCGGCCCGCAGGGCCGCCAGTCCCGCCTTGAACGACGCCAGTTGCAGGCGCGCGTACGCGTGATCCGTCGTGTCTTCGACATCGGCGAAGTGGGTGGTCACCGCGGTGACCGCCACGCCTCGAAGGCCGGACGCATGGCGCACCAGCAGCCGCGCCTCGTCCAGGCCGACACCCTGCCGGTTCGTGCCGGTTTCCAGTTTCAGGTGAACCCCGATCCGCCGCCCCGAGCCGGCTGCGGCCGCGTCCAGCGCGTCCAGCAGGTCCCGGTCGTAGGCCACCAGGCTGACGCCCAGCCCGAACGCTTCCGTCGCCTGTTCCGGCGTGACGCGGCCGACCACGTGCAGCGGCAGCGCCAGCCCCGCCTCCCGCAGGATCGACGCCTCCCACAGGTCGTTGATGCAGAGGACGTCGGCCTCCGCCTCGGCAAACGCCTTCGACGCCAGCACCAGCCCGTGGCCGTAGGCGTTCGCCTTCACGGTCGGCGCCAGAAGGCACGCCGGGCCCACCAGGCGGCGGAACTCGGCCAGGTTGGCCTGCAGCGCGCCCAGGGATATTTCGCACCAGGTCAGTCGCCGCGCCATGGCCCCCTCCGCGACCCCGGCATTCTAGCACCACCCAACCACTCTCCGTGGACGCCGATCGGGACAAGATCCTGAAATGATGTGCCGACTGGAACTCCCGGCCGGGCGCCGGCCGACCTTCCTTGACACGATCGGCGACTCTGCTAGAATCCGACCGGACTGCGGCCCCCGGAATTTCATATGCAATTCAAAGGGTTTGCCAACATGGGGCCGACGCGGGCCGTGGAATGGCTGGCCTGCGCCGCGGCGCTCGGCGTGTTCGCATTCTGGACGCTGCCAGACCTGGTGACCGTTGCGGCGGGGGAGGATCTGGCGTCCCTGGTGATCGCCGGCCAGCTGGTGCGCACGGGCCAGGCAGGCGCCATCTACGCGCACGACCAGGAACAGTTCCACCGGGTGGAATCCGAGTCGTTCCTTTCCGCCGCGAGGACAATCGGTTTCCGGGGCTTCTGTCACCCCTTCGTCCAGGCGCCGCTGGTTGCCTGGGGATTCGCACCCCTGTCTGCCCTGCCCTTCGAGGCGGTTCGCCTGGCATGGCTCTTCCTCTCGCTGCTGGCCCTCGCCGGCGGGTTCGAGCTTGCGCTGCGAATGTACGCGCCGCGCCTGCGCCGGCCTGCGGCATGGGCCTTCTTCCTGCTGGGATTGTCGATCTTCGAGCCGGTCCGATACGGCCTCTGGATTGGACAGACGACCCCGCTCTTCTTCTTCCTGGTGCTCCTGGCGCTCTGGCTGGAACGTCGCGGGAGCCACATCCCGGCCGGCCTGGTGCTGGCGGTACCTGGCTTCGTGAAACTGTCGCCGATCCTGCTGGGCGTCTCCTTCCTGGCGCGGGGTTCGGCACGTTCATGCGTCGCTCTGGCGCTCGGCTTCGCGGCCCTGGCCGGCCTGTCGCTGGCGGTCGCCGGGATCGACCTGAATGCGGCCTACCTGGACCGAATCGGGGAGGTCGGGAACGGAGTCCTTGTCGCCTACAACAACCACTCCCTTCTCGCCTTCGTGACCCGGTTCCAGACCCCGGCCGAAGCGGTGCTCAGTTGGCGACTCATCGACCCGGGGCTGAGGGCGACCCTCGTGTCCAGCGGCCTCCTCGCCCTGGGCGCAATCGCGGCCGCCCTGTCGTTGCGCCGCATCCCTCCGGTTGCCGGGCCCGAGGGGCGCGCGGCACGGCTCGAGGCGCACCTGTTCGTCCTGATGCTGCTGGCGCCCGGTCTGTCGTGGTCGCACTATTTCCTCTTCCTCGTCCCCCCGCTCCTGCTCGCGATCGACCAGGGCCCTCCTTCCGCCCGCGGCTTCACGTGGGCCCTGGCCCTGGCCGCCCTGGCACTTTGCAGCCGCCCGCTGCTTCCCGACTACATGAACCTGACCCTGTCGGGAAGCGAGGTCATCCCGGGGCCGACCCTCGCAGCGATCCTGGTCGAAGGGCTCCTCCTCGCGCCGGCGCTGGGGAAGCCATCGCCACTGCCCCAAGCCGGTTGACCTGACCGCCACCCGACGCTACCGTACACCCATCCCCGGTCGCATCCCGTTCCCTCCGACCGGAGGCCCCAGCGAGGAGGCGATCGTGGCCCGAGTGGACCTGGCGGGGTTCAATGTCGATGCGGACCTTCTCCGCGAGTTGGCCGCCCTGCATCCCGAACCGATCGAACTGACCCCCGAGACCGTGTCGGCCGCCTACGCCCGCATCAGCCGGGATTCGAGGCCCGTCGGCGAGCTGCGCCGCGTGTCCCGCCTGGAGGTCGACAAGGCCCGGGCGTCCAACGAGCGGATCGTGTTCGGGCTGGGCCACGCCTCGGTGGCCGAGCACGCGGTGTTCAACTTCGACGTGCTGGAGGTGTCCCGCCTGGCCATCGAGGCCCTCGAATCCCACCGGCTGGCGTCGTACACCGAGAAATCCCAACGATACGTGCGCCTGGGCGAGGACTACGCGATTCCCGAGGAGGTCGAATCGAAGGGCCTTGCGGGCGAGTTCACCGAGTTCGTCAGCCGGGCCTTTTCGCGCTACGCGCTGCTGGTCGCCCGGCTGATGGCCTCGGGCGTTCCGGACAAGATGGCCGGCGAGGACGCCCGGTACGCGCTGCCCCTGGCGGTGCACGGGCAGCTGGGAATGACCTGCAACGCCCGGTCCCTGGAACATCTGGTCCTGCGCCTGAACTCCAGTCCCCTGGCCGAGCTGCGCGACCTGGCCCGGTCCTTCCTGGCCGTCGCGAAGCCGGTGGCGCCGTCGCTGCTGCGGTACATGACGCCCGGGCCGTACCACCTTCTGCGCGAGGCCGACATCGCCGCCTCCGTCCGGTCCCTGCTGGGCCCGGCGGTCGCGCAGGCGCCTGTCGATCACCCCGCGGACCCGTTCTCCACCGGCGTCCGCCTGGTGAACGCCACCACCGACGGGGACGCCCGGATCCTGGCGGCGCTGGCGGTGCCGACGCTGGGGACCGACTACCCGTCCGCGATGGCGGCCGTCCTTTCCCTGGACGCTGACGGCCGGACCCGCCTGTACCGCGCCGTCACGGCACGCCTGGGCGTCCACGACGCGCTGCCCCGGGAATTCGAACTGGCCTCGATGACCTTCGAGATGGTGGTGTCCGCCGCGGCCTTCGGGCAGATGAAGCGCCACCGCATGTCCAGCCTGACGACCTGGCCCTACGATGCCGCCCTGGGCATCACGATCCCCCCGGCGATCGCCGAGGCCGGCCTTTCGGACATCCTCCAGGAAGGCGCCGACGAGGCGTCCGCGATGGTCGCCCGATTGGGCGGGCCCGGGGACCCGGTATCGGCGTATGCCCTGCTGAACGCCCATCGGCGCCGCTGCCTGTGGACGCTGAACCTGCGGGAGTTCTACCACGTCAGCCGGCTGCGCGAGGACGAGCACGCCCAGTGGGACATCCGCCTGCTGACCGCGGCCATGGCCGACCTCGCGCGCGGCGCTTTCCCGGTCTGTTCCGGCCACCTCGGCGGCAAGGATCGGTTCACTACCCGGGCCGCCCCGCAGGCGCCTGCCGCGGACGTCCGCCCCGATCCCGCGGGATGAATCCCGTAACCTCCCGTACCGATGCGGCTCATCCGGAAGCCGCGGGGGGAGGATCCCGTCTTGACCGGTTGCCTGCAGGTCCGGTACACTCCAACCCTGAGCGCTTGCAGGGGTATCCCGATGAAGATTCGCGCTTTCGCCGCCTTGATGGCCTGTTCGCTGGCCGCGGTGGCGTGCAACGATGTGCCGGTGCGCAACCTCACGTCGTCGTACCAGGTGCAGGTCCAGGAACTGCGCGACCGCGGCAAGCCGGCCAAGCTGGACATCCTGTGGGTCGTCGATGACTCCCCGTCGATGTGCCAGGAGCAGCAAAGCCTGGCGTCGTCCTTCAGGGCCTTCCTTGAAGTCTTCCAGAAGTACACCGCGATCGACATGCAGCTGGCGGTCACGACGACCAACGTCTGCGCCAAGGGAAGGCCGACCGCCAACCGCGGGAAATTCGTCTACACCCCGGCGACGGACGTCCCCCCCGAGTGCGTCGAAAAGCGCGTCATCCCGTGCCAGAACGACGGCCAGTGCGCGGCCTGGTCGACGCAGAACCCGGGAAACCCTCTGCCGGACGCGGCCAGCTGGGTGTGCGAGCACCGGTCCGCCGCCTCGGAACTCTGGACCTGCGACACGTCGGCCGAGGTCAAGGCCCAGGGCGCCGACGACAAGTACCCGGGTGACTTCCTGTTCACGATGTCATCGGCGTGCCGATACAAGTGCGACCCGAATTCGGACCCCGCGAAGTGCGCGCGGGTGTTCGGCCAGCCCGACGGCTGTTCCACCGCCTCGACGGGCACCCAGTTGTCCATGTGTGAATCCGGCACGTGCAGCACCGACGCCTGCTCCGCGAACCTCACCCTGGCCAGTGCGGTGGACTGCGCCACCCTCTGCCGCGGCCACGAATGCGCCGCCGTCTGTACCGACCTCATTGCCGACGCGACGCAGTGCCAGGCGAAGTGCGATGCCGCCTCCGGTTCCTGCCTGGACGTCTGTGGCACCGTTTCCAAGCAGGACGAGTGCGCGACCGTCTGCGTATCGGATTGGACGTGCCAGCAGAAGTGCGAGGCCTTCCTCCACGATGCGGCCGGATGCCAGTCCGTTTGCGCCCAGAGCACCCTCACCGAGTGCCAGACCGACTGCGGCACCCGGTTCCCGAAGCAGGGTTTCCTGTGCGTGTTGGCCTGCGACGGCAAGTACGATTGCACCGACCGGTGCATCGCCCGGTTCGGCGAGCCCTCCTACCGGTGCAACTCCCCGGATACCACCGGCAACCTCGCAGGCTGCCTGCGGCCGCCGGCCACCCTCGCATGCCCCCCGCTCGCCCAGGGCCCGACGATGTTGAACAACACCGTGGCCGATCAGTGGCTCAAGGAATGGATCGCGGGCCGCTGGGGCGGCGATCCGGAATGGGATCCCAAGTGGAAGCAGTTGCCGACCACCGACTCCGCCGAGGACTTCGCGGCCCGTGAAATGGCGCGCTCCAAGGTCTTCGAACTGTTGTTCAAGTGCATGGCCACCGTCGGCGCCCACCAGGACAACGTCTGCGGCAACCAGGAGCAACCCCTCCGGGCTGCCTGGATGGCCCTGGATCCCGAGGGCGAAAACGCCGACCAGGCCAAGAAGTTCCTGCGCGACGAGGCCTACCTGCTGATCGTCGCGGTCGGCGACGAGGACGACTGCTCGGCGCCCGAATACGAAAAGTCCGCGGGCACGTTCGACAACGTCATCCCGGCCGAGGAGTACGGTCGGTGCACCTGCCAGCGCGACGAACTGGGCTGCACCCCGGCGGGCGACTGCAACCCGGCGGCGTGCCTGACCAACAACAAGTTCGACGTCAAGAAGTGCCCCCTGTATTCCACCGCCCGCTTCGTGAACCAGTTGCGCAGCCTCAAGCCCGACCCGGCGCAGGTCGTGTTCGCGGCCATCAATGGCGGAATCATCCTCGGCTCGCCCACCAGTCCGTCCAGCGACATGAAGTCGGTCACTTCCCGCTACTTCGACTGCAAGTGCGACGTGTCGGCGCCGTACACGGCCCCCCTGACCTACGGATGCCTCAGCACCAGCGGCAAGGCCGACCTGGGCATCCGCGTCGCCGAGGTCGCCGAGGCGTTCGGCCTGGGCAGCTACGGCCAGTTCTCGAACATCTGCTCGGACGCGGGCCTCAAGCCGGCGCTCGAAAACATCGCGAACCTGGTCATCCCGCTGCTGACGCAGGTCTGCCTGCCGCGGCCGCTGGAGTGGTCGTGCCAGGGCAAGTGCGAGTCGCTGTTCAACGACCGCGACAACTGCCAGAAGGCCTGCGGGGCGTCGGACTGCTTCACCACCTGCCAGAATGCCTTCAACGGCAAGCCGGGCTGCGCCGCCATGTGCGCCTCGGGCGAGTTCATCGAGGTGTACAAGTACGACGCCAAGGGCAACTGCGCGAAGGTCGATGCGGGCGGCAACTGCCTGCCCATGAAGTTCGCGCAGAACGCCGCCGCGGAGGGCGACTATTTCCTGGTGCCGAACTCGCCCGTGTGCCCGCTGTTCTACGTGACGCAGGCCGAACGCGTCGAGAACGCGATCCAGTTCAAGACGCCGCTGGAATACTCGGACCGCATCCAGATCGTCTATCGCGCCGCGGCCTTCTCGTGCCAGGACCGTTGCGATCGGGTCTTCAGCGACCAGGCGACGTTCTGCAACACGACGTGCAACGGGACCACCGAGGCATGCCTCGACACCTGCACCAAGGCCGCCGCGGCCCGCAACTGCGGGTACGTCTGCGGCACCAGCGCCACCACGTGCATCGAGCAGTGCACCGCGGCGGGCCGCACCAATTGCCCCTTGATCTGCAAGGCCGACCCGCCGACGTCGTGATCCGGCCCCCCGCCGGCGATCGCATCCAGCTCCGCTCCCGGCTTCACGTTTCCGCCGGCCCCGTGCGACGATCGGGAATCGATCGGCCGCCCCGCCGTTTCCGGGTGCCTGGCGGTCGTCCTCCGGAGGTGCCATGACCCGACGAAACCTCGTGCAGTCCCTGCTGCTGGCCGGCGCGCTCACCGTGATCCCGGTGGGCCCGGGGCCGTTCGCCCAGGCGCCCGCAACGCCCGCCGCGCCCCCGGCCGCGGGAACCTCCGAACCTTCGAGGGGTCCGGACAGCAAGGACCTCTTCGAATCGATCCACGTGGTGGTGGGACCCTCGGCCCGCGCCCTGGACCCGATCGCCGTATCGCCGTTCGCCTGCATCGACGGCGCCCAGGGTTCCTGCAAGGAAATCGACGAAGTCCTGGCGAAGGACCTGACGCTGTCGGGCTTCTTCAAGGTCCTGGACAAGGCGGCCTTCCTGGGCGATCCGGCCGCTGCCGACCCTGCGTCCCCCCGGTGGGACGACTGGTTCAACGTCGGGGCGAAGTACCTGGTGACGGTGGCCGTGTCGAAGGGCGCGTCGGGGATCGACCTGCGCTTCCGGCTGGCCTCGGTGGGCGACCACAAGGCCATCGCGGTCAAGGGATCGACGGCGACGAACGTGGCGCCCGGTCACGTCCGTCGGGCGGTCCACGCCTTCGTGAACGGCATCATCGAGGCCATCACCGGGAAGCCGGGCATCTTCGGGTCCCAGGTGCTGCTGTCGCTGAAGCTCCCCGGGTTCGAGCGGGCCATCCAGGCGATGGACATGGACGGCAGCGGACGGCGGACGATCATCGACAACAAGTCGTCGAACATGTTCCCCCGGTGGGCCCCGGGCGGCGGCGTGCTGTACACGTCCTTCCTGTCGGGCCTCCCCCAGGTGTACGTGGACGATCGGCGGGTCACGCACGACGAGCACCAGTACCGCAGCGCGGCCTTCTCGCCGGACGGGTCGCGGATCGTGGCGTCCGTGGACATGGACGGCCAATCGGACCTGGTGCTGCTGGACCCGAAGACCGGCGCCATCACGAAGCGCCTCACCGAGTCCGAGTGGGACGAGGTCACGCCCTCGTGGTCCCCGGACGGACGATCGATCGCCTACTGCTCGAACAAGACCGGGCGCCCCCAGATCTACCTGATGAACGCCGACGGCACCGGCGAGCGCCGCCTGACCATGCGCGGCTCGTACAACACGTCGCCGCGGTTCGGCCCCACCGGCCTGGTGGCGTTCGCGGGCATGGACGACTTCGTGTCGGACCTGTTCACCGTCGATATGTCGGGGAACATCAACCGGTTGACCCAGCAGCAGGGCAGCAACAAGGATCCCGCGTGGTCCCCCGACGGACGCTGGCTGGTGTTCCTGTCGGACCGCGCCGGCGCCTGGCGCGTGTTCCTGATGACCGAGGACGGCCGCTACCAGTTCCCGGTCACCGGCAAAGGCGAGCCCTGGGGAACCCCCGACTGGCGGTAGCGTTCCCGGTACCTGCCACTTCGTACCCGTACCCGAACCCGAGCCCGTACCCGCTCCTGCTCCCGATCTCCTCCTGGGCCTTGTCCCGATCGCCCCGTCCATCCTATGCTTCACCCGGATCCAGGACAGGGCAGGCGGTGGACGAAGTGCCGACTCCGAAGGATGACAACGGGCCCGCGCCGGCGTCCGCTGCGCCCCCGGCCCGCGCATCGTCCATCGTGCGCGTCCTCCGCTCCGCGGCAAGCGCCCTCGGGACCGCCGCCCGGACGGCCGCCGAGGCGCTCCGGATCTACGTGGACGCCCGCGGACTGGACCACGCGGCCTCGATCTCGTTCTTCGGCCTCCTTTCGCTGGCACCGTTCGTCATCCTGCTCGTTTCGGCCGCCGGCTACCTGGCGATGATCCTGGGCCCGGAGGCCGCGCAGGTGGACTGGCTCGCCGGACAGGTCACCGACGCCCTGCGCTCCTTCACGCCGGTGGAAGGCGAAAAGGTCCGCGAGGTGGTGGCCGCTCTGGTCGCCCGTCGCACCTCCTTCGGGATCATCGGCGGCGTGGTGCTGCTCTTCGGCGCCTCGATGGCCTTCGGGGCCCTCGAACACGCCATCGCCGACATCTTCGGCCTGGCCCGGCGACGGAAGTTCCTGGTGTCGCGCGCCCTGTTTTCGGCGCTGCTGGTCGCCTCGGGCGTCGCCGTCTTCACCCTGCACCAGGGGATGACGATGGCCGACTCGATGCTGCTGGCCTGGCGTGGCGCCACGCTGGACGAACTGCTTCGCGAGAGCGCCGTCCTGGACGCCCTCCTGACCTACCTTCCCGTGCCGCTGGGATTCCTCGCCGCCCTGTACCTCCCCGGCCTCGTGCGCATCCGCCTGGCCGCGGCGCTGGCTGGCGCGGGGGTCTTCTTCGTGCTCTGGGAAGTCGCCCGGGAGGCCTTCGAGTTCTACGTCACGCGCATCGCCTCCTTCGGCGTCCTCTACGGGTCCGTGGCGGCACCGCTGCTGGTCATCCTGTGGACCTTCTACTCGGCCAACATCTTCCTGTACGCCGCCTCGGTCAGCGCTTCCATCCAGGCCCGCCACAACAAAGCGCTTGCTTCCAGGACACCCAGGGAATAAACTTCCCCGACCCGTTCTTTGGGTAGGGTGTCTCTTTAACGAGGGTTGGACAATGAAGATCCGGTCGATGCTGGTGGCCACGGTCGCGATGCTCGCGGTTGTCGGCTGCAAGGAGCAGGCGGGAACGGACGCCGCCGGGAAGGCGGGCGCCGAGCCCAAGGAAAAAGTCGAATTCACGATGCACGTCATGGCCCAGTGCCCCTTCGGCGTGCAGGTTGAAAACGGCTTCAAGCCGGTGCTGGACAAGCTGGGCAAGGCAGTGGACTTCAAGGTCTACTTCATCGGCGACGAAGCCACGCCCGGCCAGTTGACCTCCATGCACGGCGACAACGAAATCAAGGGCGACCTGCTTCAGGTCTGCGCCATGAAGAACGCGCCCGACAAGTGGATGGACATCATCATCTGCATGAACAAGAACGCCCGCGACATCCCGACCAACTTCGACGCCTGCGCGACTGAAGTCAAGGCCGACGGCGCGAAGATCCATGCGTGCGCGGACGGCGACGAAGGCAAGGCCCTGCTGTCCGCCTCGTTCAAGGTCTCGAAGGACAAGGGCGCTCGCGGATCCCCCACGATGTTCCTCGCCGGCGCCAAGTACGAGGGTGGCCGGACCGAAAACGACTTCATCCGCGCGATCTGCGGCAAGTTCGCGACCGCGAAGCCGGAAGTCTGCAAGAACATCCCCGAGCCCAAGAAGATCCCCCTGACGGTCCTGTCCGATGCGCGCTGCAAGGACTGCTTCCCGGACCGCATCCTGGGCCAGCTCAAGAACATGTTCCCCGGCCTGGAAGCCAAGACGGTTGACTACGGCACGCCCGAAGGCAAGGCGCTGTACGACGGCCTGAAGGACAAGGGCGCCAAGCTGCTGCCCGCGTTCCTGTTCGCCCCGATCGTTGCCGAGGATCCCGGCTTCCAGCAGGTCCAGCGCTTCGTCGCCGACGCCGGCGAGTACAAGCTGCTGCAGATCGGCGCGAAGTTCGACCCGACCGCCGAGATCTGCGACAACCAGATCGACGACGACGGCAATGGCAAGATCGACTGCGCCGACGACGCCTGCAAGGGCAAGGTCGTCTGCCGCGAAGCGAAGGCGAAGCAACTGGACGTGTTCGTCATGGCCCAGTGCCCCTTCGGCGTGAAGGCCCTGAACGCCATGAAGGAAGTCCTGGACGCCTTCAAGGACGACTCGATCGCCTTCAACATCAACTACATCGCCGACGAGCTGCCCGACGGTTCCTTCAAGTCGCTGCACGGCCAGGGCGAAGTCGATGAGGACATTCGCGAGCTGTGCGTGATCAAGAACTACCCGAAGGGCGCCAAGTACATGGACTACGTCCTCTGCCGCAACGCGGACATCCGCGCGACCGAATGGCAGAAGTGCGCCACCGGCGGCATCGACGCCAAGGTCATCGACAAGTGCGCGTCGGGCCCCGAGGGCAAGAAGCTGCTGTCCGAAAACCTGAAACTGGCCAAGGACCTCGGCATCGGCGCCTCGCCGACGTGGCTGGCCAACAACAAGAACCAGTTCTCGGGTGTGGCCGCCGAGCAGATCAAGAAGAACTTCTGCGCCTACAACGCGGACCTGAAGGGTTGCGCGAAGACGCTGTCCGGCGACGCCAAGGGCCCTGCGGGCGGCTGCGGCGCCAACTGATCCCCACCTGATGCCGTTTCGGGCGGCCCGGTCGTGAGGCCGGGCCGCCCGCTTTCACCCCTCCCCAGAACCCATCCC
Organism: uncultured Myxococcales bacterium; assembly: GCA_903857665.1. Classification (GTDB taxonomy): domain Bacteria; phylum Myxococcota_A; class UBA9042; order DTJE01; family DTJE01; genus CAIZWN01. The sequence goes on from CAIOFV010000105.1 coordinate 32,780, forward strand.
GACTCGCGAAAGGATCGAATCGTCCCGCCCCGGTGGCATGGCCGAGGCCAGGCCGCGCCTTCCTTTCGGCGGGGAGCCCCTGCAGGGAACGGGAGTACGAGGGACGGGAACTGGGAGAACAGGCGGCCGGTTGCGCCCGGGAAGGAGCCGGGATGGCGTCGCCTCAGGGAGAAGGGGGGCTGCGGTCCCCTCAGGGAGCCGTGGTGCGGCTGGATTCCACCAGGGCCTCGCGGCGGGCCACATCGACCTCGGCCTTGTCGAGCTCGGCCGATGCCCGGGCCAACTGGGAGCGGACGTCGGACGTCAGCACGGCAGGCAACCACGCCGCCGGTCCCTTCGGGATCTCTCGGCGAAAGCGGTCGGACAGGTTTTCCAGGAGGGGATCCAGCGCGCGCAGCCGAAGGTAGGGCCCCTGGAACAGCCCCTGGTCCTTCGGCGGCAGGCGCTCGAAACCCGGGACGAACGCCTCGCGGGCGTCCAGGCCCTTGATCAACGCCTCGACCTCGACCGGGGAGGGCGCCTCGTCGGTGTCCAGGAACCGGCCGATCGCCGCGACGTGCGCCCGGGCGACCCCCAGGTACCCGCGGGCCTCGGCCGGGAGCGTTTCGTGGATGGCGTTTTCATACAGGGGCTTGCCCAGCGAGAAGACGTCTGGCAGAGCCACGAACAGCCCCGCCGACGCCAGTCCCAGGACCAGGGTTTCCACCACCAGGCGTCCCAGCGTGATGCGTTCCAGGAAGGACACCAGGAGGTACAGGCCCGCCAGGCCGAACAGCACCATCGCCACGTAGGGCCCGAACGCCCGCAGGGCCGAGCCGTTCAGGTACATCAGCACCGCCATGCCCAGCGCTCCCAGGCCCGCCAGCGACCGGACGGCGCGAGAGGGAACCCCCAGGCTGCGGCGCCAGCCGGTCACCACGTGCTGCCTGCTTTCGCGCAATCGAGCCTGGTGATCGGCATGCTTCGCGAAGACGATTCCGCAGGAAGAGCACTCGAAGGACTCGGACTGCTCGTGTCCACATGCAGGGCAGACCATGGGACCTCGCATCCCCGGTTCGCACTGATGATAGGTGGGTCGGCCCGTATCCGGCAAGTCTGCGGCTTTTCCAGCCGCCTGCCCCCGCGGCTCAGGACACCGTTCCAACGATCCGCAGGCCCAGTCGTCGAGCCTCGGCGATCACCGCCTCGACCTCGGTCGTCGCGGGTCGGCGTTCCAGGCCGGGGCAGCCTGTCGCGCCGGCCAGCGGTCGATACTGGGCGAGGATGGATACCGCGACTCCCGGCCCCAGGGAGGCCAGGAAGGCCATCACCGCGAACGCGTCCTCGGTGGCGCCGGGCATCACGAGGTGCCGGACCACCAGCCCGCGGACCGCGGCGCCGCGGTCGTCCGTGACCAGCGGCCCGACCTGCCGGTGCATCTCGCGAAGGGCCGCGCAGGCGACCTCAGGATAGTCCGGGGCGCCGAACCAGAGGCGGCCCCGCTCGGCATCCAGCGTCTTGAGGTCGGGCAGGAAGAGGTCGAACACGCCGTCGAGGCGACGAAGGGTCCCCGGGTCCTCGTAGCCCCCGGCGTTGCAGACCAGCGGCACGCTCAACCCCCGCCGGACGGCGATATCCAGGGCGGAAACACACTGGGGAAGCACATGGGTCGGCGTGACCAGGTTCACGTTCTGGCAGCCCTGCTGCTGCAGGGCCAGCATCAGTCCGGCAAGGCCATCGGCCGTCATCTCGCGCCCCTCACCCCCGCGCGATATCGATGCGTTCTGGCAGAAGATGCAGCCCAGCCCGCAGCCGCCGAAGAAGATCGTCCCGGACCCGCCTCGCCCCACCAGGCAGGGTTCCTCGCCGAAGTGGGCGAAGGCGGCATCGACACGCGCCAGCGCACCCGTGCCGCACCGTCCAGCAGGGCCCGCGGTCCGGTCCACCGCGCAATGCCGTGGGCACAGGTGGCAGTCCGCCAGGTCCGACGCCAGGTCATCCGACAGGCGCGACAGGGTCCCCGACATGGACAAGGAAACGTAGCGAGGGGTGGTGACAGGTTCAGCCGTGGACCGGCTCCTCGGGAGCGGACTCGACGTACACGAACCGGTTGCAGTACGGGCACGCCTGCAGCGAATCCTGCCGCAGCAGCGTGTTGTAGAGTTGCGGGGGAATGGAGCGGTGGCAGCCGCCGCAGGAGCCCCGCGTGTCCACCAGGACCACGGCCATGCCCTGCCACGCCTTCTGGATGCGGCGGTAGCGGCTCAGGACTTCCGGCGGGATGCCCCGCTCGTAGGAAGTGTGTTCCACCGAAAGACGGTCGATGCGCTCGTCCAGCTCCTTCACGCGGACGCCGGTCGTCGCCTGTTCGGCCGCCAGTTCGGCCCGCATGGAACCCAGCTTGCCGTCCTCTTCCTCGACCGCCCGCTTGAACTCCTCCATCACGGCCAGCAGCTTCAGGATTTCTTCTTCCTTCTGCGAATTGCCGCGCCGGAGCGCCTCGATTTCCCGCTGGACGGCCGCGTATTCCTTTGCCTTGCTCAGCGCGTTCAGGCGGGTCTGGGCCCGCTTGATCTTTTCGTTGTCTTCCTTCAGTTCCTTCTCGCGCTCCTTGTACCAGCGCTCCGCCTCGCGCAGCTTGTCCCGCTTGTCGGACTGCTCCCGCTCGAGGTCCGACAGCATCGCGGCCAACTGATCGACACGCTCGGTGATCGAGCGGCGCTCCTTTTCGGCGTCGATCCGCTGGCGATCCACTTCCTGCAGGGCACGCAGGGCGCTGATAAGGCTCTTCAAGGCGCGACCTCCTGGCTTGGGCTATCGGGGGATGGGATGCGTTGAACCGAACGGGATGCGGTGGATATGAAAACGGCGCCCGGGTTGGGGCGCCGTTGGCTGACCAGGCCCCGGGACCACCCACACCCCGTGACTTTCGTCGCGGTGCGGGCTGCTCCACGGGACTTGATCGTCAATCTCATCGGCCACCACTGGTGTCCTGTGGGCCCACCTGGGCTCGAACCAGGGACCGACCGGTTATGAGCCGGTGGCTCTACCAACTGAGCTATAGGCCCGTTGGCCCAAGGCGGCCGGATTGTACGAGAGCCACACGCCGTTTGCAAGAGCGAAATGGAGATCGTCGCGGCGGGCAGGCAAAGTGGGACGGCAGCGTCGGGTATCTCAGGACTTCCGCTCGCGCCTCACGGGAGCCCGACCTGGGGCCCGTCGGGAGGTCCAGGCCGTCATCAGGGCCTCGGTGATCTGCAAGCGCGCGGTTTCCTCGTTGCCGCCGGCGACATCCGCCAGCGCCGCCGAGAACCCGCCCGAGAACGTCCGGCCGCCGCAATCCACCGGGAACCCGAGGCGCGACGACAGGGCGCCGTCCAGGAAGGCGTACGGGTCCAACGTCGGGTCCTGGGCACGGAGGGATCCGTTGAATCGACCGTTCACCAACCCGAAGACGATGACCGTGTTGGTGCCCTCGGCACGGGCCAGGAAGTCGGCCGTTTCGCCGATGGTGTCGCGCGCCCGCCGGCCCACCTTGCCGGCGTAGGCCACCGTCAGGCCTCCCTTCGTCTGGATCGTCCGCAGGGCGGTCGTCAGGGTTTCCAGGAAGGTCTTGCCCAGCGGCGTCTGGACGATCGTGCGCGTCATCTCGGCGGATGCGTAAGGCGCCAGCAGGGCGGCCGCCTGGTGGTCCGCCGCACGCGCCGTCACGAAGTCCAGCGTGTCCGTGCGGATCCCATACATCAGGGCGGTCGCAAGGCGGCAGGCCTCGTTCGGATCGATCGGCGTCAACTCCATCAGGTTCGCGAGATGGAACGACATCAGCGTGCAGGTGCTGCCCGCGGCGGGGTTCTGCTGCGAATAGACCGCCCCCGTGGGCACCGGCGCGTGGTGGTCGATGTGCGCCAGCAGCGGGAGGCGCTTCGGCTGCGGCACCGGCAGCCGGGCGTTCTGCCGATCGACCACGGCGAAGGCCGAAAACCCCAGGCGCGGCAGGACGCCGGTGACCTGGCGAAAGGGGATCCCCAGCAACTGCGCGAAGACCATGTTGTCGGGTCGGCTCACGACCTCGAACGTCAGGATGTCCATGGTGACGCCGGCATGGCGCGCCAGGAGGCGCAGGGCCCACGCCGACGCAAGGCCGTCGGGATCGGGCGAGCCGAGGACCGCGACGAACATGCGCTTGCCCGCATACCGCCCCAGGACCTCCAACAGTTCCGGGGTCCGTGCCGACAGTGCTTCCACCTCGCCTCCTTGACGTGCGCCGGAGCGGCGTTCTAGGATGAAGTCGATTCTACCACGCTCGCAACAGGAGTCGCGATGGACACCATGAAGCAACTGGCGGTGTTCGTGGCCAACCGGCCGGGGACGCTGGCCCAGATCTGCGAAACGCTGGCCCTCAACAAGATCAACATCCTCGGCATCAGCGTCGCCGACGCGATGGACCACGCGGTCTTGCGATTCGTCGTGGACAACGCGGCGGTCGCCGTCCACGTGCTGGGGGAAACCGGGCTGCTGGTGCTGGATTCCGACGTGCTGGCCGTCGCCCTGGACAACCAGCCGGGCCGCCTGTCCGACGTCAGCCGCGCCCTGGGCGAGGCCGGCGTCAACATCGAGTACGCATACGGCGGGACCCACCCGTCCGACAAGTCCGGGACGCTGTTCCTGAAGGTCAGCGACACGGAAGTCGCCCGCGCTGCGCTCACCCGGATCGGCCTGTAGGCTTCATTCGATGTCGGAACGGTCCATCCCCGGGGACGTGACCTCCGGCGGCACTGCCACCGACACCAGGGCAGGCCTCAGGACGCGACCGTGAAGGGTGTAGCCGGGCTGGACCTCGTACACCACGTATCCAGGGTCCACCGCGTCGGTTTCCACCTGCTGCAGGGCCTCGTGAACCGCGGGATCGAAGGGCAGGTTCAGGGCGACGATCGGCTCGACACCGGCGCGGCGCAGCACCTTCAGCGTTTCGGCGATGACCAGTTCGACGCCCGCCGCGATGGACGGAGCCTCGCCGTTCCGGGCAGCCGCTTCCAGCGCGCGCTGCAGGTTGTCGACCACCGGGAGGAATTCCTTCAGAAGGCGTTCGTTGGAAAACCGGATCTGGTCCTGCCGTTCCCGCTCGACGCGCTTCTTGTAGTTTTCGAAGTCGGCCGCAATGCGCGTGGCCCAGTCCCGGACCTCCTTCAGTTCCCTTTCCAGTTCCGCGACCCGAGCCTCGGCGGGATGGGGCCCGGAAAGCTGGGGAAAGGATTCCGGGACGGCGGCGGACGCGGAAACCGGGCCGAATTCCTCGAAGAGGGCCTCGGGCTGGTCGTCCGAGCCGCTCGGCCTGGGATCGTCGGAAAACGCCATCGTTGGAACCCTTCGGTGCTCGCCGGGCAAAACCTTAGATGCCTCGACTGGGGTTGTCAACGCCGAGTCGGTCATACCATGGGAAAGGCATCGGGAACGCAGGTCCCCAATACCACGCGAAGGAACGCCTCGGTCCCGCGTCGCAGGGCGTCCGGAGCAATCCCCGGACCGTTCGCCGGAGCCGAGAGCTGGGCATCGTCCAGCACCGCCAGGGGGCCGAATCCGTAGGCCGTCACGTCGATGGGGGACAGGGCTGCGGCGTCCCAGGCGTCGCCGGACAGGGTGGGAACCATCGTGGCGTCGGGGAGGGCGCGACCGACCGCGTCGCCGATCCGATCCCAGAGCGCCGAGGGATGGGGCATCTCGACCGCCTCGACCGCTTCCAGAACCTCGACGAGGACCTCGGCCCCCAGGAGGCTCTGGAGATCGCGGACGGATTCCTCGAACCTGCGACCCGGCAGCACCCGCAGGGCCACCTCCGCCTCGGCGCGGCCGGGAGGCAGGCCGGCAGCCTCCCCCGCCTTCAGGCCGACGATCTCGATCGTGTCGCGGCTGATCGACGCCAGGGTGGCCGCCAGGTCCCGGTCCGACACCAGGCGGGACAGCGAGGCCCCCGCCCCCAGCAGTTGGATCCCGCGCAGCATCGCCCCTGAGCCCGAAGGAAGGGTCGCCGCCACGGCGTCCAGCCAGGCGACTGCCGGTGCGCAGGGCCGGGTGCCGAGGACGCCCGATTCGATCTGCAGCAGGCTGCGCACCAGGCGCGTCGGGGCACTGGCCGGGCCGGTGGCCGAGGGTTCGGCGACGGCCGTCACCCGCAGGCGCAGCCAGGCCTTGGACGCCACCTGGATGCCCACCAGCATGCGATTGCCCGGCCGGCGCGGCGGGACGCTGTCGGGGGTCAGGACGTAGCGGCAACGCAGGCGGTCCCGGTGCCGGGCGGCAAGGTGCCGGAGGACCGGTGCCCCGTCAGGACCGCGCCCAGGCAGGACTGCCAATACCAGGTCCCGTTCCAGAACGAATCCCCGGCGACGCACCAGCGCCAGGGCCATCAGGCTGACGGCCGCCATGGCGCCGCCCTCCAGGGCCAGGCGGGGGGTCGTGGTCCCGACGGCCGGCGGATCGGACGAGGCGACCAGCAGGAGGCCTTCGTCGGGGCGATGGGCCGACAGGCGCGCGACGAGGCAGGGGCGGCCGCCCTCGGCCTCGACCACTTCGCAGGACACGCCCTCGGCACCGAGGATGCCTGAAAGGTAGCGCACGGCGGTGCCGGCCAGGGTGCCCAGGGAACCGCTGCCCGGACGCACCAGGTGGTCGAGGTGGTACGAAAGCTCGTCAAGCTCGCGGTCGCTGAGAATCGGGTCCGCCATCGCTGTTCTCCCGGGGGCGTTCGCTGGGCGGGATGATGATACACCCCGGGGTCGGAGGGGACGTAGTGGACGGCGGCCGTCAGTACTTGCCGGGTCGGAGCCGTTCCGGCTGGACCTCGCCGGCCACGGTGTATCCCACGCGGGGCCAGAAGCCGACGTGCTCGGTCACGGTGGCCTCGATGCGGGTCACGTACTTGGGGTTCTTGTACCCGAACAGCCGCGGCACCACGACGCGCACCGGGAAGCCATGCTTGAGGGACAGGGTGTTGCCGCCGATGCCGAGGGCCACCAACGTGTGCGCCTCGCGGGCCACGTCCAGCGGCAGGGATTCGGTGTAGCGACCGCCGACGCTGGTGAACTTGAGGAAGCGGGCCTCCGGGCGGACGCCGGCCAGGTCCAGCAGCCGGGACAGCGGGATCCCGTTCCACGGGACGTCCAGCACGTCCCAGCCCTCGACGCAGTGAAAATCCATCACCTCGTCCACCAGCCCCAGGTCGCGCAACTGGCAGAAGTCGAAGGTGACGGGGGTATCGACCAGGCCGTCGATCGTCAGGCGCCACGTGGCCAGGAGGCTGGCGATGTCCTGCTTGTCGACGGTCCGTTCGCCCCAGGCCTGGAAGACCGGCAGGGTCTCGTTGCCGGGCGCGAAGGACGGGTCGCACGGGGGCGACGCGACGACCTCGACGTCCTCGACGTCCGCGGCCTCGGCGACCTCGTCGGTCTCCGCCACGGCGTCCGGCGCTTCGTCGGGCGCCGCGGTGTCCGCGGCACCGGGGTCCCTGGACGCCACCTCGGCCGCCTCATCGCCGCCCGGTTCCCCGGGCACATCGAACCCGGTGTCGGTTCCGGCCAGGATGTCCGCGAGGCCGCCGCGATCCGTTGGCGACGACCCGGACGCGCGGACACAGGCATCGATGAACGGCGAGAACAGGCCTACGACCGAGGCGCGCCCCAGCCACGTCAGCAGGCTTCGGCGCGTCACCTGCCCGGCCTCGACCGTCCCTTCCCCCGGCTCCGGGTTCGAAGGCGTTCCAGGCGTGTCGGCCGATCCGTCCAAGGGCATTCTCCGCAGGAAGACGATACCGGCCGCGGACGCCGGACGGCAATCGCGGTGTCGATCCTCCCATGATCTCGGGGGGTCCACACGCTTGTCGCCCCCGGCCCCTTGGAACCCGCGGCGAGGGATGCGAGGATCCCGCAGGAGCAACGGAGCCCGACTCGTGCACATCCCCCTTCGCATCCTCGCCCCGGCGCTGGTGCTGGCAGTCCCGCTCGTGGTCGCAGCGGGATGCGCGTCCGGTCCGCGCAGGACGGCCGACGCCACGGTGGCTCCGGACCCCCGGGCCGAACCGGCGGTCGATGCGTTCGACCTGCAGGTAGTGCCTTCAGGCCCGGGGCGCTTCATCGTCACGGCCGTCCGCCGGCTGGGCGGCCGGGCCGCAACCGGGGACGCGGCGGTGCGGGCGTCCTCGCCGAAACGTGCCCGGGAGCACGGACGCCTCGCCTCGGCCCGGGCGTGGCTGCTACTGGGCCGCGAGGCGGTGCGGGGCGGCACGGCCGACGTGGCGCGGAAGGCGGCCCTGAACGGGCTGGAGGATCTGGGCGCCGACACGACCGCGACCGACGAGTCCGAAACGACTCTCCTGGACCGGCTGGAAAAGCAGGTCAAGGCCTACCGGAAATCGCACTTTGCCGACTTTGCCGAATAGGCGGAGGCCGACGCAAAGAAATCAGGAAGGGCAGGCGGGGCGGAAGCGGCCGCGGGTCAGACCACGCCCTGGTCCAGCATGGCGTTGGCGACGCGCAGGAAGCCGGCCACGTTGGCGCCCTTGACGTAGTTCACGAAGCCATCCGGGCCCTTGCCGTATTCCACGCAGGCGTCGTGGATGCGCAGCATGATCTGGTGCAGGCGCTGGTCCACTTCCTCGGCCGACCACCGCAGGCGCATGCTGTTCTGGCTCATTTCCAGGCCCGACGTCGCCACGCCGCCGGCGTTGGACGCCTTGCCGGGCGCGAACAGGACCTTCGCGTCCAGCAGGACGTGGGTCGCTTCCAGCGTGGTGGGCATGTTGGCGCCTTCCGTCACGCAGATGCAGCCGTTCTTGACCAGCGTCCGGGCGTCGTTCTCGTCCAGTTCGTTCTGGGTCGCGCAGGGCATCGCGACGTCGCACTTGACCTCCCACGGGCGCTTCCCGGGGACGAACTTGACGCCGAACTTGGTGGCGTAGTCCTCGACGCGGTCGTTGTTGGACGCCCGCATGTCGAGCATGTAATCGACCTTCGCGCCGGTGATGCCTTCGGGGTCGTACACGTAGCCGTCGGGGCCGGACAGGGTCACGACACGACCACCCAGCTGGTTGACCTTGATGACCGCGCCCCAGGCCACGTTGCCGAAGCCCGACATCGCGACGGTCTTGCCGGCGAAGGACTGGCCCTTCGTCTTCAGCATCGCTTCAGCGAAGTACGTCGCGCCGAAGCCGGTCGCCTCGGGCCGCACCAGGCTGCCGCCCCACTCCAGGCCCTTGCCGGTCAACACGCCGCTGAACTCGCGGGTGATCTTCTTGTACTGGCCGAACATGTAGCCGATCTCGCGGCCGCCCACGCCGATGTCGCCGGCCGGGACGTCCGTGTCAGGGCCGATGTAGCGGAACAGTTCCGTCATGAACGCCTGGCAGAACCGCATGATCTCGTTGTCGGAGCGGCCCTTCGCGTTGAAGTCCGAGCCGCCCTTGCCGCCGCCCATGGGCAGCGTGGTCAGGCTGTTCTTGAAGATCTGCTCGAAGCCCAGGAACTTCAGGATCGACATGTTGACGGACGGGTGGAACCGCAGTCCGCCCTTGTACGGGCCGAGGGCGCTGTTGAACTGGATCCGGTAGCCGCTGTTGACCTCGACGTCGCCGCGGTCGTTGACCCAGGACACCCGGAAGGTGTGCAGGGCTTCGGGCTCGACGATGCGCGACAGGATGTTCGCCTTCTGGAACCGCGGGTTCGCCTGGTACACGTCCCAGACGGACTCGACGACTTCCTGCACGGCCTGGAGGAACTCGGGCTGCGAGGGATTGCGGGCGGCCACTGAATCCAGGAATTCCTTCTGCGTCATGATCGGGAACCTCCGACAACAGGTTGTGCTTGTGCCGGGGGGCAGGGCGGGATGGTGTCGCACGGGGCACGATCCGAGGCCGCCGGCCCAGCGATCCGGATCGGGTACCTACGCCACCGGTATGGGAAAGTCAAGGAAACCGCGCCCCCAAAGGGCCAGTCGGATCAGCCCCGTCCGGGTCGGGCTGTGGTAAAACTGTCCACGGCGAACCGGAGTCCGTGCATGCAGATCGACGACCTGCTGTCCTCGTACAACCGCTTCCGTGCCCGCGAGGACGCGTCCTACGACCTGTTCCGGCATCGCATCAACGAAATCCTGCTGGTGTCGTCGTTCTACGACGCCTTCGTCTTCGAGCAGGACGGCGTGCTGTCCGAGATGCTGATCGGCCACTACGGCGAACTGAACCTGTCCTCGCCGCCTCGCGTGACCAACGCCACCACGGGCGCCGACGCCATGCGCATGATGAAGTCGCGCCCCTTCGACATGGTCATCGTCACGATGCGGGTCGGCGAAACCACGCCGTTCGACCTCGCCTCCCGGATCCGCGAGGTGCGCCCCGGCATGCCGATCCTGCTGCTGCTGTCGAACCCCCAGGACCTGCGCCTGGTGGACGCCCGCCGCGACCGCGTGAAGGACATCGACGACATCTTCCTGTGGACCGGCGACAGCAGCGTGTTCCTGGCGATGATCAAGAGCGTCGAGGACCGCCTGAACCTGGCCGAGGACACCCGCAACGGGCTGGTCCGCGTGATCCTGGTCATCGAGGACTCGGTCCCGCACTACTCGACGTTCCTTCCCGTCCTGTACTCGGTGCTGGTGCGGCAGACCCAGCAACTGATCACCATGGAACTGACCGAAGCGAACCGCCGCCTGCGCATGCGGATGCGGCCGAAGGTCATCCTGGCCCACGACTTCGCGACTGCCGAGCGGGTGTACCGCGACTACCGGGAATACCTGGCCTGCGTGGTCACGGACGTCGAGTTCGAGCGGGCGGGCCGCCTGGACGACGAGGCGGGCCTGCGGTTCGTCGAACAGGTGCGCAAGGACAGCCGGACGCTGCCGGTGCTGCTGCAGTCGATGGACACCGCGAACGCATCGATGGCCTGGCGCCTGGGCGCGCGCTTCGTCCACAAGAAGTCGCCGCACCTGCGGTCCGAGTTGCGCGAATTCGTCGTGACCGAGTTGGGCTTCGGCGACTTCGTGTTCCGCCTGGAGAACGGCGACGAGGTCGCGCGCGCCTCGTCGATGCTGGACCTGATCCAGTTGCTGCGGACCATCCCGGACGAATCGCTGGTGTACCACGCCCGGTGCGATCACTTTTCGGGCTGGCTGGTGGCCCACGCCGAGGTCGTCGCGGCGCGGCGCATCCGGCCGGTGCAGGTCGCGGACTTCCCGGACACCGAAAGCCTGCGGCGGTTCCTGATCGACGCGTTCGTCGATGTGCGCAAGGAAAAGCTGGACGGCCGCATCGTGGACGCGGGCGCATGGGAGGGGCTGAACCGCTCGCAGGTGGTGCGCCTGCGGGAGGGGTCGCTGGGCGGCAAGGGGCGCGGCCTGGCGTTCCTGAACAGCCTGCTGCACGCGCTGGGCCTGCACAAGCTGGTCCCCGGGGTCCACGTGACGCTGCCCGTGACGGCCGTGATCGGCACCGCCGAATTCGACGAATTCCTGGAGCGCAACCACCTGTCGCGGGACCTGGTGAACCGGACGGACGACGAGATCCGCGCGGCCTTCCTGGCCGGAAGCCTTTCCGACGAACTGACCGACCGCCTGTGGCGCTTCGTCGAGCGGGTGCGGACGCCGCTGGCCGTGCGCTCGTCGGGGCTGCTGGAGGACTCCCAGGCATGCCCGCTGGCCGGCGTGTACCACACGTTCATGATCCCGAATCGCGGCGCCGGGACGTCCGAGCGCTTCGAGGACCTGTCCACCGCCATCAAGCTGGTGCTGGCGTCCGTGTTCGAGCGCCAGTCGCGCGAGTACCTCGAAACCGCGAACTACAGCATCGAAGACGAGAAGATGGCGGTCGTCATCCAGGAGATCGTCGGCCGCACGCACGGGCGCTACCACTATCCCGACATCTCAGGGGTCGCCCAGTCGTACAACTACTACCCGGCCGGCCCGGCGAAGCCCCAGGACGGCGTCGCCACGGTGGCCCTGGGCCTGGGCAAGGCCGTGATGGAAGGCCGTCGCGTGCTGCGGTTCTGCCCTCGATACCCTGGCCACGACCTGGTGGCGCCCGAGGACATGGTGCGCGGCTCCCAGCGGGACTTCTGGGCCATCGACCTCGAGGCCCCGGGAGGGGCGATCCGCCTGGGCGAGGAAGGCACGCTGGCCCGCCTGGACCTGGCCGCCGCCGAGCGGCACGGTACGCTGGCGCCCGTGGCGTCGGTGTGGGACCGGGAAAACGACCGCCTGGTGGACGACCTGTCCGTCGCGGGTCCCCGGGTCGTGACGTTCGCGAACATCCTGAAGTACCAGCAGTTCCCGATGGCTCCGCTGCTGGAGCGCCTGCTGGCCCTGGGCGAAAAGGCGCTGGGCATGCCCGTGGAGGTGGAGTTCGCCGCGCTGGTCACTCGCGGGGAAGGCCGCGACGAGGGACCGACGTTCTTCCCCCTCCAGATCCGGCCGCTGAACATCGATCTGAGCGACGTGGAGGTCCCGGCGGATCCCCCCGAACGGGGCGGCGACGTGCTGCTGTATACCGACGAGGCCCTGGGCAACGGCATGGTGGACGGAGTGACGGACATCGTCTTCGTGACGGCGGAAACCTTCAAGGCCACAGAAACGCTGGCGATCCGGGACGAGGTCGCCGCGCTGAACCGCAAGATGCGCGAGGAAGGGCGGCCGTACTTCCTGATCGGGCCGGGTCGCTGGGGTTCCCGGGACCGGTTCCTGGGCATCCCGGTCGCCTGGTCGGACATCAGCGACGCCCGGGTCATCGTCGAGGTGGACCTGCCGGACTTCCAGGTGGAATCGTCCCAGGGCAGCCACTTCTTCCACAACCTGATCGCCCGGAAGGTGGGCTACCTGAAGGTGCGCAACGACAGCGCCACGTCCTGGATGGACTGGGAGCACCTGTCGGGGATGCAGGTCATCGAACGCACCGCCCACTGCGTCCATGCGCGGGCGAAGGCGCCCTACGTGGCCAGGATGGACGGGAAGCACGGCCGCGCGGAAATCATGAAGAGCCGGGCGGGATGAAACGGGCTCGCGCCCGGCGCCGTGTCAGAAGCAGAGGTTCGCGACGACCCCGACCACGTCCCCGACGTTCAGCTTCTGGCCGCCGATGATCGGCTGGAGCACGCCGTAGACGGCCAGGATGTTCTGGGTCGTGCATTCGAAGTTGTCGACGCAGGACTGCAGCATCTGCGGGCCCATCGACTGGATCAACTGCACGTTCGGGTCGGTGCTGTTGGCGTTGTCCAGCGTTTCGCACCCCGACCGCAGCGTCGCGTGCTGGCCCACCAGGAAGTCGGTGCACGACTGCATCCAGGTCGCCGGGATCAGGTGCAGCACGTCGCACTTCGTCAGCGCCTTGGCGCAGATGTTTTCCATCACGTAGATGCAGGCCGCGACCGTGTCGGACAGCTGCTCGCCCGGGTCCTGCGGGCCGAGGTCCGGCGGGCCGGGATCGACGGGGCCCAGGTCGGGCGGGCCGGGGTCCTCCGGGCCGAGGTCGGGAGCACCCGGGTCCTCGGCAACACGCTCGGTATCGACCACGTCGGGGGTCACCGGGACGTCCACGGCGGGCACGTCAGCGACAGCCGCGACGTCCGGAACGTCGGCGACCACCGTCGTCTTCTTGCTGCTGCACCCGAACGCCAGCACGCCGACCATCACCGCCAGCACCCAAACCGACCGTTTCATCAGGCATCCCCTCCGCGCTCGCGGCAATGATACACGGACAGGCGGCCGGAGTCAGTCAAGGGATTTGCTTTCGCTGGGCGACCCCGCCCCACCCCCCCGGCCGGAGGTTGACTTTCCCGGCGACACACCTAGGCTTCGTCCATGGATCACAATCCGCGGCACGCCAGGGACGGCGGCCGATCGAGGAGGTATTGATGCGCGTTGACACCTTCATCCCGGCGAGGTTCCAGGTCCTGACGGCGGTCTTCTGCCTGGCGACGGCCTGCTCCGCGACCAGCAGCTCGTCATCGACGGACACCCCGGATGCCGTGACGGCCGACGCGCCCGACGTCCCCGGTGCGGACATCGTGGCGCCGGTGGACTGGGACGCCTTCTTCCAGCCGACGGCCTGGACGGACGACGGCAAGACGCGCGTCGTGATCCTGCACACCAACGACCTGCACTCGCACCTCGACGGGCTGGGCCCGCAGGCGGACTTCACGCCGGGATCCGTCAACGACGACAACACCATCGGCGGCATCGCGCGCATCGCCGCGATGATCGAGCGGGTCCGCCGCGACGTGCGCCCCGGCGCCGACATGCTGGCCCTGGACGCCGGCGACTTCACGTTCGGGTCGGCGTTCTCGTACCTGTCGAGGACCGAGGGCATCGAACTGAAGTTGCTGGCGGCGATGGGCTACACGGGCACCACGCTGGGCAACCACGAGATGGACTGGTCGCCGAACGGCGCGGCGAAGATCGTCGCCGCCGCGCTGCCCGAGGGCGCGAAGATGAAGGTGCTGGAATCGAACCTGGTGTTCCCGGACGGCGACGCGGCCGCGGCCGACCTGGCGGCGCTGATGGGCAAGCAGTTGTTGCCGTACGAGGTCGTCACGCTGACCAACGGCGTAAAGGTCGGGCTGTTCGGGCTGCTCGGGACCGGGGCGGTCAAACTGTCGCCCCACGCGGCGCCCGTCACTGTAAGGGCACCGAAGGACGCGGCCACCGAGGTCGTGAACCTGCTGCGCACCACCGAGAAGGTGGACCTGGTCGTCTGCCTGTCCCACATGGGCGTCAGCGAAGGCACCGTCGCCGGCGAGGACGAGCAACTGGCCAGCCAGGTCGCGGGCATCGACGTCATCATCAGCGGCCACTCGCACACGCTGATGACCCAGCCGCTGGTCGTCAACGGCACGCTGATCGTACAGGTGGGCGAATACGGCGAGCACCTCGGCAAACTGGTGCTGGTCCGCGACGGCACCACGTTCAGCCTCGAGTCCTGGGAGGCGCTGCCCGTCGATGATCACACGCCCGGGCTGCCCGAGATCACGACCCTGATCGACAACGCGGCGACGGGCCTGGGCGACACGATGCTGAAGGGCACCGGCCTGGGCTACGAAACGCCCCTCTTGACGACCGGCTTCGACCTCCTGACGGCGCAGTTCGCCGAAACCAACCTGGGCGACTTCCTGGCCGACGCCGAGCGCTGGACGACCTCGCAGCATTCGTCCGAAGGCCCGGTCGAGGTCGTGTTCGAGGCGAACGGCGTGATTCGGGACAGCATCCGGAAGGGCCGCACCGGCGAGGCGCGCGTGGGTGACCTGGTGCGGGTGCTGCCGCTGGGCATCGGGCCCGACGACCAACTGGGCTACCCGATGCTGGTGTTCTACCTGTCGCCGGCCGAGATCAAGACCGCCCTGGAGGTCATCGCGGGGCTGGCGCCGATCGTCGCGGACAGTTTCTACCTGCAGGTGTCGGGCCTGCGCTTCGAGTTCAACCCGAGTTCCGACCTGCTGTACATGGTGGACAACGTGTGGCTGGGCGACGAGGTGAACGGCTTCGACGCCACGCCGCTGGACACTTCCGAAACGAACACGCGCCTGATCCGCGTCGCGACGAACCTGTACATCGCCCAGATGCTGGGCGTCCTGCAGGACTACACCGGCGGCATGGTCGTCATCCAGATGAAGGACAAGGACGGCAAGGCCATCACGAACCTCGAGGACGCGATCCTGGACATCGACCCCGCCACGGCCGGCGTGCAGGAACTGAAGTTGTGGCGGACGCTGCTCGACTACGCCGCGTCGCTTCCGAAGGACGCCGCCACCGGGTTGCCCCGCATCCCCGATCGCTACGCGGCCCCGCAGGACCGCGCCCACCACGAGTAGCGGATCGCGCCCCGGCTCGATCCCTGGATTTGACGGCCCGCCGCGGCCCGTCGTACCCTTCGGCCATGCAGCGGCAAAGCCCCTACGCGGTGCTGTTCGACCTCGACGGGACGCTGGTCCAGTCCGAGGATCTGTACCACCGGGCGACCCAGGCGATGCTGGACTGGGTCGGACGCTCGCTGGACGAACTGACGCCCGAGGAACGGTCCCAGATCCCCGGCCGGTCGGCCCTGCAGAACATGCGCTTCTACTGCGCGCGGTTCGGCCTGCCGCAGCCCCCCGAAGCCCTCGTGAGCCAACGGATGGATCACGTCTGCCGGATGGTCGAGGAAGAAGGCGTCATGCTGGTCCCGGGGGCCCGGGAAATCCTCGAAAGCCTCCGGATCAGCGACGTGCCCATCGCGCTGGCGTCGTCCTCGCCCGAGCGCTACGTGAGCCGCGTGCTGGAGGTGACGGCCCTCGCCGAGTTCTTCGACGTCGTGAAGACGGGCGACGACGTGAAGGCCTTCAAGCCGGACCCCGAAATCTTCCTCCAGGCCGCGCAGGGCCTGGGTGTCCCCGCCGAGCGATGCCTGGTGGTCGAGGACGCGCATTCGGGCATCCTGGCCGGAAAGGCCGCCGGCATGAAGGTGCTGGCCGTCGAAAGCGAGGTCACGCTGCCCCACCAGGCGGCGCTGGCCGATCGGCAGGTGCGCGACTTCTGCGGCCTGGTGGCGCGGGACCTGGTGGCGATCATCCAGGAACGGCTGCTGGCCTAGTCCGTTTCCATCCTGCAAGGGGGAAGCATGTCGACCGGCGATCCGGCCCAGAGTGTCCCCCCTGGGCGCGCAGGCCTTTCCCCCACGCCCCGCCCGCGCCGGGACCTCCCTAAGGCCCTCGGCATGCTGACCGCCACGGCCATCGTGGTCGGATCCGTCGTCGGCTCGGGCGTGTTCAAGAAGGCCGCACCGATGGCCGCGGAACTGCCTTCGCCGTCGCTGGTCCTCCTGCTGTGGATCGCCGCCGCCGCGATTTCCTTCCTGGGGGCCCTGTGCGCCGCCGAACTGGCCGCCGCCTTCCCGGACGCGGGCGGCCTTTACGCCCACCTGCGCCGCGCCTTCGGTCCGTTCACCGGCTTCCTGTACGGCTGGTCGGTCCTGTCGGTCATCCAGACGGGCACGCTGGCCTCCATCGCCTACATCTTCGCAGAGTACCTGCGCATCTTCGGGGGCTGGGGGGATCCGTCGCCCGAGGTGGCATCCTGGGGGTTCACGGCGTTCGGCATGATCGACTTCTACCCGCTGCGGGATCTGGGCACCAAGGCGGTCGCCGTCACGTGCCTGCTGGTCGTCACCGCGCTGAACGTCCACGGCGTCCGGCTGGGCGCGCGGGTCCAGGACGCCTTCCTGTGGATCAAGCTGGCGATCCTTGCGGCCATCATCGGCATCGGGGTCGTGGGCGCGCGCTCCCTGCTGTCGACCTTCGAGGGGCCGCTGGTGCCGCCTTCGCTGGAGCCGTCCGCAGTGGGCTGGGGGCCGTTGATCGGCGCCCTGACCCTGGGCCTTTCCAGCGTCTTCTGGGCGTATGACGGTTGGATCAACGTCACCTACGTCGGCACCGAGATGCACAACCCGTCCCGGGACTTCCCACGCGCGCTGGCGCTCGGGATGCTGCTGGTCACGGTGGGCTACCTGGGCGTCAACGCGGCCTACTTCGCGCTGCTGCCCGTCGAGGCGGTCGCGACGTCCTCGCTGGTGGCCGCCGACGCCGTGTCCACCGTCCTTCCGGGCGGGGCCATGCTGGTGGCTCTGGCGGTCATCCTGTCCACGTTCGGGGCCCTGAACGGCACGGCCCTGGTGTCCGCCCGCGTCTACTGGGCCATGTCGCGGGACGACCTGCTGTGGCGGGGAATCGACGCCGTCCACGCCCGCCGCCAGACCCCCCACGTGTCGCTGTGGATCCAGTTCGCCTGGTCCTCGGTCCTGGTGTTTTCGGGCACCTTCGACCAGATCACCGACATGCTCATCTTCGTGTCGTGGGCGTTCTATGGACTGCTGGCGGCAGCCGTCGTGGTGGCCCGCATCCGATTCCCGGACGCGCCGCGGCCCTTCAGGGTCCCGGGCTACCCGTGGGTCCCGCTGTCGTTCGCGCTGTTCTCCGCGGTCTTCGTGGTGCTGTCGATCGTCAAGAACACCCGGAACGCGCTGGTCGGCACGGCGCTGGTGGCGATCGGCGTGCCGTTCTACCTGTACTTCCGGTGGCGATCGGCCCGGGCCGCGGCCTGACGCCGAAAACGCGTTCCGCTGTTCTCCCAACCCCCCAATCCGGTATCCTTTCCCCCCGGGCCCGTCCCGGATCCAGGAGGAAACCATGCAGCGGATCGCGATCGGAAGCCTGAGACTGGCGCTGGCAACGACCCTGGCGCTGGCCGTCGCGTGCGGCGGGACGTCCACCAGGGATGTGCCCGGGGACACGCCCGGTGACCTGTCTGCGGACACCTCGGGCCTCGACGTCCCGGCGCAGGGTGACGCGGACACCGGCGGCCGCGACCAGGGCACGCTGGACACTCCGGCTTCGGACACCGGCGACAGCGACACCGTGACGCCCACGGACGTTCCCGTTGTCGACGTCGTCACCGACACCTTCGTCCCCCACCCCAAGGCCGACACCATCCCGCTGTTCGACGAGGCGACCGTGGTGGACTTCGCGCTGACGTTCGCGCCGGACCAGTGGACGCAGTTCCTGGCCTACCGAACCGCGAAGAGCAAGGAATACGTGCACTGCACGTTCACCTACAACGGCGAGGTCTTCGCCGACGCAGCCTGCCGCTCGAAATCGAACACGGAATACTGGCCGGAAGAAAAAAAGCCGCAGTTCGTGATCCGGTTCAACCACTGGGACAAGAACGGGCGCTTCCGCAAGCTGCGCGCCCTCAACCTCGAGGCCAACCCCTACCATTCGGCGCCCATCCGCGATCGCGTCGGCATGTGGTTCTTCCGGCAGGTGGGCCTGGACGCGTCGCGGGTCAACCACGTGCGGCTGACGGTGGACGGCGCGCCATACGGGCTGTACATGAACATCGAGGTCGTCGATCACGAATTCCTGGAGGCGCACTTCCCCGACCCCTCGGGCAACCTGTTCGACAACGCCTCCGACCTGACGACCAACGAAACCACCAGCGATGGTTCGGACCTGTGGAACTTCGACGACATGGTGGACGCGGAACCCATGGACGGCGACCACACCGCCTTCTTCGCGGCCGTCGCGAAGATCGCCGACGTGTCCGAGATCCTTCGCGAGATGGCCGCCGAGGCGACCTTCCCGACCGGGGACAACTTCACCAATGGCGGCACCAACTTCAACTGGTACGACCACCCGAACCGGGGTTTCGTGGTGATCCCGTGGGACGTCGATGACATCCTGTCGAAGTGGGGCGCCGCGGAATCGGACCCCTTCACCTACTCGGGCGAGGCGGAACTGGCGCTGCCTCCCAGCAAGCTGCGCCAGTTGCTGTACTTGAACCCGGCGTGGAAGGCCGAGTACGTCCTGCACCTCAAGACGTTTTCCGAGGATTGGCTGCCGCAGGTGAAGGCCAAGATCGCCGAGGTCTGCACCCAGATCCGCCCCTTCGTGCTGGTCGATCCCTACGCGGCGTCCCCGGACATCAGCGACTTCGACGCGGACTGCCTGGACGCGGCCAACCGGGCGGACCGGCGGCGGGTGTACCTGGAAACGGCGCTGCCGTGAGGACGTGACGTTCGGCGGTATCGTTCGGCAGGGGGTGGCGGGCTACGGCGTCGGCGTCGCGTGGAACGGGACGGCCTTGGCTTCCCAGTTGCCGGCGATCAGGTAGCCGTTGTTGGCGCCGCTGCTGTCGAAGTCGCACTGCAACGGGACCCCGAGGGCCTCGACGAAGCCGCCGAAGTTCGCCCACAGGTACTTTTCGCAGTTCTTTTCGCAGTAGGAGGCCGTGCAGGGCGTACCGGCGGCCGCCGCGTTCCCGTTCCGGGACCACTGGGAGTAGTCCGGCGCCTGGGCGAACGAGCAGATCTCGCAGGCCGCCGTCTGGGCGATGCATCCCGACAGGTAGGCGTCGGTAATCAAGGTGCAATCGTCGTTGATCTTGCCGTTCGCGCTGAGGCGCGCCATCGGGATCGTGTCCGCGGCGAGGCTGATATCCGGCATCCCGGCCGAGCAGATCAGGCCGTGATCCACCGGGCCCGGGTGGAAGGCCAGGCTGGCGTCGCCGACCGACTTGAACGTGCAGTCGTCCTTCAGCTCCAGGTTGAACTGGTTGGTGCCCTGGGACAGGAAATAGTAGTAGTCCGGGACCAGGGTGCTGTCCACGGCGACGATCTGGGCGGGCGTCAGGTTGTGCCATGCCGACCCGACGGTCGCCTTCATCGTCGATGGCGCCCCGGCCGAGGCCGGAGGCGTGATCGAGTCGATGCGCAGTACCACGTTCAGGCGGCTGGCGTTGATGTCCGGCGCCCAGATCGCGTTGAGGAACTCGGGCAGCCCCAGGGGGTCCGACGGCTCCTTCACGTCCAGCTTGGTGAAGCGCATCGCGATGCCCGACTTCATGCACTGCAGGCACTTGGCCGAAGTGACCGGAACGTCGGCGGGAACGTCGGCGGGAACGTCGGCGGGGACGTCGGTCCCGGTGTCGATCACGGGCACGTCCGTGCCCAGATCGGTCTTGTCGTCACTGCTCGGACAACCCACCGCGACCATGGCTGCCATCGCGGCAACCCATGCAATGCTGCGACCCTGGATACGCATCTGACCCTCCTCGTTGGTCCCCCTGGATCCCCGGAATTCCACACGTGAACTGGAAGGATGATGGTAATGCATTCAAAAATACGGTGCCAGCCGGGAATTCAACAACGTCATGGTGGCTGCCGTCGTCCGGATGGAACCGGGGCGCCGGGCTGCGGATCCAGGCCCCGCAGCCGGTCGGCCATCCGCGTGTTCCGCGGTTCGATGCGGGCATTGTCCAGGGCCGCACGGATCGCGCGCCGGCTGCCGCACACCACCACCAACCGCCGGCCGCGCGTGACCGCCGTGTACAGGAGGTTCCGGCGCAGCATCACCCAGTGCTGGGTGGACAGCACCACGACCACGGCCGGGAACTCGCTGCCCTGGGACTTGTGGATGGTGATGGCGTGGGCCAGGGACAGGTCGTTGGCCTCGTCGGCGTCGAAGGTGACCTCCCGATCGTCGAACCGCACGGTGACCGCGCCGTCGGCGCCGACCGCCACGACGGACCCGATGTCACCGTTGAACACGTCGCGGTCGTAGTTGTTGCGGTTCTGGATCACGCGATCGCCGGACGCCAGGCCGGGCCGATCGGCCGCCGACGGATTGAGCCGCGCCCGCAGGCGGCGGTTCAGCGCGTCGGTGCCGCAGTCGCCCTTGCGCATCGGGGCCAGCACCTGAACGTCCCTCCGCGGATCCAGCCCGAATCGGGCAGGGATGCGGTCCGCGACCAGCGTTTCGACCATCCGGGCGATGTCCTCGGGATCCTCCCGGATCGTCACGTGGAAGTCCCCGGGATCGTCGCGGTTCGGCGGGGCGGACTCGGGCTCGTCGCCCGCCAGGATCCGGTGCGCCGCCAGCACGATGGCCGACCCGGTGCCCTGCCGGAACACCTCCCCGAGGCGCGCCACCGGCACCACTCCCGACGCCGCCAGGGCCCGGAACGGATCGCCCGGGCCGACCGGGGGCAACTGGTCGGCATCGCCCACCAGCGTCAACCGGGTGCCGGGCGCGATGGCCCGCAGCAGGCAGTCCATCAGCACCGCGTCCAGCATCGAGCACTCATCGACCACCACCCAGTCGGCGTCGATGGGCAGGGACTCGTTCCGAAGGAAGCGCCCGTCGCGGGGGTTGAACTCCAGCAGGCGATGCAGCGTCTTCGCGTCGTGGCCCGTGGCCTCCTTCATCCGCATCGCCGCGCGGCCCGTGGGGGCGGCCAGCACGACCTTGCGGCCCGCCCGCGCACCGGCGTGCAGCAGGGCCGAAACGATCGTGGTCTTCCCGGTGCCCGGGCCGCCGGTCAGCACCGCCACCGACGCGCCTGCCACGGTCCGCAAGGCCCGCAACTGGGACGGCGCCAGCACCACGTCGCCCACGCGAGGATCCTCCACGCGGCCGCCCGAGCACGCAGGCGTAGGCGGTGGGTTTCCGCAGGAAACTCCCGCTGGAGACGGAGTCGCCTCGGGCTGCTCAATATCCAGGGCCGGCAGCGCCTGCTCGGCCAGCAGCCGGATCCGCCGCGCGGCCTGCACCTCGGCGCGCCACAGGTAGGCCGGATAGACCACCAGCCCGTCGGGGCCTTCTTCCTGGACCGCTTCGCCGCCCGCCACCAGGATCGCGACGGCCTCCCGCACCCCTTCCTCGGGACGATCGGTGACCCGAGCCGCCTCGGCGACCAGCACGTCCGCGGGCAGGAACAGGTGACCCGCGTCGGCGGCGCTTTCCAGCACGTACCGGGCCGCGGCACGCAGGCGCAGCGGGGACCCGGGCTCGATACCCATCCGTCCCGCGATCGCGTCGGCGGTCCGGAACCCGATGCCCGGCACGACGCGGGCCAGGTCGTACGGGTCGGCCTTCACCCGGGCCGGCGCCCCCTCGCCATAGGTTCGCGAGGCCCGGGCCGCCTGCGACGGCGTCAGGCCGAGGTCGCACAACAGCACGAAGGTCTCGCGGGCCTCGCGTTCCTGGTTCCAGGCCCCGGCGATGGCGGCGGCCTTCGAGCGGCCGATCCCGGGGCACTCGGCGAGGCGCTTGCCGCCGGACTCCAGCACGTCCCGGGTGTCCGCGCCGAAGAATTCGACGATCCGCGTACCCAGCTTGGGCCCGACGCCCGGCACGCGACCCGACCCGAGCCACGCCAACAGGCCGTCGAGGCGCTCCGGGGCCAGGGCCAGCACCGTCGCCGCCCGGAAGCGCCGGCCGAACCGCGGGTGCTCCCGGAAGTCGCCGGTCAGCCGCACCTCCTGTCCGGGCGCGATGCCGGCGAACTGGGCGGTCACGGTCACGGGCCCGGCGTCGGTCGCCATCTCGAACACGACGTAGGGCTTCGCCTCGTCGGCGAACACCACCTTCACGACGCGCCCGTTGAGGGTGACTTCAGTCATGCGGCCTCGGACATGGTCAGGGCCTCGGCCCGGGAGCGATTTCGGTCCGCTCGCGGCAGGACAGGGGGCACACGGCCACGCGGCCGCACCGGAAGGCGCACCCGAAGGCCTCGTGGACATGGGCCAGGGGGCCCTCGAGGTCCGTGGGCCCGAACGACGCGGACAACGACAGCGCGCTATCGACCAGGTCGTCGAACGATGCCGCGTGCAGGCGATCCAGGAACCCGATCCGGAAGGCGTTCTGCCGGACCGTGAAGGTCGGGACCAGCGCCGCGGCGGCCAGAGGCCCGGGAAGGCGACCGGCCCCCCGGAGGACGCGCGCCAGCAGGAACGGCGCCAGCGGCGTGGCAGGCGCATACAAGCCGCGCCACAGGCGATCCAGCAAGGCCCGGGGATTCGCGGCGTCCAGGAGGCCCGGGTCGTCGGCGCTCGAATGCAGGCGAGGCAGCACCGCGGCCGTTTCCAGGGCGGTCGCCACCGCGGGGTCGGACGAGCCGGCCGCCGCCGCAGACAGCGCCGCCAGGGTCAGGGTCCCCGCCCCGGCCGCGGCCAGCGTGCCGGACGCCTGCAGGAAGGCCAGAACGCGCGTCGCGTCGGCCGCCCGCATGCCCCGGGCGATCCACAGGGCCAGCACCGCGGCCTCGTAGATCCCCGCCTTGCCGGCGGACAGCGGTATGTCCGGCCACCGGGAGGCGTCCCGGTCCTGCCAGCCGGCGTACCAGGCCGCCAGCGCGTCGCGAGTCGCGGCGAGGCCCACGGCGTCGGACACAAACGGAAGCGTCGGCACGCCAACAGGGGCACGGCCCGGCTCGCGGAGGCCGCCCGGGCCCGCAGGCGAAGGCGAGCGCGTCGCGCCGCGATCTCCTGCAACGGACGGAGCCGCCTCGGCCCGATCGGGGTCGCACGAGGACGCGGGCGATGACGGGCCGGTCGCGGCGCCATCTCTCGCCGAGGAGGCCGTTGCCACGGGCCGCTCAATGCCCGCGACCGGCTTCGGTCCCGCATCGGGGGCGTGCCCCCCCCCTTCGTCCGCGGCCGGCGGGGCCTCGGGCCCGGGAACGGCCGTCGCCTTCGCCGCCTCGCGCTCCTCCTCCAGGAACTCCTCCGCGTCCAGCGCCCGCATTCGCGGCAGGTGCTCGCGACCCGCCTCGCCCAGCGCCCAGCGGATGCCCACCAGCTTCAGCAGGCCCGCCGCGACGGCCCAGTCCACCCACGCCTTGAACGCGTTCAGCGTCGGCTTGGCGCCCGGGTACACGTACGACGTGACCATCCGGTACAGTTCGTTGGTCGAATGCAACCGCCCGCCCTTGTCGATGTCCAGGGCCTCCAGGCAGTACTTCGCCAGCAGCGGGTTTTCGCGGATCAGCCGGTCCGCCAGCGCCGCCCGGGCCGTCGCCTCGTCGCCGGCCTCCAGCAGCGCGCGGGCCGCCGGTCCCAGCGTCGCGGGCTCCCCCAGCCGTATGTCCACGTATTCCATCAGCGTTTCGAAGGTGTCCCGGTCGAACAGGCTTCGCAGCCGCAGCCATTCCTTCAGGGCTTTCAGGCCCGGACGGGCGCGGTCCACCTCGGCCAGCAGCGGCACGAGGGCTGCCTGCAAGGCCAGAGGGGAGGTTCCCGGAAGCGCGGCGAAGGCAACTCGTTGAGCCATGGGCTTCCTCCAGGGCCGGGACGGGTTGGCGGAAGAATACCACGGCACGCCCGGCGGAAAACGCGGGAAGCCGGGCATACGAACGCGCATGTCCGTGTTAGAATCCGCGCGCTTCCGGGTCCCCCCACCCGGGTTCTCGAACGGAGTTCGACGCATGCGTACGCGTTCATCGCTTGCCGTGGCCCCGGTCCTTCGCGGTTTCCAGGCGCTGGCCCTGGTGTTCGGACTGGGCGTCCCGGCGACCGGCCTGTGCATCCCGCTGGATTCGGTGCCCATGCTGTACCAGGCGACGTCCGTGGACCAGGGCGGCAGCAGCACGACGGTCCTGGTGCCGCGCCCGATGGACCGCGTGGACCCGTCGCACCTGGCCGACACGATGCTGCGGGCCTTCGACCGGCTGAAGTCCGACAAGGCCGCCGACTACGGCACCGCCGCGCTGGCCATCGACGCCGACTTCCCCCGGACCCACCGGGTGATCCTGAACCTGGACCCGAACAAGTCGTCCTCGTGGGACCGCGTGGCCTCGGAAGTGTTCTACACGCTGCGGTCCCTGGGCATCGGCGAGGTCCGGGCCCCGGCGCTGCGGGAGGCGCCCCTGGAGCCGTCGGCCCTGCGCACCCCGACCTACGTGCTGGTGCTGCCCTACTACGACGCCCTGCCGCCCAAGGCGCACGCGGACGCCCTGGTGGTGCTGTCGCCCACCGAAATCCTCCCCTGGACGCTGTTCGACTACAAGCTGCGCCAGGGGGACCCGAACCTGCTGGACAAGGTGCTGGCGGGCCTGAACAGCCGCTCCGAAACCGTGCGCCTGGCCGTGCTGTCGGCCGTCCCCGATCTGCCCATCGATCATCGTTCCACCCGCCTCCTGCCGCTGCTGGACGACAAGTCCAACGGCGTGCGCCTGGCCGTGCTGAAACTGCTGGAGAAGGACAACGAGCCGGCCGTCAACGATCGGCTGAGCCGCGTCGTCGAGACCGATCCCGACCCGTCGGTGAAGCTGGCAGCCGTCCGGATGCTGTCCTCTCGCGGCATCAAGAAGTACGACGTGATCATCGAGATGGAGGCCCTGTCGGACGCGTCCGAGGACAAGGTGATCGGCGCCATCGGCCGGCTGGCCGCGTCGAACAACCCGGTCGTGACGCCGGCGATCGCCGCGGGGCTGCACTCGACCAACCCGAAGGTCCGCGTCGCTTCGCGGGACGCCCTGGTGCGCATGAACGCGCTGGACCGGATGGCCGAGGCCCTGCCCGACGACACGGTGGACCTGGCGACCCGCGAGGCCTTCGCCCGCAAACTGGCCGAAACCGGCACGCCGGACCAGAAGTCGAAGGGGCTGGCCCACCTGCTGGCGAAGGGATCCGAGGAAGCGGCTGCCTGGGCCATCGGCCGTTTGGCGGAAAACCGTCCGGCCGAGGGGCTGAACCTGCTGTACGGCGCCCTGCTGCGGCCGGAGCCCGGCGTTCGGCAAGTGGCGGCGAAGGCCATCGGCGCCTACCGCAGCCCCGACAGCATCGCCCCGCTACTGGCCTCCTCGAAGACCCCCGAGGACCGCGTCGTGGCCGAGCAGGTCGTGGTGTCGATCCTCGGCTCCCTCAGCATGGACGCCGTGCTGGCGAAGATGGACGACCCGGACGTGACCGTGCGACGCCTGGCGATGAAGGCGCTGGGCGACGCCCTGAAGGGTTCCACGCCGCCGCCGAAGGCCGTGTCGGTGCTGCAGGCCCGCCTGCTTGACCCGGACGCCAGCGTGCGCCGGGCCGCCGTGTACGCGCTGGCCCGCCTGCCCGACGACCGGGTCGCAACGTCACTGCTGACGCTGTCCCGGGACCCGGACGCGGAGCTCCGCGAGGCCGCCGTGGTGGCCGCCACGCGCCTGCACACGCCCGACGCAGAAAAGGTGCTGCTGAAGGGCCTGGACGACGACTCGGACAAGGTCAAGACCGCCGCTCTGGACGCCGTTGCAGCCCGCAGGATGGAAGGGGCCCGCGAATCGCTGCAGATGCTGGCGTCCTACCGCGACACCACGGTGCGGCGGAAGGCGGTGCAGGCGTGGCTGGCCCTGTTGCAGCCTGGCGAGGCCGCGGCGAACTACACCTTCCTGTCCAGCCTGCTGTACGACAAGGACCCCGACATCAAGATCGCCATAGTCCGGGTCGTCATCACGATCCCGGAACGCAAGGCGCTGCAGGCGGTGTCCAGCCTGGCCATCGATCCCGACACGTCCGTCAAGCTGGCCGTCATCGACGCGCTGGCCAAGACGAAGGAAAAGGACGCGCTGGAAGGCATCCAGAAGGCGGTCTTCGACACCGACCCGGCCATCCGGATCGCGGCGCTGGACGGGATCCAGCGCCTGGCCCGCCCGGAGGCAATCGACTTCCTCAACGAACTGATCAACCTGGAATCCGAACCGACGGTGAAGGCCAAGGCCATGGCCGTGCGGGACGCGCTGCTGGGGCGGTAGGCGACCCCGGCTCCCGCTACCGGATCAGGTCATCACCCGCCAACTTGAGGATCCGCTCGAGTTCCCGATGAAGGCGATACGCCTTGCAGATCGACATCAGCCTCGAACGGTCCAGGGAAGGGTTGCGTTCCAGCAACTCGAGGATGTCCAGAAGCGACTTGGGGCCGCCCGCGTAGATCTTGAAGACGACGAGATGATAGGGATCGACGACCCGCAGGGCCCCGCCTTCGACCAGCGGAGTGGCCTCTTCCAGCGCATCGGCCACCAGTCTTGGAAAGCCTCCGGAGGGAGGATTCAGGAAGTTGATCACCTGGACGAGATCTGCGCCCGTCGACCGCACGTCCATGACCCCGCCCAGCGGGTCACCCGCGTCCGGGTCGCGCACCTCCACGTCATAGCCACGTGCGACCAGCGCACTCGCCACCTGGTGGAGGACGGGTGGGTCCATGGCCACCGCGAGGTCCAGATCGACGGTATCGCGCGGATACCCGTGGACAGCCAGTGCCATCGCGCCGACCATCACGGCATCGACGTGGTGCGTCCCGAGCGCCTCCAGCACGTCCTCGGCAACCTTGAGCGTGTCGTCCAGGGTTGGGGTCCCGCTCATTCGTCGCTCGTTTCGTGAAGGCGCTGCGTGACCAGGTCGCGGCTGCGCCTACCGAGCGCCAGGGCCAGGGCCATGCGTTCCGAGGCGCTCAACTGCCGGATGCGTGCCAGTTCGGCTGCCTGGGACTCCTCGGCACTGGCGCTGTGCTTCTTGCGAAGCCCGGCCAGTGATACCCGCTCCAGGAAATCCAGGCGCCCATCCACGTGTTTTCCGGCCGGCTTTACACCTGGGGCCACGATGGGGCTCCGTCGATTCGATCTGCAGTCGCCATTCTACGACAAACCCAGGGTCCGCGGGGCCAGTCCCAGCGCCTGGCCCAGCAGTTGGGGATACAGCAGGACGGGCAGGGGCGCAGCGGAACCCGCAGCCTGGAATTCGGTGAAGCGCATTTGGCAGTAGGGGCACGCGGTCGCCAGCACCTCGGCGCCGGACTCCCGGGCGTCGTCCACCTTCGCCTGCGTCAGGCGGTCCGACAGCGACGGGTTGGCGTCGTGGACCGGTTCCCCGCAGCAGTCCAGCCGGCGCGGCCACTCCACCGGCGTGGCGCCCGTGACCCGCACCAGGTCCTCGAAGATCGTCGGCGCCAGGGGATGGTCGAAGCGCGTGACGTCGCTGGGCCGGAGGGCGTGGCACCCGTAGTGGGCCACCACGCGCAGGCCGGTGCGCGGGGCCGTCACCGCCGCGGCGATGGCCGCCAGGCCCACCTTGCGCGCCAGCACGGGCAGCAGGTGCTCGACGGTCACGCCGGCCGGTAGGGCCAGGCGCTCCGCCGCCAGGGCCGTTTCCACGCGCTGCCGGAGTGCGGGGTCCTCGTCCAGGAAGCGCTGGGCATGACGCAGGTTCCCGAAGCAGCACTTGCATGGCGTCAGCACGTCCAGGCCGGCGGCGCCGGCCAGCGCCAGGTTGCGGGCGGCCGCGAACACGAAGGCCTCGCGATCCAGGCTGCGCACCGGGTAGCCGCAGCAGTTGAACGGCAGGTCCACCAGCGTGACGCCCAGGCGCCCCAGCACGGCCCGCGTGGACAGTTCGTAGGCGGGGACCGACGCGGGGATCTTGCAGCCCAGGAACAGTGCGTATTTCATTCCCGCTGCCTCCGCTCGCGGGTGTCGCCCAGGCGGCGATAACCCAGTTCGCGCAGTTCCAGCATCACGTCGGTCACCCGGATGCCCTCGGGGCAATGCTCCTGGCACTGGTAGCACGTGGCGCAGTCCCAGACCATGCCGGAGCCGATGGCCAGGTCGATCATCCCCAGGCGCAGCAGGTTCATCACCTTCTGCGGCGTCAGGTCCATCCCGCCCGGCTCCTCGCCGCCGTGGGCCACCACCGGGCACACGTTGGTGCACGTCTGGCACTGGACGCAGGCGGAGTAGGTTTCGCGGCGGGACGACAGCGGGCCGACCGGGTTCTGCGCCGCGGTCTGCACAGCCAGCGCCTCGTCCCAGTCGAGGGCGGATCGTTCCCGCACCCACTGGGCGGGCGAGGGTTGGCCGGCACGGGCCAGGTCGGCGCGCCCGGCCACCCACAGATCCGCAAGGTCGATGCCCACGGGACAGCGGTCCGTACATCGCCCGCAGGTGGTGCACAGCACCGCGCCTTCCGCGATACGCCGCGCATGCCCCGCCTGCCGGTCCAGCCAGCGGGGATTCGTGGCCACCGCATGGGTGGCCAGCAGCTTGTGGGACGGCAGCAGCGCCGGGTTGCCCAGGGACCGGGCGATGGGTGCCACCGAGCAGCGGTCGTCGCACAGGCGGCAGTCCACGCACGCGTCGATGGCCAGCGCCCGGCGGTTGGCGCGCCCGACGGGCGACAAGGGCCCCGCGGACGCCGCCCCGTTGGCCAGCAGGCTGACCGGGTCGGCCAGCACGTGGATGAACCGGGTGAAGGGCAGCAGGATCAGCCCCAGGAAGCACGCGGCCAGGTGCAGGTACATCAGCCACGTGTCGGCGTCGATCCCGTCCAGCGGTTCCGCGATCGGCGCCAGCACCCGCGAGATCGGGTAGGACACGAACGCCGAGGATCCGGGCGGGGAATGGCAACTGGCGCAGGCGTCGTGATGCAGTTCCCGCCCCTCGGCCAGTTTGTCCGGGTCGGGTGCCCCCTGCAGGTCGGGGAACGCGACGCCGAAGTCGGTGGCCCAGGCGAGGCGCAAGGGCAGCAACTCCTCGGGGTCGGTGGAGCCGATGTACTCGTTGGCCATCCGGTAGAAGGCCTTGGGCGACGCAACCTTGGTGGCCTCCAGCAGGAAGCCGGAAAGCAGCACGACGGCCACCAGCGCCGTGAAGACCCGATCCATGGGCCGCTGCGGGCGGGGGGGCGAGGGCGGCCGGCGCAGTCGTCCCGCGACCACCATCACGATGCCGACCACGACGACGGCGCCGAATACGTTGCGAAGGAACAGCCAGGGGTCGTGCGTCGAGGCGTAGTCCGGATAGAGCTTCGCGGTGACCAGCCGGGCCAGGGCGTGCATCACCAGCAGCAGCAGGAAGCCGTTGACGATGAGCAGGTGGCCCAGCCAGCGCAGCCGCGAGCCGCCGAACAACCTGCGCTGAAGGAAGACGTCCAGCACGAAGGCCTTCAGCACGCCCGGGGTGCGGCGGCTGACCAGCGTCGCGAGGGTGCCCCGGACCGCCGCAAGCAGCCGCTGGTGGAAGGGGATGTCCCGGGCGTCGGGCCCGATGCGGACCCGGAGCCACGCCGAAACGCGCCACAGGAGGCCCAGTGCGCACAGACCCAGCGACACGAGGAAGGCCATCCGCAAGAACGACGCCGACATGACGCTACCCTGCCTCTGCCAACGGCCCAGGAACCCCCAGCTGGCGGGCGATCCGGTCCACCGCCAACCGGGCCGTCCCCAGGGCCAGCCCGGCGCCGCATTTTTCGCGCATCCAGTCCTGCCCGGCCAGGATCGATCCCACCGCGAACAGGCCGGGCCACGCCGGGCGCCCATCCGATTCCAGCGGCCGGAACTCGTCGTCCGTCGCCAGGCCGGCACGGTTGACGGCGTGCCCCGCCGGGTCCAGGAAATCGCGGCTGTGCCACGCTGCCCGCGAGGCCGGCTGCTGCACGGGCAGGCCCAGCAGGCTTTCCGTGACGCGCTGCTGCCCGGCCGTAAGGCCGCGCCCGGTGAAACGCCCGGTGGCCAGCACGACCGTCCGGGCCGACACGGTTTCGCCACCCGGGACGCCGTCCAGCGTCAGCACGGCGGTCCCGTCGAAGGCGGCCGACGTCACGTTCGCGCGCAGCATCCGGTGGACCCCACGGGTCACCACGGCCTGCTCCAGCGCGGAGTTCAGCCGCAGTCCGGGCACCGAGGTCGGCATGGTGGGGATCTCGAACACGGGCACGCCCAGGGCCTCCTCGAAGGCCGCGTGCACGGCCCCCGAACGGGCCAGGCCCAGCACCGCCGGGAAGCCCACCGCGTGGGCGTCGCCCAGCAGCGGCCGCACCCGGGCGATGGTCCGCTCGCGGAAATCGCCGGACTCCAGCGCGACCGCCATGTGGGCGGCGTACAGTTCCGCCGTCGTTTCGGCCCCGGGGAACTCGACGCGCGCCATGCGCAGCCCCGGCCACCTGTCGCCGATCGTCGCGACGATCTGCCGGGCGCTGAACTCCCGCAGTCCCCGGAAGTCCAGCAGCAGGCAGGGCGGGCGCCCGGCCAGCGCGCCCACGCCGGCCGACATGGTCCGCGGCACACCGTAGGTGGGCTTGGCAGTCCCCAGGGACGTCAGCACGTTGGCGTTCCGGTCGCCCGGCGGGGCGTACGGCATCCCCGCGGCGCCCAGGGCGGTCGTGAACGATTGGAAGGCCGCGCGCATCGTCGCGTCATCGACCCGTGCCAGCGGGTGGTCGGGCTGATCGCGGCGCAGCATCGCCAGCGCCTCGAACGGGTTGTCCCACAGGCGCCGGCCCGCGACGGGATGCACGGCCAGCAGGTCCAGCAGGCCGCTGGCGAACAGCAGGCCTCCGCCGTTGCCGATCTGGAGGCAGGACAGGCCCCGCTCGGCGGCGAACAGCGAGGCCGCCATGCCCGCCATCCCGGCGCCCACCACGGCGACGTCCCAGGTCTTCGGCTGTGTCTGCGTCATGGCGTCCCCTCGCCCGATGCCGCGGCGCGCAGCGCGTCGAAGCCGGCGACGCCGCGCAGTTCCTCGCCGAACAGCCCGCAGTTCAGCGCTTCCATCAGTTCCGCCTGGGCCAGTTGCTCGCCCCACAGCACCGCGTGCTGGCCGCGCCAGCGCTCGCGGAAGAAGTCGGTGATTTCGTCCAGGCCGCGCCGCGCCTGGAAATCGCCGCGCTGGTACAGGTGCGCGACGGTCCGGATCGCGCAGAAGGCCCCCTGGCAGGCGCCCTTCCCGACACGGCTGCGCAGGCCGATGTCCGTCAGCGTCGGCATGTCGCCGGCCGATCGCAGCGACGCGTACAGCAGGTCCACGACGCTGCCGGACACCATCTCGCACTCGCACAGCATCGGGTCGTCCAGGCCGTGGGCGCGCATCCACTCGCGGGGGGCGCGGCCCGGCACGGTCCACTCGCATTCCGGGGCTGCGGGGATGACCTCCACGGCCGTCAGGCACGGACTTGAAACCCCCAGGCGCCCGCAGACGAAGTCGGCGGCGCGCTCGGCCATCAGCCTGCATGTCGTCAACTTGCCGCCCGTCAGCGTCACGAAGTTGGACAGCCCCTGGTCCTCGTGGTCGTACAGCGCGAAGCCGCGGGACACGTTCCGCCCGTCGGCTCCGGCCGGGGAACCCAGCAGCGGCCGGACCCCGGCGTAGGCGCGGATGAAGCGCATCGATCGCAGGCCCGGCAGCATCGGCGACGCCTCGTCGATGATCAGGTCGACCTCGTCCACGGTCGGGTGGATGTCCTCCAGCGAATCGACGCGCACGGACGTGGTCCCCAGCACCGAAACGGTCCCGCCCGGCATCAGGATGTCGGCGTTCCCGGGCTTGCGAAGCCGGTTGATGACGTGCTGCGCCATCCGTCCGTGCGTGATCAGCAGGGTGCCCTTCGAGTACAGCATCTCGACCGGCGCGCCCGCTAGCAGCGCCACCTCGCGGGCCCACGCACCGGCGGCGTTGACCACCTGCGCGGCCTCGATGCGCTGCTCGGCGCCGGTGACGGTGTCCCGGACCCGCACCCCGACGATCCGGGAACCCACGCGGTCGAAGCCCACCACGCGGGTGCGCCGCATCAGCCGGGCGCCCAGGCTGCGCGCCTGGGCCATGCTTTCCAGCGACAGCCGGAACGGGTCCACCGAGGCGTCGGGCACCTCGTACACGGCGATGGCATGCTCGGAAATGGCCGGCTCGCGCTCGCGGGCCTCGGCGACGTCGATAACCTTCGCCTGGATGCCGGATCGCTGGCAGTGCCCCGGGAAGTCCGCCACGTACTTCTCGTCGTCGCCGGCGACCGCGACGAAGTACCCGCCGGTGTCCTGGATCGAGCGGAACGCCACGCGCTTGAGGATTTCGCCCTCGGTGCGGCACTCGACGGCCGCCTCGTGGTCGTTGGAAACGTAGCGGGCGCCGCTGTGCAGCAGGCCGTGGTTGCGCCCGGAGGCGCCGGCGTTGATGTCGTCGCGCTCGACCAGTACGCAATCGACGCCGCGCAGCGCCAGGTCGCGGGCCAGCGCCGTTCCCGTCGCGCCCCCGCCGATGATCAGGACCTGCGTTTCCATCCGCGTCCCTCCACCGGCCGGAATCTAGCGTATCCGGCAGGATTCCGACAGGGCATTTTGCGTGGGAAACCGCGTCCGGCAAGGAGAAAGGGACCCCGAAGGGCGAGGCGGATGGTCCGGGAAACGCTCCGGGCCAGCGGGGCTACCGCCCCGTCCGTCCCTGCGCCTTCCCGGTCATCGGAACGAAGCGCACCGGCAGCAGCGGCTGCTGCTCGAAGCCTGTTTCCGTGCGCCGGTATCGAACGAGGTTCTGCTCGGCCTCCCCGATCGGCGCCACCAGCAGGCCTCCCACACCCAACTGCCGCAGCAGCGGCGTCGGCACGGCGGGGGGCGCCGCGGTAAGTAGGATCGCGCCGAAGGGAGCCTCCTCGGGCCAGCCCTCGTAGCCGTCGCCGGCCCGCACCTGGACGTTGTCGTATGCCAGGTCCCGCAACGTGTCCGCGGCACGCTTCGCCAGGGCGCCGATGATCTCGATGGAAAAGACCGCGCCGGTCGGGCCCGCCACCTCGGACAGGATCGCCGCCTGGTAGCCGGACCCCGTGCCGATCTCCAGCACCTTCATGCCGGGACGCGGCTCCACCGCCTGGGTCATGAATGCGACCACGTAGGGCTGGCTGATGGTCTGCCCGAACCCGATGGGCACCGGGTGGTCCTCGTAGGCGTCGGACTGGTACTCGTCGGATACGAAGCGATGGCGCGGGACCTTCAGCATCGCGGCCAGCACCGCCGGATCCGTGATGTCCCGGGCCTTCAACTGGGCCTCGACCATGGCCTTTCTGTCGGCCATGCGCTCCTCCCGGGCAACCACCGTCGGCGCCTCGATCCCGGCGGGTTCCCGGCAGCCCAGGAGGACCCCCAGGACGACGATGGCCCACGCCCCACTCGTCGCCTTCAGGATACCGCCGGTCGGGCGACAGGGGATGCGCGGCAGGACTCCGGACGCGGCCCTTCAGCCCTTCACCGGGCGGTATCCCAGCCGGGCCAGCGTCGGCAGCGGACCGACCAGGGGGCGCAGGTAGTCCAGGAACGCGGGCGTCACGAACGAACGGGTGTCGTCCAGGAAGGCGTCGGGCATGCGCTGCTTGCCCTCGTTGACGCGGGTCAGCGGCACCGCGACGTAGCGGCATTCGTAGGCGGGCCCGGGGACGCGCTCGAAGGCGACCATCAGCCCGGTCCTGCCGGCGGCGGCCAGCCGGACCGCCTCCTCGCCCGCCCGGAAGGCTTCCGCGCGGTCCACGTCCGACACCCGGTCCATGCCGGCCATCTGCAGCGATTCCACCACCTGGAACTCGCCGCGCACGCCCAGGTGCTCGCACACCAGGCTCTTGACCACCATCGCCGCGGACGCACCGCCGGTGGACCCGAATTCCGGGTTGCCGAACTTGTCGAACACCTGGGTCCCCGACACCGGCGAGCCGTCCTGCCAGACGATGCCCTCGCCGACCGAAATCGCCACGAAGCCGTAGGCCGACAGGCACCGCTCGGCGTCCGCGAACAGACGCTCCTTGGTCAGGGGACGTTCGGGCACGTACACCAGGTGCGGCGGGTCGGATTCCTCCTCGCGGGCCAGCGCCGCGGCCGCCGCCAGCCATCCCGCGTCGCGCCCGACCGCCTGGTACACGCACACGGGATCCACCTTCTGCATGTCGCGCGCGAGGCGGCCGCCCTGCTGCGCTGACAGCGCCACGAACCGCGCCGCCGACCCGTAGCCGGGCGTGTGGTCCGTGCCGTACAGGTCGTTGTCGACGGTCTTCGGGATGCCGATGCCGCACAGTTCGTAGCCCTGGGCCTTGCAGTACTC
Organism: uncultured Myxococcales bacterium; assembly: GCA_903857665.1. Lineage (GTDB taxonomy): Bacteria > Myxococcota_A > UBA9042 > DTJE01 > DTJE01 > CAIZWN01. The sequence continues at coordinate 67,913 of CAIOFV010000105.1, forward strand.
GACCACCCGGTGGGTCGTGTTCTGGCTGTCGTCGCCCCCGATGTAGAACAGGTACCGGACGTCGAACCGGCGCAACCGGTCCAGCACGGCAGGCAGCAGCGCGTCGGTCAACTTCAGCCGGCACGAGCCCAGCGCCGAAGACGGCGTCCGCGCCAGCAGGTCGAGGGTCGCGTCGTCCTCCGCCCGCAGGTCCACGAGGTCCCCGGCCAGGAAGCCCTGGATGCCCCAGCGCATCCCGTAGATGCCCCGGATGTTCGAATGGGCCTTCGCCTCGCGGATCACGCCCGCCAGCGACGCGTTGATCACCGCGGTGGGACCGCCCGACTGACCGATGACCAGGTTTCCCGGCACCATGACGACCTCCCGCGTGCCTGGACAGGAAACGAGCCCCGCCCGTTTCCCCCGGGCGAACCTAGCGCAGAGGGACCCCGGGATCAACTGCCTGCCGGGGCCTGGACGCATCCCGTGTCGGGTCGTGAACCCTTCCCCGAGGCCCTCTACGCCCCCCCTCGACGCCCCCGATCCTTTCGGGTACGCTCGCCGGGATTGCCGTCTTGACCTTCGTCTTCCGGAGTAATAAGGTCCGCGTGCCCGCGGGCGGCGTGAACTCCCGGGCGGCGTGGAGGTGACCGATGCAGTTCGATTTCGCGGTCGTCGGCATCTTCCTGGCCGCCGCGTTCGCCATCGTCGGGCTTGCGCTGCTGCTGGGCCGACTGGTGCGCCCGAACCACCCCGACCCGGTCAAGTCGTCCACCTACGAGTGCGGCGAACTGCCCATCGGCTCCGGCTGGTTCAACTTCAACCCGCGCTTCTACCAGTTGGCGCTGCTGTTCCTGGTCTTCGACGTGGAAATCGCGCTGACGTGGCCCGTGGCCGTCGTGGCCCGCCGCTGGATCGCCGAGGGCAAGGGCGGGACGGCCGTCGTCGAAATCCTGCTGTTCCTGGCCATCCTGGTCGTCGCGCTGGCCTTCCTGTGGGGCCGCGGCGACCTCGACTGGGTGCGGGACATCGGCGTGCTGCCGCACGAAGCCGAGGCGCCGGACGCGCCGGTCGTCGCGGCCCCGCAGCCCCCGGAGGCCCCATGAGCGACCCCAACGACCTCCCGGGCACGGAAGCCCCCATAGCCGTACCCGAGCCCGTACCCGTACCCGTACCCGCCCCTGTCCTTGCGCCCGCCCCCGTCCTTGCCCCCGCCCCCCTCCCCTCGCCCGCCTGCGTCCCCGGCTCGATGCCCGGCGAAGTCATCACGACAACCGTGGACAACTTCGTCAACTGGTTCCGCGAGGGGTCCATCTGGTACATGCTGTTCGCCACCGCCTGCTGCGGCATCGAACTGATGCAGACCGGCGGCCCCCGCACCGACCTGGACCGCTTCGGCGCGGTTCCGCGCAGCAGCCCGCGCCAGTCGGACCTGATGATCATCGCGGGGACCATCACCTACAAGATGGCCGACCGCGTGCGCATGCTGTACGCCCAGATGCCGGAACCCCGGTACGTCATCGCGATGGGCTCGTGCGCCAACTGCGGTGGCCTGTTCCAGCGCGGCTACTCGGTCATCCCGGGCGTGGACAGCGTCATCCCGGTCGATATCTACCTGCCGGGCTGCCCGCCGCGCCCGGAGGCCCTCAACGAGGCGATCCTGCGCCTGCAGGACCTGATGCACGGCGAGCGATGGACCCAGAAGATCAAGGGGAACGCATGACTTTCGCCGAGATCACCCAGCGCCTGGGGACGGCCTTCCCGGACGGCATCGAGGTCGTCGAGGACACCCTGATGGACCCGGCGGTCCGCATCCGTGCGGACCTCGCCCACGCTGTCTGTCTGTGGCTGCGGGACGACCCGGACCTGCACATGGACACCCTGCGGGTCATCACGGCGACCGACCGCCCGCCGGAGTCCATCGATGTCGTCTGGCACCTGCTGTCGATGCGCCACCGCCACACGCTGGTGCTGAAGGCGCGCCTGCCCCGGGAAACGCCGGATGTTTCCACCGTTTCCGACCTCTGGGCGTCGGCCAACTGGTTCGAGCGCGAGCAGTGGGACCTGATGGGCGTGAACTTCACGGGCCATCCGGACCTGCGCCGCCTGATGATGCCGATCGACTGGGTGGGCCACCCGCTGCGCAAGGACTACGTGCGGCCGGACTCGTACCACGGAATCCCGACATCCCGGGACGCGGTGACGCCGGTCACGCGCGCCGAAATCCCCCGGCACCTGCCGAAGGCCGAGCCGACCGACGACCTGATGCTGATCAACATGGGCCCGGTCCATCCCGCCACCCACGGCGTACTGAACTTCCTGCTGGAAACCGACGGCGAGATCGTGCGCCACGCGAAGCCCGACGTCGGCTACCTGCACCGCAGCATCGAAAAGATCGCGGAAATGAACACCTACGCGGGCACGATGCCCTACACGGACCGCGTGGACTACCTGGGCGGCATGATGACCAACCAGGGCTGGGCGATGGCCTGCGAGCGCCTGCTGGGCATCGAGGTGCCGCGGCGCGCCGAGTTCTGCCGCGTCATCGCCTGCGAACTGAACCGCATCGCCAGCCACCTGGTCGGCACCGGCTCGATGTCGATGGACCTGGGCGCCTACACGCCGTTCATCCACTGGCTGCGCGAGCGCGAAACGATCAACGACATCATGGAGCGCATCTGCGGCGCGCGCCTGACCTACACGTACATGCGCATCGGCGGCGTGTGCCGCGACATCGACCGCGAGACGCTGGACAAGATCTCGGCGTGGCTGGACCACTTCGAGCCGATCTGCGCGGAATTCGACCGCCTGATCACCGGCAACGAAATCTTCGTGCACCGCCTGGCCAACGTGGCCGTGCTGACGAAGGAAGTCGCCCTGTCGTACAGCATCGTGGGCCCGAACCTGCGCGCGTCGGGCGTGAAGTGGGACCTGCGCCGGGACGAGCCGTACTCGGTGTACCCGGAGCTGGACTTCGACATCCCCGTGGGCCTCGGCTGGCGCGGCACCGTAGGCGATTGCTATGACCGGCTGCTGCTGCGCCTGTTCGAGATCCGCGAGTGCATCAAGATCCTGCGGCAGGCCATCGCGATGATCCCCGACGGCGAGGTGCGTGCCAAGGTGCCGCGCATCCTCAAGCCCGCGGCCAACGAGGCGTACGGGCGCGTCGAGGCCCCGCGCGGAGAGGCCGGCTTCTACGTCACGTCCGACGGCACGGACAAGCCCTGGCGCGTCCGCATCCGCACGGGCTGCTTCACCGCCATGCCCGTCATCGAGCACATGAGCCCCGGCCTGATGATCGCCGACATCGTGGCGGTCATCGGCTCGCTGGACGTCATCGCGCCGGAGGTGGACCGCTGATGCTGCGCGACGTCGCCAACTGGATTGAACGACTGCTGGGCCTGGACCCGGCCACCTTCGCGTACTCGTGGATCACCAGCGTGGTCGTGATCGGCGTGATGGCGCTGGTGGCGTTCGTGTTCATCGCCTTCTTCGCGGGCCCCGTCACCTGGTGGGAGCGCCGGCTGGCCGGCCGCATCCAGTCCCGCATCGGCCCGAACCGCGTGGGGCCGCAGGGCGTGCTGCAGTGGCTGGCGGACGGCATCAAGTGCTTCCTGAAGGAGGACCTGATCCCGGCCCAGGCCGACAAGGGCCTGTACATGTTCGCGCCGTACCTGGTGTTCGGCGGCTACATGGCGACGTTCGCGGTGCTGCCCTTCGGCGCGAACCTCATCGCCGCGGACCTGGACGTGGGCCTCCTGTACCTGCTGGCGATCACGGGCCTCGTGGTTATCGGCAGCCTGATGGCCGGCTGGTCGTCCAACAACAAGTGGGCGCTGTTCGGCGGCATCCGGTCGGCGGCGCAGCTGGTGTCCTACGAGATCCCGTCGGCCTTCAGCCTGATGAGCGTGGTGCTGGCGGCCGGCACGATGTCGATGCAGGGCATCATCCGGCAGCAGGGCGCCTGGCCGTGGGACTGGTTCGTGTTCCGGAACCCCTTCCTCTTCCTGGCCTTCTTCCTGTCGCTGACCTCCTCCATCGCGGAAGGCAACCGGACGCCGTTCGACCTGCCGGAAGGCGAGTCGGAGCTGGTCGCGGGCTACCACGTCGAGTACTCGGGCATGCGGTTCCTGTGGTTCATGTTCGCCGAGTGGGGCAACCTGTGGGTGATCGCGTCGATCGCCACGGTGTGCTTCCTGGGCGGCTGGCAGATCCCCGGCATGTCCCCGGCCGAAATCGCCGCCTCCACGGGCCTGGCCTTCTGGGGCTGGCAGGCCCTGACCCTCGGCGTGTTCGTGGCCAAGGCGTCGGTGCTGGTCGCGTTCGTGATCCAGGTCCGCTGGACGCTGCCGCGCCTGCGCGTGGACCAGTTGATGATCACCTGCTGGAAGTACCTGGTCCCGGGGGCGCTGTTCTGCCTGGCGGGCGTGCTGGTGCTGCTGGCCGTCGTCCCCGAGAACGGCATCGCCGACTGGGCGCTGCGGGGCGTGTCGCTGGCCGCCGGGCTGGCGATCGCGGTCGCGTACGTCTGGAAGACCCGCGCCGCCTACATGGCCGACCGTGACCTGTACCGCCGCATGGAGGGCAAGGAACTATGGTATCCGCCTTTCCGCCTCCCGTAGGCGACCCCACGTCGGGCCGCGGGAGCGGCGGCCTGCCGGGCTGGCTGGGAAACGTGCGCAAGGCCGCGTCCTCGGTCTTCGAGGGCCTGGCCGTCACGATGTCCTGGATGTTCCGCCGGCCCATGACCGTCCAGTATCCCGACAAGATCGCGCGGCCCGTGCAGGAGGTGCTGCCCGACGCCTACCGCGGCATCCTGGAGTTGGATGTCCGGCTGTGCACGGGCTGCCTGCTGTGCGAAAAGACCTGCCCGATCCAGTGCATCGACATCGCTGTCGAAAAGAACGCCGCGGGCGGCCGCGACATCACGAAGTTCGACATCGACATCTCGAAGTGCATGTACTGCGGGCTGTGCCAGGAGTCGTGCAGCTTCGGGGCGCTGCGTCACTCCGGCGAGTTCGAGGCATCCCAGTCCGACCGCGCGAACCTGGTCCTGCACTTCGTGACGCAGCCCCAGCCCATCGCCCGGTACAAGGCCGGCGAGGCCCCGCCCCGGCGGCCCCGCGGCAGCATCCTGAAGGACGTCATCGTCGGGTACGGGACGCGCGCGGGCAAGGTCAAGGGCGCCCCGACGCCGCCCCCGCCCGCCTGGGACAAGCCGGCCCCAGCTCCCAAGCCCGAGCCCGAACCCGTCGCGCTCCCGCAAGCCCCCGCGCCGGCTCCGGCCCCCGCCCCGGCACCTGCCCCGGCCCCCGCTCCGGCGACGCCCCCCAAGGAGGAGACGCCATGACGGATCCAGTCGTCTCCGCGATGGTCTTCTATGCCCTCGCCACCTTCACGCTGGTGGCCGCCGGCTTCGTGGCCCTGTCCAACAACATCGTCCACTCGGCCTTCGCGCTGTTCGCCACGCTGTTCGGCATGGCCGGCCTGTACGCCTTCCTGTCGGCGGACCTGCTGGCCATCGTGCAGATGCTGGTCTACGTCGGCGGCATCAGCGTGCTGGTGCTGTTCGCGGTGATGCTGACGTCCGGCCTCGACGACTCGCGGCACAGCAACTCGACGACCCGCCTGGCGGGCGGCATCGCGGTGCTGCTGGCGGTGGCCGCTGCCGCGTTCGTCGCCGCGTCGGCCGTCCCCTCGGGCACCGAGTCCGCCATCACCCCGATGACCGCCCTCATCGGCGATGCGCTGCTGGGGCGGTTCGTGCTGCCCTTCGAAGTGGTGTCCGTGGTCCTGCTGGCGGCCCTGCTGGGCGGCGTGACGCTGGCCCGGGGCGTCAAGGGAGGGGACCGATGACCGTCGGCCTGCCGCAGTACCTGGTGGTGTCGGGGGTCCTGCTGGCCCTCGGCCTGTTCACGATCGTCACGCGCAAGAACGCCGTGGCGATCCTGATGGGCGTCGAGTTGGTCCTGAACGCCGGCCTCCTGAACCTCGTGGCCTTCTCCCGCTTCGGCGGGGGCCTCGACGGGCAGGTGTTCGCGCTGTTCGGGATCGTCCTGGCGGCGGCGGAGGCCGTGGTGGCCCTCGCCATCGTCCTGCAGGTCGTCCGGGCCCAGCGCTCGGTCGACGCGTCGAAGGCGAGCGACCTGAAGGAGTAGCAACGCCGTGCACGAAGCCGCACCGGTCCTGCAGGAATTCCCCCTGCTGTTCCTGGTCCCGCTGCTGCCGCTGATCGGCGCGGTGTGGAACGGGGTGATGGGCAAGACGATGCAGCGTCGCTTCGGCCACGCCGCGATCCACCTGCCCGCCATCCTGCTGCCCGCCGGGTCCTTCGTCATCAGCCTGTGGGCCTTCCTGACGCTGGCCGACGCCCCCCACGGGACGTCGATGTACAACCACCTCTGGACCTGGCTGCCCGTCGGCACGCTGCAGGCCGAGGCCGCCTTCCTGATGGACCGCCTGTCGGGCGTGATGGCGCTGGTAGTGACCTTCGTCGGCACGTTGATCCACGTGTACTCGACCGGCTACATGAAGGACGAGCCGGCCTACTGGCGCTTTTTCGCCTACCTGAACCTGTTCATGTTCGCGATGCTGACGCTGGTGCTGGGCGACAACTTCCTGCTGATGTTCGTCGGCTGGGAGGGCGTGGGCCTGTGTTCGTACCTGCTGATTTCCTTCTGGTGGCGCGACCGCGAAAAGGCTGTGGCCGGCATGAAGGCGTTCGTGGTCAACCGCATCGGCGACCTCGGGTTCAGCCTGGGCGTGTTCCTGCTGTTCTGGGGCCTGCTGACCACGCCGGCCAGCCCGGCGCCCGCGAAGGCCCACGGCGAGTTCCGGCACGCCCCGGCGGCCGCCCAGGAAGCCCCCGAAGCGACGCTGGCCACCTCGATCGCCTTCCGGGAGGTCGAGCAGATCCTGGAGGACCCGGTCAAGCGCGATCGCATCGTCAACCGCGACATCCTGGGCGTCGGCCTGATGACGCTGGTCTGCCTGCTGCTGTTCGTGGGCGCCACGGGCAAGTCCGCCCAGATCCCGCTGTACGTCTGGCTGCCCGACGCGATGGCCGGCCCGACGCCCGTGTCCGCGCTGATCCACGCCGCGACGATGGTCACGGCCGGCGTGTACATGGTCGCGCGGCTGCACTTCCTGTTCACGCTGTCGCCGGTGGCGATGACGGTAGTGGCGACGGTGGGCGCGCTGACGGCGCTGTTCGCGGCCACCATCGGCCTGTTCCAGTACGACATCAAGAAGGTGCTGGCGTACTCGACGGTCAGCCAGCTGGGCTTCATGTTCGTGGCGGTGGGCGTCGGCGCCTACTGGGTCGCCATCTTCCACCTGATGACCCACGCCTTCTTCAAGGCGTGCCTGTTCCTGGGGTCCGGCAGCGTCATCATGGGCTGCCACCACGAGCAGGACATGCGCAAGATGGGCGGCCTGCGGAAGTTGATGCCCATCACCGCGGTCACGTACTTCATCTCGTGCGCCGCCATCGCGGGTTTCCCGTTCTTTTCGGGCTTCTTCAGCAAGGACGAAATCCTCTGGAAGGCTTTCGATTCCGGCAACATGCTGCTGCCCGGCGGCGGCGTGATCCTGTGGGCCGTCACGGCGATCGCGGCGCTGGGGACCTCGTTCTACATGTTCCGGTCCTACTACATGACGTTCAGCGGCGAGTACCGCGGCGCGGCGGCGGCCCACGGCCACGACGCGTCGGCAGTCGCGCATGACCCGCACGGCGTCGCCTACGACAGCGCCCACGGCGCGGTGCACGGCGCACCGCCGGCCGACCCGCACGGCCACGATTCCCACGGCCACCACGGCGCCCACCTGCCCGTCGAGTCGCCCGCCGCGATGACCGGCGTACTGGCGGTGCTGGGTGGCCTGGCCCTGGTGGGGGGATACGTCGGCCTGCCCCTGCTGTGGGGCCTCCCGAACGCCTTCGAGGCGTGGCTGGAGCCGATCTTCGCCGGCACCGCCGAGCGCGTCACCTCGGCGGGCTTCGGCCACGGCGCCGAGTGGGGCCTGATGGGCTTTTCCATCATCGTCGCGTTCGGAGGCTTCTTCGCGGCCCGGGTCTTGTACAAGGACGGCCGCAGCCCGATCCCGGCTCGCCTGCTGGCCAGCCCCAGCCCCCTGGTCCAGGCCACGCACCGCACGATCTTCAACAAGTACTACGTGGACGAACTGTACGGCGTGGTGTTCGTGAAGGGTTCGCTGGTCCTGTCGCGGGGCCTGGCGATCTGGGACACCCGGGTGATCGACGGCGCCGTGAACCTCGCGGGCACGATCGGCCGCGGGTTCGGGTTCCTGCAGGGCGCGATCGACCGGCTGTTCGTGGACGGCATGGTCGAACTGGTTGCAAAGGTGGTCGAGGCGGCCGGCGCGAAGATCCGTCGCATCCAGACCGGCCACATCCAGGCGTACGTCCAGGGTCTGGCCCTGGGCGCCCTGGCCCTGGTCGCGCTGGCGTACCTGCTGGCCTGGTGACCCGCTAACGAAGTGAGAGGACGATGGACCTGACGACCAACAGCCTGCTGCTCACGTGGACCGTGTTCACGCCCTTCCTCGGGCTGACCGCGATCCTCGCCCTCCTGGCGCTGCGACCGGCCCTGCGCCTGTCGCAACGAGCGATGGACGAGGCGTCGCGCGGCATCGGCATGATCGCGGCCCTGGTCGCGATGGGCCTGTCGATCGCCCTGTGGGTGGACTTCGACGCGGGGACCTCGAACCTCCAGTTCATCCACCGGTTCGTGTGGATGAAGGCCTGGAACATCGAGTTCTTCGTCGGCGTGGACGGCCTGTCGCTGTCGATGGTGATCCTGACCGCCTTCGTTTTCCTGGCCGGCGCCATCGCGTCGCTGCCCTGGCTGGGCAAGCTGGACTCCCACCACCCGCACTTCTCGGGCAAGCGCGTGCCGGGCTACTGGATCCTGTTCCTGCTGCTGGAAACCGGCGTCTTCGGCACCTTCGCGTCCCAGGACTTCTTCCTGTTCTACGTGTTCTGGGAAGTGATGCTGCTGCCCATGTACTTCCTGATCGGCATCTGGGGCGCCCCGTCGCGCAAGGACCCGGACGGACGCACCCGCGGCGGCCCGTACGCGGCCATCAAGTTCTTCCTGTACACGCTGGCCGGCTCCGTGCTGATGCTGCTGGCGCTGATCGCCATCTACTACGCGTCGGGCCCGGCCACGCTGGCCGACGGCACCCAGGGCCCGCACACGTTCAACCTGGTCCACCTGACGGCCCAGGCGAAGGCGGGCGTGTTCACCGGCGCCGCCGCGATCCTGGGCGTCCCCTTCGTCCACCTCGTGTTCATCGGGCTGTTCCTGGGCTTCGCCATCAAGGTCCCGATGTTCCCGTTCCACACGTGGCTGCCCGACGCCCACGTCGATGCGCCCACGCCCATCAGCGTCATCCTGGCCGGCATCCTGCTGAAGACGGGCATGTACGGCATGTTCCGGTTCAACATGCAGATCTTCCCGACGGGCCTGGCGTGGGCCTCCTGGGCCATCGGCATCATCGCCGTCATCAACATCGTGTACGGCGCGTTCGTGTGCATGGCACAGAAGGACCTCAAGAAGCTGATCGCCTACTCGTCCGTGTCCCACATGGGCTTCTGCCTGCTGGGCCTGGCGGCGATGACGCCCACGGCCGTCAGCGGCTCGATCTTCCAGATGGTCGGCCACGGCATCGTCAGCCCGATGCTCTTCCTGATCGCCGGCGTGGTGTACGACCGCGCCCACACCCGCGACATCGAGGGCTTCGGCGGCCTGGCCCAGAAGATGCCCGAGTACACCGCCATCACGGGCTTCGCGTTCATGGCGTCGCTGGGCCTGCCGGGCCTGGCCGGGTTCGTGGGCGAGGTGCTGGTGTTCCTGGGCGCCTTCGCGGCACAGGACGGGATCTTCCGCGTGCTGGTCGCGATCAGCGCCCTGTCGGTCATCATCACCGCCGGGTACTACCTGTGGACCATGCAGCGGATCTTCCTGGGCCCGTTCAACCACCGGTGGGATCACCTGTGGGACATGAACTGGCGCGAACGCATCACGCTGTACCCGCTGGCGTTCGTGACGGTGCTGCTGGGCGTGTACCCGGCACCGGTGCTGGACATGGTTCGCGAAACGGTGAACACCCTGGTGGCGTCCCTGCCGACGGGATTGTAGGGAGGCGGAGCGTCGGCCGTCGGCCGTCGGCGGTCGGCCGTGGGAGACCACGGTCGATGCCGGGAGTGGCCGCGGTCGCCGGCCGTCTGGGAGTCGTTGATGCAGTCGAACCTCCTGGCGATCGGACCGGAACTGGCGCTGACGGCGACGGTGCTGCTGGTCCTGATCGCGGACCTGATGGTGGGCGATCGCGCGGCGCGGCGCCCCCTGCTGGCGACGCTGGCCTTCGTGGGCCTGGGCTTCGCGGCGGCGCACTTCGCTGTGCTGCCCGACGGCGGACCGTCGGCCTTCGACGGCATGGTGTCGGGCGACGGCCTCGGACGATTCTTCCGGGGCCTGTTCCTGGTGGCGGCCTTCTTCGGCGTGGCCTTCGGCGCGCTGTCGGACGAAATCCCCGTCCGCCGCTTCGGCGAGTTCACGATCCTGCTGCTGTCCACTACCCTGGGCATGTGCTTCCTGGTCAGCGCCCAGAACCTGCTGATGATCGTGCTGGCCCTGGAACTGACGTCGCTGCCGTCCTACATCCTGGCGGGCTTCCGTCGCGGCGACCGCCGGTCGTCGGAGGCCGCGCTGAAGTACGTGCTGTACGGCGCAGCGGCGTCGGGCCTGATGCTGTACGGGTTTTCGCTGCTGTACGGGATGGCCGGCACGCTGGACCTGACGAAGGTGGGGCCCGCCCTGAACGCCCTGGCCGTCAACGGGTCGGTCGCCGTGCGCGCCGGCATCGCCGTGGCCGCGCTGCTGGCGATGGTCGGCTACGGGTACAAGATCGCCGCCGTGCCTTTCCACCAGTGGGCCCCGGACGTGTACGAAGGCGCTCCCACGCCCGTCACCGCGTTCCTGTCCGTCGGTCCCAAGGCGGCGGGCGTCGCGGCGCTGATCCGATTCGTCGTGGTGGGATTCGGCGCGTCCGTCGCCACGCCGCCCGCCGGGGGCCTGCCGTGGCCGATCCTGCTGGGCATCCTGGCCATGGCGACCATGACCATCGGCAACCTCGCTGCGATCCCGCAGGACAACGTCAAGCGCCTGCTGGCGTACTCGTCGATCGCGCACGCCGGCTACCTGCTGATGGGCGTGGCCGTGGGCACCCCCGAAGCCATCCAGGCCGTCGCGGTCTACCTGCCCATCTACCTGCTGATGAACCTGGGCGCCTTCCTGGTGGTGCTGGCCGTCCGGGCGAAGACCGGTTCCGAAACGTTCGCGGCGTACCGAGGCCTGGGCACCCGCAGCCCGCTGCTGGCCGTCTGCCTGGCGATCTTCCTGTTCAGCCTGACCGGCGTGCCGCCCTTCGCGGGCTTCATCGGGAAGTTCTACCTGTTCGCGGCGGTGCTGCAGGCCCGGACACCGTTCTTCTACGTCCTCGCGCTGGTCGGCGTGCTGAACAGCGTCGTGTCCCTGTTCTACTACGCCCGGCTGGTCAAGGCCGTGTTCCTGGAAGGGTCCCCGGCGGGCGCCCCGGTGGTCGCGGTCCCCTTCGCCGTCACGCTGCTGCTGATCGTACTGGCCATCCCCACGCTGCTGCTGGGCGTCTGGTGGTCCCCGCTGGCCGAACTGGCCGCCAGGGCTGCCGGGATCGCGGGCTAGGTTCTGCCGGGCCCGCCCATGCCCTTGCACCGAGGCGCCATGGAAACCATCGCATCCCCGTTCCTCGCCAGGTTCCGGACCGGTCCGGCCGGAAGGACGCTGCACCCGCCCTGGAAGACGGGGTTCCTGTGCCTCGTGTACGACGACGACGGCCTGTTGCTGCAGGCCGCCTGGGTTCCGACCGCGAACCGGAAACCGCGGGGCACCGACCTGCAGTTGTGGTTCGACTGGGCCAACGACATGGTGACGTTCAAGACCGAGCTGGGCCTCAGCGGAAGCTTCTGGTCCGATGGGTACGCCGACTTCGGGACCGTCTGGGACGATGACGGCGGCGACGACGGCCCGGGCCAGCCGATCGACCTCGATGCTTGGATCGACGGCCGCATCGAGGCGATGGTGGGCGCCCGGCAGGAGGCCTGACGGGTTCCACATCCCTTTCCGGGCCCGAGGCTGTCACCCACGATCCCCCGGATTGACCCCAGGCCCCCCTCCTTGAATTCTTCCGCTTCCTCTGCGAGCCTCGGAATCGAATGGCACTTCCGTTCGCCACCCTTCGCTGCGGAGCAAGGTTCCATGAAGCACCTCCTGGTCGTCGCGGGAATCCTGGTCCATGCAGCCTCGGGCGTGGCCTATGCGCAGTCATCGAAAGCGCCCGCCGTCGCGCTCTTCGCCGTCCTCGACTCGTCGGGCGTTCTGGACGACGCGCAGGGGGCGCGGGTCGTGGACGTGGTGGCGGCGCGGCTGCGGGCCTCGGGACGGCTCGACCCGCTGCCGGTTGTCGTTCGCACGCCTGAAGGGGTGGAGCAGGCGCCTGCCCGCGAGCCGTGCTCCGACACGGCCTGCCGCATGGAGGCCGCGCGAAGCCTCGATGCCGCGGCCATGCTTTCCATGGAACTCACCGAAACCGATGGCCGCTGCAAGGTCGGCCTGGCCCTGTACGGAACCCAGAGGACATCCCTGGAGGCGGCCAGCACGGCCACCGGCGCATGCGACGAAGCGGGGCTCGAGGCCTCGGCGCGCTCCGCCACGGCCACGCTGCTGAACGCATGGCTGGGGTACGACCCCGTCGTCCGCGCAAAGCTGGTGACCTACCGCAACGCAGGGATGGGCCTCACCGTGACCGGGATCGTGATGATGGTCGCGGGAGGGATCGCAGGCGGCGTGATGCTGGCGGGATTGGGCGGCTGCGGCAAGGTGGTCAACGACGAGTGCTCGAACTTCGGGGCCCAGATGTCGGGGCTGGTCGTGCTCATTTCCGTGGTGCCCATCGGGGGCGCGCTGATCGTGGCCGGGGGGCCCGTCTGGGGCGTATATCAGCGCCGCCTCGACCGGTTCGACGCCGCCGCGTCCAAGGCGTCCCTGGTCGGGGTCGGCCCCCTCTATGATGCCCGCACCGGCGCGAAGGGCCTGGCGGCGACGTTCGCGTTCTGAACGCGGTCCCCTTCTTCGCCCAACCTCGCGAAACCCGCTGCCCTACGCGTACACCATCCCCTGCCCAGCCCGTACCACAGGCGACGGCACGGTCCGTCGCCCATTTCCCAGCGCCTACAGGCATTTGCGGTTCGCTGGAGAGGCGGCATGTGCCTTGCACACCCCTCTTGTCGAGGCCGGATGACGCGAGGCGGACGACCCATGACGGGACAGCACGCACAAACAGGCACCCCGCAGCAGGCGGGCGCATCGCGATCCGCGGCCTGGTGGCTCCTGCTGGCGGCGGGCCTCGCGATGACGGCCGCCGTGGCGCGATGGGCGGGGGTGGATCGCGCCTTCGAGGCCTGCCGGGAGGCGGGACCGGGCGTCCTGGCGATCCTGGCGGCGCCGGCCGTGGGGATGCTGATGCACGCACTGGGCTGGCGAGCCCTCCTTCCCCCTGCCGCCCGGCCCGGGATCCCGCGGGCCTGGCTGACCTATGTCGCGGCCCAGGGGATCGACGAGGTCGGGGGCGGGGTGCTGGGCGAACCCCTGAAGTGCCTGTCCCTGCCCAAGGAGCACCGGGACGTGGCGGTCGCGGCAATGGCCCTCGACAACATCGCGCAGATGCTGGCCTTCCTGCTGTTCCTGGCCGGGGCCCTGGCGGCACTGGCCGGGACCTCCGCGGCAGGACCGGTTCGCGCCGGGGTCTGGGCGACGCTCGGGGTGGTCCTGGCCATCGGGGGCGCGGGCCTGGCAGCGGTCTGGTGGCGCCCGGCGCGCTTCCCCGCGTGGTCCCGGGTTGCCGACGAGGTGCTCGCGGGGCTGCATCGACACCCGGGGCGGCTCGTGGCCTCCGTCGCCTGGCACCTGGGCGGCAAGGCGTGGATCATCGCCGAGTTCGGGCTGACCCTCGCGATCCTGGGACCGGTGGATCCCGGGGCGGCCGCGGGCCTGGCCGTGGTGTCCACGGCGGCATCGGCCATCGGGATGCCCATCCCGGGGCAGATCGGCGCGGTCGAGGGGGCCCTGGTGGCCGCCGGCCCCCTGTTCGGCGTCGCCGCCCCGGTGGCGCTGGCGCTGGCCCTGTTGCGCCGCGCCCGGAGCCTGGCCTGGATCGGGCTGGGCTTCGGCTGCGCGACCCTGCTCCGGAGGAAACCATGACACGGCCCCCCCGCCGCTTGGGTGCCTCCCGCGGTTCTGGGTCCCCTCTCTCGACACAAACTGTCATCAACCGATCATCCGGATGTTGACCGCGGACCGGGGCGGTGTATGCTCACCAACGCTGGTGGGAGAATCATAGTCATGAAGCGTGCGCCTCAAGGCGAGGGCGCAGCTCTGCAGGCAGGCCCCGGGGCCCACCTGCTGGGCCGGGCCCTCGATGCCCGCTACCTGATCAAGACCATCATCGGCGTGGGGGGCATGGGGACCGTCTACTGTGCCGAGCAGTTCAGCATGCGGCGCGACGTCGCCGTGAAGGTCGTGCGGCACGACATCCAGGACGAAAACTCCGTGCGCCGCTTCCTGACCGAGGCCCGGGCCGCCAGCCGCCTGAAGAGCCCCCACACCGTGACGGTCTTCGACTTCGGGCGGACTCGCGACGGCATCCTGTACATCGCGATGGAGCTGCTGGAGGGGCGGTCCCTGGCACGGGAGTTGAAGAACGAGGGGAGACCCATCCCGCTGGTCCGCGCCGCACGGTTGATCCACCAGGTTCTGGATTCGATGTCCGAGGCCCACGGCCTGGGCATCCTGCACCGCGACCTGAAGCCGGAAAACGTCCTCCTGCTGGACGTCTCGGGCTCGCGGGACTTCCTCAAGGTGCTGGACTTCGGCGTCGCCAAGATGATGGGCGAGGTGCGGCCAGGGACCACGGCCGCCGGCGTGTCGTTCGGGACGCCCATCTACATGAGCCCCGAACAGATGATGGGTCGGAAGGTCGGTCCCGAGACGGACCTCTACTCCGTGGCCATCATGCTGTTCGAGCTGCTGGCCGGCAAGCCGCCCCTCGAAGGCTTGAGCCCGATCGAGATCGCCATGAAGAAGGTCGAGGGGAAGATGCCCCCCCTGCGGCAGGTGAACCCCAGGGTCGAGTCCTCGGACGCCCTGGAAGCCTTCTTCGCCCGGGCCTTGGCGCCGGACCCCGCGAACCGGCCATCCGACGTCAAGACCTTCCGCGAGGAACTCAACCGGGCCGTCAGCGCCATGAACGGCAAGGCACGGCCCGACGACGAGTTCTCCGGGATCCCGGTGCAGGCGATGGACGCATCGGCGATCGTCATGTCGCGGCGTGCCTCGGTCAACCCGCACCCATCGACGGTTCGCGGAGTGCCGGTCGTCGAGGACGATGAATCGTACACGCCTCCGCCCGCGCCGTACACGCAGTACGAGCCGCACGAAATGCAGTCGCCTGCCCCGGTCAGGCCTCCCCCATCGACGGTCCGCGGGGTGCCGGTCGTGACGCCGGGCCATCGACCCGCCGCGGCGATCGATCCACGACCGGTCGTGGCGCCCGGCCATCGACCCGCCGCAGCACAACCGAGGGCTGCGCCGCACCCTTCGCCGCCACAGGGCGCCCCATGGAACGCCGTCCCCCTGGCGCAGATGCAGGTGGAATCGGGGGGCGATCGGCCCGGCCCGCGCATCCCTGTCGAACGTATCGATGAGCCGGCGAAGGCGTCGCCCCCACGACCGCCCGAGACGCTCATCGCGGCGAAGCCCGGTCGGGTCCCGGAGCGCCGCAAGCGGCCCAGGACGACCAGCCTCAGGAACGTCGTCTGCCTCGTCGGAGGGACGCGCCACAAGGCCCTCGTGGCCGAGATCAGCGAGACCGGGGGCTACCTCTACTCCCACTGGATGCCCCGGCCGGGCGACAACCTCAGCATCCTGTTCCGCCCGTCCGACGACACCATCGGTCCCGCCATCATCATCGCGTCCCGCGTGGTACGCGTGGTGGAAAAGCCGGCGACTCCCGGCGGGGTGAGCGGCTTCTCGGTGAAGTGGCTGGTGCTGCGTACCGAGGGGCGCCTGGCGCGCCTGCAGGCCTTCTACAAGAACACGTTCGACGCGGACCTGCCGGGAGCCTGCACGCATGGCGAAGCGCGCCTGTGGGAGTACTGGTTCGAGGATCGGCTCCTGCAGCGCAACGTCACCCGCAGGAACGGGGTCTGACCCTGCGCCGGTTCCCGCGCCTCCCGAAGCCGGCAACTGGAGCACGCCTCGTCCAGGAGGCGGACACCACCGCTCCACGACGGACCGGGCCGCCGACCCGGGCGATCCCCGTTTCCGCAAGGCGGTATGCCCCCTTCGGCCAAGGAACGTTCGCGGCACGCCCGTTGCAAAATGATCGTTCGACCCGACCTGGAGGAACCGATGCGACAGCCGCTTCCCTGGACGTGCCTCCTGGTGCTGCTGCTGGTGGCGGCCGGTTGCGCGACCGTCAGCCCGCCCCCCATGCGGATGCTGAACGAGCCGGTGCTGCGGCCCGAGGCCGGGGCGGTGTCGCTGTCCGCGACCGCAGGGGGCGATGTCGGCATCTTCTTCAAGGCCGCGGCAGGAGGCGAGGCCCGCGTGGACCTGCAGGCGACCCGGGAGATCGCCCTCGAGGCCTCCGGCGGCGGCGGCCACGTCGTCGAGCGCCAGGACGTCCACGGCTCGCCCACGTGGCTGGCATGCGGCCGACTGGGAGGCGTGTACCGGCCGACGCACCTCGACTGGTTGACCCTGCGCTTCGGCGTCGGAGGGGGCGGCGCGAGCACCGGCCTGACCTACGCCACCACCGACGTGGGTGTATCGTTCGGGTGGACCTTCCTGCGCCGCGTACGGCCCTATGGAGGCGTCTCGCTGGCCTTGTCCACGCCGATCGAGCACGGCCCGTGGATCGGAAACACCCAGGACGACACGCTGCGACGCCCCCAGACGACGCTCTGGCTGGGCGGCAACCTGGGCCTCGCGGTCCGGGTGGCCGGAAACTTCGAGGTGGGCGCGGAGGGGTTCGTCGATACCGGATTCCGGGTGACCCACAACGGGGACGGCGGCCTCCTCTTCGGCGGGACCGGCGTGCTCCGCTACACGTTCGGACCGACGAACTGATCCCCCGGTACGCCCGAGGCGCCCCCCCCTTCCTAATGCTCCCTTCCGAACCTTCCGATACCCCTCCGGCAGGGCGATGTCCCGGTCCTCGGGGCCGACGCTTCGCCGGGTACGAACCTGTCGGGGGAGCCATGAACCCTTTGCGCCGCGTCGATGGCACAGACATCGCAGCTCCCGGCGGGAACGAAGCCTGCTCGGCCGAACTGGTGCTGGCGAACGAGGTCCTGCGCCAGGAGTCCGCGGAACGGCGCCGGTCGCAGGAACGGCTGGCCACGGCGTACGCGACCCTCGCGACCGCCTACGAGGAAACGATCCGCGGATGGGCCCTGGCGCTGGAATTGCGGGACCTCGAGACCCGGGGGCATACCGCCCGCGTGACCGCGCTGACCCTGTCCCTGGCGAGGTCCTGGGGATTGACCGAAAGCCGGATCGTCCACCTGCAGCGGGGCGCCATCCTGCATGACATCGGCAAGCTGGGCATCCCCGACGCGATCCTGCTGAAGCCGGGACGGCTGACGCCGGAGGAGCGCGCCATCATCCAGCGACATCCGGACCTTGCGCGCCAGATGCTGGGCGAAATCCCGTTCCTGGAACCCGCGATGGCCATCCCGTGGTGCCATCATGAACGATGGGATGGCGGCGGCTATCCGCGCGGATTGCGAGGCGAGGAGATCCCGCTGGAGGCACGGATGTTTTCCGTGGTGGACGTCTGGGACGCCCTGCGATCGACGCGACCGTACAAGGAACCCTGGCCCGCGGCGCGCGTGGCCCTGCTGCTGCGGGACGAGGCGGGGCGCCAGTTCGACCCCGCGGTGGTGGACGCGTTCCTGGCCCTGGACATGGTGGTGGCAGAAATCGCCTTCGAGGCGTGACACCCGGACAACCCACGAAGGATGGACGATGCAGCCGACCCACAGAGCGAGCCTGGCCTCCCCCGAATGCGCGGCGGAGCGCCGCCGGCATCCCCGCCGTGCCCTGCTGCAAGACGTGCACTGCTACGTCGATGGCGCGCGGCTGGACGGTTCGTGCCTGAACGTGAGCGCCGGGGGACTGTTCCTGAAGACGGGCGTGCAGCGGGACATCGCGCCGGGGGCCTCGGTGGGCCTGGTGTTCAAGGCGCAACCGCACTCGCAGTCGCCGGTGATCCTGTTCGGGCAGGTGGCGAGGCAGCAGCCGGCCGGGGACGAGGGGCTGGGGATTGCCTGGGCGAAGGCGGTCAGTCCCGGCGAGCCCGGGGAACTGGTGGCGGTGCTGCGGCAGGTCCTGGGGATCGAGCCCGAGGATGTCCACCGGGTCGTGGACGAGGACGGGCAGGCTCGCAGCGTGTACCTGTTCGCATCGAGTCCTCCGACCGAGGGCGAGCCCGCAGGGTTCGTGGAACGGCCCGAGGAATCCGGCTGGCCTCGCGCCCAGGGGCCGGGCGCGATCTCCCGGCAGTTCGATCGGCGATTCGCGGGCACGCCTCTGGACGAACCCGCGCTGCTGATGACGGAAGGCAGGGAGCGCATCGGCCGGCTGCGACGCCTCGGAATGACGGGGCTGGCGCTGACCCTCCAGGAGGAACCGGCACTGGCGATCGGGGCCGACGTGGAAATCCGCGTCGAGATCCGGACCAACGTCGGGGTGATACCGATCGCCCTCCGTTGTCGCATGCTGGGACCGGAGGTCGAAGAGCAGGGACCGGAGGGTCGGCCCTCCCGCAAATCGGACCGCACCAGCCTGGCCTTCGAGATCGTGGCGCGCGACGAGGGCGATCACGCGGGCATCGTGGACCGCTACCTGAAGTGGCTCCACCTGAGCTCGATGTTCC
Organism: uncultured Myxococcales bacterium; assembly: GCA_903857665.1. Taxonomy (GTDB): domain Bacteria; phylum Myxococcota_A; class UBA9042; order DTJE01; family DTJE01; genus CAIZWN01. The sequence continues at coordinate 86,948 of CAIOFV010000105.1, forward strand.
AGTCCTAGCCGTCGGGTGGGCACATCGGGATCAGGGTTGGACGCCGATGGCGCCGGGCATGCCGGTGTACCCTTCCCCGAGGGACGTCACGCCCAGGTCCGTCACGGTACCGTCCGCCTTCATCCACACCGTCCGGATGCCGGCCACCTCGGTCACCAGCACCATGCCCGACAGCGCGCCGCGGTCGATGAGGGCCGCCGCGCCGGGCAGCTGGGGCTTGCCGCCCATGTAGGCCACTTCGCCGCGGTTCGAAAACGGCGTCGTCGCGTTGCCGTCATCGCGGTCCAGCACGAACAGGGCGTTGCCGTAGCCGCTCACGGCCAGCACCGTGCCGCCCGCCGGGGCGGCCAGCAGCACCACCGGGTCGTTGAACGGGAAGTTGCCTGGCAGGGACAGCGAGTCCCCGGTGACGGCTACCACCGTGATCGAGTTGGGAGTCCCGGAGATCTCGTCGTTGTCGCCCAGCAGCACGTACTTCCCGTCGGGCGTGACGGTCGCGCCGGTGACGATGGCATCGGCGCCGAAGGCCTGCGCGCTGCCCAGGAGGGTCGGCGAGGCGCCCCAGCCCAGAAGGTGCACGTCCATTCCCGCCGGCGAGCCCAGCGTGTCGTCCGCCGCCAGCACGGCGCGATCGGGGCGGCCCGGCAGAGGCAGCAACGCCCGGGGCAGCTTCGACGCCAGCACGCGCCCCTGGTCGGACAGCGTGCCGTCACAGGCGATGTCCACGCGGTACACGCCGCCCCCGATGTTGGCCCACTCCCCGTCGAGCACCCAGGCGTGGTCGCCCTCGGGCGCCATCACGACGCGATCGGCGTAGAACGAGCCCTTGAACGCGGCGTGGACCACCACGGGGGTGCCGTCGGCGCCCACGCGAAACACACCCAGCGTGCCATCGTTCTGCGGCACGATGCCGACGGCACCGTCGGGCGTGAAGGTGACCTGGCCCCCGAAGGCCGGGCCCATCTGCAGCGTCGTTCCCGTCGGCGCCAGCGCGCCTTCGGCCGAAAGGTCCAGGAACATCCAGGCATTGGCCGGATCGCCATTGGTGTCGTACGGCAGCGACACGGCGACCTTTCGAACCCGGTCGGCCGGTGCCGGGAGGCGAGGGCACGATTCGGTGCCCGGATCCGAGGGCACGTCCGAGGCACCCGGATCCAGGAGGGCATCGGCCGGGACGTCGGCAAGCACTTCGCCGGCCGGCAGGTCGCCGGGTCCCTCGTCCGCCCGCCCCGGGTCCACCGGGACCAGGTCGCGATCGACGCCCGGGTCGGCGGCATCTGGGGACGCGACATCCATCACGTCGTTCGGCACGTTCGTGTCGGCGCCGCCGAGGTCGGACCCCGCCCCTCCGCCACAACCGGCGGCCAGCCCGAGGACCAGCGCCGCCAACCACCTCGTACCGCGCGCGAAACCGTTCATCGTGCCCTCCGGTGCGGGGAGTCTACCACGCGTGATTGCGGGCTCGAACGGCAGGAAGGCGACCGGGGGGACGACGCTAGAAAGGCACCGACAGCAGGTTCACCACGAACGTGTTTCCACCGTGCGCCGTACCGCGGAGACCGCGACGCACGGGCACCAGCGAGGACGCGGCCTCGCCGGCCGGCGGGGGGGCCGGGTCGTCGTCGGGTTCGACGCCGCCGGGCGTCTCCGGGGCCGGCGCTGGCGCCGCGGGCGTCTTGCGGGAACCGTACCAGTCGGCCAGCTCGCGGGCCTCCCGGGAGGGTGTCGCCAGAAGGACGATGCCGGGGATGCTCATGCCGACGCCGGCCACCAGGAACCCGATCCCCGTCCCCAGGGCCCTGTAGTACCCGGTGGATTCGCAGTTGTAGTCGCACTCGTGGTGGGCTGCGCTTGCCACGGACGTGACGATGACTCCCACCACGGTCAGCACGAGGCCGGGGACCATAAGTGCGGTGCCCCCGCCGTTCCGCCGCCGCTGCGCGTCGATCGCCATGCCGGCCCGCAGCCGCAGATCCTTGTCGTCCTCCAGCAGTTCGGCGGCGGTCCAGGGGTCGATCTTGAGGATCTTGCCCAACTGCCGGGCCTCGCGCTCGAAGCCGCGGGAGCCCGGTCCGTTGCCGGGCCGGGCGCGGGCCTCGGCCGAGGGAACCATGGACACCAGGAAGGCGGCCGCCAGCAGGACGGCGACCAGGGCGCAAAACCCGCTTCTTCCGTTCATGGGAATCTCCGGCACGACTGCGGACATCGTACGGGATTCCGGGGGGGAAATACCATCGGGATTCCATCGTGCCTCCGACAGCCGTACGCGATTACCGGTAGTCGTGCACGGCTACCGGTAGTCGTGCACGATCGGGAGGACCTCCGAACATGGCCGGCACATGGACGAAGGAAGGCCCGTGTTGCGGCGATTTCGCCCGGCCACGGCCTTGAACACCGGTCCGCTCTGCACCTCGTCGCAGACCAGGCAGGCATTCAAGGTCCCGTCGGGGTTGTGGTAGGGCTGGTCCAGCGCGTTCATGCACAGGTCCTGGCACTTCGCCTGGGTGTTTTTCGTGTTGTAGAACCAGATGCGCGCGCAGTTCTCGTCGAAGCCCAGGTCCCGCAGGCACTGCATCTGCGCGTCGTCGCCGTTGAACATGCCGACCAGGCCGCACTGGCGCACCGGGTCCGTCAGATCCGGGTTCCGCATGTATACGACCAGGTCCTGCAGCGGCGAGCACAGTCCACAGGCGTTTTCGTGCGTGACGCGAGCCCCCGCGGCAACGGCCGCGTTGACGCCATCGTACGTCTGCAGGTGATACCCCCCGGGTACCTGCGCGTCCAGCAACACGCCGCACACCTTGTCCGGCGCCGGCACGTGGGATTCCGGGTGGGCGTACGGGTCCTCGGCAAGCGGGGGCAGGGTGTCCAGCGGCACCATGGCCGCGATCGCGGCGATCTGGGATTCGGTGTAGGCCGGCGGCGTGAAATCCTTCCCGCCGCAGCGGCAGGACGGCTGGCATTGGTCCGAGGTCAGGCCGGTCTTGTCGTTGGGCAACCCGAACAGCACGCTGCAGGGGGCGCTGACGTCCGAGGCCGGGACGTCCAGGGCGCCGGGGTCGGTGTCGGATTGGGCCAGATCCGGGGTCGCGGGCAGGTCAGCCAGCGACGCGTCCCCGGCCGACGAACCGCCGGAACACGCCCAGGCGAAGGCCAGGGCCAGCGCGGCAGGCCACGCGGAACCCGTGCGTAGAGCGGTTCGGGGCATGGCGTCCTCCCATCCGGCGATCGCGTCGTGGATCCTAGCAGGTTGCTGTCGGCAAGCGGCGGGACGAACGAGGGAACGACGTCACCGCGCTTCCTGTCCATCGACCCCGGGGAGGTCCAACCCGGCCGGCAGGGCTGCCCGCGTTTCGGCCACCAGCGGGTCCATCACGCGGAACCAGATCGGGGGCGCGAGGGCCAGCAGCACCATGCCCGCGTAGCCTGTGGGAAGCTGGGGGCTGACCCCGAAATGGCGCAGGGCCTGGTACCGGCGCGTCGGCGCGGCATGGTGGTCCGAGTGGCGCTGCAGGTTGATCAGGAACCAGTTGGTCAGGCGCTCGCTGCAGTTCCACGAGTGCACGGGCGTCACGCGCTCGTACCTCCCATCAGGCCGCACCTTCCGGGCCAGGCCGTAGTGCTCGATGTAGTTCACCGCCTCCAGCAGGCTGATCGCGACGAAGGCCTGGGCCAGGAACAGCGCGAAGGCCGAGGCGCCCAGCAGGACCAGGATGACCAGGGCCAGCGCGACCTCGATCGCCAGCAGGTGCAACACGCGGTTCCGCCAGGGGGCGTTGGGCGAACCGCTGCGGGTGAGGCGTACGGTTTCGATGGCCCACGCGTGGCGGAAGGTGCCCCCGACGGTCTGCGGCCAGAAGCGGTAGAAGGACTGGCCCAGGCGCGCGGTGGCCGGGTCCTGCGGCGTCGCAACATTCGCGTGATGGCCGTACACGTGCTCGATCCGCCAATGCCCGTAGCCGACCATCACCAGTAGCGCCTCGGACAGGAAGCGCTCGAAGGCGCCGCGGCGGTGGCCCAGTTCGTGGGCGACGACGATCCCGACGCCGCCGGTGGTGACGCCGGTGGACACGGCCAGGCCCAGCCACTCCTCCGCGGGCAGGCTGTGGCGGGCGCGCAGCAGCGCGAACACCAGCAACGCGACCTGGAGGGGCACCCACGCCCAGGTGATGTACCGGAAGGCCTTCCGTTCGGTCAGCGCCTCGACGGTGCGCTCGTCGGGATTGCGGGTGTCCTGCCCCATCACAAGGTCCAGCGCCGGCAAGATGCCGAACACCACCAGCACCGTCAGGGTGGACCAGAGCGCACCGACCAGCGAGCCGACGACGACCGTGACCGGGATCAGCCAGGACACCAGGAAGGGCCAGGGGCAGGGCACGTAGGGGCCTGACGGCCTGGAGGCGGTTGCGTCCTCCATGGGAGGCTCCGATCCGGGGACAAGGATATCGTGGCGTTTCGACCGGTTGACCGTCAAGCGCGGGGGGCACAACGCCAGCAGGCGCGGGCGGGTGGCGTGTCCTCCGGGATCGATGCATCCCCCGATTGAACAGTTGCGATCCAGCCGGCGACTGAACGGGCGGAAGGAACAGAATCGGCGCACACTCGGGGACGCGATGTCCCGCGGTGCCAGGGGGGGGACATGGACAGGTGGACGATGGCGATGGCTTGGGGAATGCGACGGATGTACGTGGCGCTGGCGGGGCTGCTGCTGTGCGTCGCCTGCGACCGGGGCACGGACGAGCTGGCGAGGAAGGACCGGGCGTGGGTGCCGCCGAACGGCATCGATGCCGCCGCGTTGATCGCCGAAGCCGATAGTCAGCACGTGGGAAGCGGAGTCGTGCAGAACCTCTGCAACGGCTACGTGGAATGGACGTTCTACAAGCAGGATCAAGCCTTCGGGATCGTGCTGGACCTGGAGGCCGGAAAGAAGTCGCACCTGTACACATCCCGCTCCGACAAGACGTTTCCGACCGTGGACACGGTGATGGCCCTGTATGGCCCGGCCGACACGGACGGTATGTACCCTGCGGTCCCAATCGCTTTCGACGACGACGCCATCGGCGCTTCGGGCAGCCTCGAGGTTTGGGCCGCGATGGAAATCGATATTGCCCGAAGCGGGACCTATCTTCTGTACATCTCAACATACGACGGCGCAGGACTGGGTCCCATCCGGATCGACTACGTGACGGAAAAGGACATGGGTCTCTGCCAGGTGGACTGCGGCGATGCCATTCCGGTGTCCAGCGCGGCGGAGTTGATCGCGGCGATCCCGGCCGACCCGTGGCCCTGCAATACCGCTTCCACTCCGGGACCCTGGCCCCTGTCGGCCGACCTGTGCGCAACAGCGAACCTGGCGGTGCAGATCAGCGACCTCGCGGTGCCCGACCTTCCGGGGGTCTGCGGCACCAGCGGCTTCCCGAAGGTCGTCCATCCCGAGGTCGATCCCGCGCTGGGAACCGTCGTGGCGGGCGGCCTGACGACCGTCTCGGGTCTCGAACTCATGACCCAGGTGGGGGTCAATCGCGGGAGCCGGTTCCGGCTGCGAACCGATTCTCGCATCGACACGGCCCACTCCCTGGTGCTGGAACGATTGACGTTCCTTCGGGCTTCCGGCGCTGATTGCCAGGATATGAACTGGCGCTGCGCCGCCGATCAAGTCTGCTATGACCGGGTTGTCGATGGGCGCCTCGACCCCGCCTACTTGTACTGCCTGGGATGCGACCATCTGTCGGCGGACCTGTGCGCCTGCCGGTCCGGGAAGGACACGGCCGCCGACGGGGCCTGGTGCAGCGTCCCCGTCGGCGAGGGCGCGACGTCGGAAACCGGTACGTGCAGCCTGGGACGGTGCGTCACGACGGCCGAAGCGGCGTGCAAGACACTTCCGGCGCGCTGGTCGGCGCTGTTGAACGATACGACGAAGCGGGCCTGTACCACGACGGCGGACTGCGTCCTCTTGGGCGGGACCGGAACGTGCGACGCCGGGGTCTCACTGGGGAGCGCCAGCGGGGACGCGGTGGCGTCCGCTTCCGCGCCTGCGTTCGACGCGCTGCTGCAGGAATTCGCCTCCAGCACGTGCGCGGACTTCCGCGCGAGCCTGGCGCCCAGTTGGGACGCAGCGCCCGCCAGGAACCTGCGGTGCCAGGATGGTGCCTGCCAGGCGGACACGTGGTCGTGCATGACGGGGGAACCCCGGACCCTTCCGTACCTCGAGGAGTTCGATGCGGCAGCGGATCTGGCCGCGGCGGGATGGAGCGCCACGGCCACGGGAGCCTCGACGGTTTCGCACTGGAGCGTCACCACGGTAGGCGCGCTGGGTCCCGATGGCCACCTGGCGTTCTCGGGCACCGCCGATCCAGACCTGTCGACCTCCATGGCCTTCAGCCCGATGATCGACGCGGCGGAGGCCCTCGCGGACGGCTTCAACATCACGCACCAGGCCACCCTGCAGTGGCGATCCGCGTTCAGCCTCGCGGACCCCTCCCATGCCGTGCGGTTGAGGGTCCGGGCAGGCAACGCGCTGGACAGTGCCTCCTGGTCGGAACTCGCCACCTGGGACATGACATCGTCGTCGGACTTCGCCCTGTATTCGTTCCAATTGCCGGCCGAAATGGTCGCTCTGCAGACGTTGCAAGTCGGCTTCCAGGTGGAGCCGGGTGCCAGCACCGATCCGACCGGGCGATGGGACATCGACCGGGTCGTCGTCGCGGCCGGGGTGCCCAACCGGTTCGTCAGTGGGAAGGTGATCCGATGCCTGGACAACGGAAACGACTGCATGACCGAGGCCGGAGGCCAGACCATCGCGACCCTCACCGAGGGGTCGCTCCCCACGTTGGCGATGGACGCCTGCGAGCATTGGGGCGTGGCGCTGTGCTACTGGGACGCGGACGCAAGCCAGAGCACTTGGAACTACTACGGATTCCCCGGGCTGAGCCTCGAAGGGGCACCGCTGGACGTACCGGGCTTCGTCACCTCGCCCTCGGGTTGGGGCGACGGGGGCGGGTGCGAAACGAACCCCGGCCTGGTGCAGACGATGTGCGGCACCCCGGACGAACCGGCGTACTTCGCCTGCCTCGTGGACGTGAAGCCGGATTGCCAGGCCGCAAGTGCGGGCACGTACCACCTGGGGTTCGTGGCGAAGGACGAGAGCGACACGAGCAAGCCGCTCCATAGTCTTCTTGAATCGCTGGTCCAGGTCCGGCTGCAGGTCACCCAGCCTACGCTGAAAGCCTGCGTCGCGGCGGCCGACTGCACCGACGACAACCCCTGCGACGACGACTTCTGCCAGGACCTGATCTGCCGACACACCCGGTACAACATCCTGCCGGGATGCTGCTTTGCGCCGGCCGACAAGAGCCCGGTCAGCGGGCTGCCCTGGGCGGACGCGAGCGCGCGCCAGGCGTACGCGGACTCCCAGTGCGACGACGGGAACCCCTGCACCATCGACGCGTGCGACCAGGCCACGTCGCTGTGTGTCCCGACCACGCCGATCCCGGAATGCTGCGCGTCCGACGGAGGTTGCGACGACGGCGATCCGTGCACGACGGACAGTTGCGTGATGAACACCTGCCGGCATCTGGCCGTCGGCACCGCCTGCTGCTCGGCCGATGCCCAGTGCGACGACCAGGACCCCTGCACGAAGGACTCTTGCGTGACGAACAGTTGCCGGCACCTCTGGGATACGACGGCGTGCTGCCTGACGAAAGCGGAGTGCGACGACCAGGATCCGTGCACCACCGACACCTGCGGCACGGACAGGAAATGCAGCCACGCGTCCATCCCGGGATGCGGCACGTGAGGGAGGCCGGCGTGACGCGCTGGATCCGGCGACCGGTGGCAGGACGGACCGCTGCGTGCCTAGCGATGGCCGGGGCGGTCGCGGCGTGCCTCGGGCTGCCTGCGGACCTCGCAGCCGCGCCATCGGCGGCAACCCTGTGCATCGTGACCCGGGGCGCGATCCCGGGCCTGGAGCCCGAGGCGCTGGACGCGGCTCTGGCCCTGGAGCAGCGGAAACGCAACATCGTCGTGGCAAGGACGGAGGCCGGTCAGCCCGAGTCCTGCCCGCCGGTCCCGATCGGCCAGCCGCGAATCGTGCTGGTGCTGGGCCCGGGGATGGACGTCGTCGTGATCGGTCCGTCCGGCGGGTCCCAGCCGGTGGCGATCAGGTCCCTGGACCGCCTGGATCGAGCCAGGGAACTGGCCCGCCAGGCGATCGGACTGGTGCCCGGCGCCCGGGACCTGGGACGGATGCCGCTGATCGAAGGGCCGCTGCCCAGGCTGCCGCAGGACGTTCCCGTCGCGGCCCGCCGGCCGCTGGTGCTGCGCGGGTATGCCCTGGCGGGAGGCCGCTACGAGTACCGGTCCGGCAACGGCGCCCATGCCGGCGGCCTCGACGCCGAACTGGGCCTGTCGATCCTGGACGGGCGGTTCGAGGTCGGGGCGCGCGCCGGGTGGCTGAGGGCCGGAGGCGGGTCCGGCGCGACGATTCCGATCACGCTGCAGGCCGTGCCCGTCGAACTGGTAGCCCGAGGCGGCCCCCGGATCGACCGGGTGCTGCTGCGCCTGGGCGCGACGGCGGGCCTGGAGTGGAGGCGGCTGGAGGTGTCGAACCCGCCGCAGCGCGCATCTGCCATCCACCGCACCGAGGTGGTCGCCTCCCTGGGGGGCGAGGTCGAAGTGGCGGTGGACCTGGTCGCGGGCCTCCGGCTGGCGCTGGCCGGAACGGTCCGCGGGTTCCCGGGCGGCACCCAGTACACCTGGCAGGGGGAACCGGCATACGAGTCGCCCCGGTACGCGGCCGGCGCCTCCCTGCGCCTGGTCGCCGTCTTTCCCGGGGGCGGACGATGAGCCGTTGGCCCCTCACGGAAGTCAGCGAAGCGGAAGGGATCCGGGAGGAACACGTGCACGACCCGGGGTTCGACCTGGCCCTGCGATGCCGGGAAGGCGACGAGGCAGCCTGGAGCGAGTTGTACCTCGGCCATGGGCGCCGGGTGGCGTCGTTCCTGCGGCGCCTGGTGGGCAACACACGGGACCTGGAGGACCTGGTCCAGCAGGTCTTCGTCGAACTGCTGTCGTGCCTGGAGGACTTCCGGGGGGACGCCCGCTTCGGCACGTTCGTGCTGGGCGTCGCCACCCATGTCGCCGAAACGTACCTGCGACGGGAATTCCGATGGCGACGCCGGAAGGTCGCCTGGCGCCAGTGGAACGACGCGGGGCCCTCGCTGGGACCCGACCCGGCCGCCGGGGCGCAGGCCCGGGAGATCCTGACGGTCACCTTCGGGGTGCTGGCACAGATGGACCTGGGCCACCGGGCGGTGTGGACCCTCAGCGACGTGGAGGGCCTGGATTCCGAGGAGGTGTCGAAGGCCCTCCGGATCCCGGCCGGCACGGTGCGGTCACGGCTGTTCCACGCCAGGCGCCGGGTCGCTGCGGCACTGGTGGGGGCGGGGTTGGAGGTTCCGGCGTCCAGGGGCTGGAGGCCGGGAACGGCAGGACGAGGCGAGTGATGGACAGGTGCGAAACCGCTGCGCTTTGGATGGACCAGGCCGAGCCGGGCACCCCCGTGCCGCCGACGATTCGCGGGCACCTGGCGGAATGTCCGGCCTGCCGGCAAAGGGCGGGGCTCCGGGAGCAGGCCGCGACGCTGTTCCGGCAGGCCACCGACGGACCCGCGGTGCCGACGCCTGCGCTGGCGGTGATCCGGCAGGCCCCGAATGCGGCCGCTCGCCGCAGGCGTCGCTTCGCCACGGGCGCCGGGGCACTGGCCGCCGCGGCGTTGCTGGTGGCGATGTGGGCCGGCTGGCCCCGGACCACCGGAAAGGCATCGGACGACGTAGGCAGGATCCGTCCATGGGAAATGCCGTCGCTGGCCGGCCAGGTCATCGAAGCCGTCGCGAACGAGGTCACGGTGGCGGACCCGCGGATCGCCACGGTCACGCTGGCCGCCGGGACTCGTGTGGCCGTGGACGCATGGGGCGAGGACGCCACGCGGCTGCGGTTGGTGCAGGGGCGGATCGAAGCGGACGTCCGTCATCGCGAGCCGGCCCAATCCTTCGAGATCCGAACGGACCTGGCGATCATCCGGGTCGTCGGGACCCGGTTTGTGGTCTCCTGCGTGCCCGGAGTCGAAACGGTCGTCACCGGGATCGAGGGGACGGTGCAGGTCGATACGACGACCGGGACGGCTGTCGGACGGGTGACTCCGGGCCTGACGTTGCGGGTGGAGGCACCGGGCACCGGCAGATGGGCCGGCGGGGCATCCTGGGGACAGGCAGCGGTGGGTCCCGGGACACCCGGCGAGTCCGGATCGAACCCGGCAACGTCCGCGCAGACGATCGCCGTTGCGGCAGCACCGCGCCTGAGTGCCCAGCAAAACCTCGCGCCCCGGGCCGGCGGCAGTGTTCGAGGCGCCGACCCGGCGCCTTCCCCCGGATCGGCGCCGAGGGCCGAGGATGTCCTTGCGCAGGCCATGGAACTCCTGTCGCGCGGCGCGGACCGCGAGGCGTTGGCCGCGCTGACCGCGGCGCTTCCGGAAGCCGGGGCCTTCCGCCCACGCCTGCTGGCACTGTTGGGCGATGCCCACCGGGTCGCCGGCCGCCCGACGGACGCACGAACCGCGTACGAGGAGGCCCTCGCCGAAGGCGACGACGCGGCCGGCGAAGGCGTGCGTATTGACCTGGCCGCCCTGCTCCAGTCGGACCTCCACCGGCCCGAGGCGGCGGCGGCGGCCTGGCGCACGTATGCCGAAGCCCATCCCCGGGGGCGCTACCTGTCCCGGGCGTTGTGGGAACTGTCGCGCATCGCAGAGGACGCCGGTCGCCTGGACGAGGCCCTGGCGACGTGGCAGCGGCTGATGGCGGAAGCCCCCGCGTCCGAGGAAGCCCCCCGGGCGTTCGTCAAGGTCGGTCGGACACTGATCGACCGGGGCGACCTGCCTGCCGCCGAGGCCTGGTTCACGAACCGGGACCGGGATCCAGCGCCCGCCTTCGCCGAAGCTGCTGCCGTCGGCCTGATGCGGACGCGGCTGGCCCAGGGACGCGGCGACGACGTCCGCAGGCTCGCCGCCGACCACGACCGCCGGTTCCCGACGGGCGAGCGTGCCGACGAGGTACGGGCGCTGCTCGAGGCGGCGGGACCGCGGTGAAAGACGCCGATCGATCCGCCCGCACCTCCGGTTCGCCCCTTGAATCCCGGATTCCGGGCCCGCCATGACGTGTGGATGGACAGGCAGAGGGGGATCGGACCTCCCGTGCGGCGACGAAACGACCGGCACCCGCACTTCGCTCAGCGCTCGCCCTGGATCTTGAGGGTCGTGGCGGCGATGCCCCAACCGGTGGCGGTGTTGATATATGCGGGATACTCGATGCCGTCCTCCCACATCTTCCAGACGAACTCGCCGTGATACATGGCGGAAAGATCCTGTCCCCGCCGCTCGCGAGGCAACCTGTCGGCCAACAGCATCGTGAAGTTGCAGATGGCGTCGTCGCCGCTACCTGAAATGTTCCCCTGGTAGGGCCAGTTCGGTGGAGCCTTTTCCCGCATCGGACATGCCCGGGAAACCCGCATCGATTCGAGGGCCGGCAGTGGAACGAGGGAGGACACGAAGATTAATCGGCCAGCGCCCGGCATCTCGGGCCCGGCCACCCAGGGATAGGGGTCGGGCCGGAGAGGGATCCCGAACTGGTCCAGAGGTCGAGGTCCCCACGACCAGAGCAGGGTCCAGGAGTAGAGGGAATGCTCGATGAGGACGTAGGACCACGTGAAGGGCAACGGGTGCGATTGCAGGTGAATCCGATCCCCGGGATGGATTCGAGCTGGGCCGGGAAGGCTGGCAAGGTCGATGCGGCGAAATCCATTTGCGGAGGGCTGTTCGAGATAGAACGTGCCGTCTGCAACGACCATGTATAGCGGGGCGCCAGAAATGACCCACTCCCGACTTGGACCCGTCTGGACAGGCCCAGAAGGTCCGGACCAGGCCAAGATCACGTACAGGCTCCAGGCAACTAGACTCGCGAACATCAGCCCAGTTTCTCCGGTCGGGGTGGAAGGTTCAGGGCTTGATTCTGCAGGTCATCCAGCCAATCCAATTGGTCACCTAACGTACGTACGTCCGTGATGGTCTCCGGCGGAACCCTCAGAGGGCGGCCTGACTTGGAGGCAACCTCATGGGCGGCCTGTCTCAGCGCCGCGATTCGGCGGGTCCATATCTGCAACGCCAATGGAGCCAGGCGCTGTTCCAGACGAGTCCGGATGGCCCGCAAGCGGTCGAGTTCGGCATCGCGAGCCTTGCGGTCGGCCTCGGAGAAGCCCTTAAGATCCTGTCCTTTCAGCTTCTGAATCGACTGTAGCACCGACCCGACACGCTGTTCCCACACCGCCGAGAACCGCTTCAGATCCCTGCGCGCCGCCTCGGCCAATGCGATCGCCTTCGGCAGCCCATCCCCGGACGCCGGCGCCGGCCCTCGTTTCGACCGGGCGATCTGCTCGGACATCACCGTCCGCACCGCGGCGCCGGAATGGCAACTGTCCAGGATGAAGGACATCCGGGCCCCACGCTGCACTGCCTGATCGACATACTCCGAAATCGCCGCGTTGGGGAGGATGTCCCCGGGCAACTGCCCGTACAGGATCCCGACCAGGCCCTGGGGCAACCCGTGGCCCGAGAAGTAGCCGACCACTTCGTCGTCAGGCCCGGCGCCATCGACCAGCGCCTCGTACTCCTCGCGCATCTGCTCCGCGGTGGCGTCCGCCGCGGTCTGCACCTCGAAGCCCCGGGACCTCAGTTGATCCTGGAACTTCATCGCCTCCTCGGCCGGCGTCTTCAGCCCGGAAACGGCAACATAGTTCTGGTTCGCCACCAGCGCGGCCCGCTTGCGGCCGGACCGGAAGTTCTTCGGAGCCGGCTGCCCGCCACCGACCTGGGCGATCGTCGGGTGGTGCTCCGCCTGCTCCGGATTCCCGACCACCAGATCGCGCGTGGCGACTTCTTCCAGCACCTGGCCCAGGTCCTGCCCGGGGTGCTGCGCCAGTACCTCCTGCAACGCCGGGGCGAACGAATTGTCGAACGCCCACTCCCGGGGCCCGGCGGCGGCAACCACCGTGGCGGAACCTCGGGGCACGGCAGGATCCCCGGTCGGTCGGGCCGAACCCGCACCCCCGGCACGGCCCGGGTCCCGAGGGCCCGAGGTGCCGCCCGGACTCAACCGCCGCGCCCCCTCCTCGTACCCCAGGCCCCGGACCTCGCGACGCAACGCGGTCTTCGGACTCGGCCGACGCGACGCCTCGGGCGCCGACGAGGACGTCCCTTCCGTGCCGGAATTCCTGCTTTTTTCGGGAACCTGACGTTCGACGTCCGCTTCCATGACGCCCCGTTGGACCGCGACGGGACGAAGCCATAGCACGATCCATTCCGGGGGGGGAATCCAGAATCTGCACGATTCCAGGCATTCCCAGGGTCCTCCCTTCGGTCGGCCCATCGGTCGCCCCGCCAGTCGGTTGAACCTCCCCCCCGCAATCGGTATGATGATTTCGTCCCACGTTCGGAGGCGCCCATGAAGACGCTTGCCATCGGCCGCCTGACGCTGCTGGCCGCGCCCCTGGCGGTCTTCGCGGTCGTCCTGCCGGCCCGGTCGAACCCCATGGTCACCGAAGGCGCGCACGGCCTGCAGGTGCCTCAGACCTTCCACGCCCAGGTCACGTGGTACTGTGCCAGCGGCTTCGGCTCGTGCGTGGCGCCGGACCCGCTGCAACGGGACGGAACCACGCTTTCGCTGGCCTGGCAGCAGGCGTCGGTATCGACCAACACGGGCAGCGGCGTCACGGGGGTGACCGCCTTCCAGGTGTGCGACTGCAACCTGGCCGTGGCGACCTACCAGTACCTGATCACGCCGGCGGCGGGCGCCAACGACTACGGGCCTTCGACCTACACGGTCCCGGTGGCCATCGTCGATCCGCCTCCCGGTCCCCAGGCGTCTCCCGACGTTTCCGGGGCGGACCTGCTGCCCTGGGACCAGCCCGACCCGCCGTGGCCGCAGGGCATCGACTGCGTCGCCTGGTGCGCGAACCCGCCGGTCCCGGAGACCGTGCCGGACACGCCGACTGCGGACGTGCCGAGTGCGGACGTGCCGAATACCGAACTCCCGGCAGCGGACGTGGTTCTCCCGGACCTGCCCGCGGCCACCGACGTCCCCGTGGCCCAGGACATTCCCCCGGTCACCCAGCCGGACACCGGCAGCGGCAAGGGATGCGTCGCCGGGGCCCTCGCGACGCCCGCCGCCGGCCTGCCCCTCGCCGCGGCATTCGTGCTGCTGGCGCTGACCCGCCTTCGCCGCCGGCGCGAGTCGTGATCCCGGCACCTTCGCGCCCCACCGGGACCCGACCCCGCCACGGCATCTGCATGCCCGGCCGGAACCCGCCCCTGCCCCTGGCCCTGCTGGCAGCCGCGCTGCTGCTGCTCCCCGCCTGCGGCCGGATCCGCCACACCGCGATTCCCGCCGGGCCGACCTCGCCGTTCACGATCGAATGGGACCCGGCGACGGGCAAGGGCGCGGTGATCCAGGCCCTGCCTGCGGGCGACCGCTTCCGGGTGTGCCTGCAGTGCCGCTACCCCGGCTACACGGGCGGGCTGTGGATCGGCAGCCAGAACGGTCCGGGCTTCCGCTGGCTGCCTGTGGTCGGCGAGGCGGGCGGCCTGGCGGATGTCGGCCTGTTCTGCGCCCAGGACGAAAGCCTGGTGGACCTCGACGACGGGGCCGAATACGTGCCGGGGTGGTCGGAAAATATCGGGCGCGGCGACGACGGGGTGAAGTTGGCGTACATCGACGGCCAGATCCTGGACGACGGCACGGGCCCCGACGGGGTGGTGCTGCGATCGGTCAACCGGGCCGGCGGCCTGGAAGTCACACGCTACCTCTCCTGGCCCCGGGAATCGGCCTTCGTGATCATCGCGTCCCTCATCCACAACACCGGGGACCGCCCGCGCCGGCTGGCCTTGTGGACCGGCGACGACCCCTGGGTGGGCCGGTACTCGACATCCGAAGGCGACATCGGCTGGACCGCGGACGGCCTGGTGCTGACCGAGTCCCGCATCCCGGGCGCGACGTTCCGGTACGGCGGCATCGCCGACCTGGGCAACCCGCTGCTGGGCGACCGCCCCGGGGCCTTTTCGGGCGTGGCGAACCTGATCGTGCCCGACCCGTCGCTGCCCCCGCCGGACGTGGTGTACTTCGCAAACGGCTTCGCGCACCGGGACGCCGACATCGACCCGCTGCGGGCGCTGGAGCCGTGGACGCCCACCGCGATCAACCTGGGCTGGACCGCGATCGACCTGCCGGCCGGTGGCACGGCGACGTTCCGCTACGCGCTGGGCCGCGCCGATTTCGCCGGCGACGGCCTGCCCCACCCCCCGCCGATCCCGCCCCGGGCCTGGGGGTTCGACGCGGTGTGGGACGAGGCCTTCCGCGAGGCCGGCCCGCCGCCGCCCGCATCCCCCCGCGAGGGGACGGGCCTCCCGGTGCGCTTCGCCGCCGAACGCATCCGGATGACCGTGGAACCCGGCCGCATGCGCCTGGACGCACGCTACGAGATCGCCAACCGCACGGACGGCGCGCAGTCGCTGTCGCTGCTGTACCCGTTCCCGATCGACGGCGACCACCCGTACCCGGATGCGATCGAGGTCGAGGGCGTCCCGTGGCGGCAGGTGGACCGGGGGATCGTGTGGCGCCTGGACCTGGGCCCGCGGGAAACGAAGGCCATCACCGTCCGCTACTCCCAGGCGTGCCTGCGGCCGGCCGCCCGGTACATCCTGACCACGACCGGCCGCTGGGGGGCGCCGCTGGGACACGCGTCGTTCGAGGTCCGCTGGCCGGCCACCCTCGCGGACGTGCGGGTGTCGTACCCCGGGGCCATCACCGACGACGGCCCCGAGCGCGTGCTGAGCTTCGACGCCGCGGACTTCCGTCCCGACCGCGACCTCGCGGTGACGTGGACGCCGCCCCCCTGATCGACCGGTTTCCTGCCGGCCGGATCCATCACGAAGACCCGCGGAACTACCGGGACGAAGGGCACGTCCGGCGCGAGTCGCTTGCCCACGCATCGACCGAGGTCGAAACGATCCTGGCCGGCTGACGTTGACGGTCCCCGGCGCCGGTGCGATCCTGACGACGGGCCCTCCCCCCGGAGTTCGCCATGCGCCGCAGCATCGTTGCTTCCCTGCTCCCCTGCGTGCTGCTGCTGGCCGCTCCGGCCCGCGCCGACGAGCCGAAGACGGAGGCTGCCGCCGCACCCGCCACACCCGCCACCTCCACAGCCGCGAAGCCCGCCGAGAACAAGGACTGGGCACGCGCGGACGGCCCCCGCTTGAACATCGGCATCGACCTGGACATGTCGGGCGCCGCGACGGCGATCGCCGCGCCCGGCGGCGGCCACGAGTCCAACGTGGGCGTGATGGCGCTGATCGCCTACGAAACCAGCAAGATCTTCGCGATGACGATCCGGGGCGGCTACCTGGGCAGCTTCATCCGCGGCAACACCAGGGGCACCACGTCGAACGGGTTCCTGGCACCGGTGCTGGTCGGGTTCCGGCTGCAACTGCCGCTGTCGTTCTTCCGCTTCCACATCGAGGGAGCGATGGGCTACGCGTACGGCAACCGCTTCAGCCGGTGGGTCAGCAGCGGCAAGGGCGCCTCCCGGCACCAGATGGTGGCGGACCTGCGGTTCGGCGCCGCGGTGTTCTTCAATTCCTACCTGTCGGTGGACGCCGCGCTGTTCTACCGCCTGCCCAACGTGCTGGTCCGGGTCGTCGATTCGAAATCGTCGGAGTACGCCCACACGATCGGGGCGACGCTGGGCGTGGGGTTCCACTTCTGAAGGCGCCGGTCCCGATCCCGGGGCCTCGCGGGCACGGACGGCCCTACCTTCCCTCCGCCTCCAGGCATTCCCGGTACAGGCAGCGCAGGAAGTCGGCGCCCGGACGCTGGTACAGGTGCATCGCCCCGCCCCGGCACCAGTCCCAGTGCGGGCAGTCGGTGCACGGCCCGCGGTGCGCCCACGAACGGTCGCGCAGGTTCTGGTAGCGGGTTTCCCAGACGTCCTTGAAGCGCTCCAGCCGGATGTTGCCCTGGTCGAAGGCGTCCGTCAGTTCCGGGCAGGCCCCGATGCGGCCGTCGGACTTGATGCCGCCCACCTCGACGCCGGCCCGGCACTGGCACAGGTACGGCCGCACGACGCCCTCGAAGCGCCAGCCCAGGAAGCCCTCCTCGGAGAACTCGGGCACCGGCAACCGCTTGTCCTGGCGGGCCGTCCGGATCCACTCCAGCAGGGCCCGGACATCGCGGGGGCCCGGCACCAGGTCGGGGCGCTCGCCGGCCCGGCCGATGGGCATCACGGGCGCGACGCGCCACAACGGGATGCGCATCTGCGCCAGGCGCACGCGCATCGCCTCCAGCGTCGGCATCGCGGGCGTCGTGATGGTCGAAATGATCTCCAGCTTGCCCGCGTACCCGGCGGCCCGAAGGTGCCCGATCGCCGCCTCGGCCTTCGCCCAGACACCCGCGCCCCTCAGCCGGTCGTTGACCTCGGGCGGCCCGTCCAGGCTGATCGAGATGGACCCGATGCGGGCGGCGACCAGGTCCCGCGCCCAGGCCGCGTCCAGCAGTTGGCCGTTGGTGACCATGCCGTAGGGGAAGCCGCAATCCCGCAGCGCGTGGAAGACGTCCAGGATGCCGGGCTTCAGCAGCGTTTCGCCGCCGGTCACGGCCACCATGATGCCGGGCGCGTGGAAGTCCGCAGCGATCTGCCGAACCACCTGGGCCCACTCGGCGCTGGTCAGTTCGGCGGCGTCCTCGCGCCCGGTGCACGACGACCCGCAGTAGGCGCAGGCCAGGTTGCAGCGGCGCGTGACCTCCAGGAACAGGTACCGCAGGGGATGGGTCGCGGCCTTGCGCGCCAGCAGTTCCGCGTGCCCACGCCACATCCGGGCGTGGCGCTCGCGCAGATCGTCGCCCGCGACGGCATCACCGGGGGTCGCGGGGAGTTCATCCGCCTTTCCGCCCAGGCGCACAGGCAGAGGCGACGGGTTTCCGAAGGAAGCTCTAGCCGGAGCCGAAGCCGTCTTGGGCTCATCCATGGTCAGGGCGTCTTCGGCTGGCACACCGGGTAGTTGACCGTGCCGCCGCATCCGTCATCGACCGGGTTGTTCTGGTTGCAGACCCAGTCGGCCCCGTAGGCATCCTGGCACTCGGCATCCGACGTGCATGGCGGCGGGCCGTACCAGCCCATCGGCGGGCAGTCCTTCGGGGTGTCCAGCACGACGTCGGGCGGGATCGCGTCCACGGAGGTGTCGGAGGGGATCACGTCTTCCGACACCGGCCTCTGGGCGCAGACGTACCACGAGCCGCCGGTGCAGGGATCCGTGACCGGGTGCTCCTTGTCGCAGATCCACTCGGATCCGTACGTGGCGCAGTTCTCGTCGCTGGTGCACGGCGGCGGGCCATAGGCGACCACCGGCAGGCAGTCCTTCGGCGCGTCCAGGGGAAGGTCGGGCGTCACGGCGTCCAGGGGGACGTCGCCCGGACGGCACAGGGGCCACGTGACCTGCTGGCCGCAGTTCTCGTACACGTTGGCGGTGTCGCAGTACCAGCCGGCGCCTTCCCGCTGCACGCAGTCGGCGTCGGTGCCGCAGGGCTGGGGGCCGTAGTACGCCATCGCCTGGCAGTCCGCGGGCACGTCGGGCACCACCGGCACGTCCACGGAGGGCACGTCCACCGCGGGAACGTCCGACACCGCGGCGTCGGGTACGTCCTGATCGACCTGTACGTCGGGCGCCGGCCCGTAGAGGGCCTGGGGGATGCAGGCCTGCTGGCCCATCCACAGGCCGCCCGACAGCAGCATCCACAGCCACCGGGTCGCCGTGCCGACCTTCGTCCGGCCCAGTTCGATCAGTGCCATCAACACCATCAGCATGCCGGCCTCGCGTCTCTCCCCACGTTCGACATTCTACGAGACCCGACCGGTCTTTTGCCAGTGGGCAGCCCGGCGGGGATCGGGCTCGAAACGCTTCGGTGACCGGCGGCATGGCTGTGAACCGAGCACTTCCGCCTGCAGCCGGCGGGCGCGAGGGGTGCTGTCCGCACGGCACCCGACCTTGCCGCACCCGGTTCGGGCGGGTACAGTGCCCCAAACCCGGAGGCGCTCGTGGACACCCTCGGCATCGACGTCGGTTCCGTCAGCGTGAAGGCCGTCGTGCTGTCGGACGGCGGCGACGTCCGGTTCGAGTCGTACCGGCGCACGCAGGGGCGGCCGCTGGAAGCGGTGGCCGCGGTGCTGGGCGAGGCGGTGGCGGCCCTGGGGCTCGATACGCCGCTCGCGGGCGCCGTGGTGACGGGGTCCGGCAAGGCGCTGCTGGCCGGCGCGCTGTCCGCCGAACCGATCAACGAGATCGTGGCCCAGGCGACCGCCGCATGGACGCTGCACCCCGACGTCCGAAGCATCGTCGAGATCGGCGGGCAGGATTCGAAGTTCATCCGGGTGGGACGCGGCGCCGACGGGCGTCCTTTCGTCCTGGACCACGCCTTCAACGAGTTGTGCGCGGCGGGCACCGGGGCGTTCCTGGACCAGATGGCCGAGCGCATGGGGATGCCCATCGAGGCATTCGCCGCGGCTTCCAGGGATGCGGTGCGCCCGGCCCGCGTGGCGGGACGCTGCTCCGTGTTCGCCAAGACCGACATGATCCACCTGCAGCAGCGCGCCTGCCCGCCCGGGGAGATCGTCGCGGGCCTGTGCTTCGCGCTGGTGCGGACCTACCTGGCAAGCCTGTGCCACGGCCGGGCGCCGGAGCCGCCGATCCTGTTCCAGGGAGGCGTCGCGGCCAACGACGGCGTGGCGCGGGCGCTGGTCGAGGTGCTGCATCTCGCCGACGGCGACCTGGTACGACCCGATCGCCACAAGGTGATGGGCGCGCTGGGCGCGGCGCTGCTGGCCCGCGAGCATCCCTGGCCGACGCCGGTGTCGCTGGGGGAACTGGCCGCGCGGCTCCCGACGCGGGCCGAGGAACCGGAACGTGCGTCCGGGCTGGCACCGTTGGGATCGACCCCGTTCGGACCGTCCGGCCGGGATGCAACGGGATCGAGCGACGCCGACACGGCCACCGACGCCCGGCCGCCGACCCGCTCGAACGCGGACACGGTGTTCCTGGGCATCGACGTCGGCTCGGTCAGCACCAAGGCCGTCGCCATCGACTCGGACGGCCTCCTCGCCGCCTCCGCGTACCTTCCCACCGCGGGCAGGCCCGTCGATGCCGTGCACGCCGTGCTCGACGAGCTTCGATCCCGGCTCGCCCCCGACGTGCGGGTCGCCCGGGCGGTCACGACCGGGTCGGGGCGCCACCTGGCCCGCGACCTGGCCGGCGCCGACGAGGTCATCGACGAGATCTCGGCCCAGGCCCGCTCGGCCGTCCATTTCGTGCCGGACGCCGACACGATCTTCGAGATCGGCGGACAGGACTCCAAGTACATCCGGTTGACCGGCGGCCGCGTCGCGCGATTCCAGATGAACCGGGCCTGCGCGGCCGGGACCGGTGCCTTCCTGGAGGAACAGTCGGGGCGCCTGGGGATCGACATCCGACGGGATTTCGCGGCCGCGGCCCTGGCGTCGCAGGCACCCGTGCGGCTGGGCAGCCGGTGCACGGTGTTCATGGATTCGGACCTCGTGCACCACCTGCAGCACGGCGCGTCCACCGCGGACCTTTGCGCCGGCCTGGCGTATTCGGTCGCGCGCAACTACCTGGACAAGGTGGTCGGGTCGCGGCCCGTGGGCGTCCGGGTCGTGTTCCAGGGCGGCGTGGCCCGGAACACTGCCGTACGCGCCGCCTTCGAGCAGATCCTCGGGCACGCGGTCGAGGTCCACCCATGCCCCGAAACCTCGGGCGCCTGGGGCGCGGCCCTGATCGCCCGGGAGGCCGCCCTGCGGGACGGCGCATCCCGGGACGCGGCGCCGTCCGCCTTCCGGGGCTTCGCCACGCCGCGCGAGGCGGTCGGCATCCGGACCTTCGAGTGCCCCTCCTGCGAGAACCAGTGCGAGATCCAGCAGGTGAGCACGGGCGAAGGCCGCCGGTCGTTCTTCGGCAGCGTCTGCGGCCGATTCGAGCGCGGGGAGGACCTGCCCGTGCCCGCCGGGGACGCGTTCGCCACCCGCGAGCGCCTGCTGGCCGAGTGCGCGGGCATTCCGGCAAGGCCGGACCTTCCCGGAGCGATCCTTCCGGAATCGCCCCTTCCCGCGACCGCCCCCGACCTGCGACGACCCGCCGATCCGCCCCACGCCATCCCGTCCCCGGATCGGGGCCCCATCGCGATCCCCCAGGCCCTGAGCCTCGCCGACGACCTCCCGTTCTGGCGGACGTTCTGGACGTCGCTGGGCTACCGCGTCACCCTGTCCGGCCGCACCGACAGCGAGAAGGCCGCCCAGGGCCTGGCCCGTGTACCCGAGGAGTTCTGCCAGCCGGTCAAGATCCTGTTCGGCCACGTCCACGACCTGGTGGCCCACGGCGCGACCCGCCTGTTCCTTCCCCACTTGCGCCAGTTCCGGCCGCCGGCCGACACGGCCAACCGCTACGCCTGCCCCTACACGCAGGCCGCGCCGTACGTGGTCCGCGCCCAGCTGGCCGAATCCCATCCCGGCGTCGAGGTCGTCAGCCTGGAAACGCCCGTCCCCGGGGAGGAGGCCCACTGGATCTCGCTGGCCGCGAAGACCCTCGACGTCCCCCGCGGCGAGGTCAAGGCCGCCTTCCATCGCGCCACGGCCGCGCAGAGCCGCTTCCGCGACGCCTGTCGCGACGAGGGTCGCCGGCTGCTGGACCGCCTCGCCGCCGAGAACCGCCCGGGCGCGGTGCTGCTGGGCCGCCCCTACAACACGTCCGATCGCCGGCTGAACCTGAACCTGGCCCGCCGCCTGGCCACGCTGGGCATCGAGCCGATCCCGTTCGATTTCCTGCCGCTGGAAGACGAGCCGCTGCCCGACTTCTGGGCCCGCGTCCGCTGGGGATTCGGCCGCGAGCAATTGCAGGCGGCCCGCATCGTCCGCCGCACGCCCTCGCTGTCGGCCGTCATCGTGACCAACTTCGGCTGCGGCCCGGACGCCTTCATCGACCAGTACCTGGAAGACGAACTGACCGACACGCCCCACATCGTGCTGGAATTCGACGACCACCAGGCGGAGGCCGGCCTCGTGACCCGCCTGGAGGCCTTCGCCCGCACGGTGCGGCGCGAGCGGGAGCCCGATGGCCCGAGGGGCCGCACCGAACGCCGGCGCGGGACGCCCCCCGGAGTGCCCACGCAAGCGCTGCGCAACTACACGTACTGGGTGCCGTTCCTGTCGGATCACTCGCGAGCCTTCGTGGGCGCCCTCAAATCGGCCGGATGTCGCGTGAACCTGCTGCCGCCCACCGACGAAGAGTCGTGGCAGTTGGGGCTGACGCACGCCTACGGCCGCGAGTGCCATCCGTACGTGTCATTCCTGGGGGACCTGGTCCGGGCCAGCCAGCGGCCGGATTTCGTGCCCTCCGAGGCGTGCTACTACGGCCCGTCGTACTTCGGCCCCTGCCTGCTGCCCCAGTTCATGGTGGCGATGAAACTGGTGCTGGACCGCATCGGACTGGCAGACGTCAGCATCGTCAACATCGCGGACCCGCCGACCATGGCGCCGCTGGGTCGCGGCTACGTGGCGCGCCTGGCGCTGGGCATGTACGCGATCGACCGCCTGTACAAGTGGAAGGTCGAATCCGAACCCTACGACGACTCCGGCGCGATGGCGATCGCGTATGCCCGGGCGATCGACCTGGTCGAAGACGGCCTGGCCCGTCGGCGCGTGTTCCCGGCCCTGCGGGAGGCTGTGGCCGGGATGGCCGCGGTCCGCCTGTCGAAGGCGTCCGGTACCCGCCCGCGCATCGGCGTGATCGGGGACACCTACACGCGCATCAACGAACACGCCAACGACGGCCTGTACGGCCGCCTGCGCGACATGGGCTTCGAGGTATGGCCCTCGTGCAGCCTGGTCGACGTGTCCCTGCTGGGCGGCGAACAACTGCACGCCGAGATGATCCGGCGGGGCCAGACCGTCACCGGCAATGCCGCGCGGGCCGCCATCCCCGCGGTCGCCGCCCTGCGCGCGCTGGTGGACCGCCACTTCCCGGACACCATCCGAACGCCGCAGGAGCGGCAGTTCCCGGACGTGTCCCGGGTGGCCGACACGTACGCCAGCCACTGGATCGACAAGTGCCTTTCGCTGAACCTCAGCCGCGTCGAGGAACTGCAGCAGGCGGGCGCGTCGGGCGTCATCAACGCGATGTGCCACAACTGCATGCTGGGCACCGTCACGGCGGCGCTGCTCCCCGCCATGCGCCGCGATCACGGCGGCATGGCGACCTGCACGCTGGTCTACGAGGGACTTCAGTCCACCCACAACGTGAACCGCCTGGAGGCCTTCGCCCACCAGGTCCGCCAGGCTCCCCGGGCCCGCGGCACCGTGGACGATTCGCAGGCGTCGTAGGCACTGGCAGCGGCACGGCGATTGACGCGCGGAGCCTATCCACCAGCGGCTTCCCTGGCTATCCTTGGACGTCGTCCGCCCGAGGATCCGGATGCTTCGAGGCCCGCTGCCCCTGCAGGTTGCCGTCGCGCTGTCTTCCGTTCTGGCCTGCACCGGGAATCCTGCACCCGGGATCCCGGACACGCCCGCGGACACCCCGGCCGACACGGCAACCGACGTGCCGACCGACACCCCGACCGACCTCACGTCGGACCCCGGGCGCGATCTGCCGGCGTTGCGGCCGCTGTTCGAGACCGGCCTCGTGGTGCCGCCGGACTCGATCCCCTGCACCGCCGCCGACGGCTCGCCGACCAACGCCTGCAACCACCACGGCTCCTCGGTGGCCGTGATGCCGGACGGCACGGTGCTGGCGGCCTGGTACACGGGGCTCGGCGAGTACTCGAAGGACTCGCGGATCGTGTGGTCCAGGAAGGCGCCAGGCCAGCCCTGGACAGGCTGGACGGTGCTCTTGGACGAACCGGACGTCCCCGAGGGCAACCCGGTGATCTGGGTCGATGACGCCACCGGCGAGTTGTGGCTGTTCTACATCCGGGTCGTCGGCTCGTCCTGGAACGACGGGCAGGTGATGATGATCCGCAGCGCCGACGGCGGCCAGGCCTGGTCGCTGCCGGCCACGCTGCGCGCGGACCTGCAGTGGATGACCCGGAACCACCCTCTGCGCCTGTCCGACGGCGAGGTGCTGCTGCCCTGCTACAACGAGACGCTGTTCACGCCCAGCTGGCTGGCCAGCCGCGACGGCTTCACGTCGAAGTGGGACGAAATCACGCCGCCCGACGACACGCTGGTCTACTACCTGGGCCAGATTCAGCCATCGATCATCGAGCGCCCCGACGGCAGCCTGTTCGCGGAGATGCGCAACGGCAACGTGTCGTTCAAGGGCCACGCCATCGAGGTCACGTCCACGGACCGGGGCCGCACGTGGTCCGAGCCGGTGGCCAGCCCGATCCCGAATCCCGGCGGGGCCATGGACATGACGCGCCTGCCGAGCGGCGCCGTGATGGCCGTCTTCGACAACAGCCCGACGGACCGGATCCCGCTGGCCGTGGCGCTGTCGGACGACGACGGGCGGACCTGGAGCGCGGTGGCGAACGTCGTGACTGCCTGCGACGACGGCGAGTGCTCGTACCCGTCGCTGGCCGCCGATCCGACCGACGGTTCGGCGTGGATCACATATACCCACGCCCGCCACACCATCGGCTGGGCCCATGTCAGCGAGGCGTGGATCCGGCAGAAGGGCGACCATTTCGCGCCGTTCCCGTAGGCGCGGGCGGCGCAGCGGCCGTTGCCGTCAGAACGTGTACGACAGCGCCCAGCACAGCACGAAGACCAGCGGCGCGTGGACCATCAACTGCAGGATCGAAAAGCCCGCCAGTTCCCGCGCCCGGACGTTCAGCAGGCCCATCAGGGGCAGCATCCAGAACGGGTTGATCAGGTTCGGCAGGGCCTCGGCGGCGTTGTAGATCTGGACGACCCAGCCGGCGTCGGCGCCCTGGGCGTTGGCCGCGGCCAGCAGGTAGGGGGCCTCGACCACCCACTTGCCACCGCCCGACGGCACGAACAGGCCCAGCACGGCCGAGTATGCCGCGGTGAACAGCGGGAAGGTGTGCGGCGTCGTGACCGCCGTGAACACCCCGGCCAGCGTGGCGGACAGGGCGGTCCCCGTCAGGATCCCGAAGATCCCGCCATAGAACGGGAACTGGACCAGCACCCCGCCCGTTGCCGGGATCGCGCCCGACACGGCCTTCAGGAACGACCGGGGCCGCCCGTGCAGCACCAGCGCCAGCATCAGGAACCCGAGGTTGTAGGTGTTGAGATCCAGCGCGGCCAGGCCGCCCTTGTCCAGGAAGACCCCGACCAGGTAGGCGATACCCAGCGCGGCGACGGCCAGCGACAGCACAGGGCTGGTTTCGAGACGCTCCCCCGGGGTCGTGGGACGGTCGGCCGTGATGGTCGGGGGTTCCAACCTAACGCCCAGGTCAGACGCGGTGCGAACGCGGGCCTCGGACGGGTACGAAAACCACGCCACCACCACCGACGCCACCAGCAGTGCGACGATCAGCACCAGGTTCTGCCACAGGAACAGGGTCCGGGCCAGCGGGAGGACCCCGCACACGTCCTTCAGCGCGGCGGGCAGGGACTCGGGGGTGGCCATCATCAACGCGGCCGACGACGACAGGCCGAGGGCCCAGATGCTGCCCAGGCCCAGGTAGGCCGCGGCGCCCAGCGCCCGGAAGTCCACGCGCCGGAAGCGGCCGGCCAGCTCCTTCACCAGCAGCCCGCTGAAGATCAGCGAAAAGCCCCACGACAGCAGGGACGCGAGCATCGCGAAGAGGGCGGTGAAGGCCACGGCCTGGCGGGGCGTTCGGGGGATCCGGGCCAGCCGGCGGATCAGCGCGTGCACGGGCGGGGATACGGCGACCGTGTAGCCGCCGACGATGACCATGGCCATCTGCATCGTGAAGGGGACCAGGGACCAGAACCCCTTTCCGAAGGCCGCAGCCATGTCCAGCGGGCCCGAGCCGACCGCCAGCCCGCCGACGAAGACGATGACCACGGCGGCCAGCGCGAACACGAAAGCGTCGGGGAACCAGCGCTCGCTCCAGTCCGCCAGGCCCGCGCCCAGGCGCGAAAGCCAGCCGTCGGAAGTGTCGGTCGATCCGCTTTCCATGGTGCGTTCTGCCCCGAGGCGAAAAGGATCAGGCCTGGGGATCGTCCTTCTGGCCGGCGTTCGAGCCAGGCTGGGGGCCCGCCAGCGGGTCCACATCCGAGATCCCGGCGCGGCGCCGCTTCGCCATTACGCTGTGATGCCGACCGTAGCCGAAGTAGATCACCAGGCCGATCGCCAGCCAGACGCCCAGCCGCATCCAGTTCTCGGCGGGCAGCGAGAACATCAGCACCAGGCACAGCAGGATGCCCAGGATGGGCACGATCGGCGAGAACGGGACGCGGAACGGCCGATGCGCGTTCGGATGCGTCCGCCGCATGATGAGGACCGCGGCGCACACCAGCACGAACGCCAGCAGCGTGCCGATGTTGACCAGCTCGGCCAGCACCCGCAGCGGGATGAATCCCCCGGTCGCGGCGACGAACAGGCCCACCAGGATCGTGGACTTCCAGGGCGTCCGGAACTTTTCGTGGATGGCGCCGAAGAAGGAGGGCGGCACCAGCCCGTCGCGAGCCATCGCCAGGAACACCCGCGGCTGGCTGAGCATCATCACCAGGAGGACCGACGTGATGCCCGTGAGCGCCCCGACCGCGATCATGAATTGCGCCCACGGCAGGCCGACGTGCGCAAACGCTGCAGACACCGGTGCGTCGATGTCGATCTGGTCGTAGGGCACCATGCCGGTCAGCACCGCCGCCACCGCGATGTACAGCACGGTGCTGACCAGCAGCGACGCGATGATGCCGATCGGGACGTCGCGGGACGGGTTCCGGGCTTCCTCGGAATGGGTCGACACCGAGTCGAACCCGATGTACGCGAAGAAGATCATCGCGGCGCCGGCCAGCATCCCCAGCGGCTCGCCGCCGTTGCCGGTCTGGCCCGCGATGGTGTGGCCGAAGAGGCTGAGGCCGCCGAGGCCGAAGGGCGCGAACGGCGTCCAGTTCGCCGGGTCGACGTAGAACGCGCCAACCACGATGACGAACAGCACGATGAACAGCTTGACGATGACCATGCCCGCGTTGAAGCCGGCGCTTTCCTTGATGCCCTTGACCAGGATGGCCGTGACCGCCAGCGCGATGAGCACCGCCGGCAGGTCGATGGTCGACCCGGTGGACACCAGCTGGCCGGCGATCGGGTCGTAGTCGAACGGCGCCAGCGAGATGGCCTTCGGGAGGTGGATGTCGGCCATGCCCAGCAGGTTCTGGAAGTAGTGCGACCAGCCGTGGGCGACCGTGCCCGACGCCACCGCGTACTCGAGGATCAGGTCCCAGCCGATGATCCAGGCGAACAGTTCGCCCAGCGTCGCGTAGGCATACGTGTAGGCGGAACCCGCGATCGGCACCATCGACGCGAATTCCGCGTAGCACAGCGCCGCGAAAATGCAGGTGACGCCCGAGGTGGCCAGCGACAGCATCAGGGCCGGCCCGGCCTTGTCGTGCGCGGCGATGCCGGTCAACACGAAGATGCCGGTGCCGATGATGGCCCCGATGCCCAGGCTGGACAGCGCGACCGGGCCCAGCACGCGGCGCAGCCGGTTCTCCCCCTTCATCTCCTCCAGCAGCAGTGAAAGCGGCTTGCGGGCGAACAGCTTGTGCGACACGCGAATGCCCCCTTGAGGAAGAACGGTCCGCCATGCCGATGCCGGCGTTTCGCACGGAATTCGACCCTGAACGGGGCGATCTGTCAAATGCAGGCATCGGCCGGCGGTTTGACCCCGCCCGATGCGGATTCCCCCTGCCCGATCGCCACGTTTTCGGGTAGATTCCCGCCCGCCGGGGCCTGCTGCCCGGTTGCCGAGGACCAGGGAGGTCGCCATGCCCATCCGGGTGATCGTCGCGCACGATTTCGACCACCTCAGCGAGGTCGCGGCCGCCGAGGTCGAGGCCGAAATCGCACGGCGCCAGGCCGGCGGAGGCGTGTGCGTGCTGGGCCTGGCCACCGGCGCGTCGCCCACGGGCATGTACCGGCACCTGGCCAAGGCGATGAACGACGGATGCGGCTCCGGCTCCGCCTCCGCGCCCGGGCAGGGAGGCGGTCCGGACCCGCGCCGCGTCCGCACCTTCAACCTCGACGAGTACGTGGGCCTGCCGGGCCGGAACGCTCTTGAACGGACCCTTCACCCCGAGTCTTACGCGTTCTTCATGGTCCAGGAACTGTTCGGCCTGCTGAACCGCAAGTTCGCGTCCACCGGGATCCCGGGCGGCGAGCTGGTGGACCAGGACGCCTTGATCCGCGCCTTGGCCGCGAACCCGGCCGACTGGAAAGAGCAGGGGACCGACGCCGGACGCTCGATCGTGATCCGCCCGGACGCCCAGTCCGAGGTCCTTCGGTCGGTCCGCCGCGACGTGCTGGACGCCTACGAGGCGGACATCCGGGAGGCGGGCGGGATCGACCTGCAGGTCCTCGGCATCGGCGGCAGGGGCCACGTGGCCTTCCACGAGGCCGGCATCCCGTTCGAGGGCAGCCGCATGCTGCTGGTCCGCCTGGACGACGATACCGTGCGCCACGCGGTGGCCGACGGGCACTTCCCGTCCGAGCACGACTGCCCACGATATGCCGTTTCGATGGGGGCCCAGTTGGCCTTCGAGGCGCGGCGCGTGCTGGTGCTGGCCAGCGGCCAGCGGAAGACCGGGCCGGTGACGCGGTCGCTGATGGACGAACCCACGCCCGGCCTGCCGATATCGTACGGGCAGGTCTACGCGGCCCGCGGCGGCGACCTGCTGTATCTGGTGGACCGCGTGGCCGGCGAGGGGCTGCTGGCAAACCGTTCCCGACTGGATTCCCGGGGCATCCGGATCGAGGATCGTTCCACGGAGCGGGCCCGCACCCCCGTGCGGGACATCCGCTTCTATCGCGACGCGTCGCTGGGCACGTTGCACTGATCCCGCCACCCACCCGCCGGGAGGACGACATGCCGTACTCGTACCATTTCGACGTCGATGCCGGCCTGGACGTGGTCGAGGGCCCGGGTCTGTCCCTCGCGGTCCGGCGTCGGGGCGCGGAGGCGATCTCGCTGGCCTGGCGGGACCCGCATCGCGGCCGGATCGGCCTGCTGTGGCGGGATGGCGAGGTCGATGACCCGCCGCGCTTCTGGAAGAGCCACGCCCCGATCCTGTTCCCGATCGTGGGCGGCCTGCACGATCACGCATCGCGGACCATCGCCGGGGAGGACGTTGGTTTCCGGGGGCTGCACGGCTTCGTCCGGCACCAGGACCTCCTGCTGGTGGAGGCCGGGCAGAGGGACGGGGGCTTCGCGCTGCGCTACCGTCTGGAAGCGGATGACGTCACCCGGGCGATGTACCCGTGGGAATTCGTCTTCGAGGCAACCTACGTGCTGTTCGCGGACCGGCTGGAAGTGGTGTTCGCCATCGAGAACCGCGACGCCCGCGCCATGCCGTACCAGGTGGGATGGCATCCAGGCTTCGCCGCTCCGCTGGTCCCTGGCGCGGGGGACAAGGCAGGCTGCCACGTACGCCTGCCGGCGAGGGCCTTCGACCGGCTCCTCAACGACGATCGCTGCTTCCTCACCGGCCAGCGGGCGCCCATGGACGGCAGCGGCGATTTCCCCTTCAGCGAAAAGGGCCTGGACCTCACCTACATGTTCGACCTGTCCTCCGTGGCCCCCGCGGACCGGGCCGTGATGCTGATGGATCCGGACGAATCCTTCGGGGTGCGCGTCGCCTTCCCGGACTACCCCCACCTGGGCCTCTGGTCCGACGCAGGCGCGCCGTTCGTGTGCATCGAACCCTGGCAGGGCATGGACGACCACGTCACGCAGGAACCGTTCGATCGGAAACTGGGGATCGTGCTGCTGCCGCCCGGGGGGCGGGACGAGCGCCGGGCGTCGGTCGAGGTCATCGCACGGTAGCAGGCGGGCTTGCCTGGCGTTCAGAACAGGTCGGTCACCTGGGGACCGATGGTCCGTCGCAGGGAACCGTCCGCAAGGGCCGCGGCCAGGACCTCGCCTCCCGGCCGCGCCGCCACACCGTCCAGCGCCAGCAGCGCGGCGCCCAGCACCGGGTGGAACTCGAGGATCGACGGGACCGCCCCGGGGAAGGACGCCTGGGTTTCCAGGATGATCGCCCGGGCGAAGTTGTCCACCGACGCCTTCATCAGCACGGTGCCGCCCAGCACCAGCGGGAAGGACTCCTCCCGGCCGAACAGCCGGTGCGCGGCGGCTACCGCCTGCCGGCCCAGCGCGCGGCCCGTGTCCTCGAGGATGCGACGGGCGACGATGTCCCCCTGGCGGGCGGCCTCGAACACCAGGGGCGCCAGGTCGCACAGGCGCGGGGGGACCGCCTCGGGGTCGTCCGGGGGGGGCAGGGCCCCGGGGATCGCGAAGTCCAGCACGTCCTCGATGGACGCCAGCCCGGTGGCCCCCAGGATCAGGTCGGTGAGGAGCGTGCGCCACCCTCGGCCGTCGCGCGCCAGGCCCGCGGCCCGCAGCCCGTTCAGGGCGATTTCGCCCGCGCCGCCGCCGTCGCCCAGTTCGTGGGTGATGCCGCCGATCTGAAGGCGCCGCCCATCGTGCCCGACGCCGACGCAGTTGCCGCCGGTGCCCGAGGAAACGGCCACGCCGGCGCCGCCGTCGGTGCCCGCCCGCAGTACCAGGAAGGCGTCGTTGAGGACGATCCGGGGCGCGGCCTCGACCGTGGGCGCCACGGAGGCCACTTCGGCGGCCACGCCGGCGGTCACCCGCTCCAGCACCTCGAAATCGCGCGGACGGTCATGGCCGGTCAGGCCGAACGCGAACCCCGCCACCTGGAACCCCTGGTCCCGGGCGGCCTCGGCCAGCGGACGGGCCACGCGCACGAGGGCCTGCCGGGCACCGTCCTCGCCGAACGTCTGCCAGTTCGACGACGTGGTGCGGGCGTGGGCCGCCAGGCGCCCGTCCTGCGTCACCAAGACGGCCGCCGTCTTGGTGTTGCCGCCGTCGATCCCGATGACTGCCCGCCGCGTCGCTCCCATGCAGCCTCCCCGCGGACCTTCGCGGTCCCCGGCTCATTCCTCGTCCCGGTTCCCTTCCCCGGTGGGCGCCAGCACGCCTCCCCGCCGGATCCGGAACCGGGTCCCGCCGGCCTCGACCCGCGTCGTGGCCGCCGCGATCCCCAGGGCCAGCACCATTCCGGCGTCCCGCAACGGGGCCGCCAGGGCCGCTGCGATGGCCGCGCCAGGGCCCCGCATCGACCGCGTCCACGTGGCCGCCACCGCGACCCGGGCCGTCCACGCCAGCACCATCGCCGTCGCGGCGATTCCCGACTCGGCAGGCCCGCGGGCCAGCGCCCAGGCGAGCAGCGACAGCGGCAAGGCCAGCAGCACCGAGGCCAGCCCCGCCATCCGTCCGGGTCGGGCACGCCACAGCACCGCCGCCGACTCCAGCAGCACCCGGCCTTCGCATCCCGTCGCCAGCGCCGTAGGCAGCGGGACCAGCGCGGCATCCCGACCGGAACGCAGGGCCGCCGACACCGCCAGGGAGGGCCGGTTCAGCGCCAGCGGGTCCAGGATGGCCGCGTCCCACGCCTCCCGGGTGCCCGCCGCCAGCAGCGTCGGCAGCCCTTCGGCGCCACATGACGCGGACGTCAGCGGGGCCAGGTCCCCCGACAGGAGGGTCAGGATCGTGCCGACGGTGCCCGCGCCCGGGCCAGGAACCGGCACGGCGGCCACCCATCGCGCCGCCGCGCTGCCCGGGCACGACAGCAGGCGCGCCAGATCCCGGGCCGTGGGACGGGCCCGCGAATCCACCAGCGCCACGACGTCCGCCCTGTCCCCCCGAGTCGCCTCGACGGCCAGCCAGGCCGCCGGGACATGCCTCCCCGGAGGCGCCGCCGTCATGACCCGGACGTCGAGGCCCGGGGCGGCCCGCCGAGCCTCCTCGACCCATCGGTCGCCCCCGGTTTCGCCGGGGGGACAGGCCACCCGCACCACGAGGGGCCCCCCGTGGGCAGCCGCGGCCAGCGACCGGGCGAGGGATCGCCCCGGGTCCGCCCCTCGCGCCAGGGGCACGACCACCAGGACCGACCGCCCGACGTCCCCGCCGGCAACGATGCGCCGCCCGTGGACCCAGGCAGCCAGCACCGGGATCGCCAGCGCGATCGACGCGATGGCAAGGACCAGGACGATGACGGCCGCGATCATGGGCGGATTCTGCCCGCGGGTGCAGGCGCGGTCAATGACCCGTCGTCCCCCCGGGCGGGCAGCCCCCCCGGCCCAACCGGTCGGCCAGGTCGCGGGCGTCCGGGAAGGCGCGGGCATCGAACGCCGCCACCTTCGCCTCGTCACAACGCCCGGCGCAGGCCAGCGCGACTGCGTGGAAGTACCGGAACATCGGCACGTCGGGGCGCCGGTCGGCCAGGCGACCGAGGTCGCGCGCGGCATCGTCGCAAGCCAACCGGTCCGCGGGTGGCCGAAGGGCCTCGGCCGGCGCCCACGACAGGCCGGCCCGGCGCAACGCCAGCAGGCCCCCGACGAGCCATCCGGTCTCCTCCCCGCGACCCGTGGCCCGGACCCGGGCCGCCTCCTCCTCGGCCCGCCCGAGGTCGTGGCCCGCCAGGTCGAACAGGTACCGGGGGTCCGTCCCCGCCTGCAGGATGCGGAAGCCGGGAAGATCCTCGCGTTCGCCCTTCGGCAGCCACATCGCGAACCGGTCGTCCAGCCAGGCCAGACGGTAGGCAGCGTCGCGAGAAAGCCCGTCGGACAACACGCCGAATTCGGCATCCTGTCGATCGATCAGCACTGCCGCGAAGCCGAAGCGGGACGTCAGCGAACGGAAGCCGTCGTAGTCCTGCAGGGCCTTCGCGTAAGTCGCCACGCCGTCCGCGTCGTGGATGTACAGTCGACCGTCGATGAAGGGCTGCAGCGCGGGCAGCCCGGCGAACCCGACGTACCCGCCCGCGATGAACGGGTGGAACACGCGCCCGCGGAGCCCCGCGTCCCGGATGTAGGCGAGCGCCTCGCGGGGCTGCTCCACGTAGGAGAATCCACCGGCAACCGAGATCCCCGGGGGAACCACGGCGACGGCGGCCCCGAGGGCCGCGAAGGCCGCCACGACCGGCACGGGCGACCGGAAGGCGCGCCACCGGGACAGGTGCGCCGCGAGGATCGGCGTCGCCCCGACCAGCAGCCCGGGGACGAACTTCTCCGACGACAGCACGGGCACCAGGAAGACCAGCAGCAGCGCCAGCTCGTCCAGATCCCGGCGACGGTCCCGGGCCAGGAAGCCCGCCAGCGCGCCCCCGCACAGCAGCAGGAAGCAGGCATCCCGGGGAAGGCTGGCGCCGAAGTCCCACGAGGCCCATTCGGTGGCCATCCGGTGCACCGGCATCCCGTGATGCGCCACCGTCGCGTACAGGGCCGGCCCCCAGGGGTTCAGCAGCGTCGCGGCCGCGGTGGCCAGCGCCGCCGCCGCCCACGCGCCCCGGTCCCGCGTCGATTCGCCGGTACCCGGCCGCAGCAACCGCATGCCCGCCAGGATCGGCGCCAGCGGGAAGGACCCGTGGACGTTCGCCCAGACCGCCGCGACCCCGCACAGGGCCACGATGCGGAGGATCCCCGGACGGCCCCGCGCCCACAGGAGGTGCACGAAGACCAGGGCCAGCGCGTACCCCGCCACGTGGGGCCGCAGGTCCAGGTACGGTCGGACGACCGGCAGCGCCAGCAGCACCGTGAGGATCGTCGGCAGGATTCCGGCGCCCAGCCTCAGGGCGAAGGCCGCCGACAAGCCCGTCAGCAACCCCGCCAACAGGACCCGCCAGGCGGTCGTCCCCGCGGGACCGCCGGCCGCCCAGGCCTCCCACAGGCCAAGGTCGTACAGCCATTCGTGGTTGGTGAACGGGCGCCCCTCGGACACCGCGCAGGTGGATTCCGTGGCAGGGATGCCGCCGGTTTCGACCATCTGGCGCCCCAGCGACAGGTGGAACCAGGCATCGGGATCGGCCGAAGGATAGGCGGCGGCCAGCCCCCCCAGCACCGAGGCCACCGCGACCGCAAGGACCATCGCCCGCATCGAGGGATGGTCCCCCCCGCCCGGCCGCAGACCTTCGACACGATCGCTCGATACGGCGGCGCGCACCGCGAAGTCCCCGGCCCATGGCCGTATTGGTCGGGAGGTATGATACCATCGGCCTTCGGAGCCGGGGCTCGCCCGGCGAGTCCACAGGAGGCACATGTCGCGCCCACCCCTCGCGGAAAGCAGCCCTGTGGTGCGATTCCTGCGACCGTGGGTGCGATCCGTGCCTGCGGCTCTCACGACCCTCTTCTTCCTGGCCGTCATCGCGCTGGGCTGGATGACCAGTCGGGCCGGCAAGGTCGCGATGGACTACGCGGCCCTGAACCCCGTCCGGGATCCGGCCCTGTGGCATCGCATCACCGAAGGGACCGCGTCGCCGGCCGAGTTCGAAACGTCCAAGGCCCTGGGTTCGGCGCTTGCGGCCGAAACGCTGTACCTGCCTCCCCCCATCGTGCTGCGCTTCCTGTCCCTGGGGAACCCTGCGGCGGTGGCCGACCTCCTGTTCGTGCGGGCGCACGCCTACTTCCTGTCGCACTTCTTCACGGATCGCAGGTTCGAGTGGCTCCACGTCTACGTGGACTCGATCACCGCGCTGGACCCCGACAACCCCCGGTTCTACCTCTGGGCGGCCCAGGTGCTGAAGATGGGCCAGAACATCGACGACCCGGTGGTGCTGCAGGCGAACGACTTCCTGGAACAGGGCCTGCGGCATTTCCCGAACGACTGGCGCCTGCACATGGAGATCGGCTTCAACCTCAACTTCGAACTGAAGGGGGGCACCGACGCCGAGCTGGCCGCCAACCGCCTGAAGGCGCGCGACCACTTCGCGATCGCCGCCGGGCTGCCGGGCGCCTCCATCGATCCGAACTTCGTCGCGGGGCTGTTCGACCGCAACGACCAGGGCGGACTGGCGACCCGGTACGCGCTGCAGAAGTACTACGAGGCCACGCCCGAACAGCGCATCCAGCTGATGCGGCGGGTGGGCGCGCTGTCGGAGGTGCTGGCGAAGGGATTGAAGGACGAGGAGGCTCGCTGGCGGACGAACTGGGCGTTCGTGCCGGTGTCCCTGTTCTCGCTGGTGGACGAAGGGGAACGACAGGGCACGCAGTTCGCGCTGCCCCAGGCCCCGCTGGGAGGAACACCTTGAGCATCGGTGGAAAGGTCCTGATCACCGGCGGCGCCGGATTCATCGGCTCGTCCCTCGCGACGCGGCTGCTGGCCGATCGGGACTGCCAGGTCGTGCTGCTGGACAACCTGCACCGGAACGCCCTGAAGGGCGGAACGCTGCTGGACTCGCCGCGGGTCACGCTGGTCCAGTGCGACGTGCTGGACCGCGAAGGCGTCCGCGAGGCCGTGAAGGGCTGCACCGAGGTGATCCACATGGCGGCCATCGCCGGCGTGGACACGGTGATGCGCTCGCCGGTGCTCACGATGCGCGTGGCGCTCCAGGGGACCCTGAACGTCCTCGACGCGGCGTTCGACGCCGGGAGCGTCCGCCGGTTCGTGGACTTTTCGACCTCCGAGGTGTTCGGGCGGTACGCCTACAAGGTCACCGAAGGCGACCAGAACCAGCTGGGCGCGGTCGGCGAGGCGCGCTGGACCTACGCGGTCAGCAAGCTCGCGACCGAGCACCTTGCCCTCTCGTACCACCGCCAGTACGGCTTCCCGGCGTGCTCGGTCCGGCCGTTCAACATCTTCGGGCCGGCCCAGGTCGGCGAGGGCGCCATCCACCACTTCATCGTGCGCGCGCTGGCCGGCGACGTGGTGCGCGTCCACAACGACGGCTCCCAGATCCGCTCGTGGTGCTACATCGACGACATCATCGACGGCATCCTGCTGGTGCTGGAGCGCGACGAGGCGGTGGGCGAGGCCTTCAACATCGGCAACCCGCGCAGCACGCTGACCATCTACAACCTGGCTCGCGAGGTGATCCGCCTGGCCCAGTCCTCGTCGGTCATCGAGATGGTGGATTGGCCCTACGCGGACGTCGAGCTTCGGATCCCCGACGTCGGCAAGGCGCGGCGCCTGCTGGGCTTCGAGCCGCGCATCGACCTCGAGGAAGGCCTGCTGAAGACCATCGAGTGGTACCGGAGACGGAACTGATGGACGAAGACCGGACCATTCCGCTGGCCCGCCCCTACGTCGGCTCCGAGGAGATGGACGCAGTGCGCCGCGTGCTGTCCTCGCGACACCTCGCCCAGGGGCCCGAAACGGCCGCGCTGGAGGCCGAGGTCGCGGCGCTGCTGGACGGCACCGGCGTCGTGGCGGTGTCCAGCGGCGGGGCGGCGCTCCTGGTGGCCCTGGCGGCACTGGACGTGGGCCCCGGCACCGAGGTGGTGGTCCCGTCCTTCACCTTCCCGGCGGCGGCGCAGGCGGCGTTCTTCCTGGGCGCGGTGGCGGTCCCGGCCGACGTGGACGAAGGCACGATGGGGGTCACCCCGGCGTCGGTCGAGCGCGTCCTGACGTCGCGAACCCGTGCCGTGGTCGTGGTCCACGCCTTCGGGATCCCTGCGGACATCGAGGGCGTCGTGGCCCTGTGCCGCCCGCGACACATCGCCGTGGTCGAGGATGCGGCCTGCTCGCTGGGGGGACGCACCTGGACCGGCGCCCCGTCGGGCACGCTCGGGGACGTCGGCTGCTTCTCGCTGCATCCCCGCAAGCCGGCGACGTCCGGCGAAGGCGGCCTGGTGGCCACCGCGGATTCCGCGATCCTGGGGCGCGTCAAGCGCCTGCGGGACTACGGGCGCACGGGCGCCGGTTCGGGCGACGTCTTCGGCGATGTCGGCATGAACTTCCGCATGGCGGACGTGCCGGCCTCGATCGGTCGCGTGCAGCTGGGACGGCTGGCACGGTCGATCCGCCTCCGAGCGGCACTGGTCGAGCGCTACCGCGTGCGCCTCGCCGATCGTCCGGGCATCGCGATTCCCGCGGGATACGCCCGGCCGGGCCAGACGTTCCAGACGCTGGTGGTGCGGCTGGACCGTCCGGCCGATGCGGTGCGACGGGCGATGGCCGACGACGGGATCCAGGCTGGGGTGGCCGCCCACGCGTTGACCCAGCAGACCTTCTGGCGGCAGCGGTGCCCCGACGGGCCGGCCTGCCCCGTGGGCGAGGCGCTGGCGACAACCACGTTGGCACTGCCCCTCTTCGACGAACTGACCCGTTCCGAGGTGGACCGGGTGGCGGACCGCCTGGTGGCCCGCCTGGCCGGCTGACGCGAGATCGAGGCGACGGCGTCGCCCGAGGAGGCTCCGTGGAGGACATGATTGCGGTGGAGGGCCTCCGGAAGGTGTTCCACACCCCCTTCCGTCGCCGACGGGTCGAGGCGGTCAAGGGCGTGACGTTCAACGTCCGCCAGGGCGAGATCTTCGGCTTCCTCGGACCGAACGGCGCCGGCAAGACCACCACCCTGAAGATGCTGGTGGGCCTGATCCGCCCGACTGCCGGCCGCGCCCGGATCCTGGGCGGCGAGCCCGGCGCCATCGACATCATGGCCCGCGTCGGCTTCCTGCCCGAGCAGCCCTACTTCTACGACTACCTCAAGCCCGCCGAACTGCTCGATGTGTTCGGGCAGATCTTCGGCCTCCCCCGCGCCGAGCGTCGGCGCCGTATCGATTCGCTGCTGGACCTGGTGGGGCTGGGCGATGCGAAGAACCGGGTCCTGCGCAAGTTCTCGAAGGGCATGCTGCAGCGGGTGGGCATCGCCCAGGCGCTGCTGAACGACCCGGAACTGATCCTGCTGGACGAGCCGATGTCGGGCCTGGATCCGGTCGGGCGGAAGGAGGTCATCGACCTCATCGCGTCGCTGAAGGACCGGGGCAAGACGGTGTTCTTCAGCAGCCACATCCTGGCCGACATCGAGCGCCTGTGCGACCGCGTGGTCATCCTGCACAAGGGCGAGGTCAAGCACGCCGGGACCCTGCAGGAGCTGCTGGCCCAGGGCGACCGCAAGGAAATCATGGTGAACGGCACCCTCGAGGACGGCTGGTCCGGACGGCCCGGCATCCACGCGGTGGATCGCGTGGGCGGCGCCGTCACGCGCCTGCTGGTGGAAGCGGGCGCCTCCGACGGCGTCCTCCGGGACCTGCTGGACGCCCGCCTGGAAATCCTTCAGGTCGCGGACCGGCGCATATCGCTGGAAGAACTGTTCGTTGCTGACGCGGGCACCGGCCCCGTGGGCGCGAAGGAGGTGGCGGGATGACGACCCTCCTGGGCACCCCCCGTCGCGTGGCGGCCATCGCCCGCAACACGTTCATCGAGGCGTCGCGCAACCGGGCCTTCGTCGGCCTGGGAATCGCCGCGATGGGACTGGTGGCGTCGTCCATGGCCCTGTCGGGCCTCGCCATCGCGGACCAGATGGCCCGCGTGCTGGTGGACTTCGGCCTGTTCTCGATCGCCGTGCTGGAGGTCGTGATCGCGGTCACGATGGGCGTCATCCTGGTCTTCAAGGAGGTTGACAAGAAGACCTTCTACGTGATCCTCACGAAGCCGATCCGGCGGTCGGAGGTGCTGGCGGGCAAGTTCTTCGGCCTCGTCGCGGTGCTGGCCATCGCGCTGGTGCTGATGTCGATGGCCTGGATCGGGTCGCTGTCCCTGCGGGGCGTGCCCCTGCCGCACGACATCGCCCAGGCCCTCGTGCTGACCTGGCTGCAGGCCGTGCTGATCACCTCGGTCGCCCTGTTCTTCAGCTCGTTCGCCAGCCCCATCCTGTCGGGCGTGTTCACGCTGGGCGTCTACCTCGCGGGCACGACGCTCTACGTGCTGGACGACCTGCTCGTCGCCCGGAAGGGGCTCCTGGTGACCAACGACGCGGCCCGCGCGGTGGCGAAGACCGCCCTGGTGATCCTGCCCGACCTGTCGGTGTTCAACCTCGGCAAGGAACTGATCCTGGGCATCCCGATCGGCTGGGACTACGTCGCGGCGTCCGGGGCCTATTGCCTGGGCTGGTGCCTGCTGTTCTGGGGCCTTGCGGCGGTGATCTTCGAGCGGAGGGACTTCGCGTGACGACAGGCGCCCTGCGGCCGGCGACGGTCGCACTCCTCGCGGTCGTGGCCGTGGCGTCGGCCATCGCCATCCGCGTCGCCGTGTCGGGCCGCTCGGACCTC
This sequence comes from uncultured Myxococcales bacterium, assembly GCA_903857665.1. Taxonomy (GTDB): domain Bacteria; phylum Myxococcota_A; class UBA9042; order DTJE01; family DTJE01; genus CAIZWN01. Next base: position 126,318 of record CAIOFV010000105.1, read on the forward strand.
CAGACCGCCGTCGCCTGTCACGAGGCCAACCTGCCCTCCACGGCCATCGACTTCGCCTCCCGCGCGGCCCGCTGGTACCTGCCCGTCGGGGGGGTGTCCCGCCCCGCCCGCGAATTGCTCCGGGACCTTGCGCGCCAGGCCGACGCCTCCGGACATCCGGAACTTGCGCTGCGCGCCTGGCAGGAGCTCCGCGGCGCCGTCCGATCGACCCGCTGGATCCTGACCCCCGACGCCGACCTCCTGGACGAAGCCGATCACGCGATCGCGAAGGGGATGGCCGCCATCGATCGCCTGCCGGACGGACGCCCGGGCCTGGACGAGGCCGGCCACCTGGAGTTCCTGCAGCGCGACGCGATGCCCCACCCGGGACCCGCCACGGCGGCCGTGCTGCTGTTCATCGCGTGGGTGTCGGTGACGGCCGCGGGCGCCTGGCGCTCGATGACCCCGGAGGGCCGCCTGAAGGGGCGCGCCGCGCTGTCGTGGGGTCTCGCCTCAGCGGCGCTTCTGGCCGGGTGGCTGGTCGCGCTCTGGCGGGCGTAGCGTCCCGGACTCCCACTCGATTCGTCGTACCTTCGCCCCTGCCGACCCGCCGCGCTCTCCGTCCGGAAACGGGTTCCCACCGCCCCGAATGACGGGCGGCGAACGATACGGATCTAGCCGGCAACCAACGAAGCGGGATACGGTCGTCATACACGCCGGGGACGCAATGGATCGACGTTCGATCGCACGGGAGGGGTGGATGACCTGGCCTGCCGGGCCGGCGTTCGCCTTCCTGGGCCTGCTTGCGACCCTGGCGGTCCTGTCCGCCCAGGCCCGGGCGCAGGCGTCGGCCTCCCTGTGCATCGTCGCGCGCTCCGCCGCCGAGGGCCTGGACCCTGAACGCGTCCGGTCCGCCGTCGATCTGGAATGGCGGAAGGCCCGACTGCCCCCGGATCACCGCATCGTGGCCGCCCCGGCCCCCGAGGCCTGTCCTCCCGGATCGGAAGGCCCGTCGGCGCTGCTGTTGCTCGACGGTTCGGACGCGGCGCTGCTGGGACCGGCCGGAGCGACGCTGCGGCTGGACCTCGCCCCGGCCGTTCCGGTCGATCGCGCCCAGGACCTGGCCCGCCGGGTGGTCAGCCTGTTCGCGACCGAGATCCGCCGGGGGCATGCCTCGCTGGTGGATCCGACCCTGGAGGCCCCCGTGCCGCCGGTGGCCCAGCGGGGGGCCCACGCCCCGGCCGGCTTCCTGTCCGCGGGCGGGCGCTACGGCTACCAGTCGAGCGGCGGGCGGCATCGGTTCGCCACGGACCTGGAAGGCGGGATCTCGCTGTACGACGAGCGCCTCCAGGTGGGTCTCCGGGTGGGCTTCGAACCGGAGCAGGAGGCGACCGGCTCCCCGTTCTCCATCCGATCGATGGCCGTGCCCATGACCGTGCTGCTGCGGGGTGGCGGGCGGGTCCACCCGAGGGTCCTGGTCCGTGGCGCGATCGGGGTCGGGATCGAGTGGCGGCAACTGGCGGCCTCGGTGCCGGATCGAACCGATCCTCGGCGGCTTTCAAGCACCGTGCCCCTCGTCGAGGCCGAACTGGAAACCGCGGTCGTGGCCAGCGACGTCCTTCGCGTTTCGGTGGCGGGCCTGTTTCGGGGCTTCCCCGGAGGCCAGGGGCTCTCGTGGGAGGGACGGACCGTGTACGACCCGCCCCGGCTCGTGGTCGGCCTCGCCCTCCGCCTGGGGGTCCTCGTACGGGATCGGAGGCAGCCGTGACGATCCCCGGGCAGCCGGCGGCGTGCCGGGCGGATCGGGCCGACGACCGGGTCGATCTCCACCCGGACCTGCTGCGGCAATGCCGGGAAGGCTCGGAAGCGGCCTGGGTCGAGTTGTACCGCCTCCAGAAAGGGCGCGTGACCCGGTTCCTCCGCTACCTCCTTGGTCCGATCGACGACCTCGACGACCTGGTCCAGCAGGTCTTCCTGGAAACCGTGCGGTCGCTGGATTCGTTCCGCGGGGAAGCCAGCCTTTCGACCTGGCTGTTCGCCATTGCGCGCCACGTGGCGGAACTGCACCTGCGGACCCGCTGGCGCCGGCACCGGCGGGACGAGGCTCGCCGGCTGTGGGAAGAGGCCGCGGACCGGACCGCCCCCGACCCGGCGGCGACTGGGGACGAGCGCTCGGCCTTGCGGATCGTCCAGGGGACGCTGGACCAGATGGACGAAAGGTTCCGGCTGGCCTGGCTGCTGGTCGAAGCCGAAGGGATGACCTCGGACGAGGCCGCCATCGCGCTGGGCGTGCCGGCGGGAACGGTGCGGTCCCGGCTCCACCACGCCCGGGAGCGCATCCTGGGGCGGCTTCGGGACGCGGGCCTGGTGGTCGGGCAGGAAGCAGCGGTACGGAAAGTGGGTGCCTGATTCGCCGCGAGGGCGACGAACGAGGAACGTCATGGTTACGTGCCGGATCTATGAAGAGTGGCGAGTGCGGATGGAACCGGGCCAGTCCGCGCCGCCGCGGGATGTCGAGGCCCACCTCGCGGCCTGCGCGACGTGCCGTCGATCCCGCACCCGGTACGAGGGCGCCATCGACGCGATCCGGGATCAGGTCGAGCGGACGTCATCGACCGGACCCGACATGGTCGCCATCCGCGCCGGCCTTGCGGCCGACCATGCAGCCGACCGCCTGCCTGCCCGTTCCAGGGCGGGTGGACGCGGGCTCGCGGTGGCGGCGGCCGCGATGGCAGCCGTCGTGCTGGCGGCGCTCGGAGGCTGGTTCGTCCTTGATCGCGAACACCCTGTTTTCGCAACACATTCGCCCGCAGCGACCCCCTCCGGCGATCCCTCCACGCCCCTCGTCACCGATGTTCGACCCGGCCAGTGGATCCAGACCGAGGGCGCCGAAACGCGCGTGTCGGACAGCCGCGTGGCCGATCTGAAAGTGGGCCCCTACACGCACCTCCAGGTCGGGGCCTGGGACACCATCCGAACCGTGCTGTTCCTGGACGAAGGCCGCATCGACGTGTCGGTCCGTTCCCTGAAGGCCGACGAAACCTTCGAGATCCGCACGCCCCTGGCCCTGGTCCGGGTGGTCGGGACGCGCTTCCGGACCCTGCACCGCACCGGCGTTGAAACGGTGGTGACCTGCGTCGAGGGCGAGGTCAAGGTCGAGACCCTGGCCGAGGTCGAGCTGGCCCGTGTCCGCGCCGGCTACGAGGTCCGGGTGACCCGGGACGGGGTCGAAGGGCCGCGGCCGGTCGCACTGGACCTGGACGCCGTCGACCGGCTCGCCAGGGCGCCCGCCCCGACGCCCGCGATGGCGCCCGCGCCGGTCGTGGACAGGACGCCGTGGGGTTCCCCGGGGGCAGCGCCCCTGCTGGCATCCAGCCAGGTGACGCCCCGCCCGGCCCCCCGCGCCGATGTCGCACCCGCCGGGCCCGCGGGAACGGCTGCCGAACCCGGAACCGTGATCGAGGAGGCGCGTCGGAACCTGGACCGGGGCCAGGCGCAGGAGGCGATCGAGGCCATCCGTCGCGCCCTCGAGTCCGGGACCGCCCCCGAGCCCCGGCTGCTGGCCCTGCTGGGTGACGCCCTCCGGGTCGCGGGGCGGCCCGAGGAGGCCCGCGCCGCCTACGAGCGATCGGCCACCAGCGACTCGGCGGCCGTGCCCGAGGGGGTCCTGGTGGACCTCGCCCAGGTCCTCCAGCAGGACCTGGGACGCCCCCGGGAGGCCGAGCGCACCTGGTGGCAGTATCTCACCCTCCATCCCCGGGGACGCCACGCCGCGCAGGCGCTGGGCGGCCTGGCGATGCTGGCCTGCGACGAGGGACGTTCCGGCGAGTGCGGAGCGGTCCGGACGCGGCTGCTGGCCGAGCATCCGGACGCGCCCGAGGCCTCGCGGGCCTTCGCCGACGCGGGCCGGGAGATGCTGGCCCGCCGGGCCGCCGAGGACGCTTGGTCCTGGTTCGCCGCCCGGCGCGACGACCCGGTGCCCGCCCTGGCGGAAACCGCTCTCGCGGGGATGGTGCAGGCCCGGGCCCTGCAGGGACGCCCCGACGATGCCCGGACCCTCGCGAACGAGCACCTGAGGCGCTTCCCGGGCGGCGCCCACGCCCCCGAGGTCCGCGCGTTCCTGACCGGAAGCTGGAACCCATCCGAACACTTCCCGCCCCGGCGGTGACTACCTCGTCGGACGGCGTCAAGAAGGGGAGACTGCCATGGACCTTCGCGGGAAACGGATCCTCACGGCCGCGCTCCTGATCCTGGGAGTGTCCGGATGCTATCGGACCACCGAGCTGGCCGATCTGACGGACCCGGGAAGCGACGACCCGGGCGATGTCGCTTCGGACCCGGGACCCGACGTTTCGCCCGACCCGGCCTGGGACCCGGGAACCGACGTCCTGCCCGATGCGGAAACCGACCCGGGGATCGACGTTGCGACCGATGCCGACGTGACGTCGCCGACGGGCTCGGGCGTCTGGTTCGCGTCCTTCCGGTGCCCCACGCTGGCCGGGCCGATCTATCCCGGCGTCCGGATTCCCGCCGACACGTGCAAGCTGGCCATTCGCGTCCAACCGCAGCCCGCGGTGCAGACGCTGGAGGTCTACGTCGGCACGGGGCGGATCGCGTCGATCGCGACCCCGGCCGAAACCGAGGAGATCGAGGTCAAGTGGAAGGTCAACGCCGAGCAGGACTTCGCGCTGCGGGCGAGGGGGATCGGGTTCGACGGCGCCGAGAGCGAGGACGTCGTGCCGGTGCACGTGCTGCCGACCTTCTACAGCCTGGCATCGGACTGCAGGGACGGCCTGGACCTGGCGGTCAGCCGTCCGGACACCTGGGAAACGGTCTGCGGCGGTGGCCGCCTGCGCGCCTCCCTGGCGTGGGTCCGGGAAGGATTCGGAGGCATCCCGGCCGGGTGGCAGATCAAGGCGACCCTTGGGAACCAGGTGCTTGCCGACGTCCACGATGCGACCGTCGATGTCGCCTACGACATCCCGGCCACGACGAAGGGCACCCAGTCGCTGGTGGTGACCGGCACGGCCACGCTGCCCCCGGGCGGCTGCTGCGCCGGCTCGGACCCGTGCCCGATCACGGTCCAGCGCTTCCTGGCGATCCGGATCGGTGCGGAGGGCTGCCTGCAGCCCGCCTGCGACGTCGTCATCGACGGGCCCGCGGACCGCGTCGTCGAAGGCGATTCGTGGTCCGGAACGATTCGGTTGGAGCCACAGACCGCGGGAGCAACCGTGGCCGTCGAGACCGATCGGACGCCCTCGGGATCGGACTTCGGTGCCGAAGGCGGAGTCTACAACGTGAGCGGCCTGCGGGACGGCGTCCACGAGGTGCGCGTCACCGCGCACCTGCCCGACGGAGGCACCTGCACCGACCGGGCGCGCTTCATGAGCGACGTGCTTCCGCCGGTGATCGAGATTCCCCAGATGCTGAACACCGGAGGCACCGCCTGGGCGCCGGTGGTCATCACGACCCGGGACGCCACGGTGGTCACCCTGGATCCCGACGAGCTGGGCGGGCGGACCTGTAGTGCCCCCGAACCCCGGGCCTCGGGCGAGGTGGAGTGGGACTGCCGGGTGCCGATGCCGGCCAACCGCCAGCAACTCCAGGTGCGGGTTTCCGGACGGGACGCTGCTGGCCACGCCGGCAGCGCCGTGGGACAGGTGTCCACCAACTACATCAGTTTCGAAAGCATCCAGGTCGACATCGACAGTTTCGTCCAGGACCAGACCACGGTGCCGGTGCCCGTCTTCGGCCGGGTCCAGGTGCGCGTCGCCATCACCGGAGCCGGGCTGACACCCGAGAACCTGGAGACCATGGGCTTCTATCCCACCGTGGACGGCCTGCCGGGCGAGGCCTCGGGGTTGAGCCTGCGAACGGCCGACGTCGGGGCTGACCTGCAAGGCAACGCCATCATCTTCGGGACCTGGGATACCACCCAGGTCCCTGACGGCCTGCACCAGGTCGGCGTCCAGATGGGCGGTCAGGGCGGGTCGGTGATCGAGGGGACCCGGCTGGCGACGGTCCGCAGCGGTTCGCTTTCGGGACGCGAAACCCGGCTGCTCCAGTGCGATCCGGGGTTCAGCGCCTGCCTGCCGTTCCGGTCCGGGCACGTGGCGGGCAACGTCGGGATCCGGGCCGACGTGTCCTGGTGGAGTGCCGCGGCGGACCCCACGATCCGGATCTTCGCGGCAGGCGCGGTGGTCGCCACCTGCACCGGAAAGACCTGCGACTGGGTCCTCGACTGGAACGCGCAGCGCCGGACCACCGTGGACATCGAGGCGGAGGCCGCGGGAACGGGCACCGAGGCCGCCGTCCGCCTGGGAACGTCCCGGCGCGTGGTGCGGGACATGCACGACCTCGATGACGACGGGTTCCGCAGCGTGGCGGATGGCGGTTCCGACTGTGACGACGAGGAGCCGTCCACGCATCCGGGCGCCCTGGATCCGGTGGGCCCGGACTGCACGACGCCCGGCATTCCGATGATGGTGCCCATTTCGGAGGCCCCGGACGACGCGCGGGTGCTGGACGCCGCCCGGGACGCCTCGGGGACCCTGCACGTGATCCTCTGCGACCCCGGCGACAGGGCGTTCCGGTACCTGCGATCCCCGGCCGAAGGCGCGGGCGACGTCGGCACGGTTCCCGGCACGGGCCCGGTGGACTGCACCGCCGCGCTGGCCCGGCTGGGCCGGGCAGTCGACGGCACCCTGCGCCTGGCCCTCGCGCCCGGCGATGGGACGGCCGGGTTTGCCGTGCTGGACGACTTCCCGCCGGTGGCCGAGGCGATTCCGACATTCCGGGGCCGGCTGGCGGCAGTCCTTCCTGACGGCATCCTGGCCATCCAGGGATGCTCGCTGGTGGCGTACCGGGTCGCCTCGGGGACCTGGACCGCCACGACCCTCCGGACCGAATGCTCGTTCACGGATCTGGACCCCTCCGGGGACGCGGCGGCCTCGGTCGATCCCGATGGCACCGTCCGGATCGTGGCCAACCTGCTGTACGGCCCCACCGTGACGGCGACCCTTCCCTCCTCGGGAGCCCCGGTGTTCGAGTTGCTGCCCCAGGATGCCCTGCACCAGGTCGGGGCCGTTCCGCCCAGGGAGGCCTATGAGACCACGGGCAGCCTGGCGGAGTTCGATGGCCCCCGCATGGGCATCGGCCGGGACGCCATCGGCCGGACCGTGGTGCTGGAGTCCCGGATGAACGCGTCGATCCTGGCGGAAGAAACGGGATTCGAACCGGTCGCCTGGACCGGCGGGCCGGGCGGATGGCACGCGGAGCCGCTTCGCTGGGCGGTGGCGACGGACACCGGCGTGCCGGAGTATGTGCTGCGGAATCATGCGCAGGCCACGCTGGGGATCACGGGTGACGGGTCCCCGGTGATCGCCTCGATCACCTCCTCCCCGTCCAACAACACCTGGGCGCGAGTGGACTGGCCGGCCTGGCTCCGGACCATCGTCCGGCGCGGGTCGAACCTGTTCGAGCTGCCGGGACCGGCGGGCCTCGAGCCGGTCGATCCCGTCGCGGTCGGCGGCGCCAACGGGGCCGCAGAGGTGGTCCTGCGCGACGCCCGCGAAGGCCGCGTGGCGCTGGTTTCCTGGTCGTGCCGGGATCTGAAGGCCCCGGATTCGGACTGCAACGGCGTGGACGGTCCCGGCGGTCCTTCCTGCTCCGGCGCCTGCACGCCGGACCTGGATGCCGCGAACCGCGTCGCGGGCTCCATGCCCCGCTGCTCGGGCGGTGTGTCGGATCGCGTCGTCCAGGTCGGCGAATCCTGTGATGCCGGCGCCGGAGGGATCGCCTTCGGCTGCCGGGATTGCGACTTCCAGGACATGGCGATCGACATCCCCGTCCTGGGCATGGCCACCGACTCTGCGGGGCTGGCTCCCCTGGCCACCTCGGACGGAACGGTCCTCATCGTGTCCGCCGGGGCGCCCGACGCCAGCGCCCGCGTGCTGGCCCTGGATCCGTCGGCCCCGGGGCTGTCGACCCGGGCGGTGCTGGACGCCCCCGCCGGGCTCCCCTTCGGCGGCCGGCCCCTGATGGTGCAGAGGACCGCCGACATCGTGCTGCTGGCGGCCACGTGGGACGCGAACGTCGGACAGGGGTGGCTGCGGGCCATCCGCGTCGATCCGGAGTTCCACACGATCGGGTCCACGACCCTCGATGTTCGCGTGTATCCGCGGGCGGCCCTGGCGCTTCCGGACGGGCAGGTGCTGTTCGTCGGGGGCGACATGGACGACCAGTCCGCGACCGGCGGCCGCCTGGTGCTGGCGGACCCGGCCGTCCCGGCGACCCGGACGGTCTTCTCCTGGCAGATGTATGGCGCTCAGAACACCACGAACCTTCCCTGGTCGCTGGTGGAGGGCCCTACCGGGGACGTCGCGCTGCTGCGGGTGTCCACGAACTGGAACGTGGACGAAAGCCCGCCGGCCTCGAGCCTGGACGTCACGGCGCTGCTGCCGTCCACCTGGGCCGTCCGGAAGGAATGGAGCCTGGACACGGCCACCACCATCGTCAGCGCCTCCCTGGTGCCGATGGGGCCGGCAGGCTACCTGGTGGCCTGGACCGAGGACACGGCCGTCGCGACCGAGGAACAGCCCGCTGTCCCCCGGCTCGTGCGGGCGCAGTTGCTGGACCCGGACCTGCAACCGCACGGCGATCCCATCGCGCTGGACGCCTTCCCGTGCCAAGGGTCCGAGAACTTCACCGTGGCCGCCTCGCCGCTCCCGGCCTCCTCGGGAACGGGCGCCGTGGTCGTCTGGGGACGTCCGGTGGAAATCGGCGCGACGCGCGTCGTGGCGATGATTGCCGTGTCGGTGGACCGGGGAGGCACGCCCTCGGCCGCGATCCCGGTGTTCGATTCCCCGTTGTATTCCAGCATGGTCCCCGACGTGGCGGTCGCCGGCCCCGATTCGCTGGTGGTCGTGGCCTCGTTCGGCGAGATCATCGAGCGGGCCCGGTTCCTGGACCCGCGCCGGGCGTGGGGTCCGCTCGGCCCGGTTGCGCGCTGACGACGCTCGCTGGCAAGGCGGAGGAGTTCGCGGACCGGATCGTGGCGGTTTTCGTGGGCAAACCTCCTGGGCGGAGGCTACTTCTTCGCGGGACTCGAACGGCGCACCGGCGGCGACGCATCCCCCGCAACCTCGCCCCCCAGCAGCCGCTCTCGCAGCCGCCTGAACTCCGCCAGGCTGGCGAACGCCAGGCGGATGTGGCCACGGTTCCCCCGGAAGGTCACCGTGACGGGCACGGCCAGCGCGGCCTCCAATTCGTCGCGGGATCCGCGGAAGTAGCCGGCCAGCGCAGGCTCGGCCGGGCGCTGGCGCGGGGACACCCCCTTGCGCCGCCGGCGCACCTGGGCCTCGACCTGCCGAACGCTCCATCCCTCGGCGATCGCCTCCTTCAGAAGCGACTCCTGCAAAGGCCCCTCCAAGGGCAGCAAGGCACGGGCCAGGCCCTCGGAGACGTCCCCGACCTCCAGGGCCGCCAGAAGGGCCTTGGAGGCCTTCAGGAGCCGAAGGCTGTTGGTGACCGTCGTCCGGTCCTTGCCCACGCGCTTCGCCACGTCCTCCTGGGTCATCGCGTGCTCGTGCACCAGCCGGTCGAACGCCCGGGCCTGCTCGACCGGGTCCAGGTCCTCGCGCTGCAGGTTTTCCACCAGCGCCATCACGAACGCGTCCTTCGACGTCGCCTGCCGCACCACGATCGGCACCGCCGACAACCCCGCCAACTTCGCCGCCCGCAGGCGCCGCTCGCCCGCGATCAGCCGGTAGCGCTCGCCGTCGCGCGTGACCAGCAGGGGCTGCAGCACGCCCGACTCGCGGATCGACGCGGCCAATTCGGCCAGGGCCTCGTCCTTGAACCGTCGCCGCGGCTGGTCCGGGAGCGCGTCGATGCGATCGACCGGGCACTCCAGCACCGACGGTCGGTCCCCGGCCGGGGCGGCCGAAGACGGGAACAGGGCCGCCAGGCCCTTGCCCAGCGCCGGGCGCTTGTCCTTCATCCTCTGTTCTCCCTTGGTTCCCGCGAGTCGGCTTCGGCTGCGGCGAGTGCCTCCTGCGGAGACCCATCCCTTCGCCCTTCGTCCTGGCCACCTGCGCGCTCGGGGGGAATGGCCGGCAGGCGCGTCAGCACCTCCTCGGCCAGTTCCAGGTGGGCCCGCGCACCCGTCGATTGCACGTCGAACAGAATGGCCGGCTTGCCGTGCGAAGGGCTTTCCGCCAGGCGCACGTTCCGCGGGATCCGCGTCTTCAGCAGCAGGTCCGGGAAGTGCCGCTCCACCTCCTCGGCGACCTGGAACGACAGGCGGTTGCGCTTGTCGAACATCGTCAGCACTAACCCGAGGATGGAAAGGTCCGCATTGAACGAGGCCTGCGTCAGGCTGATCGTGTGCATCAGCCGCGAAAGTCCGTCCAGCGCGTAGAACTCGCACTGCAGCGGGACCAGCACCCACCGGGCCGCGACCAGCGCGTTGAGGGTCAGGAACCCCAGCGCGGGCGGGCAGTCGATGACGACGATCGGCGGCAACTCCTTGTCCCGCTCGATGGCCTGGCGCAGCAGCACCGCGCGGTCCTCCAGGTCCACCATCTCGATCTCGGCGGCGACCAGGTCCGGGTGGGAGGGCACGACCCGCAGGTGCTCCAGGTCCGTCGGCCGCGCCAGGTCCGACAGGTCCTGCCGTCCCAGCATGGCCTCGTACACGTGGGGACCGCCGCCGCGATGGTCGATGCCGAAGGCGAGGCTGGCGTTGGCCTGCGGGTCGAGGTCCACCAGCAGCGTGGGGACCTCCAGCACCGCCAGGGATGATGCGAGATTGACGGCCGTGGTGGTCTTGCCGACCCCGCCCTTCTGGTTGGCGATGGCGAGCACGATGGGCGGCAGGGCGGGCCGACGTTTCACGTGAAACCGTGGGTCGGGGTCAGTCCCCCGACGGCTGGGCGGGAGCGCTGACCGGGGCTTCCTCGGGCGCGTTGTTCGTGACGCTGCGCTCCGAGCCGGTCATCGCGATGGCCACCGACAGGATCATGAAGATCGCCGCCAGGATCCCCGTCGCCTTGCTGAGGATCGTCGCGGCCCCACGCCCGCCGAACACGGACGAGGAGGACCCGCCGCCGAACACCGCGCCCATGCCGCCGCTACCGCGACCGGGCTGCAGCAGGATGACGACGATCAGCAGCACGGCAACCAGGATGTGGAACGCGATCATCAGGCCGAACAGGATTTCCATGATTCACCCCGCGCATTCAACGATGCCCGCGAACGACTCCGCGGACAGGCTCGCACCACCCACCAGCGCACCGTCCACGTCCTTCTGGCCCAGCAGTTCGCGGGCGTTGCCCGGCTTGACGCTGCCGCCGTACAGGATTCGCGTCCGGTTCGCGATCACCTCGCCGAACATTCCGGCGAGCAATTTCCGAATGTATTCGTGGACTTCTTCGGCCTGCGCCGGCGTGGCCGTGCGCCCGGTCCCGATGGCCCACACGGGTTCGTACGCCGCCACCACGCGGGCCATGGCCTCGGGCGACAGCCCGCCCAGTCCCACCATGACCTGCCGTTCGACGCGGTGGAACGTGTCCCCCGAATCGCGCTCCGCCAGCCTCTCGCCGACGCAGACGATCGGGATCAGGCCCGAGTCCAGCGCCCGCCCGGTCTTCGCCCGGACCGACTCGTCCGTCTCCAGGTGGTACTCGCGCCGCTCGGAGTGCCCGATGCACACGTACTGGCAGCCCAGGCTCAGCAGCATCTTCGCGCTGACGTCGCCGGTGTAGGCCCCTTCGTCCTCGGGGCTCAGGTCCTGGCCGCCGAAGCCCACCACGCTACCTTCCAGCACCTTGCCGACCGCCTGGATCAGCGGCGACGGCGGCAGCACGCAGACGTCCGCCGTCCGCACCCGCCCGCACCGCTGCAGCACCTCCCGCGCCAGCGCGGTCGCGCCTGCGAGGTCCAGGTTCATCTTCCAGTTGCCCGCGATCAGGGGTTTCCTTCGTTCGTCCATCGTCCTCAATCCAGATCCCGGAGGGCTTCGACCCCTGGGACGTCACGTCCCTCGACCAGCGCCAGGGCTGCGTCCCCGCCTCCCGACACGTGCGTCAGGAACGGCGTCAGGACCAGTCGGGACACCGCCGCGACGGTGTCGGTGCCAGCCACGATGCTGGTCGCGCGCGAACGCGCCAGCGCCTTTGCGACCTTCTCGGTGCCTTCCCGGAACGGGGCCTGCTCGAAGGCTCCCAGGGGGCCGTTCCAGAACACCGTGCGCGACGCGGCCAACGCCTTCGCGAAAGCCGCGGCGGTATCGGAACCGATGTCCAGGATCTGCGCGCCCGAGGGGATCGCCTCCACGGCGACCGTCGATACCTCGGCCGATTCCCCGATCCCGTCGGACACGACCACGTCCGTCGGCAGCTGCACGTCCACGCCCCGCAGCCGGGCCCGCGACAGGAACTGGGAAGCCGCCTCGAAGCGCTCCTTCTCGACCGGCGTCAGGCCGACCTTGACCCCGCGGGCCGCCAGGAACGTGGCGGCCGTGGCCCCGCCGACGAGGACCGTCTTCACCTTGCCCAGCAGGGTGTTCATCAAGCCGATCGTGTCCGAGAACCGCGCCCCGCCCACCATCAGCGTGAACGGCCCCTCCGGAATCCCGGCGATGCGGTTCAGGAACGTCAGTTCCTTGTTCAGCGCCATCCCGGCGGCCTTCAGGTTCACGTGCTTCGGCACCGAGCGCGTCGAGGCCAACTTCCGGCCCGACGCGAACAGGGCGTCGTTCAGGTAGACGTCGCACAGCATCGCCAGCCGCTGGGCGAACACGTCGTCGTCCGCTTCCTCTTCCGGCTGGAACGCCAGGTTCTCCAGCAGCACCACCTCGCCATCGACCCGCTCCATCACGACCTTCCGGGGGCCATCGCCCACGGTGTCCTCGGGCAGGAAGACTTCCTGGTCCAGCAGCTCGGCCAGCCGCTCGCCGACCACCGCCATCGACAGTTCGGGCACGCGGCGGCCTCCGGGCTGCCCCAGCGAGCCCGCCAGAACCACCTTCGCCCCCTGGGCGATGGCATGCCGGACCGTGGGCAGGATGGCCTGGATGCGGGCGTCGTCGGCCAGCCGCCCCTCGGGCGTCAGAGGGCAGTCCAGGTCGGCCCGGACGAGGACCCGCCGACCCTCCAGAGGCAGCGATTCCAGTTTGGTGATACCGCGCAGCAGGTCCATCAGTGGCGTTCTCCGGGCGCAGGCATGGGAGCCGGCGCGCCGCGCAAATCTACCAGAATCCGGCCCCGTGTCAATCCGAGGCCTTGCGCTGCGACGGGTGGGAGGAGCAGGGGCCCGCATCCGGAAGAGATCCGGGAATCAGTTCTTGTCGAGGGTCGCACGCACCGCCACCACCAGCGTGCCGCCGTCGTGCTTCTGGCCGGCCTGGAAGAAGACGCCGCCATCATGGATGCGGACCTTCGTCTGGAAATCGCCCATGTCGACGTTGACCCGCAACAGGCCCTTGTCCGGCGTGACGCCGCTGTAGGTCGCCGAGAACTTCACGCCGTTCGGAAGCATCACGTCGACCGGGGTGCCCGGATCGACCTTCCGAGACGTCTGGTCGTGGACGTCGTAGGACGCGAACTTCTCCCCGAAGGTCTGCCGGAGGGTGTCCCACATCGGCTGCAGCGCCGGATGCAGGTGCGGGGGACCCTTCTTGGCGAGGATCACGGTCACCGACACGGTCGCCTTTGGATCGGCCGCGGCCGAAACGGGCGCCGTCAGGCCCGCGATGATCAACGCGCCAGCCATCCACGCCAGGACCGTCCGGGGTTCCCGCGCCCTACCGCATTGCATGGCTCATCCCTCCTCCTCATCGACCACCCAGATCACCGTCGCTTGCGCCGGATCGTCCGGGTCCTGGTCCACGAAGATCGACCCCTTGTCCGCATCATACGAATCCACGAAGCACGTGTTGTCCGGCCGCGCTTCCCCGCCCGAAGTCAGCACCCAGCCCAGCGCCACGGCCATGATCATCGCCCCGGCCGGCGCCAGCACCCACAGGGGCCGGCTGTGCACCATGCCCGCCAGCCACCCCGTCTGGGCCGCCTCGGCCGCCTCGCGCCGCTCCGCCGCGACCCGCGCTTCCACGCCGGCAAACATCATTTCGAAGTCCGGGATCCCCGCCGCCTGCGACCTCGCGGCCTCGGCCGAACGCACGACCGCCGACAGGTCTGCGAACGCGGCCGCCTCGTCCCGATCGGCCGGGCCCATCGCGTCCAGTACGTCCCGTGGCAGGTCGCCATCGGCCACCCTCATCGCGTCACGCTTCCTTCCGAACATGGCGCCCCTCCCCCCTCAGCCCTTCCGTCCCAGGCGAACCTCCAGGATCTCCCGGAGCCGCATGCGGGCGGCGAACAGGCGGGACATGACGGTCCCGACCTTCAGGCCGAGGGTCTCGGCAATCTCCTCGTACGACTGGTCCTCGATCTCGCGCAGCACCAGGATCTCCCGGTGCTCCGGCTTCAGCTGCTCCAGCGCCTCGGACACGATGATCAGCCGCTCCTGCGTCTCCACCGCACGGGACGGGTCCATCGGGCGGGTCAGCTGCGCGCCCTCGGCGATCGGCGACTTCACCTCGTCGTCGAAGTCCTTCTGGAAGCCGGCGGTCCGGACCCTGCGATACCGATCCAGGAACACGTTGTGCGCGATCCGGTACAGCCACGTGTAGAACGACGACCCCATCTCGAAGCTCGCGATCCCCTGGAGGGCCTTGACGAAGGTATCCTGCGTCAGGTCCAGCGCCACGTCCTCCTTGTGTGTCATCGCAAGCAACATGCGATAGATCCTCGGGTAATACGTTTCGGCCAGCGCCTTGAACGCACGACGGTCCCCCTTCCGGGCAGCCACCACAAGGTCGCGTTCCAGGACGTCCAAACTCCGCCTCTCCCGTTCGACGGGCACCCCGCCCGATTATTCGATGGTTCCCGCCACCGCCCGGACCTCGCCCGGCAGGACCTCCACGCGAATCCTCCCCTCCAGCCGCGTCCCGTCGGGGATCACCAGCACGCCGTTTCCCCGCACCCGCAACTCCACGTCAGCCCCGGAGGCCACCGTCACGTCCCGGCCCACCCGGACCCGACCCGCGCCGGCGGGATCCTCGACGATCCCGCGCGTGGACGGATCGTACCTCGGATCGCCGTACGGACGATCCACGACGACCACCAGCCGGGCCCCCGCCTCCACCGCCAGCCCCGGCGACAAGGGCGGTCCGTCACCAACCCCCGAACGCACGGCGAGCCCCAGGCGGGCCCCGGGGCCGATCCGCCACCCCTGCGCCCCGCCCCGGCCGGACACGGCGTCCCGGGAGCCGCCCGAGCACCTGGCCGTGGACGGCGGGTTCCCACCGGAAGCTCCCGGCGAGGCCGGAGTCGCCTCGGGCCGATCCAACGACCCCAGGCAGGCGTCCAGTTCGACCACCGCGTCGTCCGCGACGACCGCGCCCGCCGCGACGAGGCGGGCCGCGTCGGCCCGCGACAGGGCCAGCCGCGTGGTTTCCAGCGAGTCCTCGCCGTGCAGGCTCTTGGTGGGCAGGAAGAACGCGTCCCGGTCCACCAGCAGGACGCCGACGTCGGAGGGCGAAAGCAGCCCCGACAGGTGCTGGTTCAGCATCTCGTGGGAGGCCGTGGGAACGACCTCGCCGCCGACATCGACCTTCTTCCCGGTGTACAGCGTGCGCGGCAGGTCCGATCGCACGGCGTCCAGCGTGACGAGGTTCACGCTGATGTGGGCCAGCCAGAAGATCGGGGATCCGTCCTTGTGGACCGCCTCGGCGATTTCGGGCGGGCACACCGAGTACTCGATCACCTCGATGCGGCCGATGGACAGGTTCTTCGCGACCAGCCCGACCTTTTCGTAGGCGTGGGCCCGGGGCGTCACCGTCATCGTGAAGCCGAACCCGCCTGCGACGTGGAAGCCCAGGCGCGAGGGTTCGAACGGCCGCGACGCCGCGTTATCGACGTTGTGCAGCAGCGTGTACCGGACCCCGAGGGCCGCCAGGCGATTGAGGATCGACGTCCCGTCCGGTCCCGGGGCCAGCAGGGCCCGGTACACCCCGCCGTGCCCGTCCCCGGTGACCACCAGGCTGCCGTCGGGCCGCGCCACCAGGTCCCCGTCCGGGTCCAGCCGCGGATGCTCGGCCTGGGACATCGCCCACAACGCCTGGACCGGGAAGCCGCCGTGGTCCGCACTCGCGATCCAGTCCCCGATCGGGCCCGCGGTCTGGCCGGACGTCATCAGCACCACGGGCGGCAGCCGCCCCGACGCGATGCCGGTTTCCAGCGCCTCCGCGGTGAACCGGTCCAGGAACGAGCGGCCCAGCACCGGCGTCAGGGGAAACACCCCCTTCGGAGGCGTTCCGCCGTACCGCTCCGCCAGCGCCCGCACGACCGGGTCGTCCCCGGCTTCGGTGAAGAATCGCGTGGCCGCGCCACCGGCGAAGATCACGTCGGCCCACTCGCCGGCCTTCAGCGCCCGGAGGCCCTCGGCCGCCCAGTCGCCCCGCGAAGGGCCGTCCAGCCGCGTCGGCTCGATCGGCGCCAGCACCAGCGCCGCAGCCGCCGACGCGGGCGCCCGGACGGCCTCGCGGAGGCAGGTGACCCAGTCGTAGTCGGTTGCCCCGACGTCGGCCACGAACCGTTCGAAGGCGGCGGCGTCCGCATCGCGAAGGTACTTCGTGAGGGTGCCCTCGATCAGGCCGCCGTCCGCCAGCGCCTCGACCCGGGGCGCCAGGTCGGGCCGCCGATCCAGGGCACGGTCGAAGCCCGGGAAGCGCGTGCGCAGGTCGTCCAAACAGTCTGCCATCGATCAACCCTCCCTGGATGGCCCCGCGGCGACTCCGCCTGGGGCCAGAGATTGCTGCGCAATCCGCTTTGTTCACCTGGCGGCTCGGCCGCCTGGGCGCTAGGGCCGGAGCGACGTCACGGAAACGCCCGCCGACGGACGCACCACCCTAACGGTGGTCGGGTGCCCTGTCCGGTCCAGGTACGCGCGCGCCAGCACCTCGCAGAAGCGGTCGGCCTCCGCCGCCTCCACGACATTCACCGTGTTGCCGCCGAAGCCCGCCCCGGTCAGCCGGGCGCCCACGCACCCCCGGATCCCGACGGCCGAAGCCACCAGGATGTCCAGTTCCGCGCACGACACCTCGTAGTCCCGCGCGAGGCTCTCGTGGGATCCCGCCAGCAGGCGGCCCAGCGCCGCTCCGTCCCCCCGGGACAGCGCCTCGCGGGCGGCCAGGCAGCGCTCGTCCTCGGTCACGACGTGCCGCAGGCGCCGGTACGACACCTCGGGCATCCGGCCCTTCAAGCCGTCCAGCCGCTCCATCGTCAGGTCGCGGGCCATCGCAACCTCCGGGAACGCCGCCCGAACGATCGCCATTCCCTGCGCGCATTCCTTCTGCCGGTTCGCGTATTCCGGCCCCGCGACCGCATGCCGCACGCCCGAATCCGCCACCACCAGCACCCAGGCGTCGGGCATGGGCACCGTTTCGAAAGCCAGCGTCCGGCAGTCCAGCAGCAGCGCGTGCCCCGCCTTGCCGCACGCCGACGCCATCTGGTCCATCGCCCCGCATGGTACCTTGCAGAAGCCGTTTTCCGCCCGCCGCGCCAGCCTCGCCACTTCGGGCGCATCGATGTCCTCGGGAACGCTCCGCCCCGCCATCGCCGCGCCCAGCGCCACCAGCGCGACCTCGATGGAGGCGGACGACGAAAGGCCACCGCCGAAGGGCACGCCGCCGTGCACCACGATATCGGCGCCCGGCACCGCGATCCCGGCCTCCCGCAGCGCCCAGAAGGGACCTAGCACGTAGGCGCGCCAGTCCGCGACCGGCGGCGGGACCAGGTCGGCGACGACCGCCTCGACCTCCTCGCTGAGGTTCAGCGAACGGATCCTCAGCACGCCGTCGGCCCGGGGCCGGCCCGCGACCCGCGTCCTCAGGTCGATGGCCGCCGGGAACACGAACCCCTCGTGGTAGTCCGTGTGCTCGCCGATCAGGTTCACCCGGCCGCCGGCGTCCGCCGCCCACGCGGCATCCCCCCCGAACGCGTCCGTGAATTCCCGCGCCGCCCGTTCCGCCCACGTCGCCATGCTCGACTCTCCTTCAGCACCCCCGGGGGTCGCCAAAGTCTACCCCAGGATGGACGGAAGGTCCCCCTCGCGTGGACGTGTTCGTGAACGTGCACGTGGACGTGGACGTGGACGTCGACGTGGACGGATCGGCCGGCCGGGGGCGCAGGGCGGGGGCGGGGGATCGTCCACGTTCACGTGCACGTCCACGTCCACGTCGATGGAGAACCACTGGAAGGCACGCTACTTCTGCCACTCCGCAGGCACCCGGTACTCGGTGTCGAACGAATCGCGCTCGACCACGAAGCAGGTGCCGGAATGGGGACCGCCCGGACAGTAGGCGGTGTGGGGGGTTTCGACCAGCACGGGCTGGCCGGGCTGCAGCGGCAATTCGCGCACGCCGCCTTGCCCGTCGGACAGCACCAGCGTGACCCCGCCCGACAGCAGCAGGAACAGCTCGGGGCAGTCGTGGCGTTCCAGTTCGCCGCAGTCGGCCCGCCGCGCCTCGGGCGGGCTGTAGATCCCGACGCGCCAGTGCCCGGCGTCGCCGCACATCACCTGCCAGCGCTCGCCCGGGATCGGCGCCAGCGACGCGTCCACGGGCGCGTGGGGGAACGACGGGGGTCGCGTCTCGACAAAGCGCATGCCGTCACCCCTTCCGGTGCGAAACGATCCCGATGGTCGTGAAGATCCCGCCGAAGACCACCATCAGGGAGCCCCACCAAAGGCCCGGCCGCGTTTCGGCCAGCACCGTCGGGCGGCCCGGCACGAAACTGCCGATGATCACCAGCACGCCGTACACCGCCAGGATCACGCCCACGAAGAACCAGATGGCCAGGGGCTCGCGGCCCTCGTCATTCTGCGACATGGAACACCTCCTTCCGTTTCTGCGCGCCCGGGCCCGTCACCAGAAGTACGCGTTCAACGCGATCACGACGATCAGCGCCACGGCCGCCCAGAATCCCGGACGCCCCAGCAGCCAGACCTTCCCCTCGTCGACCTTCGGCGTCATCCCCTTGACCAGGCCCACCAGCTCGGCGTCGGTCTTCGGGGTCGTGAACAGGCTGATCAGGAAGGTCACCCCGAAGCACACCAGCCAGGCCCAGATGGCCTGCCACAGGTTCCGGGTCATGTCGGACGGCGCCGCGCTGAGCGTCAGCACGCTGGCCAGGTCCGGCCCGACCAGGTTGAACCGGAAGCCCATGAAGATCGCGAACGACGCGATCATGCCGGCCAGCAGGCCCCAGAAGGCGCCCGCCGACGTGGTCCGCTTCCAGAACATGCCCAGCAGCATCGTCGCGAACAGCGGCGCGTTGATCCAACTGAAGATCGCCTGGATGTAATCCATGATCGTGTTGAACTGCATCGCCAGGTACGCCGTTCCGATCGACAGCAGCACGCCGACCACCGTGGTCACGCGGCCGACCCACACCAGATGCTCGTCGGTGGCCTTCTTGTTGATGACGGCCTTGTAGATGTCGTAGGTCCAGACCGTGTTGAACGCCGAAACGTTGCCCGCCTGGCCGGCCATGAAGCCCGCCAGCAGCGCGGTGATGCCCAGTCCCACCAGGCCCACGGGGTAGTAGCGCACGATCAGCAGCGGCAGTGCCGCGTCGTTCCACAGCTTGCTGGGGTCCGACGGGTCCGGCGGCAGCTTGAACCCGCTGGCCGGGTCCATCACCAGCTTGTAGGCCACCATGCCGGCGACCACGACGATGAAGGGCAGGGCCATCTTGAAGAACGACGCGGTGATCGGCGTCAGCCGCGCGCTGCGGAGGTCCTTCGAGGAAAACGCCCGCTGCACCACCAGGAAGTCCGTGGTCCAGTACCCGAACGACATCACAAACCCGAGGCCCATCACGAGGCCCAGCCAGGTCACGCCCATCGCGTTGCTGCCCGCGTCGCCGGTCGTCGCCCACAGCGAGGTCATCGTGGACGGCAGGCCCTGCATCACGTTGCCGATGCCGCCGAACTCCATCACGCCCAGGATCGACAGCAGGAACAGGCCGGCCCAGATCAGGAAGAACTGCACGATTTCCGTGAAGATCGCGCTCATCAGGCCGCCCAGCGTGATGTAGCAGCCGATCGCCGCCGCCGACACCCACATGCTGACGTGCCAGTCCCAGCCCAGCAGCACCTTGAAGACCAGCGCCATCAGGTACAGGTTGATGCCCGACATCAGCAGCGTCATCACCGCGAAGCTGACGGCATTCAACAGCCGGGTCCGCTCGTCGAACCGCAGCTTGAGGTAGCCGGGCACCGAGTGGATCTTGCTGCTGTAATAGAAGGGCATCATGTACAGGCCCAGGAACAGCATCGCCGGCACCGCGCCCAGCCAGTAGAAGTGCGACACGAACATGCCGTACTTCATCGTGCCGCCGGTCCAGCCCAGGATTTCCAGCGCGCCCAGGTTGGCCGACAGGAACGCCAGCCCCGCCACCCACGACGAGTTCTTGCGGCCGCCCATGAAGAAGTCGTCACCCGTCTTGGTGAACTTCCTCAGGTACAGGCCGATCCCGATGATCGCGACGAAGTACAGGACGATGATCGCCCAGTCCAGCCCCGCAAGTTCGATGGTCGCCATTCAACCCTCCGGTGCATCCCCGAGGACAGGTGAACCCGTTCGCCCCGACGGCGACGGGCCCTATTCGTGAGCGATGATCTGGTTGCCCTTGACGTAGTACTGCCACCCCATCGCGGGGCGCTGGTCGATCGGCGGCAGGATCCGGACGAAGTGCGTGGCGCCCGGGTCGTCGTTGCTGGGGTGGTGGTACAGCACGCGCGTGTCCGGGTCCCAGGTCGCGTAGCCGTCCGACAGCCACACGTAGAACCCCTCGCTGTCCGGGTACTGGACGGCCGGGACGAAGATTTCGGTCGGCGCGTCGGTTTCCTTGGCCTCGTACACCACCTCGAACTCGCGATCCGGCGGCACCTCGCCCTTGTCCGGGTCGAAGTAGTGGAAGGGGCTGTAGAAGTGCAGCGACACGGGCTTGCCCGCCAGGAAGCGCGGGTAGGGCCGCGACCACGCAGCCTCGCAACGGAACGACCCGTCTGCAAGCGCCTGGTCGGTGGTCTTCACCGACGACTCGGCCAGCCCGATCGTCGTGTCCATCTGGAGGTCCTTCCAGCCCTGCCAGATGCTGAAGTCCTCCTTGTTCCACCAGTCGCCGTAGCGCGGGTCGTTGTCCGGCGTGTAGCACCACAGCATGCGGTGCATGAACATGCCTTCCAGCGCCTCGTAGTAGTTGTCCAGGATCTGCGACGACACGATGTAGTCCGCCTCGCTGGACTTCTGGATGCCGCCGAAGTTGTAGTAGGTCCCGAACTCGCCGTAGACGGCCGGGATGTTTTCCAGGTTCCACTTCACGATGTTCAGGTTGCCGTTCAGGCCCGACGTGTAGTCGCGGTACTTGACCTCCTCGGACGTGAAGTCGCGGGACGGCTGGTTGAACCCCAGGAACGGGTAGATGTCCGCGTAGAAGTGCGGCTCGTACACGGTGTCCGCCTGCTTGATCACCTTGCAGGTGGCGTCCGCGCAGTCGATCGCCTTGTTTTCCATCGCCGACCCGGGTTCCTCGCAGCGGCAGATGTGCGGCTTGGTCATGCCCTGGTCCCACATGCCGCCCAGGCCGCTGCCCAGCAGGCTGTTGATGCTCATGGCCGGCTCGAACCAGATCACCGCGTCGCGATCCTCTTCGAAGATCTCGCGGCCGACGATTTCGTAGAACGGCGACATGTAGTTCCGGTCGTAGCCGGAGTTCAGGCCCACCACGCTGAAGAGGTCCGTGTACTCGAAGCCCCAGTCGTGCTTCGTCTGCGTGACGGCGGCGTCGTAGGCCGTCTGGGCTGCCGCGTAGGCGATTTTCGCCTGAGCATAGGCGGCCGCCTGCTCCGCGGTGGCCCCCGTGCCGGGATCGATGGGCGCGACCGGCTTCGCCGGCAGCACGGGCAGCAGGCGCAGCGCGGTCAGCAGGTCGAAGATCTGGCCGCCGGTGTCCTTGCCCAGCAGGCCGATCAGCGTTTCCTGGGCCGACTGGTAGAAGCCCGTGGTGAAGATCGCCGCGGCGGCCGACATCGTGATGAAGTTGCCGTTCGGCTCATTGATGATGTCGTACCCGAGGATGTTGGTCGGGACCACGCCGCCGTTGTTGGCCTTCAGGGACTTCACGACCTCGCGCCACATCTTGGCGTAGTACGACTGCAGGTACGTCGAGATCGGCACGCCGTCCACCAGGTGACCCTTGTAGGCGCCGCCGCGCTTGTAGGGGTCGGCGTCGCCGAAGTACCCGGACAGCAGGCAGGCGAAGTTGCGGGCCGTGTCGATGGAGGTCATCGACATGAGGCCCCAGTTGGTGAACGGCAGCAGATCCGAGGTGTCCGTCACGGGAATCGCCACCGGGGGCACCTTGGACAGCAGTTCGCTGACCCAGGCCGGCACGGGCGGGCCGCCGTCGGGACCGGCCGGCATCACCTTCTTCAGCAGGGTGATGATCGAATCGAAGTTCGCGTCGGAAATGCCCGAGGTCAGCCGCGGCGTCCCCCAGTCCGGCGAATCCAGGTTCTTTTCGAACAGGCACTTTTCCACCGCCCACCGGGGAGCGCCCTCGCCGCGCACCGAGTCGGTGAACGGCGGGACCAGCGACAGCACCATGTTCTCGATCGACCCGCGGGCCGGGTACACCAGCTTGCCGTCGTCGTCCGTGTACGAGGGCTTCTCGTTGTACTGGGCCACCAGGTGGCGGCTGTACGAGTCCTGGTGCATGTCCAGCAGGATGTACACGCCGTACAGCTCGGCGATCTTGACCTGCTTCGCCACCGACGTCAGGTAGGCCTGGTCATAGATGCCGGGGCCCTCGTGCTCGATGCCCTCCCAGTTCAGCAGGAACCGGAACGAGTTGAAGCCCACGTTCCGCAGCTTCTTGATTTCCAGCGCCGCCTGGCACGTCGCCTCGGACGTCACGTCGTAGTTCCCGGCCGTGTCGAAGGTGCAGCCGGTGATGTCCCAGGGCTTGCCTACGTAAGACGGGACGCCCGTGTTGTTGACGTCCCGCAGGTTCATGGGCGTCTGCGCCGTGCCGTTGATCGCCTTGGGCATCTTGGTGCTGCCGGACAGGTTCACGCCGTTCAGGTACACGTACCGGCCCAGCCCGTCCTTCACGTGCGTCAGTTCCGTCTGGACGCGCGCGGAGGGCAGGGGATCCCGGGAAGGCACATTGCCGGTGCAGCCGAAACCGCCGACCACCAGGATCGAAAGGGCCAACGTACTCATCATCCGCTTGCGCATGGGACCCTCCTGCTCCAAGTCCACGGGCCGCCGGTCAGAACACCACGGACAGGGCCGCCTCGGTCCACCAGATCCCGTCGGTCTTCTTGTTCTGCGGCGCGATCTGGTTGATGAGCGCCCCGGCCGCCTTCCCGGGCTGCATCCCGCCGAACATCACCCGGGCCACCAGGTGCTTCGTCCAGGAGAATGCGAGGTCCAGGTTGCCCTCGAAGCCCAGGTTGCGCTCGCCCAGGGCGTTCTTGGGTTCCAGCACGATGCCGTAGCCGAGGATCACGCTGGGCCGGAACCACGGGACCACCTGGAGCGTCAGCTTGACGTCCGACAGCAGCAGGCCGGCACGGTTGTGCCAGAAGCCGCCCTCGTAGCTGCCCATCCGGCGGTCCAGCTGGTCGTACCAGTTCCTCGTTTCGTCCTCGGTGAAGTAGACCGTCGAGGACGAGTTCTTCGACGAGTAGAAGAACGCGCCTTCCTTGTTGTTGCCCTGGTACTTGTCGTCCGCGGACAGGGCCAGCACGTTGACGGAAATCGCCACGGGGCGCGTTTCCACCTTCAGGTTTCCCTGGGCCGCCCACGCCAGCAGCGTCTGGTCACGACCATCGATCGCGCTGTTCTTGGACTTGCCGGCCTGCAGCACGCCGTCCACGAAGCCGGTCAGCCGGTAGCCGTTCTTGCACAGGCAGCCGGTGTGGCCTTCCAGGTGGGCGTTCGGCACCACCAGCCAACGGTCCTTGCCCACGACATGGGTGTCGTACAGGGCATCGACGGCGGCGTTGAGCTGCCAGTGATCGCCCAGCTTGAGGTCGGTCCTCGCGCCGAACACGAAGATGTCGTGCCGGAAGTTGTTCAGCTTGATGTCCAGGCCTTCGAACGTCGAGTCCGGGATCATGCCGAACATCAGCCCGACCTTCTGTCCGGGCGCCCACTGGTGCGACACCTGGACCGCGCCGATCCAGTGGCCCAGGAACAGGCCGGTGGTGTCCGTGAGATACTGGTAGCCGACCTTGAACCCGAACTTCCCGTTCGCCAGTTCCCCTTCCGCATAGATCTGGCGATGCTTCAGCACGAAGACGTCGTTCGACGGCGGGTACTCTTCGTCGGGGTTGTTCTTCGACCAGTAGTTCAGGCCGATTTCCGCTTCGTAGAAAAGCCGGACGTTGTCCGACAGGTTCCACTGAAGGGTGGGGGCGAACACGGTGGCGAACGCGCCGGACGTCTGGCCGTTCTGGTTGTACAGCGGCGGCCTGCGATCGAAGTCGGTGTCGTTCCGGAAGATCAGCAGGTTGTGCAACTGGGCGTGGGCCTCGAACGCCGGCTTCGTGCGCTTCAGGCCGTCGATCCCGACCGCGTCCGCGGAGGGCTCGGTCGCCGGGGCGGCCACCTTCGCCTTCACTTCCGAGCGCAGCGCGGTCACCTCGCCCTGCAGCGCCTTCACCGCCTCCTGCAAGGCCGTCACGTCCGCGCTGGTTGCCGGGGCCGCCGCAGCGGGCGCCTCCTGGCCCCGTGCGGGGATCGACATCAGGAGGGCGACTGCCGTCGCCGCAAGCACCGGAAGCCGAGCCTGGTTCGTCATCGTGTCCCTCATGCTGCACCCCATCCGTGAGTTCGAGCCGACTCGCCCTCGGGTACCACGTTCGCGCGACGTGGTTGTAATACGCCATCCCATCAGAAATCCAGCCATAAATACGGCTGGAAACTGGCAGTCCGTGTCAATATCGCAAAACCGCGAAGACGTCGATACCGATCTTGCGGCCCGCGCCCGGCACGGGCCCGGGGTCAGTCCCCGTCGGTGTCCTTCAGGATCTGCTTGAGGCGTGCCATCGACGCCGTGTGCAACTGGGAGACGCGGCCCTCGGTGACCCCGAGGAAATCGGCGATCTCCTTGAAGTTCATCCCTTCATGGTAATAGAAGGTGACGACCTGTCGCTGGCGATCGGTCAGCCGCTCGATGGCGGCGGCGAGGCGTTCGGCGGCCTCCCGGAAACCGCTTTCGGCCAGGGGATCCGCGGCCGAGGGATCCCGGATGTATTGCATGACATCGCGCTTCTCGTCGTCGCCGACCAGGCCGACGTCGTCGAATCCCAGGACGATCACCGGCGAGATCTTCGACACCATCTGGTGGTAGCGGTCCAGCGACACGCCCAGCCCGAGGGCCACCTCCTCGGGGTTCGGGGCGCGGCCGAGCATCGTCGCCAGGGTCCGCACCACGTCGGCGACCTCGCCGGACGCCCGCCGGATGGACCGGGGCGTCTGGTCCATCGCTCGCAGTTCGTCCAGGATGGCGCCACGAATCCGGATCTCGGCGTACCGATCGAACGGAACCCCCTTGGACTCGTCGAACTGCCGCACCGCGTTCAACAGCCCCAGGACGCCCGCGCCCACGAGGTCATCGACGTCCAGGTTCCTGGGCAGGCGCGCGGCCATCCGGGTCGCGACCGTCCGCACCAGGGGCAGGAATCGGGATACGTCGCTCGGGGTCAAGAGATCCTCCATGCCGCCGCGATCGTACCGATCCGCGGAGAATGGTGTCAACGTAACGACATGCCACGATTCGACGGGACAGGCGTCGCCCGGAGCCGCATACACGGGGGCTGGCGGCCTGGGACCGCGAGAAAGCCGCAAGGCGAAAGGTGAATCGCGGGGGAATCCGGAAATATCGGGTTGGAAATCCCCGCGATCGACAGGTAGAATACGACGGATTCCGTCCGGCGGGCGGATTGGGGTCCACCCGGAACCAGTGCAGGAGGCATCTCGATGCGAATCACGTTGCGCGCCACCCTGTTTGCGTTGGCCGCCCTGTCCCTCGCGGCGGCCACCTCCTGCGGAGGCTCCGGCAACAAGCCCGATGCCGGGATCGACGCGATCCAGGACGTGCCCGCCGACGTGACGCCGGACATCCCCGGTGACGAAGGCGTCGGCGAGGGCACGCGGGATGTCCCGCCGAACCCGGACGTCCTCGATGCCGAGGTCAACGACATCAACGACATCCTCGAGGTCAACGAGGTTCTCGAGGATGCCGAGGTGCCGCCGGTCTGTCCCGCGGGTGGCAGCGGATTCATGTGCCCTTGCCAGGTCAATGACGACTGCCTTTCCGGGCTCTGCATCGACACGATGGATCAGCGGATTTGCACGAAGGTGTGCGGCGCGGATAGTTCCTGCCCGACGGGCTGGCCCTGCGAAAACGTCACCGTGGGTGGCGAGTCGAAGTTCGAATGCATCTACCCGTTCCCGAACCTGTGCCGTCCCTGCCAGAACGACGAGGACTGCCTGCCGCAGGGCGGCGGGGCGAACCGGCGCTTCCTGTGCATCGACGGCGGCCCGGCCGGCCGTTTCTGCGGCGGCCCCTGCGATCGATCGACCGACTGCCCGACCTACAAGGGCCAGACCTTCGATTGCGTCCCCGTCACCGTCAGCGGCGTGGACGTCAAGCAGTGCCGGCCGACCAGCAACGAATGCCCCTGCACACAGAAGTTCCAGGACGACGGCTACCTGACCACCTGCTACGTCCAGAACGAATTCGGCAAGTGCACCGCACAGCGCAAGTGCAACGAGCTCTGCACGGCGAACTCGCCCCAGGTCGAATCCTGCAACCTCGTGGACGACAACTGCGACGGGTTCACCGACAACGGCGTCCCGTCCAGCCCCTGCGATCTCAAGAACCAGTACGGCACGTGCAAGGGCGTGACCCAGTGCAACGGCGGCACAGTGAATTGCTCGGGAACCTTCGCCCAGACCGAAACCTGCAACGGGCTGGATGACAACTGCGACGGCCGGACGGACGAAGGCTTCCCGGACCTCGACAGCGATGGGAAGGCCGATTGCGTGGACTGCGACATCGACGGTGACGGGATTCCGAACAACAACCCCGGCTGCCCGGTGGTGGCTCATCCCGACAACTGCATCTTCGTGGCGAATTCCGACCAGGCGGACAACGACGGCGACGGGATCGGCGACGCCTGCGATCCGGACGACGACAACGACGGCGTACCGGACACCGTCGATAACTGCCCCTTCGTCCCGAACTTCAACCAACTGGACACGGACCTCGACGGGATCGGCGATGCCTGCGACTGCGACGCCGACGGCGACGGCGTGATGAACAACGCCGCCCTGGACATGCTGGGCGACAAGTGCCCGGTCCCGAGCCCGCTGGACAACTGCCCGCTGGTCGCCAACAAGGACCAGTTGGACACCAACGGCAACGGCACGGGTGATGCCTGCGACTGCGACATCGACAACGACGGCGTGGCCAACAACAACCCCGGCTGCCCGACGGTGGACAAGCCCGACAACTGCCGCACGGTGGCGAATCGCGACCAGGCGGACACGGACCTCGACGGCATGGGCGACGCCTGCGACTGCGACATCGACAACGACGGCGTGATGAACAACAACACCGGCTGCCCGGTCATCGCGAAGCCGGACAACTGCAAGTTCGTGAAGAACCCGGACCAGGCCGACACCAACCTCAACGGGCTGGGCGACGCCTGCGACTGCGACATCGACGGCGACGGCGTGATCAACAACAACCCGGGTTGCCCGCTGTGCGACGGCACGGGACAGCCGGCGTGCGACAACTGCCCCTACGACCCGAACCCCGACCAGAAGAACACGCACGGCGGCGTGCACGGTGACGCCTGCAACGACGACTGGGACAACGACGGCGTCAAGAACGCGGATGACAACTGCCCGCTGACGCCGAATCCGGACCAGGCCGACCTGGACCTCGACGGCACCGGCAACGCCTGCGACTGCGACATCGATGCCGACGGCATCTTCAACGACGGCCCGGACAAGAACGGCGGGACGTGCCCGACGGCGGATCCGCTGGACAACTGCCCGATGATCGCCAACCCGGACCAGCTGGACCTGGACGGCGACCACATCGGCGACGCCTGCGACTGCGACATCGACGGCGACGGCGATCCGAACCCGAACTTCGGGTGCCCGACCCCGACGCAGCCGGACTGCGAGCCTTTCAATCCGGCGGTTTCGCACCTGGCCCTCGAGATCTGCGGCAACAACATCGATGACAACTGCAACGGCTTCACGGACGAGGAAAACGCCCAGGGCTGCACCACGTATTACTTCGACCAGGACAACGACGGGTACGGCATCACCCAGTCGAAGTGCCTGTGCAAGCCGGCCGGCAACTACCGTGCCCTGTCGTCCGGCGATTGCAACGACACCGACCCGTTGATCAACCCCGGCGTGCAGGAGATCTGCGACAACTCCAAGGACGACAACTGCAACGGGTCGGAAAACGACCTGAACGCCCTGGGCTGCACGAAGTTCTATTACGACAACGATGGCGACCTCTTCGGAACCGGGGACTTCGAGTGCCGGTGCTTCTCGGCGGGCGGCAAGTACACCGCGCGACTGACGGGCGACTGCGACGACAACAACCCGCTGGTGAACCCGGGCCGGACCGAGATCTGCGGCAACGGCATCGACGACGACTGCTCGGGCAGCCAGAACGACGAAAACGCCCAGGGCGCCGACAAGTTCTACTACGACGGCGACAAGGACACGTACGGCTCCGCCGCCTTCAAGAAGTACTGCTACGCCAACGATGTGACCGGATACACCGCGTCCCGGTCGGGCGACTGCGACGACACGGATCCGGCGATCAACCCGGGCATGCAGGAAATCTGCGGCAACGGGAAGGACGACAACTGCGACGGGCTCCAGGACACCCCCGGGTCCGTGGGCTGCCTGACGTACTACTACGACGGCGACCACGACGGGTACGGCGTCACCAACGATCATCAGTGCCTGTGCGCACCCGCGACGCCGTATTCGACCCGCGACGGCGGCGATTGCCAGGACGCGAACCCGAACATCAATCCCGGCGCGACGGAAATCTGCGACGGCATCGACAACAACTGCGACACGCGCATCGACGAGAACCCGGATACCTTGTGCCCGGCCCTGGCGAACGCCACGACGACGTGCCGGGCCAGCCAGTGCGTGGTCAAGGACTGCGCGGGCGGATGGTACAACGTGAACAACGTGGTCGCCGACGGCTGCGAATGCTCGCAGGACGCGTACGACAACACCGGCAACTCCTGCCTCCAGGCCATCGATCTGGGCATTGCCTGGGACACGGGCAGCGCCCTGCCGGTGGTGACGGGCAGGATCGTGCCCGGCATCGACGTGGACTGGTATTCCGTGACGGCCAAGGATTCGCTGGACACGGGCACCGTCGATTCCCCGGCCACCGATCAGTTCAACCTGGTCGTGAAGTTGCTGACCCCGACGGATGAAAGCATCAAGATCGAGGTCCGGCGCGGCGCCTGCGACTCCCCCATCGAATGTGGCAGCAACGGCACGACCTACCAGAGGCCGGGTTCGAAGACGTGCCTTTCCGGGCCGCCCAATACGGCAGGACAACTGTGGAGATGCTGCGGGACCGGACAATGCGAGGACGGTGCGGCCTTTGGTGAATTGAATTCGTGCTGCAACACCAGTGCGCAACTGTGCGCCGTAGGCAACCAGGCCCTGAAGCAATGCGAAGACGACGGGGCCACCTTCTACTTCAAGGTCTATCGCGACCCGGCCTTCCCGGCCGCGACCACCTGCGCGGAAACCGAGTACACCCTGGAAGTGTCAAACGGCAAGTGAGGGCGACGCGATGAACCGGTTGGCCACCGCCCTGGTCCCGCTGATCCTGTCCGCCCTGGTTGCGCTGGCGCCGGCCCCGGCGGCCGCGATCACGGCGGACTACTCCCATACCCCGGTGCTGTTGATCCACGGCTATTTCGTCATCGACAACGCCGGGGACGCCACCTGGTCGAACTTCCGCAAGCGCCTGGTCGCGGACGGGTGGCCCGACGAGTACATCTACACGCCCTCGTTCAAGGACGTCCGGGGGTGCAACGAGGACCACGTCAACGAAATCGAGGCGTGGGTCGAGGATTTCAGGGCACGCACGTATTCCGACAAGATCGACATCGTCTGCCACAGCTTCGGGTGCCTCAACACGCTGTCCTGGCTGAAGGAACGCTGCGGCGTGAACCGGGTGCGGCAGTATGTCGGGCTGGCCGGTGCGGTCCACGGGACGATCGTCGCCTGTGCAGACCAGGCCCTCAACATTTCATGCGCCGGTAAGCAGATGTGCATCGATACCGGCACGGACGGCTGGAAGAGCAACCAGTTGATCGTCGATGAGAACGCGTGTGACGAAACGCCGGGCGACGTCCAGTACACCGCCGTCTGGACCCCCTATGACGAGATCATCATCCCGGCCACGGGCGGCCAGATGATCGGCGCCAACAACGTCAAGATCACGACACCTTTTGTCGAGCACGGCGGCATCTTCCTGTGCGACGAGTGCTACGCCGACATGAAGGCCGGCCTGAGCGGTGGCGGGATGAACACCGACGGCCCCTCCTGGTCCTGCTACCCGACCTGCACGCCGCCGGAGCCGGAGCCGGTGCCCGAACCGGTGCCCGAAGCCGCCACGGATACAGGTGCCGCGACCGATGTGTCGGAACAGGACGTGCCTGCGGCGCTCGACCCGGGACCCGCGGACGCGCCGACGCCCGACCTCACCCCCGCGAACGATCCGGGGACGGCTCCCGACCTGGAGCCGGATCGGGCGCCGACCGACGACGTGCCGGCGCTCGACACGCCGTTGGCCGACCAGCCCTCCACGACCGCCGACGAGATCCCCGCCCCGCGTCCGAAGTCCTCCGGCTGCACGGCCGGGGCCGACAGCTCGATGACCGGGCTCTGGTTCGGGCTGTCGATGCTGGTGTTCGGGGTTGCCCGGCGGCGACGCCTTCGCTCCTGACGATCCAGGGTTCTATCCGCGACGAGGCCGAAGGGACAGGATCCGGCGCGCCTCTTCGGGGGTGGCCAGGGGACGGCCGGCCTCGCGGGCCAGGTCGGCGGCGGCGCGGACCAGTTCCCAGGAGCCCTTCGCCAGCACTCCCTTCGACACGAACAGATTGTCTTCCAGGCCGACGCGCACGTGCCCGCCCCGGGCAATCGCCGCACGGGCCAGAGGCAGCTCGTAGCGGCCCACGCCGGCGACCATCCACGTCGCGCCGTCCGGCAGCGTGGACCGCAGGAAATCCAGGCGATCCTCGGTGCCGATCATGGCGCCGGGCACCCCCAGCACGAAGTCGATGTGCAACGGGTCGGGAAGAAGTCCGCGCCGGTGCAGCAGCAGCGCGTTGTCCACGAAGCCGGCGTCGAACGCCTCGACCTCCATCCGCACGCCCCGGGACCGGGCCTTCGTCGCGATGGCCTCGATCAGGGGGAAGGGATTGGAAAAGACCTCGTCCCCGAAGTTGCAGGTGCCCGTGCTCAGCGTGCAGAACTCGGGATCCAGGTCCAGGGGCTGCGTCCGTTCGTCCACGGACATGCCCACGGCGCCCCCGGTGGAGACCTGCACGATGACCTCGGGGACCCGGTCCCGGATGGCCTCGATGGCCGCCCGGAACGTCTCGCGGTCCTGGGTCGGCGAACCGTCGGGGCGGCGCACATGCAGGTGGATCACGCGGGCGCCCTCGGCGAAGCAGCGGGCGGCCTCGTCGGCCAGTTCCGGGGCCGTATAGGGCACCGAGGGGTTCTGCGCCTTGGTGACCTCGGCGCCGCAGATGGCCGCGGTGAGGATCAGCGGGGCGGAGGGCTCGCTCATGGGGTCACCCCTTCCTGCGCTGATTGTCCAGCGGGGTCACGCAGGTCCCGGAGGCGCGGCACACCAGGATCGGCGGGTCCAGCACGTCGGCCTGCGAGGGGGTGGCCGGATCCCGGGACGCCGCGATGATCTTGTGGGCAGTGAATTCCATCCGGCGCGACGTCTTCCCGACCGTCACGATGCGACCGCGGGCCTCGACGTAGTCGCCCGCGTAGGCCGGCGCCAGGAACTCCACGGCGTCGTAGGCCCGAAACAGGCCCTCGTCGCCGTCCAGCCGGATCAACAGTTCGGTCGCCACGTCGCCGAACAGGCCCAGCATCCGGGCGCCATCGACGAGGTCGCCGCCGTAGTGGGCATCGGCCTGGCTCAGGCGGATTCGGATCACCACGTCATCCATGGGAGCATCCTCCGGGGAAGGCTCAGGCGTCGGGGCGGGCCCTGGCCACGACGACCAGCGACAGGCCGACCGGCAGGTCCAGGCGCTTTTCGACGGGAAGGGTCATCGGCGCGATCATCTCGTACATGCCCAACTGGCGCACGGGCAGGCGGCTTCGGTGCAACACGCGGCCGTTCAAGGCCCAGCCGAGCAGCCCCACCAGGTTGAACCGGAACTCCTTTTCGACCTCGAATCCCGCGGCCTCGACCAGCCGGCGCAGCTCGTCGCGCTCGTAGCGCCGGAAGTGGCCGAGCCCCTTGTCCAGGTCCGAGTAGAGGGACGTGTACGACGGCACCAGCAGCACCAGGCGTCCTCCCTTCTTCGCGAGGATGGCGCGCATGTTCCGGAGGGCCGCTTCGTGGTCCTCGACGTGCTCCAGCACGTTCAGGCAGACCACGGTGTCGTGTCCCGCATCGACCAGGTCGGCCGGGGGAGGCTGGGACACGTCCCAGACCCGGGCGTCGAAGCCGTCGTATTCGGAAAACTCCAGGCGCAGGCGATCCATGCTGTCGGCGTTCAGGTCCGTCGCGGTGACGTCGGCACGACCCAGCAGGAAGCGGGTGATGTTCCCGGTGCCGGAACCGACCTCGAGGATGCGGTCCCCGAGGAACGGGAGGACCGAGTCGTAGAGGTGGCGATTGAACCGCTCCAGGGAGTTCATCTTGGAGAGCGTCTCCTCGACGATGGCCCCCTTCACGTAGTCGCTGTCGAACCACGAGTACTTGACGATGCACCACAGGGCCTCGAAGCCGTCCTTGACGCCGATCTTCTTGCCTTCGGCGTAGGAGCGCCCGTTGTACGTGATCGGCACCTCGTAGACCCGGTAGCGCATCTTCGCGACCTTCGCGGTGATCTCGGGCTCGATGCCGAACCGCTCGGACTCCAGTTTGAGCCCCTGGATGACCTCGGCCCGGAAGACCTTGTAGCAGGTCTCCATGTCCGTCAGGTTCAGGTCCGTGAACGCATTCGACAAGAACGTGAGGAACTGGTTGCCCACCGAGTGCCAGAACAGCAGCACCCGGCGCGTGTCGCCCGCGAACCGCGACCCGTAGACCACGTCCGCCCGGCCGTCGAGGATCGGCGCCAGCAGGCGCGGATAGTCCTCGGGGTCGTATTCGAGGTCGGCATCCTGGATCAGCACGTAGTCGCCGGTGGCGCCGTCGAAGCCGGTGCGCAGGGCCGTGCCCTTGCCCCCGTTGACCTCGTGGAACAGGCACTTCAGGGACGCCTCCGCCAGGCGCTTCTTCGACACGCCGTGGGCGGCCATCAGCTCCGGCCATTCGGACTCCAGGCGCCGGATCAGGTCGGTGGTGCCGTCCTTCGAGCAGTCATCGACCATCACGACCTGCTTGCGAAGGTTGCCGATGTCGACCTTCAGCACGCGGGCCAGCAGCGCCAGCAGCGTCCGCCGTTCGTTGTATACCGGGATGACGATCGATAGGGTCTTCATGTCCCGCTACCTCCAGACTGGGTCGATGACGCCTGCGGTCCGGGCCCGCCACCACCGCCACCACCTCCGCCACCGCCACCGCCTCGACGACGATGGCGACGGCGGCCTGGGCCACCTTCCGGGGCGGGCTCGCCCGGAGAGCCGGCTGCGGGAGCACCGACCGGACCGCGAGGCTCGCGTCCGCCGGGCGCCATCGTCGGGCCCCCCGGGCCTCGCGGCCGATCGCCACGATGGTCGCCGCGCCCATCATTCCGTCCGTCCGGACGCCGGTCGTTCCGATCCCCGGGTCGGAACTCGCCCCGGGAATCCCGGCCGCCCCGCGAACTGCCGCGCCCCCGGTCCCGATCCCGACCGCCTTCGTCCTCGGGTTCCATCTGATCGGGCCGGCTCAGCATTTCGACGGTCCAGGCGTCCTTGCGACGAAGTGCCGCCACCAGCGACGCCTGGTCCGCCACCTCGCCGGGGAACACCGACGCGGCCAGCCCGATGTCCGCCGGGCCCGCGACCGAGCCGGACCCGCCCAGGGCCGCGACGTTGAGCCGCTGCGCCGCTTCAAGAGCCATGTGGTTGCGGACGCGATCCAGCGCCGACGTCGCCGCGATGACCCCGTCGATGCCCTTCAATCCGAAGACCGAGTCCACGAACGCCGGCCCCGCAGACCGATCGTAGGGATGGGCCGCCACGATCGCGCCGCCGCACTTTTCGCGCACCGCGATGACGGAGGCCACCGTCGCCCGGTCCCCCAGGGCCTCGCGCCACGCTTCGTCGTCCAGGGCCGCAGGCTCCGAGGGAATCCACAGCAGGCGCCCCCGCTCCAACGGGAATTCCATCCCGAAAAACAGGGCGATCCGACCCGCGAACCGTCCCGTCCGGGCGGCTTCCATGGGTGGAGGCGTCCCGGCGCCCAGCAGGCACACGCCGTCCAGGCCCGCCTCGATGCTCGCGTTCAGCAGCCGATCCAGGGCGGCCGAATCGCCGCCCTGGGACACGACCACGTGCAGGTCGATGACCATCGCGTCCTCCTCGCCGCCCCGCACCGCGCCGCAGGGCGGTCCATTCCAGGCATCAGTTGACGATGTTCACAAGGCGGTTCCGGACCACGATGACCTTGCGAACCGGCCGTCCCTCGAGGTGCCGCAGCACCTTGTCGCTTTCGAACGCCAGGCGCTCCAGTTCTTCGTCTGAGGTGTCCAGCGGGACCATCGCGTCGTCCCGCAACTTGCCGTTCACCTGGAAGATGACCTTGATCTCCTCCTCGACGCACAGTTCCGGGTCGAAGGTCGGCCACGTCGCCTTGACGATCGACGGCGCATGGCCCAGGCGCTCCCACAACTCCTCGCCCAGGTGCGGGGCCCAGGGCGACACCAGCAGCACCAGCGTTTCGCTGACCTCTCGGTACCGCACCGGGTCCTTGGCGGCCTCGTTCACCAGGATCATCATCTGGGCGATGGCCGTGTTGAAGCGCATGGCCTCGATGCCCTGCGTGACCTTGCGGATCGTCTTGTGCAGCGTTCGGCGCAGGGCCAGCGGCGCCGGATCGTCCGACAGGGGGCCCTCGCACATCCGGTAGATCCGGTCCAGGAACCGCCGGCAGCCCACGATGCCCTGGGTGTTCCAGGGCTTCACGACCTCCAGGGGTCCCATGAACATCTCGTAGACGCGCATCGCGTCCGCGCCGAACTTCGCCACGACGTCGTCGGGGTTCACGACGTTGCCGCGGGACTTGGACATCTTCTGGCCGTCCTCGCCGAGGATCAGGCCCTGGTTCACCAGCTTCTGGAACGGTTCCAGTGTGCTGACCACGCCCTGGTCGTACAGGAACTTGTGCCAGAACCGCGAGTACAGCAGGTGCAGCACCGCGTGTTCGGCGCCGCCGACGTACAGATCGACGGGCATCCACTTCGACTCCTTCGCCGGGTCGATGAGGCGTTCGGAGTTCTTCGGGTCGATGTAGCGCAGGAAGTACCAGCACGAGCCGGCCCACTGGGGCATGGTGTGCGTTTCCCGCCGGCCGATCTCGTCGCCGGTGGCGGGGTCCCGGACCGACACCCAGTCCTCGATGGTCGCCAGCGGCGATTCGCCGTTGCCCGCGACCTGGTACGACCCGACCTCGGGCAGGGTCAGGGGCAGCTCCGATTCCGGCACCCCCACGATCGTGCCGTCCGCCTTGTGGATCAAGGGGAAGGGCTCGCCCCAGTAGCGCTGACGGGAAAACACCCAGTCCCGCAGACGGTACTTCACGGCAGGCTTCCCGATGCCACGGGCCGCCAGATCCGCGGCGATCCGCGTCTTGAACTGGGCCGTCGTCAGGCCGTCGTAGACGCCGGAGTTCACAGCGACGCCCTCGATGGTCAGGGCCGCCTCGCCGACGCCCCGGGGCGTGCCGTCGGGAGACACGACCTCGATGATCGGCAGGTCGAAGGCACGCGCGAACTCGAAATCGCGCTGATCGTGGGCCGGGACCGCCATGATCGCGCCGGTGCCGTAGGAAATCAGCACGTAGTCCGCGACCCAGATCGGCACGCGGGCGCCGTTGACCGGGTTGATCGCGTAGGCGCCCGTGAAGACGCCGGACTTCTCGCGGGTCGCGTCGGTGCGGGACTGGTCGTTCATCCGCGACGCGGTGGTCACGTAGGACCGGACGGCCTCCGCCTGGGCGGGCGTGGTGATGCGGGACACCAGCGTGTGCTCGGGGGCCAGGACCATGTAGGTCACCCCGAACAGCGTGTCGGGGCGGGTCGTGTAGATCTTGAGGACGTCGGCCACGCCCTCGACCGCGAAGTCCACCTCGGCCCCTTCCGAACGGCCGATCCAGTTCCGCTGCATCTCCTTGATGGGTTCGGGCCAGTCCAGGCCGTCGAGGTCGGCCAGCAGGCGGTCCGCATACGCCGTGATCCGCAGCATCCACTGGCGCATGGGGCGGCGCTCGACCGGGTAGTTGCCGCGCTCGCTGGTCCCGTCGGCGGTGACCTCCTCGTCGGCCAGCACGGTCCCCAGCGCAGGGCACCAGTTGACGGGAATCTCCGTCTGGTAGGCCAGGCCGTTCTTGAACAACTGCAGGAAGATCCACTGCGTCCAGCGATAGTAGGCCGGGTCCGTGGTGGCGACCTCGCGGTCCCAGTCGTAGGCCAGGCCCAGCATCCGGATCTGGCGGCGGAAGTTGTCGATGTTCTTGCGGGTCGTGATCGCCGGGGGGACCCCGGTCTGCAGCGCGTACTGCTCGGCCGGCAGGCCGAACGAGTCCCAGCCCATGGGGTGCAGCACGTTGAACCCGTTCATCCACTTGTAGCGCGACACGATGTCGGTCGCGGTGTAGCCCTCGGGATGGCCGACGTGGAGCCCGGCGCCCGAGGGGTACGGGAACATGTCCAGCACGTAGTACTTCGGCTTCGGGGAGTCGTCGTCCGCGTGGAACGTGTTGTCGCGCAGCCAGTAGTCCTGCCACTTCTGATCGACCGCGTGGATGTCGTAGAGCCTCTCGTCGGCCGCCATGATCGCCTCGCAATGGGACCCGCCGCGCCCCCTCGGGCCCGGCGAGGGCAGCATTATACCCCAGACCCACGCCCGTCGGCGTGCCCGGGCAAGACTGGAAACCGGGCCGCCTGCTCTGGTAGGATTCGGCCGGTTCCCGGAAGCCGCCCGAGCACGGAGGCGCAGGCGAGCGGATTGCGCGGCAATCTTTCGCCGAAGACAACGTCGCCCCGGGCCGATCCAACGAGGAGGTTCGCCGATGCGTTCGATGGCGCTGGCCCTGGCCCTGGTCACGACGGTCGCGGCGCTCCCGGCGTTTGCGCAGTGGAAGGCGCTGGGCAAGCAGACGAATACCTCCGACTACCTGCTGGCGGTCGATATCGTGTCGGACCTCCAGTTCGTGACGGGCGGGATGCGGATCGACCAGAGCAGCGGCTTCCCGCTCCCATCGACGGTGTTCTATCGCACGCAGGACGGCGGCCAGTTGTTCCAGCAGATCCAGATCGGCTCGGCCGGGGGGCTGGGCGGCGCCGGAGTGGCAGACGTCGCCTTCGATTCCCTGCTCGACGGCTGGGCGGTGCTGGGCGGCGACGTCTGGCGGACGACCACCGGTACCGCGTTCAAGAAGTCCACCGTGACGTCGTCGGGTTCCGTCACCGCGATCGCACGGCTGGACGCGAGCACCGGCGTGGCGGTCGGCAGCGCGGGCGGGGCCTGGCGGACCACGGACGGCGCGGCGACCTGGGTCCCCGTGCAGACCGGTACGACCGCGGACCTGGGGTGCGTGCGGTTCATCGACGCCCGGCGGGGATGGGCGGCGGGCGAGGTGCCGGTGACGATCCCCGGCGAGGCCGGTGCTCAGGACACCCTGTCCTACGACGAGAACGTGGTGCTGGGAACGACGGACGGCGGCGCGTCGTGGACGATCCTGTCCCGCTTCCCGAAGGACGATGCCGCGAACGGCACGGGAGGCCTCCAGTCCTGCCCGCTGTTCTTCCTGCCCGACGGGAAGACCGGATGGATGGTGCAGACCCAGTTCGACTCCGACAAGCAGCGGGCCTCGAACCTGATGCTGCTGCGCACCGGCGACGGCGGCAGGACCTGGCGGGACCTGAAGGTGGACGTGCAGGTCGGCACGCTGAACTTCATGATGAAGGTGCCGATCAAGATGTCCTACGCGATCGGGATGTACTGGACCGACGACGGCAAGCACGGGCGCGTGTCGGGCGCCGCCGACACCGGGCTGTCGGCCGACAGCGGCGGCGGGAGCGGCGCGCAGCCGATCTACAAGCTGGTGGACCTGACCACCGCGGACGGCGGCGTGACCTGGCAGAAGCCCGACTACGGCGAAATGACGATGGACCTGACGGGCGGCCAGGCGCCGGCAGGCGACCCGCGTCCGATGAAGGCGACGATCAAGAGCTGGTACCAGGGCGTGATGGTCGGCGAGAAGGGCACGGTATGGGCGCTCGGGGCCGACTGCAAAATGACGTCCGAGTGCCTGGAAGGGTACGAGTGCAAGAAGCCGGACCCGAAGGTGTACGCGAAGTGCTACCCGAAGGGCGCCACGTTCTCGGACGGCGTGCTCGACCGGGACGCGGTCGGCGGGTCCGACGTGTCGGGGGGCGAGGGCGTATCCCCGTACCTGGACATCCCGGCGTGCGAAGGCGACGACTGCCCGAAGTCGAAGGGCGGCGGATGTGCCGGAGGGGCGATCCCCGCCGGCCCGGGCGCCTGGCCCGCCGCGATGCTGATGGTGATGCTTCTGGCCGCCACCCGCCGCCGCCGGCTCTGACGACGTCGGCGGCGGAACCGCCCGTGTTCGCCACGAAACCCCGGCCTCCGATCCATGCCCCGAGCCCCGCGCCCCCCGCCGCCGTTTATCGACAAACCCCTTGACTTTTCGACAGGGATTCCCCAATATAGCCGTCCGATTTCCCGGGTACGTCCCGGGATGCGATGGCCGCGCGCATCGCCCGGCTGGGGAGGTGGGTTATGTAGCTGGGGTCGGGCGCTGTTGCCCGGCCTCGTGTCACGAGGAGGGCAGCAAATTGAACGCGCTCGGTCGTCATCTCGTAGCCGACTTCCACGGGTGTACCGCGGACCTGAACAATCCCGATGTCGTCACGCAGACCCTTGAAAAGGCTTGCGAAGTCGCCGGGGCCACGATCATCAGTCGAACCGGGTACAACTTCAGTCCCTACGGTGTCACGGCCGTAATCGTCATCGCGGAATCGCATCTCGCCGTCCACACGTGGCCGGAATACGGCTACGCGGCGGTCGATCTGTTCACCTGCGGCACCAGTGTCGATACCTGGCGGGCCTTCGAATTCGTGAAATCCGCCTTCGGCGCCACGCGCGTCGAGGTCAAGGAGATGCCGCGGGGCATCCTGAGCCAGAGCGAGATGGCCGCCGCCAACAGCTACACCCCGATCGACTGCCGCCCGGCCGCGGCCTGAACAGGCCTCGCACCGGAGAACCCATGACCCCTTCCAACCGCCCCATCGGAATCTCGGCGATCGTTCCCTGGCTGCCCCGCATGCGGGTCGACCTCCGGGAGTGGTGCCGCTGGAACGGCCGCCCGGAGGGCCGAGTGCTCGCCGGGACCGGTTCCGGCTTCCGGATGGCGGGCCCCCGGGAGGACGCCTGCACGATGGCGGCCGCAGCGCTGATGCGCCTGGTGCGGACCGGCGCCGTGGATCCGGCCCGGGTGGGCTTCCTGGCCCTGGCCACCGAGTCGGCCCGGGACAACGCCGTGGGCGCCGCGGTGATCGTGAAGGGGATGGTCGATCTGGCCCTGCGGGCCGAAGGGAGGGCGCCCCTGGCCCGGGACTGTGAAGCGCCCGAATTCAAGCAGGCCTGCCTGGCCGGCATGTACGCGATGAAGGCCGCCGCCCGCTGGCTGGCCTGGGACGGCCGAGGGCGGCAGGCGATCGTGGTGGCCTCCGACGTCGCGATGTACTCCCGGGGAAGCACCGGGGAACCGACCCAGGGCGCCGGGGCCGTGGCCATTCTGCTGGAGGAGGAGCCGGACCTGCTGGTGCTGGACCTCGACGCGGCGGCCAGCACATCGGCGTTTCGTGACGCGGATTTCCGCAAGCCCGTCTTGCGGCATTTCCTGGCACGGGACGGAAGGCGCCCGGAGGCACCGGACGAAACCCCGGTGTTCGACGGCCCCTACTCGGCGACGTGCTACCTGGACGAAACCCTGCGGGTCGTCGAGGCCCTGGCCCGACGCCTCGGCATCAGCGTCCTCCAGGTTCTTGAAGGGACCGCCGGGGCCGTGTTCCACCGTCCCTATCGGAAGATGCCCAGGGACGCCCTGGCGCTGCTGCGATTGCGCGCGCTGACAGGGACCGGGGGACCGTCCGACCGGCGGGACGCCCTGTGCCGGGAGGCCGGGGTCGATCCCGAGGCGGTCCGGGCAGAACTGGAAGCGGGCCCGCGACCCGGCATGTCCGGGGACGAAGCCTGGCCGACGGTGGCTGCAGCCTGGCGGGCGTTGCGCAAGGACCCCGCCTTCCTGGCCGAGGCGGAGGCCCGCCTCGGCTGGGGCGAGGCCCTCATGGCCGAATGCGGCAACCTGTACGCGGCGTCGATCCTGGCCTGGATGGCCGCGGGCCTGGAGGAGGCCGCGGAAACGGGGCGGGACCTCGCCGGCACGAGGATCCTGGCGGTGGGGTACGGGAGCGGGGATGCGGCCGAGGCGGCGATCCTGCAGGTGGCCGATCGGTGGCGGGACGCGGCGAAGCGCAGCCGGTTCGCTGCGGCGCTCGCCGACGCCATCGATCTGGATCGGGAAACCTACGAGGCGATCCACGACGGACGTCCCGCCCCGGGCCTGCCCGATCTGACGTCGGACGGGTTCGGCGTGGATCGGGTGGGGTGGGGTGGCGGCCCCCGGGCCGACGCCGGGGTCGAGCATTACGCGTACGAGGTCGGCCTGAGGGCGTGAACCGGGTCACCGGGCCCCGGTATGGCCGGATCCGGAACCGGTCACCGTTCCGATGGCGTCCGGCGCCAGGGCCCGTGCCGGCAGGCCGGCGCGGTCCATCGCTTCGAGGATCTCCCCTTCCGACAGCCTTTCCCGATCCAGGAACACCCCGACGGCATCCCCGGCCCCCAGGGACTTCACTGCGACGTACCCGCGATCGATGAACGAGGCGAGGGCCGCGGCCACGGCGGGCAGCGCCACGGGAGCCAGGTCCGGCGCGACACCGGCCAGCCATTCCGCTTCCCGGACGCCGACCTCGGCCAGGGACTCCAGGACGCCCCCGCCGACGATCAGGGAGTCGATCAGGGCCTGGATCGCGTGGACCAGGCGGGCGCGGGCACCGCCGTCGGACGGGTTCGCGGCCTGCCGAAGGTACCGGCGCACGCGATCGGGAGTGCCTTCGGGGACCGGCGATCGGACCACGACCACGCCCAGGGGATCGGGCCAGGTCATGCGCGCGGGTTCGGGCGGAGGCTGGCCGGAGCCGGGCCGCAGCACCGCCACCCCACCGAGGGCGCAACAGGCGACGTCCAGGCCACTGCCGACCCCGCCCTGGGCCTCCCTGTGGGCGTTCCGGGACGCCACCAGCAGGTCGCGCCCGGCAAGGGGCCGACCCGACCAGCGGGTAAGGGCCGCCACCAGGGCCGTCACGTGGGCCGCACTGGAGCCGAGGCTCCAGCCCGCGACCGGGATCGGAAACCCGGAACGCACCGCGAGGGGCGGCGGGTGGGCAGGGTCGAGCCCGACGGCAAGCAGCGCCGCCCGGGCAAAGGGATCCGCGACGGGCCAGCCCTGCTCGGCGTCGTCAACCAGCGCGAGGGCCAGCCGCGGAGACACGGCCAGGCCCACGCCGGGGGCGCCGTCGAGCACCACGAAGGCGCCCGCCACCACCAACTTGCCGGGCGAAGATGCGCGGATCATGGAGCCTCCGCGAGGAACCTCGCGCCCTCTACGGCGACGCGGTCTTCGAGCACGCGAATGACCCCCGGGATCGCGGCCAGGGCGCTGCCAACGGCGTCGGCATGGGCCTCCTCGACAAACACCGCGACGCTCGGCCCGGCGTCGATCGTGAAGAAGCACGGGACGCCGCGATCCCGCATCCGGAGAACCACGTCGATGACGTCCCTGGACGCCGGCAGGAGCATGTCGATGGGCGGGGAGGCCGCCCGCAGCACCTCGTGGAGCCGGAGCGACTGCTCCTCGGCCACGCTTCCCAGGCGGGCGAGGTCGCGATCCGCGAGGGCCCACCGGCCCTGTTCCATCGCCGCCGGGTTGTCCCGGACGAAATCCCCGTAACACGGCGAGGTCAGGCGACAGCGCTCCATCGCGTCGCCCGAGGACACCGGCTTGGGAGCGTCGGTCGTCACAGCGATGCGGATCGCCAGGGGCAGGTGCTCCGCCGGGAAGGCTTCCCGGGCCTGGCAGTCGGACCCGTCCGGGGCGATGCCCGCGACCCATTCCACGAAGCCGCCGAGCAACGATCGGACGGCCGAGCCGCTGCCCAGGCGAGCCAGGCGGGCCACCCACAGAGGGTCGTCCTCGAACCCGAGGGCCCGCGACAGGGCCAGGGCCAGGGCGGCCATCGACGACGCAGAGGACGCCAGGCCGGCCGCCGTCGGAACGGTGTTCCGGACGACGACCCGGAGGGGATCCCGGAGGCCGGTCAGGTCCCGCGCGGCCTGGAGGACCCGTATCGCCCGTCGCGGGTCGCCCTGCACCTCCAGGACATCCGCGTCCGCAGGCAGGATGGCAGCCTCGGACCCGAACAGGCCCAGCGTGGCCGACAGGCTGGACGTCGCGGGAAGGTTCCGGACGGCGTCCCGCTTCCCCCAGTATTTCACCAGGGCCAGGTTCGCCGGCGCCCAGGTCCGCGACGCACGAATCACGTTCCCGCCTCCTCGTCGTCCGACACCCGCCAGGGCAGAACCCACGCCGCGCCAGATCGGGCCAGGGCCGCGGA
Organism: uncultured Myxococcales bacterium; assembly: GCA_903857665.1. Classification (GTDB taxonomy): domain Bacteria; phylum Myxococcota_A; class UBA9042; order DTJE01; family DTJE01; genus CAIZWN01. Next base: position 169,620 of record CAIOFV010000105.1, read on the forward strand.
CACCGCCTCGACGCCCCCCGGCGGAGGCAACGCCAGCACCACGCCGCCCAGGCCCGCGCCGCACAGCTTGGCCCCGAGGGCCCCGCCGGCCAGCGCACCTTCCACCAGCCGCTCCAGGGCCGGCGTCGATACCCCCAGTTCCACCAGCATCGCGTGGTTCCGGGACAGCAGGCTCCCCAGTCGGCACGCGCCGTCCTTCCCCGGCGGATCCGCCAGCAGGGACGCGATCTCGCGCACCAGGGCCGCCGCCTCATCTCGCAGGGCCCGGAACCGGTCCGGCCGGGACTGCGCGTAGGCAAGGGACCGTTCGACCGCCTCGGCCGTCCGCCGCGTCCCGGGAACCCGTGCCAGCACCAGATCCCGCGCCGGCAGCCGCCACAGCACCGTGGCCAGGTCGCCATCGGCCTCCCGAAGCACGGGCCGTCCCAGGATCACCGTCGCCGGGTCCAGCCCGCTCGACCGACCGTGAAACACCCGTTCGACCTGCGTGGCGGCCAGGATGAGCCCGGGGTCCCCCGGCCCGGTCCCGGCCTCGGCGAAGGCCGCCCGAACCAGGGCCACCGACAGCGCCGCACTGGACCCGAGGCCCGCCCCCGGCGGGATGGTCGAGTCCACGGTCCACGGACACGCCCCCGCGGTGGGCAGCCCCGCGGCCTCCCGGGCCACGTTCCAGGCGGCCAGCATCCGCGACGCCGATGCCGGATCGCCGCGACCGCCCGGGCACCCGGATCCCGCCGGCCGCAAACGAAGCTCGCCACCCCGCCACGGCAGGGCCAGGGCCGGCGCCCCGAACAGCACGAAGTGCTCGCCGCACAGGGTCACCTTGCCGCAGGCACTGGCAGCATTCCCCGAGGATGGGAGCCGGGCCTCAGATGGAATCACGCTCCCTCCGCACCGACGCCAGCAGGCGGACGACCCGGGCCCGGTCCACCGGACCTCCCTCGTCCCTCAGGCGGGATGCCACCCGGTCCACCTCCGCAAGGGAGGCGCCAAGCGCTGTCGCGAGGTTGCCTGCATGCAGGCGCAGGTGGCCGGACAACAGCCCGTCGCCAGCCAACGCCGTCAATGCCGCCAGGTTCTGGGCCAGCCCGCAAGCCGCCGTCACTGCCGACAGGCGCACCGGGTCGCGGGAGGTCTCGATGCCCAGGATGCGGAACGCCGCCCGGGTGGCCGGACGGCCCTCGATCGCGCCGCCGACGGTTCCCACGCAGATCGGAACCTCGAGCGTCCCGCACAGGCGGTCGCCGTCCACGCGCCACCGGGACAGGGGGCCGTATCGCCCTTCCCGGACGGCGAACGCATGCCCTGCCGCCTCGACGGCGCGCACGTCCTGGCCGCAGGCCAGCAGGATGGCATCGATGCCGTTGAAGATCCCCTTGTTGTGGGTCACCGCCCTCAGCGGATCCGTATCGGCCAGTCGCGATGCCGCCTCGATCCCTCGCGCGATGGCCTCGGCACGCAGCGGGTCCCGATGAAGGCGCCGGACCTCCAGCGAGCCCGACGCGCGCACCGGGGGGCCCTCGACCGCGTTGGTCACGATGCGCAGGCCGGCGCTCCCCCCCGACAGGGCCTCCAGGCGAGGAGCCAGGCGCTCGCACAGGTCGGTCACGAGGTTCGCGCCCATGGCCCGGCCCGGGTCGATCACCAGCAGCACGACCAGATCGACGCCCGCCTCGTAGGCTCTCAGCGCCACAAGGTCGCCTCCGTCCGACGACCACGAAGGGTGGGCCGCCCGGGCCGCCATCGCCAGTTCGTCCCGAGCCGCCTCCACCCGCTGCCGTGCCGCACCGACCTCGCCGCGGGGCACCCCGCGCAACTGCACCTGCCCGGCCACCCGACGGGGCGGGACCTCGGCGAGGATCCCGGGGCCCTCCCGAAGCAGCAGCGCGCCCCGCGACGCGGCCGCCACGACGGACGGTTCCTCCGTCACCAGGGGCGCGAAGGCGTCCTCGCCATTGACGCGGAAGTTGGGCGCCACCGAAAGGGGGAGGACCAGGGCACCCACCACGCCCTCGGATCGCCGATCCAGCACCGACAGGTCCGGCTGGGCCCCGACGAGGTCCTGCAGCAGGGTCCCCTGGGGCAGTCCCAGGCGCTCCTCCAGCATTGCCGCCCGCTCGGGCGGCGACAGGCGTCCGAAGCCCGGGATCCGGCTGTTCATGGCGACCGCCCGCGGGCGAAGGGCACGCGCGCCCCGAAAGGACCGCGCATCGGCACGCGACGGAGGTCGTCCAGGGTGAGGCTGCCGGTCGCGAACATCGCCACACGCAGTTCCAGGCGCAGCGTGCGAAGGAGGGCATCGACGGCCGCGCCCCCCTCGGACGCCGCCCGCAGGAGGGGCAGGGCCATGGCGCCCGCCGCCGCCCCCAGCCGGATCGCCCGTGCCACGTCCAGCCCGGTCCGGATCCCCCCGGACGCCACCACCGGCACACCAGGGGCCCGCGCCCGCAGCGTCGCCAGGGACTCCGCCGCCGGATGGCCCCAGCCCGAAAACGTTTCGCCGGCCCGCCGCCGGGCGGCGTCCGGGGCCCGCAGCCCCTCGACCCGGGCCCAAGACGTCCCGCCGGTCCCCGCGGTTTCGACCAGGGCCGGCCGCAGGTGCCCGATCCACCGCGCCGTGGCCTCCGAGAACCCCGACCCGACCTCCTTGACGCCCAGCGCCAGCCCCTCGTGCGCCAAGGCCTTCCCCAGGGTCGCGATCCGCGGCGCCAGCCCGCGCCAGTCCCGGTCACCCTCGGGCTGAAGCGCCTCCTGCAGGGGGTTCAGGTGCACGACGATTCCGTCCAGGCGCAGCCGGACGGACAGCGCCACCAGCCGCCCCTCGATCCCGGCCCCCTCGATTCCGCTCGGGGCAAGCTGCGCCGCACCGATGTTCCCAAGCAGCAGGGGCAGTCCCGGCGCGGTGGCACGCACGTCGTACGACGCCTCGACCGACGGGTCCTCCAGCGCGGGACGCAGGGATCCCAGCACCATCCCGCACCCATGCGCCGAAGCCGCCAAAGCCAGGAGCCCGTTCAGGTGCGCTGCACGTTCGGTGCCCCCGGTCAGCGCGCCGACGAGGAACGGCCACGCCAGGGGCCTGCCCAGCAACGTCGTGGATGGATCGATCTGGTCGAACGCGATCCCCGGCAGGGCCCGGTGATCGAACCGGTACCCCGACCATCCCGGGTCCCCCCCGGCCTCGACGTCCTCGTCCAGGCAGATCCGCAGGTGATCCGCCTTGCGCTCCCCGGTGCTGCCCATCGCCGCGCCCCCGTATCCGGGGCCATTGTCGCAAAGCCCCACCCCAGCCGCAACCGCCCGGATTGGCGCGTCACGCGGGGCGCGTTGGTGTAGAATTCGCCCATGAACCGCCGCGCCAATATCATCGGCGTCTGGGTCCTGCCGGGCCTGGTGGTGGCGGGCCTCGAGAAGCGCGGGCGCCCGCTGGGGCGCGAGCACCTGGAAGGCGACGAGCTGAGCAGGCTGATCCGGGGTGCGACGGGCACGAACGGCGACGAACCTTCGGCGGCCTCATGACCATCGACCCCGGTGGCGTCCCCGACGCGGGTGTCCCCCGAACTGGACGGGAGCAGGGAATCACGGTGGACGACCCGCGGAACCTGGCGCATCGATCCTTCGTGCGGGCCGCTACGACGGTCCTCGCGGCGCTCCTCGCGCTGCCGCTGCTCCTGCCGGGACGCGCGGCCGGCTCCGAGCTGAACCGCTTCCGGGTTGCCCAGGTGACCACCGGGGACCGCCCGGCCGCCCGGCCGAACGCCGCGTTCGTGCTGGGCCAGGAAGTCCGCTTCCGCACCGCGGTCGATGTCAAGCTGGACCGCGTGGTCGTCGCCCTGTCCTCGCGGGACATCTTCGACCACCCGTTCCTGTTGTGGGTCGGCGACGGGCCATTCCCTCCCCTCACCGACACCGAGCGGGACCACCTGCGGACCTTCCTGCGCAGCGGCGGCTTCCTGCTGGTGGACAACGTGGGCGAGGGCGCCGATCTGGCAGCGTTCGACAAGCATTTCCGGGCCGCACTGCACCAGGCCCTTCCGGATGCCGAGCTGCAGCCGGTATCGCAGCGTCACGTGCTGTTCCGTTCGTTCTACCGCCTGGCGGCGGTCTGGGGCCGGCGGGCGACGCACGCGCACATCGAGGGCGTCGAACTGGATGGCCGGCTGGCGCTGGTCTACTCCCAGAACGATCTGACGGGCGCCTGGTCCCGGGACGGATACGGGGCGTGGGAATTCGAGGCGGTCCCGGGCGGACCAGCCCAGCGCGAGGACGCCCTTCGCCTGGGCGTGAACCTGGTGATGTACGCGCTGCTGCTGGACTACAAGGACGAACAGGCCCATATCGATTACCTGCTGCGGCGACGCCGGCTGCGGCCCGAGGACCTGGAGCAGCGCTGACGCAGCGCTGTGCGGCGACGGTCCCGCCCGAGCCAAGAGGTTGGATGGAGCAGACGATCCACTTCCCGGGGCACACGCCCTGGACCATCGCGGTGGTGGCCTTCCTGGCGACGGCCGGCCTCCTGCTGTACATCTGGCGAGTCCGGGGTTCCCTCGAGCGCAGGGACCGGTGGATCCTGACCGTGCTGCGGCTGCTGGCGGTGGCGGGCATCCTGGGCGGCTACCTCCAGCCCAGCCTGCGATACGAAGAAGTGGTCCGCCGCCGATCCGTGGTCCCGGTACTGGTGGACGAGTCGGCCAGCATGGGCGTCCGGGGCGCGGGCGGCGGCACCCGGTCCGAGCAGGTCGCGCGCCTGTTCGTCGAGCACGCGGGATGGTTCGAGGATCTGGAGCGTCAGCACGAGGTGACCTACTTCGCCTTCGCCGACCGGGTGCGCCCGATCGACCGGTCGGCCCTGTCCACGCCCCTCGACCCCGCGGGCGGCTCCACCGACCTCCTCGGCGCGATACAGGCCGTGATGACGCGCTTCCGCGGGGAGGACCTCGGGGGCTTCCTGGTCCTTTCGGACGGCGTCGATACCGGGACCCTGGCCACGCTCATCGACGGGTCGGGCGCCCTCCTCCCGGCCGGCCGCAAGGCCGCGGAAAGCCTTCCAGGACCGGTCGTCGCCGTGGTTCCAGCCCCCATGAACCCGCCACGCGACGTGGACATCCGTCGCGTCCAGGGGCTGGAATACCTGCTGGCACGGAACATCGCCCGCGTGCGCATCGAACTGGGGGTCCAGGGCGTGGAGGGCGGCACGCTGGCGGTATCGTTGTCCGAAGGGGGGGAAACGCTGGCGCGGACCGACGTGCCGGTTCCATCCACGTCGGGCGAGGCCGTGGCGGAACTGTCCTTCCTGCCCCGCAACCCCGGCCCCCACGCCTACCAGGTCGCCGTCGAGCCCCTGCCCGGCGAGGCCTCGCTGGCCAACAACCTGCGGACCGTCCCGGCCATCGTGGTTCGCGACGCCCTGCGCATCCTGCACGTGGCCGGCCACGCCTCCTGGGACGAGCGGTTCCTGCGGGAGTATCTGATGCGGCGCCGGGGCGTGGAACTGGTGTCGTTCCACACCCTCCGGGCCGACGAATCGACCACCGAGTCCGACGCGGACACGACGCTGGTGCCATTCCCGGCCGAGGAGATCTTCGTGAACCGGGTCGAAGGGTTCGACCTGGTCCTGCTGCAGGACTACGAAATCCCGCACCCTGACCGGGCCCGCTTCTCGGAGTCGCTGGAACGGTATGTTCGTCGCGGTGGCGCGTTCCTGATGGTCGGGGGTTCGAAGGTCCTCGGGACCCAGGGCCCGTGGCCCACCCACCTGGAACCCCTGCTGCCGGTGCTGCCGCCGCGGGTCGCCGGCGCCGGGATGTCCGAGGGCACGTTCCCGGTCGAGGCCACCCCGGAGGCCCGCAGGCACCCGGCCCTCGCGAATCCCCTGCTGACGCAGATGCTGGCCGCGGCCCCGCCGCTGACGGCCCTCAACGTCGTCGGCGGGATCGTGCCCGGGGCCATCACGCTGCTGCGGGCAGCCCCCGATATCCCCCTCGCCGCCCTCGGCCGCCCGCCGATCCTGGTCGTGAATTCCCATGGCGAGGGTCGCACTGCGGTGCTGCTGACCGACACCCTGTGGCGCTGGTCCTTCGACCCGTTTTCCGACGCGACATACCGCAAGGTGCTCGACGGGCTGCTGGCGTACCTGACCCGGGACCCGACCGGGGCCCCGCTGCAACTGGCCGTGCAGTCGTCCCGGGTCCTGCCGGGACGCACCGTCGACATCGCACTGAAAACGTCGTCCGGTGTGAAGACCGCCCGGATTGCCCTGCAGCACCGTGGACCGGACGGCGCCTTCGAACCCCCGGAAGCCTCCCGGGAGGTCGCGGTGGACGACGAGGGGAGCGCCAGGCTCCTGCTGGTGCCATCGGGGCCCGGCACGTGGCGAGTCATCGCCTCGGCCGTCGCGGGCGAAGCGACGCTGTCCGCCGAGGACCTGTTCGTGGTCGGGCCCCTCGACTCGGAGGCCGGCGAATCGGAGCCGCCGTTGCGCCACCTGTCGGTGCTGGCCATGGCCACGAAGGGCCGTTCCACCGGCCCGGACCTGCCCGCAATCGAGTCGCTGCCCTTCCGCCCCGAAGTCGTCGCGCGCGTCGGCGTTTCGGCCGACGAACCCCTGTGGAACCACCCGCTGGTCTTCCTGCTGCTCCTGGCGGTGCTGGGACTGGAATGGTACGTCGAGCGGAAGATCGGCTATACGTGAGGCGATGCGAAACATCCGGCTGATCATCCAGTTCGACGGCACCGACTTCAGCGGTTGGCAGTACCAGGACAACGCCCGGACCGTCCAGGGCGAACTGATCACCGCGTTGAAGGGCCTGACCGGCCAACACGTGACGCTGTACTCGTCCTCCAGGACGGACGCGGGCGTCCACGCAACGGCCATGCCCGTTTCGTTCCGCCTGGACACGACGCTGCCCCACCGGGCCTTCGTGATGGGGTTGAACTCGAAGCTGCCGCTGGACGTTCGCGTCCTGACGGCCGAGGACGTGGACGCGGGCTTCCACGCCCGCTTCAGCAGCCTCGGCAAGACCTACCGGTACCGGATCCAGACGGGGTCGGTGGCGCTGCCCATGGATCGCCGCATCGCCTGGCACGTGCCGGTCCCGCCGGACCTCGAACGGATGCGCGAGGCGGCGGCGCTGATGATCGGCGAGCACGATTTTTCGGCCTTCCGCTCGTCCCAGTGCGACGCGGCCTCGCCGATTCGCGCGCTGAGGCGGGTGGGCATCGAAACGGACCGCCCGGACTTGATCGCCGTGGAAGTCGAAGCCGGCGGCTTCCTGCGGAACATGGTCCGCATCATCGTTGGCACCCTGGTCGACGTCGGGATCGGGCGACACCCTCCCACGTGGGTGACGGAGTTGCTGACCCACGGGGACCGGCGCAAGGGGGGTATCACCGCCCCGGCGAAGGGCCTGTTCCTGAAGCAGGTGTGGTACCCCTGAGGCCCGCAACAGGTTTCAGGAGCGGGCCCCCGAACGCCGCGAAAAGGCCCGAAGCAGGATCCGGCCGTCGTCCGGGCCGACCGCGCGGGTCGCTACCAGCACGACCAGGAACACCGCGATCGACATCCCCGTCCGCACCAGGCCCGGGGCCCCGTCCGGCAGCGCCGCCACGGCCAGCAGGCCCACCCCGGCCGACACCGCCGAGAACGCCGTCGTCCGCAGCCAGGGAGCGTTCCCGAAGGCCCCTGCCACCAGCGCTCCGGTGACGGCCGCCCCGACCGCGCCGGCCGCCAAGGTCGCCCAGGCCGCCGCCGCCATGGCCGCGTCGTCGCTGCCCGCCACCGCCAGTCCCGCCCCGAGCCCGCCGGCCAGCACTGCCACCGAAGCGCCCCCGCTCCACAACGGCGCCACCGGGCGGCCGGCCGACGCCAGGATCGCGTTGCCGACGAACGTCAAGGCCAGCAGCGCGCCGGCCGCCAGCAGCGGCACCAGCACCGGGCCGCCCGCCGCGTATGCGGGCCCGAACAGCAACGCCAGCAACCCCTCGGGCGCGCCCCCGCAGAACGCCACGGCCGCCCACGAAAGGACCGCCGCCAGTCGCAATGCCCCGGTGGCCGCCGCCCCCGCCGCCGCCCGGTCCCCCGAACTGGCCGCACGGGACACCCACGGGAACACCACGAACGTCAACGATATCACCGCCTGGTAGGGCAGCAGGGACACGTTCCGGGCGGCGCCGTAGACCCCCGCGACCGCCGACGCCGCGTCGGCCGCACCCTCGCCCCCGACCCGGCCCAGCGCCGCCTTGAGGGCCACGACGTCGGCCTGCAGCAGCAGGTTCAGCACCAGGGCATAGGCCGCCAGCGGGAGCAGGTAGCGCAGGAACTCCCGCGCCGTCGGCGCTCGCCCGCCGGAAGGCGCACCCGCCATCGCCACCCGGGAGACCGGTACCGCCAGCACGAGCACCAGCATGGCCGTGACCGCGAATCCTCCGAAGGCCCAGGTCGCGGACCCGGTCACCACGACCGCCGCCACCATCAATGCCGTCTTCAGCGTGGAAAAGACCACGTCCAGGCCCGCCTGCCGGCCGTAGTGCCGCGTGCCGTTCAGCAGCCCGATCAGCACGGTATAGAAGGCGTACGCCAGCACGACGATCGAGGAAATCCGCAACGGCGCAGCAAGGGCCTCGTCCTTCAGGATCACCGACGCCACGAAGTCCGCGCCCAGGAACAGGGCCATGAAGAGGGGACCGAAGACCGCCCCCTGGACCCCCAGGGCCGTCCGCCGAACGCCCCGCAGGTTCGCGCCGGACTCCGCCGAAAGGCGCGCCACGGCCTGCACCGAGGCAGTCACCACGACCATCGTGACCACGTTGAGGAGGCCGGACACGACCCGGAACCGCCCGAAGGCCGCCGCGTCGGGGAACAGGCGAGGGAAGGCCAGCGACGTGAACGTCGCCGTCACGAGGAACCAGATCTTGGCGCCGGTGATCAGCAGGAAGCCGCGTCCGGCCTCCCGGAGGTCGCCGGGCGATGCATCCAACGCGGCCACAGGATTCCTACTTGCGGTCTTCCTTGAAGCGGTCGGCCACGGCCTTGCGGTACGCCCGACCCGTTTCCGTCAGGTCCACCAGGATGGCGAACCGCATCAGTTTCGCGTCGGACTCGTCCATCCGCTTCGCGGCCACGTCGGCGGCCACCTCGGAAACCATCTGCAGGCCTTCCTTCGCGTTGGTCGCCAGCACGCCCAACGTCATCTTCGTGCCCAGGACGGGCAGCAGGTTCACGCCCGAACGGACCAGCAGCGCCAGCAGGGCCCCCTTCGCCGGGTCCTCGGACGCCTTGGTGCAGATGACCCCCAGGGCCTGGTGGACGCGATTTCGGCTCTTCAACAGGTGCTCGATGACCGGCCCCGCCTCGGCACCCTTCGCGACCTTGAACAGCGTGGACTTGCAGAAATCCACCATCGATTTCATCGGGTCCTCGGTGGCGTTCGGGTAGATGCCGTCGTCCTTCAGGCCGGCCATGACCCGGGGCATCGCCTCCACGCCCTTGACCACGACCAGGTAATTGGCGCCGCTCCACCGGTCGTCCGGCTCCTGGGACGCCATCATCCTGTCCAGCCGCGTCAGGATGCCTTCCAGGTCGCCCGCGCGGATTGCCGGGTCGTCCATCAGGCGCGCCGCCTCGTTGAACGCCGCCGCACGTACGTCCGATTCCTGCTTCGGGTCCAGGGACAGGTCCAGCAGGTACGTCGCGGCCCGCACGTCCTTGATCTTTCCGACCAGTTCCAGGTGCGGCAGGGGGATCGCCACGTCCGGCACGGCCTGCAGCCTCTTGAACGCCTCCAGGAGGCGGAGGTGCGCGGCCGGGTCCGGGATCGACAGGATGTACTGCGACATCCGGACCACGTCGAACCCGTGGCGGACCAGGATCGCTGCTCCCGCCGTTCCCGCGGCGCCGAGCGCCTGCATCTGCATGGGTTCGATGCGCGGCTCGACCTGCTTCTTCACGGCCTCGTCGGTCGAGTCCAGCGTCAGGCCCGCGAAAGCCCAGTCTGCGACCGTCTTCTGGATCGGGGCCTTCCGGGCGTCGGGCACGTAGGTCATGGCCCCCATCACCGCCTCCCGCAGGAGCGCGATGGACGCGGGCTCGCTGCCCGCCTTGACCAGCCGGTCGGCCAGGGCCGTCGCGGTCTTTTCGGCCAGGTCTTCCCGGTCCTTCGCCGAGTCGAGCATCCCGCGGATCTTCCCCGGGAACCCCGCCGCGGCCACGGCCACCAGAGCCTCGACGCGCTGGTCCATCGGGTTGTTCGGAGTCGAAACCCACACAGCGATTCGCTTCTGGCCGGCGTCGCTGGACGCGAACTTCTGGAAGTTGCCCGGACCGGGCTGGGTGCCGCAGGCGACCGCCGCCAGGGCCAGGACCGCCATATACAGACGGGACATGCGCAGCCTCCGGTGGATGGGCCGACTTCTTGGTAGCACCCGCCCCCCCGGGTGTCAACCGCGCGGCCTCGTTGGAGCAGCCCGAGGCGACTCCGGCTACGGCGAGAGATTGCTGCGCAATCCGCTCGCCTCCGCCTCCGTGCTCGGGCAGCCCCAGCACGGGCTGCATGCCGCGAGAAACCGTGGTGTATCATGTGCCCGACCCGCGTTCGGGGGAGACGCCGTGGAGGTCCTGTCCGAGCGGCCCGATGGCGTGGTGGCCGAGATCTCGGTACGGCCCCGGGCAGGGCGCTGCCGGGTCGCCGGCGTAACGGCAGGCCGCCTGCGGGTCGAGGTCACCGCCGCCCCCGAAGACGGCGCCGCGACCGAGCAGGCCCTGGCGACGCTGGCCTCCGCCGCGGGCCTCAAGTCGTCCTGCGCGGTCCTTCTGAAGGGCCGCCGGGAACGGCACAAGACGATCCTGTTGAAAGGCGCATCCCTGGCCGCCTGCCAGGCCGCGCTGATGCTCCTAGACCCGTCCGGGAGGTGACATGGCCGGCAAGCGACATGACGGCGACGACACGCCTGCGGCACGCAAGGCCCCGACGAAACCCTCCTCCCGGGGGTCCGGCAGGAAGGCCGGCAACGCCCCGCGAACCCACCTGGCCCTCGGGATCCCGCTGGCCGCGGTGTCCGGTTGCCTGGTGTTCCTGTCCTTCCCGACCTTCGACCTCTTCCCGCTGCAGTGGTTCTCGCTGGTGCCCCTGCTGGTGGCGGTCCGGGGCCGCACCTTCCGGGGCGGCTTCGGGCTGGGCTTCGTCGCCGGGTTCGTCACGAACTTCGGCGGCTTCCACTGGATCGCTGACTTGCTGCAGAACTTCGGGCACATGGGGCTGGGACCGTCGTGGGCCCTTTCCGCGCTGATGGGCATGTACCAGGGCCTGGCGTTCGCGCTGGCGACCGGCCTGGCCGCGACCGTCACGTCCCGCTGGCGCGCCCTGCCGTGGGGGCTGGTGCTCCCGGTCTTCCTCACCGCCGTCGAGCACGTGGTGCCGTTCCTGTTCCCCTGGTACTTCGGGAACGGCCAGTTGCACTTCCCCCTGGTCATCCAGATCGTCGATATCACGGGCATCGCGGGCCTGACCTTCCTGCTGGTGCTGTTCAACGGCGCCCTCGGCGAGATCCTGACGGCCCGCATGGACGGGCGCCGCTTCCCGTGGGTCACGGTCGCCCTCGCCACGTTGGCCGTGGCCGCCGACGTCGGGTATGGCGCCTGGCGCATCAAGCAGGTGGACGAAACCGTCGCCGCCGCTCCGAAATTCAAGGTCGGCGTGGTGGAAGCCGACGTCGGCATCTGGGAAAAGGAGGCGCGGGGCCCCGAGGGCGCGCCGATGCCCGTCGCCCAGCAGGTCCGCATGCTGTACCGCAACCTGCTGCGGCACCAGATCCTGTCGGCCGAGCTCGAAAAGAACGACAAGCCCGACCTGATCGTCTGGCCCGAATCGTCCTACATGCCCCTGCGCGAAGTCCTGTGGCGCCGGTCCGACGACGTCGCGCTTGCGACGTCCGCCGACGGCCGCCTGTGGCGCGTGTCCGGGAGCGGCGTGAAGAAGGTCGAAGAGCCCGGGGCCTCCGAGGCGAAGGCGTCGGGCCTGCGGGGCGTGACGGCCGCGTCCGAGTCCCAGTTGCTGACAGTGGGCCCGCGCGGCGCTGCCTACGCCTTCGATGGCGCGGGCTGGAAGCGCGAACCGACCGGCACGGACCGGGACCTGCTGGCGGTGGCCTCCAGGCCCGACGGGTCGGCGACCCTGGCCGTAGGCGCCCAGGGAACGGCGACGTGGCGGTCCGGCGGAACCTGGAAGCCCGTGGACCTCGGCACCACCGCGACACTGCGCGGCGTGGCGTACGACGAGGACCGGGGGTTCGTGGTCTGCGGCGACGGCGGCTTCCTGGCCGCGTTCGACAAGCGTTCGATCAAGGCCCTGGCCGACCCGGGAGGCCCCGACCTGCTGGCCTGCTCCTGGTCGCCGAAGGGAGGCCTGGTGGCGGTCGGCCAGGACGGGACCGTGGTGCGCGTGTCCCGCAAGGGAACCGTGACCCGCGAGCAGCCGGTCACGACGCCCCTGCGCGGCGTGGCGTCCGGGGCCACGACCTGGGCGGTCGGCGACGACGGGACCGTCGTGTCCTGCCGCGACACCTGCCGGAAGGTCGCGAACCCGATCCGCAAGGACCTCCACGCGGTGGCGGGCGACGGCTCGGGCCGCGCGTGGGCGACGGGCAAGGGCGGCACGGTGGCGGCCCTCGCGGACGACCAGGTGAAGGCCCTCGCGGGCGGCGAGGGCGACCTTGCCGCGGTGGCGTCCCTGCCCTTCGACGAGGGCTACCCGCTGCCCCGCGACACCCGGCACCTGTACGTGTCGGACGTGCCGCTGCCGGCGACCACGAACGACCCGGACCTGTACAAGGCCGTGGATGCCGACGACAAGACCCCCGAGGCCGATCGGAACGCCGCCCTCCGGGGCTTCCGGACGCCGTTGCTGTTCGGGGTGCTGGCCTCGGGCCCAGACGACCACGACCCCGAAAAGGTGCGGGACTACAACTCGTCCCTGCTGATCGACGGCGACGGCAGGGTCCTCGGGAAGTACGACAAGAACTACCTGCTGTTGTTCGGGGAGTACCTCCCGCTCGCGGACACGTTCCCCTTCCTGCGGAAGTGGCTGCCCGAGGCCGGGGACTTCACGCCGGGGAACTCGGTGTCGGTACTGCCAGTGGGCCCGGCGCGGCTGGGCGTGCTGATCTGCTACGAGGGGATCATCCCCTCGTTCACCCGGAAGGTCGCCCTGAAGCAGCCGAACCTGCTGGTGAACCTGACCAACGACGCCTGGTTCGGCAAGACCGAGGAACCCTACCTGCACATGCAACTGGCCGCGTTCCGGGCCGTCGAGCACCGCCGGTTCTTCATCCGCTCGACCAACACGGGCGTGTCGGTGGCTGTGGACCCGGTGGGCCGCATCCTGCACCAGACGTCCCTCGAGGGCGCCGAGTCGTTCGTGACCGAAACGGCCCTGCTGACGGAAGAAACGATCTATTGCCGGTACGGCGACCTGCTGGCGTGGGGCTGCTGCGTTCTCGGCGGCCTGCTGGCCGGCTTCGCGATGATCCTGCGGCGCAAGGGCTGATCGGCCGGACCCTCACCGGGCGCCCCCGGCCATCGACAGCAGGGCCAGGATCTTCCGGTTCGCCCGCGGGAACGCGTACCGGTGCAGATCGTCCGGGGATGCCCAGGCCCAGGCATCGGCCGCCCGCAGATGGGGATCGCCCGACGCACCGACGCATTCGAAGGCGTGCATCACCACCCGGAAGTGGCTGTAGGCGTGGCGGACCAGGGCGACCGGGGCGCCCACCGCCACGTCCCAGCCGGTCTCCTCGCACATTTCGCGCTGCAGGGCCTCCGCCGGAGTCTCGCCCGCCTCGACCTTCCCGCCGGGGAACTCCCACATCCCGCCCAGCAACCCTTCGGGCGGCCGCCGCTGCACGAAGATGCGCCCGTCGTCGTCCCGCACGATGCCGACGGCAACGATCACCTCGGGGATGGCCTTTCTGGGCGCCCGCGCCGGAAGGTCCGCCGCGCTGCCCGCCGCCCGCGCCCGGCAGCCCACCGCGACCGGGCAGGCGTCGCACCGGGGCGCACCGGGCAGGCAGATCGTGGCTCCCAGTTCCATCATGGCCTGGTTGTGCAGGCCGGGGTCGGGCGCCGCCTCGATCCACGCCTCGACGGCCTTCCACAGGCACCGCTCCACGGCCGGCTTGCGGGGATCCTCGCGCTCGTCGGCCAGGCGCACGGCCACCCGCCGCACGTTGCCGTCCAGCACCGGCAGGGCCGCCCCGCAGGCGATGGACAGGATCGCGTTGGCCGTGCTGCGCCCCAGGCCGGGCAGCGCCGCGGCAACGTCCGGGGAAGCGGGAAACCGTCCCCCGGCGGCGCCCGCCACGATCCCGGCGGCGCGGTGCAGGTTGCGGCAGCGGGCGTAGTACCCGAGCCCCTCCCACGCCCTCAGGGCCTCGTCCAGGGGGGCCGCCGCGAACGCCGCAGGGTCCGGGAACTGCCGCAGGAACCGGTGCCAGTAGGGGATGACCGTGTCGACCCGGGTCTGCTGCAGCATCACCTCGGACACCCAGATGGCCCAGGGGTCGCGGGTTTCCCGCCAGGGCAGCCGTCGGTGGTGCTCCTGGTACCAGGCCAGCAGGCGGGCGGGGTCCATCGAGGTCCATCGCAACCGAGGCGTGCAGTCTAGCGACCGGCAGGTCGGGGCGCCATCGAGCCGCGAAACGGCGAAACGATTCCGGGCGCTCCGGCGAGCGATGCGCAAGCCCGGGACCCCTCGTGACCTCCCGCCCGAGGCGGTACAATCCTTTCGACACATCGCCACCGGAGGCACCCACGGTGCGGCCCACACCTCTTTCCCCCCCCGGGCTGGCGTTCCTGTTGGCCACGACCCTGATTGTCGTCGGATGTGCGCACGCGATGCCGACGCCTCGTGACGACGTCTGGCCGACCGAGGCCTGGCCCACCTCGACCCCGGAGGAGCAGGGTGTTTCGTCGGCGGCACTGGCGGAGGGAATCGAGGCCGCCCTGGCCGAGGGCCTGCCGCTGCACAGCCTGCTGGTGATCCGGCACGGCCGCGTGGTGCTGGACACGACCTTCCATCCCTTCGCGCCGGGGCTTGTCCACGACATCGCTTCGTGCACGAAGAGCATCACGGCCACCCTGGTGGGCATCGCCCTCGACCGGGGCGACATCCCGACCCTCGATCGGACGGCCTTGTCGTACTTCCCCGATCGTCCCTCGCCAGCCGACGCTTCGAAGAAGGGCGCCATCACCCTGTCGCACCTGCTGACGATGACCTCGGGGCTCGACTGCCGGGCGGGGCCGGCCGGGGACCTGCCGCTGGTTCTCGGCATGATGGCGACGACGGACTGGGCCGGCTACGTGCTGGATCGACCGATGGCCGCGAAACCGGGGAGGGAGTTCACGTACTGCGGCCCTGGCTCGCACCTTCTGTCCGTGATCCTCCGGAAGGCCACCGGGCGTCCGGTCCGCGACTATGCACAGGAGCATCTCTTCGGGCCGCTGGGAATCACCTCGGCGCAGTGGCTGACCGACCCGGCGACGGGCGATGTCCGCGGGTGGGGCGACCTGGCGATGACGCCCGGCGACCTCGCGCGAATCGGCACCCTGTACCTGCACGGAGGGCTCTGGAACGGGCGCCGCGTGCTGTCGGGGACGTTCGTCGAAGCCGCCACCCGTCGGCACATGCCCGTGCGGGGCATGGGGCCGCTGGATGGCTACGGCTACCAGTGGTGGACGTCATCCGGAGGGTTCTTCGTCGCACTGGGACGCGGGGGGCAGGTGTTGCTGGTGGCACCCCGGTTGGATCTGGTCGTCGTGATTACCGGCGAAGAGGAAGGCGCGGTGATGGCGCGAAAGGCCGCCTGGCTGCAGCGCCACGTCCTCGCGGCCGTGCGTGCGGCAGGCCCGCTGCCCCCGGACCCCGCAGGGACGGAGCGCCTCGCAGCCTCGGCCAGACGGGCCCGGGAGGGCGCGCCCGAGGTCGCCGTACCCGTCCAGCCGCCGCCCACGACCGCCCAGCGAGTGTCGGGTTCGACCTTCGCGCTGGACCCGAACCCCCTCGGCCTGCGGGATCTTTCGCTCGCCTTCACGGAGGGACAGCCGGAGGCGACCGTGCAACTGGGACGGGACGGGCAACCGCCCTGGCGCGTCACCCTGGGCCTCGACGGCGCGTGGCGGAGCTTCCCGGGCAACCGCGGCCTGCCCGCGCGAGGCCGCGGGACCTGGACGACCCCGGATACGCTGGTCGCCGACATCGACGAGGTGGCGAACATCGGCCGGTGGCGGGTCGCGATGACCTTCGAGGAGAACCGGGTCACAGTGCGGATCGACGACGCATCCGGGATCCCGTCCGTGGTCGTCGAGGGCCACCGGGTCGCGCCCTGACACCAAGGAACGTCACCGGTCCGATGTTCCAGCCACGCGGCCGGCGCGCTGCACCAGGGGCAGGTTCACCGCGTCCACCAGGGCATGCGCCACGACCGGGGCCAGGATGCCGCCGGTC
This sequence comes from uncultured Myxococcales bacterium, assembly GCA_903857665.1. Classification (GTDB taxonomy): domain Bacteria; phylum Myxococcota_A; class UBA9042; order DTJE01; family DTJE01; genus CAIZWN01. The sequence goes on from CAIOFV010000105.1 coordinate 186,113, forward strand.
GCCAGCCGCAGGCCACCCAGCAGCACACCGGTGCCCAGCGCGAAGGCCGACCACGAGCGCAGCCCCGGCCTGAACATCCCGTGGGCCAGGCCGAAGGCGATCGACGTCGCGATCCACGCGACGTCCGATCCCGCCACCGCGTCGATCGCGGTCCACAGGGTCCCCCGGAAGAACGCCTCCTCGGCCACGCCGGCCGCGAGAGCCAGCGGGAACGAGCCCCACGCCGGAAGGCCGCGGAGGGTCCGACCCAGCACGTCCGCCAGGCGCTTCCCCGATGCGGTCCACCGCACCGACGCCCACGAGCCGACGACCACCACGCCGCCCGCCAGCAGGCCCATCGCGATGTCCGTCCCGATGCGGCCCGGAACGACCCAGGGCACGCCCGCGACGGCAGGCCACAGGACGGCCGCGCCCAGGCAGGCCCCCAGCAGCAGGGCATAGAACACCAGGCCGGCGATCACCGTGCGGCCGTCGAGGCTTTCGTTCACCGGGACTCCCTGCGGAAAAACGTGCGGAACCCCTGTTCATCGGCGCAGTGGGACCGGACCGTTAGATCCCCCGCCACCCGGGCGGGGCGCCGACGGTCACGCCGGAGGCGCACCGTAGAGGACCTGGGGCATCTCGGCCGCCGTGTCCTGGGTCGCATCGATGAGGACCGGCCCGTACATCATCTGCGGCGTGTCGGTCGGCATCGGCACGTCGGTGCCCGGGTCGTCCGCGGCATCCACCTGCACCGGCCCGTACATCATCTGGGGCAGGTCAGAACCCGGGTCCAGCGCCACGTCCGGCGGCGGGCCGTACAGCACCTGGGGCACGTCGGAACCAGGGTCCTGCGCGACGTCCACCTGCACCGGCCCGTACATCACCTGCGGCAGGTCGGCGGACGGCACGTCCTGTTCGGTCGCCACGTCCCAGTCGTCCGGGGCCCCGTACTCGGGCACCGGCATCTCGGTCCCGGCGTCCTTTCCCACGTCCTTCGTCGAGTCGCACCCCAGCGGGGCCGTCACGAACAGGCCGCCCGACAGGACCAGCCACATCCACCGCGTCGCCGCGTAGATCCGCATCCGCCCCAGGTCGATCAGCGCCATCGCCACCAGGTAGACCATCAGCACGGATCACCTCCCCCGGTTGCCCGGTCCTATCCGGAAACGGCGTCTGTCCCCTCGCAGCCCGCGACCGCACCGGCCGCCTCGGCCCGCGCCCGCCGCAGCAGGTCCATGTGGCACAACTTCGGCCCGCCGGTTTCGGCGTCCCACAGGTGCAGGCTGTTGCCCTTGCAGATCCCGAAGTCGCTGCAGGTCGCGCAGGCCCCCTGGCGCATCCAGGAGCGGTCGCGGTATTTCGCGAACCCGTTCTCCCAGACCTCCTTGACGGACTGCTGGCGCACGTTGCCCTGGACGAGGCTGCGCGGGATGTTCGGGCACCCCGAGATGCCGCCGTCGGCCAGGATCGACGCGATGCGCACGCCCGCGAGGCACGTGAAGTAGAAGTCCCGGACGCGGCGCTCGTAACCGCAGCCGAGGAACCCCTCGTCGCCGTAGGACACCTTGATCGGGCGGGGCTTCGATCGCTTGTCCCGGATGAAGTCCAGAAGGCGCTGCAGCTCGGCCGGTTCCAGCAGGAAGTCCGACTGGCGCTGTGCCCGGCCGTTCGGGAAGACCGACACGATGCGCCAGTCCCGGATGCCCTTGCGCACCAGGAAGTCGTACATGGCCTGCAGCTCGCCGATGTTGCGCCGGTGGTAGGTGGTCGTCACTTGCAGGCTCTTCAGGAAGCCGGCGCGGCGGTACCGGTCCAGCGCGTCCACCGCCCGGTCGAAGGACCCGGCGCCGCGAAGCCAGTCGTGGGATTCGCGGGTGACGCCGTCCAGGCTGATGACCAGCGTGCGCATCCGCGTCGCCTTGCTGGCCGCGACCACGGCATCATCGACGGCCCAGCCGTTCGACACCATGCCCCAGGCGAATCCCAGCCGCGACACCCGGCCCATCACCTCGAACAGGTCCGGCCGCACCAGGGGCTCGCCGCCCGTGACGGCCAGGAACACGTTCCGCGGCCCGAAATCCTGCGCAACCTGCGTCAGCGCCCGGACCGCCTCGTCCCCCGTCAACTCGCTGGCGACGTTCGACGACCGGTGGCAATCGCTGCCGCAGTGCCGGCAGGCGAGGTTGCACCCCAGCGTGGCCTCCCAGAACAGGTAGGACAGCCGCGGGTGGGCGAACTCGCCGTCCACATAGTGGCGCCACGCCCACATCCGGAAGCGGTCCCGGGCTTCCTGCCAGGGCCCCGGGGAATCCATCGTGACCTCCAGGTTGCTGGTGCAAGTATCCTCTTCGGGACGTCGCCTTTCAAATCGAGGTAGGCTTCCCGGGACCGACGAGGAGGACGCCATGGGCGGCGCCGGGGGACGTATCCGGGTGGTCAAGGGCGACATCACCACGCTGGCCGTGGACGCGATCGTCAACGCCGCCAACGAGTCCCTGCTGGGCGGCGGCGGGGTCGATGGGGCCATCCATCGCGCCGCGGGCCCCGGCCTGCTGGCCGAATGCCGGGGACTGTACGGGTGCGAAACCGGGTCGGCGAAGGCCACCGCTGGCTACCGGCTACCGGCCCGGTGGGTGTTCCACGCCGTCGGCCCCGTCTGGGCGGGCGGCGGGCGGGGCGAACCGGGCCTGCTGGCGTCGTGCTACAGAAGCTGCCTGGCGCTGGCGAGGGACGCCGGGGCGCGGTCCGTCGCGTTCCCGGCCATCTCGACCGGCGTCTACGGGTATCCCATCGAGGCGGCCGCCGGGATCGCCGTCCGGGAGGTGCAGGGCTTCCTGGGCACGTTCCCGGTACCCGAAACCGTCGTGTTCTGCTGCTTTTCGGACCGGGATCGCGAGATCTACGAAACGCTGCTGGAGAAGACGGACGCCCCGTGAAGCCGCCTACGCCGGGAGGATCCCGGTGGCCGCGCCACGCGCGACGACTCCCTCGAACACCACCGCGTCCCGCACCACCGACCCGGCCGTCGCCACGGCGCCCGGGCACAGGACGGCCCGCGGGCCCACCGTCGCCCCCGCCTCCACCCGGCACCCGTCGCACAGCATCACCGGACCCTCCAGGACGGCCCCGGCCGCGATGGACGGCGTCCCGGTGGCCAGGATCCCCGGGGCGATCTCCCGCGGCGGCGGGAGGCCGCGCAACGCGAACAGCGCGGGCGCCCTCGGGAACACCTCCCACTGCAGGGCCAGGTAGCGCTCGGCGGTCCCGATGTCACAGAACAGCCCGCCCGGCAGCATCGCCGCGACCCGCCGTCCCGCCGCCATCATGGGGATCAGCCCCTTTTCGACCAGGCAGGACGCGCCGTCGCGAGGCAGGGTGTCCAGCAGCGCCGGGGTCAGCACCGAGATTCCCGAAAACACGTACCGGGGCCCCTCCCGGGACGCCGGACGCCCGCGGATCCCCACCACGTCCCCGGTGGGCCCGACCTCGACCAGGCGCGCCTGGGGCATGTCCGGGGGATCGGCCAGCGCCAGCGTGGCGCCCGCGCCGGACACCTCGTGCCGCCTGCGCACCGGCTGCAGATCCCAGTCCGTGAACACGTCACCGTTGTGCAGGAAGAAGACATCCTCGCCGGCGAAGAAGCCCCGCATCGCCGACAGCCCGCCGCCGGTGCCCAGGATCTCGGGTTCCTCGTTGAACGTGAGGGCCACGCCCAGCCGCCGCCCATCGCCCAGTCGCTGCCGCACCGCCTCGGGCAGGTGGTGCAGGTTCACCACCGCCGCGGTGACGCCGGCCTGCCGCAGCCCCGCCAGCGCCCACTCGATCGCCGGGACGCCCAGCACCGGGAACAACGGCTTGGGAACGAGGTCCGTCGCGGGCCGCAGCCGCGTCCCCAGACCCGCCGCCAGCACCATCGCCTTCATCGACCGACTCCCGTTCTTCCGCCCGAGCACGGAGGCGGAGGCGAGGGATTGCGAATGCAATCTCTTGCCGCAGCCGGAGTCGCCTCGGGCCGCTCCATCCCGCCCGAGCCGCCTCGGGCCGCTCCATGCCCCCTCAGCCGAAGTGATCGGGCAGGTAGCCCGCCAGAACCTCCCGCGCCTCAGCGAACTCGGGGAACCGCTCCAGCGCCTCCCGGGCGTACGCCAGGGAACGGGGGATGTTCGGCAGGAATTTCGGGTTCTTCTTGACCCGGTCGATGTACACGAACCGGCCGGCGTCCTTCATCTTGCGCTGCATCGCAGCCAGGAAGAAGTGGTCGTCCAGGTCCGACGCGTCGGGGACCCACAGGCCTCGCGCTACCCGGGCGTCCCGGAAGTGCCGCCGGATCCCCGCCGCCTCGGCCGGATCGAACGCGACGTACGAGTCCCGCAGCAGCGCGACCAGGTCGTACAGGTACGGGCCCTGCAGCGCGTCCTGGAAGTCGATCAGCCTCAGCCGACCGTCCTGGACCATCAGGTTCCGGCTCTGGTAGTCCCGGTGCACCAGCCCGGACGGCAGCGCCACCAGGCGACGCACGACCTCGTCGTAGAACGCGTCCAGCACCGCCTTCTGGGCGACGGTCGGCGTCCTGCCGGTCCACGCCCGAAGCAGCCACTCGTCGAAGTGGTCCAGCTCCCAGCGCAGCAGGCCTTCGCCGAACCGCCGACGGAACGCCACGCAGGCGGGGTCCGGCGAGCGCTCGCCAAAGGCCTGCAGGTCCGCCAGCAGCTCGATCGCCGCGTGGTAGAGGGCCGCCTTGTCCGCGCCCGACGCCAGCGCCCGCTCGACCGTCACGTCTCCGAGGTCCTCCAACAGGATCGAGCGCCGCGGAAGGTCCACGTGCAGCACCGCCGGCACCGGCATCCCGCCCCGGGCCAGGTACTCGCCGACCTCCAGGAAGGGCATCTCCCGGGGCCGCTCGCCGTCCACGACCTCGTCGCTCTTCAGCGGATCGTCCGCCAGCGGCATCAGCACGACCGGCGCATGGCCGTCCGCCTCGATCCGGGCGTACGACCGGGCCGACGCGTCCCCTGCCATGGGCGACACCCGCACACCTTCCCGCGGCATGCCCGCCAGCCCGTCGAGGGCCGCCGCCAGCAGTGCCGCCCAGTCGCGTTCCATGGGGCCTCCTTCCCTCGGACCCATCCAGGATGTGCCCGGGCGTGACAGGATCCGGGACCGCGTCAAGCCTACACGTCCGCGCAACCGGGTGCCAAGCCTGGGCCGGACGACCCGAACGCCCATGCGAACCTGCGGGTCGACGTGGACGGGATCGACGGCAACGACCCTCCCCGAAGACGCCCGCAGGTTTGACAGGGCCCGGTATCTCTTCTACTCTTTCGGGCCGTTCTAGGTGCGGTGGAGTTGCCATGATGCGCGCTCGGACGACCTGGCTTCTGACGCTCGCCCTGACCCTGGCCCTCGGCGCCGGCTCCTGCAAGAAGTCCTCCCCGAAGGAGGACGTCCCGGCGGCCTCGAACGAGCAGGCCGACGACGAATCGCCCGCTCCGGCCAGGCCGACGCCGCGGACGGCGACCGAATCCCCGAAGCCGGCTCCGGCACCTGCGGAACAGGCCCAGGAGGACGCGACGGCCGCCCGGCCGGTCCCTGCCGAAGTCGCGCAGGCCGCCGCTCCCGCCGCGACGCAGGCCCAGGCCCAGGCCGCCGCGGCCGCTGCGGCCACGGCTGCTGCTGCGCCGCCCATCCGCGCGCCCCTGCTCGACCCTCGCCTGCTGCTGACGTTGAAGGACGTCCAGGACCTGGCGAAGGGCAAGGTGACATTCCGCCGGATCGCCCTCCAGGGCGTCCCGACCGACGACGACACGGACGCGATCCTCTACGAACCGGAAAAGGGTTCGTCTTACGGGGCCGCCCTCCAGGTCTTCCGCGCCCGGTCCCCCGAGGCGGCGCGGGAGCGGTTCGCGTCGATGCTGGCTTCCTACCCGTCCGCCCAGGAAGTCCCGCCCGTCGCGGGAAAGACGTTCTTCGCCTACTGGGAAGAAATCCTCTACGTCGGCTTCGTGATCCCCACCCGGAACATGGTGGTCGTGATGTCCTGCGGCCGGAAGTTCTGCGATTCGGACGGGCTGTACGAACTGGCCCGGAAAGTTGGGGCCCGGACGAACGGATGACCGCGCGCGTCAAGGTGCTGGTCGCCAATCGCGGCGAGGTCGCCGCCCGGGTGATCCGTGCCTGCCGTGAACTGGGCCTTTGCTCCGTCGCCCTATGCTCGGACCCGGACCGCCTGTCCCCTCACGTCCGCATGGCCGATTCCGTTGCGCACATCGGGGGGAGCCTGCCCGCCGAAACGTACCTCGACTCCGGGAAGGTGCTGGCCGCTGCACGAGCCGTAGGCGCGACGATGATCCACCCCGGCTACGGCTTCCTGGCCGAGGATCCGGCCTTCCGGGAGGCCTGCGACGCCGCGGGCCTGCGCTTCGTGGGCCCCACCGCGGACCAGATGCGACGCCTGTCACACAAGCTGCCCGCCCGGGCCGCGATGCGCGCGGCCGGGGTCCCGGTGGTGCCCGGGTCCGACGGCGAGGTCCCCGACGCGGACGAGGCCCGCGAGGTCGCCGACCGCGTGGGCTGGCCCGTGATGCTGAAGGCGTCCGCGGGCGGCGGCGGCAAGGGGATGCGGCGGGTCGAAGGGCCCGCCGGGATGCCGGCGGCCTTCGAGGCCTCGCGCCGGGAGGCGCTGGCGGCGTTCGGCTGCCCGTCGCTGTTCGTGGAAACGTGCATCTCGTCGCCTCGCCACGTGGAGGTGCAGTTCCTGGCCGACGGCCGGGGAGGCGTGGTGCACCTGGGTGAACGCGTCTGCAGCGTCCAGCGCCGCCACCAGAAGGTGATCGAGGAGGCGCCGGACCCGGGCCTGGACCCGCGGCTTCGGGAGGCCATGCACGAAGCGACCCTGCGGGCGGTCAACTCCCTGGGCTACGAGGGCCTCGGGACGGTCGAGTACCTCGTCGATTCAGCCGGGGCCTTCCACTTCCTGGAAATGAACACCCGCCTCCAGGTCGAGCATTCGGTGACCGAGGCCGTGTTCGGTGTGGACCTGGTGCAGGCCCAGATCCGGGTCGCGCTGGGCGATCCCCTGCCGTGGCGACAGGATGAACTGGTCCCCCGGGGGGCGGCGGTCGAGTGCCGCGTGTGCGCCGAGGATCCCTACAACGGCTTCGTCGCCTCGCCAGGCCGACTGTTCCGATACCGTCCCCCGCTGGGGCCGTTCGTACGGGTGGACGACGGGGTCGAGGAAGGCGGCGAGGTCTGCTCGTTCTATGACACCCTGATCGCGAAGGTCACGACCTGGGGCCGCACGAGGCCCGAGGCGATTTCCCGGATGGAAGGGGCGCTGGGGGAATTCGAAATCGGCGGCGTGCGCCACAACCTCCCGTTCCTGCTGCACGTGCTGTCGTCGCCGGAGTTTCGCGCGGGAACCTACGACACCGGCCTGGTGGCCCGCATCGGGCCCCTGCCGGCCGCGGACGTCGTGTCCGTGGAGGACGTGGCCGCTGCGGTCGCGGCGAGGTCCTTGCAGGAACAGGCGCCGACTGGGGCCCCGTCGTCGTCGCAGTCGCCCGGCCCGTCGCCCTGGCGCCGGGCGTTGACCGCGGCGCCTGCCTGGCGCAGAGGATGAGCGTCCGATGAGTTGCAAGCATACCGAGGTCCCGGTCGTCCCGGGAACGCTGTTGCCCGAGGACGGGCCCGAGGCGGGAACGACGCGGATCTCGGCCGAGCCTCGCCGCATCCGGGTCGAGGTTCGCACCCGGGCCGACACCTCCCTTCAGGCCGTGATCGAAGGCGTGGACGACGAGTGGATCTGGGTGCGCGTGGGCGAATCCCGCGTGCCGCTCAAGAAGGTGCGGTTCCATGGGACGATCGGCCTGGTGCTTCCCTCGGGGCGCGTGGTCGTTCCGGCCGTGGGCCCCACCGGGCCCGTGACCGAGGTCGTGGTGGGCGGCCGGAGCCTCTTCGTGTCGCCCCACCGGGTCGGGTCGGTCACCCTGACGCTCCCCGACGCCGAGACCGGCCGGGTGGCCGCACGCATGGCGGGCAGGGTCGTACGGGTCCGGGTGGCCGTCGGCGAACGGGTGGCGAAGGGCCAGGCACTGCTGGTGCTGGAAGCCATGAAGATGGAGGACGAGGTGCGCGCCCCCCGGGACGGCATCGTGACCGCGGTTCTCGTGGGCGAGGGCGACCGGGTGGAGCGTGACGCGGACCTGGTCCGGCTGGATTGAAACGAGGGATCCATGGGCGGGGACCGGCACGAGGAACTGCGGCGATTCTTCCGGGACGCAGGAGCCGATTCGGACGGCTTCCTTCCCGACGACGGCACGCACACCCTGTCCACGGGCGAGTCCCTGCCCTTCCTGTTCGTCGATCCGGGGACGGACGCCGCCCAGGACCTTCCCGGGCGCCCCCCCTACCGGCGCGGCGTCTTCGCCACCATGTACCGCGGCCGCACCTGGACGATGCGCCAGTATGCCGGCTTCGGGACCTCCGACGACACGAACGGGCGGTTCCGGTACCTGCTGGAGCGGGGCCAGACCGGCCTGTCGATGGCTTTCGACCTGCCGACCCAGATGGGGATGGACCCGGACGACCCCCGGGCCGCGGGCGAGGTGGGCCGCGCAGGCGTGTCCGTCGCCACCGTGGACGACCTGGCGCGCATCTTCGACGGCATCCCGCTGGACCAGGTGTCGGTTTCGGTCACCGCCAACGCGACCGCGCCGATCCTGGTGGGGATGTTCCAGGTCGTGGCCGAGGAGCGGGGCATGGACCCCGCCCGGCTGGAGGGCACCGTCCAGAACGACGTGCTGAAGGAGTACGTGGCGCGAGGGACGTACATCTATCCGCCGCGGCCCAGCCTGGCCCTGGCCGCGGACCTCGTCGTCCACCTGCACCGCACGATGCCGCACTTCCACTCCATCAGCATCAGCGGCTACCACATCCGGGAGGCCGGCGCCGACGCGGTGCAGGAGGTCGGCTTCACGCTGGCCAACGGCCTCACGTATGTCCGGGCGGTGCAGGCCCGGGGACTGGACGTGGACGCCTTCGCGCCGCGGCTGTCCTTCTTCTTCGCCTGCCACAACAACTTCTTCGAGGAAATCGCGAAGTTCCGGGCGGCCCGCGTGGCCTGGGCCACCCTCATGAAGGACCGTCTGGGCGCGGTTGACCCCCGATCGATGGCCATCCGCTTCCACACGCAGACCGGCGGCAGCACCCTGACGGCCCAGCAGCCCGAAAACAACGTCGTGCGCGTGACGCTCCAGGCGCTGGCCGCAGTGCTGGGCGGGACGCAGTCGCTGCACACCAACGCGCTGGACGAGGCGCTGTCCCTTCCGTCCGAGGCCACGGCCCACCTGGCCCTGCGCACCCAGCAGGTCATCGCCGAGGAGTCCCATGTCCGCGACGTGGTGGACCCCCTCGGGGGATCGCACCTGGTCGAGTCCCTGACGGATCGCATCGCGCGCGGGGCACTGGCCCTGGTGGACCGGATCGAGGACCTGGGCGGCGTGGTCCGGTGCATCGAGGACGGCTGGATCCAGCGGCAGATCGACGAATCGGCCTACCGGGCGCAGCGGTCCATCGATTCGGGAAGGCACCGCATCGTCGGCCTCAACTGCCACCGGGAACAGGGGCCCGAGGCCGATCGGGGCGCGTTGACGCCGCGGCGCACGGACGGAAGCCGCCCTCCGGAGGCGCAGGAGGCCCTGGAGGCGGGACGTCGCGACGAACTGCGGCGCTTCCGATCCGCCCGGAACGAGCCGGTCGCGCGGACGTCCCTGGAAGGCGTCACCGACGCGGCGGCGGGCGGAGGCGAGGTCGTGCCCGCCATCGTCGAGGCCGTCCGCAGCCGCGCCACGCTCGGCGAGATCGCCCGGGCACTGGAAGCCGCGTACGGTCGGGCGCGGCCAGCGGGCGCGCGATAGGGATTCAGGAACGGACGGGAGGCGTCCTGTGGACGTGGCGGGCCTGGCTCGGGACCGGCAGGTTCTGGTGGTCCTCGGCGATGGTGGGGTCGGCAAGACCACCGTCGCCGCGGCGATGGCCGCCCGCCTGGCCCTCTCGGGTCGCCGCGTTCTGGCCGTCACCGTCGATCCGGCCAATCGCCTGAAGGATGCCCTGGGGCTGTCGGGCCGGCCGGGCGTCGAGGAACCCGTGTCCCTGGCCGCGCTGGGGCCCATCACCCCCGGCGGCACCCTGTCGGCGATGGTGCTGGACACCGCGACGGAGCTGGACCGCCTGGTCCTCCGCGTGGCCCCGACCGACGAGGCCCGCCGCCGCATCATGGACAACGTGTTCTACCGCAAGGCCGTGACCCGGATGGCCGGCACGCACGAATACATGGCCATGGAGCGCCTGCTGGAGGCGCTGGAATCCGGCCGCTACGACCTGGTGGTGCTGGACACGCCTCCCGAACGGCACGCGCTGGATTTCCTGGACGCGCCGGATCGGCTGGACGCGCTGCTGGGGTCCGAAGCCTTCCGCCTGTTCGTGGGGGCCTCCGCGGGGCTGTCCCGGGTGGGGCTCAGCGCGGTGCGATGGCGAAGCGTGGTGCTGAAGGGGATCGGCAAGTTCGCGGGCGAGGAGACGTTCCTGGCCACCCTGGATTTCCTGCTGGCGTTTTCGCCGCTGTTCGACGGATTCCGGGAGCGGGCCGCCCGGGTCAAGGCGCTCCTGTCCAGCCGACAGACCACCACCGTGCTGGTCGGCCGCCCCCAGCCCGGCGCGGCCCTCCGCCTGAAGGAGGCCGCCGGCGAGCTGTCCCGTCGCGGCCTGCTGCCCGCGGTGGTGCTGGTGAACCGGGTGCACGCCTGGCCGCCGCCGGGGTGCGGTGTCCCGTCGGACGCCGAAGTGGACGTCGAGGCCCTCCGCAGGACGCTGCTGGCCGAACCGGCCCTGCAACTGGTGGACAGGGCAGCCCTGGCCCGCCTGGCGGCCGAGGCCGGGGCCCTCGCCGTCGAGTACCGGGAGGAGGCCGGCGAGGACGCCAGCCGCGTGGCCGAGGTGCGGAACGCCGTGGCGCCGGTGCCGGTGGTGCCGATCCCCCTGATGCGGGGGGAGTTGCGCGATCTGGGCGGGCTGGCCGCGCTGGTGGGCTTCCTGGATGCGGCGGTCTGATCGGCCGCACGGGACCGCGACGAAGGACCGCGATCAGCGCTTGCGCGCGCCGAACCGCAGGCGCCAGGGCATCTTCAGCGACTCCCAGAAGATCCCGCTGCCCAGCTTGGACTCGCCGCGGGTGCGGTCGGGGAACGTGATCGGGACCTCGACGATCCGGAATCCCTTCCGGTGGGCCCGGAAGTTCATTTCCATCTGGAAGGCGTAGCCGGCGGCCCCGACCTCGTCCAGCGCGATCGCCTGGAGCACCTCGCGCTTCCACGCCTTGAAGCCGCCCGTCAGGTCGATGACCGGCACGCCGAGGATCGTCCGCGCGTACAGGTTCCCGCCCATGCTGAGGATCTTGCGCTTGAGCGGCCAGTCCTCGGTTTCGCCTCCCCGGACGTACCGCGACCCGATGACCACGTCGGCCCTTTCCAGGCCCGCCAGCACATCGCCCAGGAAGTGCGGCGGGTGGCTGAAGTCGCAGTCCATCTGCACGATGACGTCGTAGCCGCGCGCCAGGCAGTCCTTGAAGCCCGCCACGTACGCCTTGCCCAGGCCCTGCTTGCCTTCCCGCGACAGCAGGCGGACCTGCGGGTCGGTCGTCGCAAGGTCGGCCACGATCCGCCCGGTCCCGTCCGGCGACGAATCGTCCACGACCAGGATGTCCGCCGCGGGGACAACTTCGTGGATTGCCGGGATGATCAGACCGATGTTCTCGGCCTCGTTATAGGTCGGGATGACGATGACGATACGACGGTCGGCCACGGGACGCCTCCGCGAGGGGCGGTGCGATACTGCCACTTCCGGCGTCGCGAATCCAGCCTCGTCGCTCCCCGGGTCGCAAGGGGTTCGAGGCTCCGGGCCGCTTTCTTGACACACCCGCGACCGCGGCATAACTTCGTCCAGCCGGGAGGTTTCCATGCGGTTCGCGCACGTTCCAGGCATCTTCGGGATCCTCGTGGCCCTGGCGGTCGCGGCGGCGCCCGTCCTTGCCCGGGAAAACGGGGCGCCGGCCCGCGCGCTGGGCATGGGGGACGCCGTCCGAGCCATGGGCATGGGGACATCGGGCCTCTACTTCAACCCCGCCGGCATGGCCCAGACCATGAGCTACGCGATCGACCTCGGCTACGGCTACAAGGCGTGGACCACCGGGCACAACGGCCACATCTCGTTCGTGGACTCCAAGACCAATCCCGACCTGGCCGGCGGCGCGGGCTATACCTACACCAACGCCAACCGGGACGGGATCAAGACCCAGCTCCACGACCTGCGGTTCGCGGTGGCTTCCCAGTATCGCTCCAGGAACATCCAGCTGTGCTACGGCGGCGGCTTCCGGTACATGAAGGTCCAGCAGGACGCGACCAGCAGCGCCTATCGCCAGAGCCGGTGGGCCCCGACGATGGACCTGGGCCTCCTGGTGGGATTCAACGACCTCTTCTACATCGGCGTGGCCGCCCAGAACATCATCAAGATGCCGGTGTTGAAGGCCCGCAATGCGACCGGGCTCCCCGTCGCCCCCCGATCGGTGGGCGTCGGCCTGGGCATCCAGTACTCGATCCTGCACTGGGGCGTGGACGTGGACATCGACCTCCAGTCCAAGGGCGGCAACACGGCGACCGTCAGCCCGATGACCGGCCTGGAACTGACGCTGGCGCAGATGATCGCGGTTCGGGCCGGGTTCACCTGGGACCGGGTCGGCACGCTGGCCCACGACCAGAAGCGCGTGACGGTCGGCCTGGGCTACGTGTCGAAATACGTGGGCATCGACGTCGGCTACGGCATCGACGTGACCCACGCGACGGAATGGCTCATCGAATCCTCCGTCCGAGTGTTCTTGCCCTGACCCGGGCCCTTACCGTACACTATTGCAAGCGCACCTTTGTGTTGGGAGGATGCCATGGCCGTTCGCTCCGTGCTCCGCTCGTCCCTGTGGGCCGCCGCCCTCACCCTGGCCCTGGCCTGCGGTGGCGGGACCAGGCATACGGACCCCGGAACTCCCGAGGACACCATCGACGAACTGGAACTGATCGAACAGGACACGGTCGATGTCGATGCGCCGGACGTCGCGCCCGTCGATAACGGCGACGTGGGCCGGGACGTGCCGAAGGACGAGGTCGTCACGGATGCCCAGGACATCCCGCCGGACGGGGAACTCCCGGACGTTCCCCCGGATGTCCCGCCGGAAACCACCAACCCGCCGCAGTGTCCCTGCGACCAGACCCTCGTGGGCGCGGAGGTCTGCCTGCAGGACGCCATCACCCTGGCACGGACCGAGTTCAAGAGCGACGTCTGCGCCAAGTGCGCCCTGTGCGCCAACGATCCGGCCACCTGCGACGGCTGCACCGGCACCCGGACGGACTGCGTGGACCTTCCCGAGGCCAACTACTACACCTGGCGCGGCGCGTGCGAGCCCTGCCCCTGCACCCTGCAGAACGAATGTGACCGCATTTCGTTCCCGGGCTGCGGCGCGGTCTGCGGCGACAAGGGCGGCGTCCAGACCGACTACGCCGACCTCTGCGCGATGAAGAGCGACCTCAACTGCCTGCTCACCTACGATACGAAGATCGTGAACTTCGGGGCCTGCGCGACGCCCGTGTGCGAGGCCTGCGTGGGCCTGGCCCTGAACCCGGTCTGCGCGACGGATGGCAAGACCTACGACAACCAGTGCTCGCTGGCGAACTGCGGCTCCCCGGCCACCCGGAAGTGCCAGGGAACGTGCATCGGTTCGGGCTTCTGCCCGTCCTGCACGACGGATTGCTCGCCGGTCTGCGGCGAGGACGGCATCACCTACGGCAACACCTGCGCGGCCACCACCTGCGGCACGGGCACCAAGAAGGTGGCGTACGCCGGGTTCTGCTGCCCGGATTGCGACGCCGACCCCGTCAGCGAAGTGTGCGGGACCGACGGCAAGGTGTACAAGAACCAGTGCCTGGCGCTGTGCCATGGCGCCGCGCCCTGCAGCGACACGGGCACCGAGGTCTGCGGCAACGACGGCCTGAACTACCCGAACATCTGCTGGGCGACCTGCAAGGCCGGCGGCAGCCTGCACACCGGCGGGTGCACTCGCATCTGCGAGCAGTGCCCGACGACGCTGTCGCCGATCTGCGCGGGCAGCGTCAACTACCAGAGCGAATGCTACGAGACCTGCCTGGGCGGGACGGGCGGTTCCGCCGGCCTGTGCCCGTTGTGCAGCACCCAGTGCGGCACGATCGACAGCCCGAAGGCCGGGACCATCGACGGGCCGGTCTGCGGCGCCGACGGCATCACCTACCCGACGTCCTGCTTCCCCGCCAAGTGCTTCGGGGAAACCTGGAAGACGGGCGCCTGCCCGTAGCGGTTCCCATCCCGCCGCCCGCCTTGACTTCCACCCCTCTCCATGACAACGTTTCGCCCGGAATCCCCCTTGCGGGTGGACGGGGAGGACCCCCGTCCGAGAGGGAAGCGGGTGCGAATCCCGCGCGGTCCCGCCACTGTGAGGGGGCTGGCCGAACGGGCGCCGCCGGCGAGGCGCGCCCCGGTTCCACGGGTTGGCGGCTGATGCGGTCGCCCTGCCCCGGAGCCAGACGGCCGGGACCCGTTCCGAGGCCACCGGGGGCGACCCCGGGAAGGCGAACGGTTCCCGGGGACGCCCGATCGGGTGCGCCCCGGCCCCCAAGCCAGGAAACCTGCCCGCAAGATGGCCCGGGTGCGCGGCGGCTACCGCGGCACTGGGCGATCGGGACCCGGGACATCCCGCGGGCCCTGATCCCCCGGCCCTACTGCCTTCCGCCCCGGACAACCTCTTCGAGGACAAGAGGCGCCCCTTGACGCTCGACACGTCCCTTCCGCCGCCCGGGCGCGCGTCGCGCCTTGGCGGCCTGCCGCGATGCGGCGGGTCTCCCGCCGTGACTGCCTGCATCCTCGCGTCGCTCCTCGTACTTCGGTCGCCGTCGGTCCGGGCCCAGGAGGCCGTGGTGGTCCCGCCCGTGGAGGTCGAGGCGACCGCGGATCGGAAGGACGGGGCCACGGCCACCACGCGCATCACGACCCCGGCGGACCTCGAGGCGCCCGGCGGCCCCGCCGCCGCCGTGGACCGGACTCCGGCCGCCCACGTCCGGCAGGCGGGCGGTCCAGGGCAGGCCGCGTCCCTGTCGGTCCGGGGCGCCGATCCCCAGGGGACGCTCGCCACCCTCGACGGTGTGCCCCTCAACTCGCCCTTCCTGGGAGGCGCGGACCTCGCGGCCCTGTCGCTGATGCCCCTGGACGCTTTGGAACTGCAGCGCGGCGGCGCCTCCGCCCGCCACGGGACCGACGCCGTAGGCGGGGTGCTGCGCGCGGTGATCCCGGACCCCCTCGACGGCCCGCTCTACCGCGCCTCGTACCTCTTCGGGTCGTTCGGGACCCACCGCTTGAAGGCGGCGGCCGGCGATTCCACCGGGACCTTCGGCGCGCTGGCGTCGGCCGGGATCCTGGCATCCGCAGGGGACTACGCGTTCACGGACGCGAACGGGCATGCGCGGCAGCGCCAGCACAACGCCTCCCTGGCGGTCGAGGGGCTTGCCCGGGCGGGGTACGAGCCGGCGCCGGGACATCGGCTGGGACTGCTGCTCGAGGGCCTGCGGGAGGACCGGGAGGTCCCGGGCCTGGAGCAGTACCCATCGACCAGCGCCCACCAGCGCAACGATCGCTTCATCGCGCGCCTTTCGTACGAGGGTCCCCGGCTGTTCGGCAACGCGGGGGCCCTGGATGCACCCGAGGCGGCTTCGTCTCCGGCCAGAGTTTCAAGCACAAACCCGTCGCCGGCGCCCGCGCGCTCGGGTGGGACCGCCGTCCGCGCCTGGGTGCGGCGCCTGGGGTTCGCCTACGGGGACGCGACACCGCCGATGGGTCCTGCGGTCGATACCCGCCTGGTCGCCTGGGGCGTGGGCGGCGAGGCCGAAGCCGAGGTCGCGCCCTGGGACGTGGCCTCCCTTTCCGCCGGAGTCGCCGCCACCTGGGACCGGGGCGACGTGCGGCGACTCAGCCAGGCGGCCTACAGCCCCCGGCGGATCACCGCCGCAGGTCGCCTGGGAGGTCATGCCGGACGCAGCAACGGCTGGTGGGGCATCGACGCCGACGTCCGCGTCGAATGGGACGAGGGCTTCGGCGTCCGCGCCCTGCCGCACGCCGGCGCCTTCGTGCGCCCCTACGGACCGTTCCGGATCACCGCCAACGTGGGCCGGGCGTTCCGGCTGCCCACCCTCGAGGAACTGTACTTCGACGCCGGCTACGTGCAGGGAAACCCCAGCCTGAAACCCGAGGACGCCCTGACCTGGGACGCCGGGATCGAGGCCACGGGCGCCGGCTGGGGCGTCCGGGCCGCCTACTTCGAGAATCGCGCCCGGAACCTCGTGGTGTTCCTGCCCCGTTCCGCGTTCCTGGTCCGGGCCGAGAATTCGGGGGGCGCGACCCTCCGGGGCGTGGAGGCGTCCGCAGACGGCCGATGGCGATGGCTGTCGGCCCGGGCGTCCTACACGTTTCTGCATGCGCTGGCCACCGATACCGGGAAGCCGCTGCCCGGGCGCCCGGCGCATCGCGTGGCCGGCGAGGCGGCCGTCGAGGTCGGGCCTTTGCGGGTGGCCCTGATGCCGTCCTGGCAGTCGGCGTTTACGCTGGACCGCTACGGCGCACTGTCGGAGGAAGGGCGCTTCCGGCTGGACGCCCGGGTCGAACTGAGGCCGGCCCGGGGCGTCACGCTGGCCCTGGACGGAATGAACCTGACCAACGACAGGAACGCGGTGGACTTCCTGCAGTCGCCGCTGCCCGGGTGGTCCCTGTACGGATCGATTCGACTGGACCTGTGACGGGGGACGACGATGCGAACGAACCGGGGAACCCCGGCAGCCGCGCTGGTGGTGGTGCTGCTGCTGGCGCCGGCCGGGTGCGACCGCCTGCCCGAATCGGAGCTGTCCGGGGACTTCGACGTTCCCGTTTCGGACCCCGGGGGCGACGTGACCGGGGCCTCGTTCGCGACCCCCCAGGGGGTGGCGGTGTCCCAGGGCCTCGCCTTCGTCGCCAATCCCGACGTGGGCTACTCCGGCCAGACCCTCGTCTTCGGCCCCGGGTTCGTGACGGTGGTCCGCCTGGCTGACGGCAGCATCGTCGAACGGGTCCCGGTGGCCGCCCGAAATCCCCAGGTTGTGGCCGCCGCGGGCGATCGGGTCGTCGTGCTGTGCTCGGGCGCCACCGCCTTCGACGGGACCACGGTGCGGCCCGCCGGCGACGGGTCCGTGGTGGTCCTCGATGCCGTCCGGGCCGCCGCGGGGCAGCCCTCGCTGGTCCGGGAGATCCCGGTGCCCGCGTCCCTCGAGCACCCCCTGGTCGGCTACCCGTCCTCCCTCGCCCTGTCGGCCGACGGCAGCCGCGCCTGGCTGGGCAGCGGCACCGCGCCCGCGCTGTTCCTGGTGGACCTCGATGCCGGCACGGTGCTGCGCGGCGCCGCGAACCCGGTGGCCCTGGGGAACCTGGACGCCCAGGACACGATCGTGGTCCGGCCCGGCCCGGTCGGCTCCCTCCTGGTCGGCCGCTTCGAAACCAACGAGGTCGCGGTGCTCGATGCCTCGACCGGAGCCTCCAGCCCCGCGTACCCGGTCCCGTTCCCGATCGGCGCGGGTTCCGGGGCCGCCGGCGTGCAGGACCTGGCCCTGCGCTCCGGCGGAACCCCCGACGCCTGGGTGCTGTTGGGCCTCGCCTCGTCGATTTCGTCCATCGATACCGCGCTGGGCCCGGCCGGCGTCCGGAACGGGTTCGCGACCACCGGGCTCTATCCCAACCGGATGATCCTCGATGGCGACCGCCTGCTGGTCGTCAACTCAGGGGACAACAACGTCACGGCCTACGACGCGGGCACGGGGGACTCCCTGGGTCGGGTCGCCGTGTTCCCGCCGGGGACCAACCCCTACGACATCGCCGTCTACAAGGACGGGGACCGGACGATGGCCGCGATCACGGGCCAGCAGTCCGGCAGCCTGTTCCTGGTGGACCTCGCCCACCCCAATGAACCCCGGGAGGTGCGCTAGATGACGGCCCGCGCGCTGGCCCTGCTGCTGGTCCTGGGGTGCCCATGCGCCTGCAAGGCCCCCTCGGCGGCCGCCGACAGCGTCCACCCGCGAATCGTGTCCCTGCAGCCCAACGCCACAGAGATCCTGTTCGCGCTGGGCGCCGGTCCCAACGTGGTCGGCGCGACGAGGTACTGCAACCACCCCGACGAGGCCCGGGCCGTCCCCCGCGTGGGGGGGATCCTGGACGTCTCGCTGGAAGCGGTGTTGGCGGCACGGCCGGACATCGTCGTGGGCTCGCCCTCGGTGCTCCGGGGCCACCTGGGCGACCTGCTGGACGCGTCGGGCGTGCGCCAGGTACCGGTCGTGTTCGAAACGGCCGACGACGTGGAGCCGGGCATCCGCTCCATCGGGACCGCGATCGGCCGGGGCGAGGCGGCCGAGGCGCTCGCCGCGTCATACCGGACGGACCTCCGGGCCCTCGCGGGGCACGCCCTCCGGGACCCGCCGCTGAAGGTGCTGCTGGTGGTCGGTCGGAACCCCCTCGTGGTGGCGGCCCGTTCGTCGTACCTGGGCGACCTCCTGGCACGGATGGGGGTGGCCAACGTCGCATCGTCGGAGGTGATGCCCTACCCGACGTGGTCCCTGGAGCAGGCGATCCGGTCCGCTCCGGACGTCATCGTGGACGGCGCCGTGGAAGCGGGCGATCTCGCCGCCCTGCTGGCGGACGCCGGCCTGGCTGCGGCCCGGGAAGGGCGCGTGGTCCGGGTCCGGGACGAGTCGCTCCTGCGACCGGGCCCCGGGACCGGTCGGGCCGCGCTGGACCTCGCGGACGAGATCCGACGCGTGGCGGCGGACCTGCCGACGCAGCCTTGACGCCACCTTGACGCGCCCCCTCCCGGGGGCTAGCGTGCGTCACCCCGCCCGGGCGCGAACGCCCGGGCGCCGATCGAGGGAACCGATGGGCCTGGTGTCCAGACATCGCATCCCGGCGTTCTTCGCGGCCCTCGCGGTGCTGCTGGTGGCGTCCGTGCTGCTGTCCCTGGCGCTGGGCGCCACGCCCCTGGACCTCCTCGGGGCCCTGACCGGGGACGCCGCCTCCGATCGCCTGGTCCTGATGCGCGAACGCCTGCCTCGCACGCTCCTGGCAGCCATTGTCGGGGCCTCCCTATCGACCTCGGGACTCGTGTTTCAGGCCGTGCTGTCGAACCCGCTGGCCGACCCGTACGTGATCGGCGTCGCCGGGGGCGCTGCCCTCGGCGGATCGCTGGCCCTGGTACTGCCCGGCATCGCCCTGCTGGGCCACGCGGGCGTGTCCGCAGCCGCCTTCCTGGGCGGCCTGGGCGCCGTCGCGCTGACCTGGCGCCTGTCCCGCGACAGCCGCGGCCGGATGCGGACCTACGAGGTGCTGCTGGTCGGCGTCGTGTTCAACACGATCGCCTCGGCCGCCATCATGTTCCTCAAGTCCGTGGTCCGGGCCGAAAAGGCGCAGGAAATGCTGCTGTGGCTGATGGGCACCCTGTCCTCGGACGTCCGCAGCCCCGGCGCGATCCTCGGCACCCTCGCCGTGGCCCTGTTCGCGATGGGCCTGCTGTTCGCCTCGGCCCCCGCCCTCAACGCGCTGGCCATGGGCGAAGAGGACGCGGCGGCCGTGGGCGTGGACCCGGCCCGGACGACCCGCCGGGTGTTCCTGGCGGGATCGGTGCTGGTCGCCGCCGCCGTGTCGGTGGCCGGCATGATCGGCTTCGTCGGCCTGATCGTCCCCCACGCCGTCCGGGCCCTGGTCGGTTCGGACCACCGTGTGACGATCCCCGGCAGCGCACTCCTCGGAGCCGCGTTCCTGGTGCTGGCGGACCTCCTCACGCGCCTGATGTTCCCCGTCTTCGAAACCGAGGCGCCGGTCGGCGTGCTGACGGCCCTCATCGGCGGGCCCGCCTTCATCTGGCTCCTCAAGCGCGGAGGCGACCGGCCGTGACCCGACCGACCGCCGATAGCACCCCCCTGCGCCTGGACGCAACCACGTTCCTGTACCCGGGCGCCGCCGCCCCCGCGGTCAACGCGGCCAGCCTGGTGGTCGCCCCCGGCGAGTTCGTGGGCCTCATCGGGCCGAACGGCGCCGGAAAGTCGACCCTGCTGCGCCTCGCGGCAGGCCTCCTGACCCCGACCTCGGGATCCGTCCGCACCGCGGGTTTCGACCCGGCCCGGTCCTCCCGCCCGAGGGTCGCCCGGACCGTCGCGCTGGTCCCGGCCTCGCTGGCCGTGGGCTTCCCGATGACGGTGCGCGATTTCGTTGCGATGGGCCGCACCGCGCATCTCAAGGGCCTGTTCGAGTCGGCGGTGGACCGGGCGGCGGTGCACCGGGCCCTGGAAACCGCCGAGGCCGCCGCCTTCGCCGACCGCCCGTACCAGGAGCTGTCCGCCGGCGAGCAGCGCCGGGTGCTGGTGGCCCGCGCCCTCGCGCAGGAACCGCGGCTCCTGCTCCTCGACGAGCCCACCGCGAACCTCGACGTGGCCCACGCGGTGTCACTGGTGTACCGCGTCGCGGACCTCGCCCGGTCGCAGGGCGTGGCCGTCGTGGCCGCCATCCACGACCTCAACGTCGCGCTGCTGGCCTGCGATCGCATCGTGCTGCTGCGGGAGGGCGCCATTCGGGCGGTCGGCGACCCCGAAAGCGTGATGCAGTGGTCCATCCTGAGGGAAACGTTCGGGTGCGACCTCTACATCGGCCGCAACGAGGTGAACGGGAGGCTGTTCGTGGTCCCGATGGGGCGGGATCCGGAACCCGTCACGGGCACTTCTTCCCCACGTCGTGGGCGATCTTCGTGACCCAGTCGGTGTCCTTTGCGGCCTCGATCCAGGTCTTCGTGAACGACTGGGGCGTGTCGAACCCGAACTCCTTGTAGATCCCCAGGATCTTGTCCATCTCGCCCTTCTTCTGGGCGCAGTAGACCGCCAGGTAGGCCTTCGCCAGCTTGTCCTTGTCGAAGGCCGGGGCGGCCTCCTCGGCCGGCTTCGGCGGCGGGGCCTCGCCTTCCGCGGCCGCAGGCTTCGCGGCCTCGGCCGGGGGCGTCACCACCGCCGCGGGCTTCGCGGCCTCGGCAGGCGCCGGCTGGACGGCCGGAGCCACGGCGGGCGCCGCTTCGGGCTTCTTCGGGGGCTCGGACTTGCCACACCCGACGCCGATCGCCAGCGCCAGGATTGCCATCACGAAAATCTTGATCGGGTGCCTCATGTCTTCCTCCAACGCGACCCACTTCGGGGGCCGATTGTACCTGCGTCCCGGGCCGGGTGCCATGGCCTGTTGACCGGTCACACCAGGATCAGGTCCCGCTGGGCCGGCCCCGTCACCTCGACCACGCCGTCGTGGCGCACGAACACATCGACCTCGGACCGCACCGCCATCCGGCCCGGCAGGTAGATGCCCGGCTCGACCGAAAAGCAGATGCCGGGGACCAGGCGCCGCAGGTCGCGGGTTTCCAGGTTGTCGATGTTGACGCCGTTGCCGTGGACCGCCGTGCCGATGGAGTGGCCGGTGCGGTGGATGAAGGACTCGCCGTACCCCGCGGCCTTCACCACGTTCCGGCACGCGTCATCGACCTCCCAGCCGGCGCAGCCCTGGCCCGTCCGGAAGCGCTCCGCGGCGAACGCAACGGCCGCATCCCGGGCGTCGCGAACGACGTTGAAGATCTCGACGTACGGCGCCGGGGGCGTGTCGCCGGCGAACCCGCACCAGGTGATGTCGTGCCAGATGCTGCCGGGCGCCTTGTCGACGGCCCACAGGTCGATCAGGAACGTGTCGCCGCGCCGGATCACGCGGGCGTTCTGCGGGGTCGGCTCGAAGTGCGGGTCGGCCGGGTGGTCGTTGACGCCCACGATCGGCCACTCGCGATGGCAGGTCAGGCCCTCCTCGTCGAAGCGCCGGACGATGAACTGCTGGACGTCGAACTCGGTCAGCTCGCGGCCGGTCGCCAGCGCGTCGCGGATGGTCGCGAAGGCCTCGTCCTTGATCGCGTGGACCCGCGTGCCCGCGGACAGGTGCGACTGGTAGCCCGCCTCATCGATCACCGCCTCGAAGACCTGGACGAGGTCGGCGGACGACACCACGGTCGCCCCGGCCGAACGGACCAGGTCCACCATGCCCCCATCCACGGTGCTGACGTAAGGGATCGCGTCGTCCGGGGACCACTGCATCGCGACGCGCTTGCCGCCCACGAGATCCTTCAACGACGCCAGGAGGTCGCCCCACGACAGGTACTGGCGCTTGTCGCCCGGCAGCTCGTCCAGCCGCGACGGCTCGACCCGGCTGACCAGGCGGACCGGTTCCCCGACCGCCGGCACCAGGTAGAACCAGCGACGGGACGTGAACTTGCCGTAGTCCATGCCCAGGATGCGATAGGCCAGCGCGTCCCGGTTGTGGAAGTCGCAGAACAGCCAGCCGTCGAAACCGGCGGCGTGGATCGCCGCCTGCAGGGCACCGAGGTCCATGGCTCCTCCTTCGATCCTCACGCCTCGATGGGGGCTTCCGGGGCCGGGACGGCCTCGGCCTCGACTTCGACAACCGCCGGGGCAGGCGGCGGCTCGCCGATCATCAGGTCCGCGAACACCTTCGCGTCGCCCAGGAGGTTCGGGATCCATACGTATTCGTTGGGCTGGTGGGCCGTTTCGTCCTGGCGGGCCCACACCACGACCGGCCAGCCCAGGCGACGCAGGTACGCCGCGACGGTGCCGCCGCCGATGCCCTTGGGGCGGGCGTCCACGTTGTACACCTTGCGGACGGAGCGGATCACCCGCTGGACCAGCTCGGCGTTCGGCGGCGTGGCCGGGGCCGCGTCCTCGCGCTGGATGATGTCCACGTTGACGACCACCCGGTTCTGGCGGGACACCTCGCTGGCGATCTCGCGGACGGCCAACTGCACCGCCTCCACGGAAACCGACGGCAGGATCCGGCAGTCCAGGTAGAACACGTCCTCGCCCGGGATCGTGTTGACGTTCGGGACGTTGGCTTCGTGCCGGGTCGGTTCGAAGGTCGACGACGGCGGGTCGAACAGGGGATCCCGGGCGTCGAAGCGCTGGTACAGCTCGCTCAGGCGCACCACGAGGTGCGCACTGGCGGTCATCGCGTTGCGGCCCAGGTGCGGCGTGCTGGCGTGCACCTGCTTGCCCAGCGTCTTCAGACGCAGCCACAGGATGGCCTTTTCGGACACCTCGACGAGGGAACCGTCCTCGTTGCCCGCGTCCGGCACCAGGAACGCGTCCTGGGGCCCGAACAGGTCGCGGTGGTGGTCCAGCAGCCAGCGGATGCCGTGGAGGCTGCCGGTCTCCTCGTCCGACACGAACAGCAGACCCACGTCGAACTCGGGCTCGATGCCGCTGGCCAGCAGGGCCTTGGCGGCCAGCAGCGAGCACACGACGCCCTGGTGGTTGTCCTCGACGCCCCGGCCGACCAGTTTGTCGCCCTCGACGCGCAGCACGAACGGCTCGCTCTTCCACAAGGATTCGTCGCCCGGCGGCACGACGTCCAGGTGCGACATCACCCACAGCCGCCGCGAATGGTCGCGGCCGGGAAGGATCACGACGAGGTTCGGCCGCGGCACGCCGTTGTCCATGGACGTCAGGCGACGGACGGGGGGGAAGCCCTGCCCGGCCATCCACGCCTCGACGAAGTCGGCCTTTTCCAGCTCGCCGGGACCGCCGTTCAGGGGGCCGACCGCGTTGCGCTTGACCAGTTCGGACTGCAAGGCGATCACCCCGTCCGTGGCGTTGTCGATCCAGGTCGCGGCGCGGCCGAACGGAGACGGGTCCTTCGATGCCTTCTTGCGGGCCGACATGGGCCTTCCTCGCGTGGACCGGCGCATCATGCCACGGGCCGGCAAGGTCGCGCAAGGCCGCGGGCCGCCGCGACGCGGCGCGCGGCCCAGGGACACGACCGTTCTGGACGAGACCGGTCGGTCGATGGTAACTAGGGGGCGCGATCGGAGGATCCGATGCCTGTGGAAACGCCCCCCCCTGATTCCCCCGCCGCGCCGGCCTGGATCGACGGCCTGCTGGCGTGCCGGTTCACGCCGCTGCGCCCGTTCGATCGCGGCGACGACGGGCGCGGCTCGATCCGAGTGCCGCGGTTCGACGGCTCCCTGCTGCGGCGGCTGCTGATGCCCCGCCTGCATCGGCCCGACTTCTCGATCCGGCTCGACGACCTGGGGTCCGCGGCCTGGGAACTCTGCGACGGCACGCGCACCGGCGAGGAACTCGCGACGCTTCTGGCGCATCGCTTTCCGGAGCAGGCCGACGTCCGGCTCCGCCTGGCGGTCTTCCTGCGAACCCTGGTCGCCCAGGAACACGTGCGGGCGGAAATGCCGGGGTAGGATCGCGGAGCGCCGAGCCTGCTATACCCCTTCCGCCAGGCCGCGGACGAAGGCGCGAAGGCGGGCGGGCTCGACGGAAAAGCCCGACGTCGTCCATCCCTCGTACTCGAGCACGCCGTCGATGACGCGCAAGCGCTCGCGCGCGGCGAACCCGGGCAGCCCCGGCAGGGAACCCCCTCCGCCCCCCCACGGCGGGGCCAGGCGCACCCTCAGGCCGTAGGCGGGGGGGAACAGCGCGGGGACCGTCGATACTTCCACGCACACCGGACCCAGCCGGCCGAAGGCCGCCCCGGACTCGAAGACCGAGCCGGGCGCCCGGACGTCGAGTCCCAACACCCGCAGGGTTTCGATGGCCGAGATCAGGCCCTCGCGGGGCCCGAAGGCGATGGCGTGCCAGCGGGACCCGGCTTCCGGGATCACCACGCAGGCGCTGGGCAGGAACAGGAAGGACGCCAGGATGGACCCGAACATCGCCAGGATGGGCGCCAGCGCCAGGAACGACATCGACGTGTTGCGCTCGACCGACAGCAGGACGGGGACGAACAGCACCGCCTGCAGCGCGGACAGGGCCGAGGCCCACGGCGTGAAATCGCGCCCCCAGCGCAGCAGCCCCAGCAGGCACAACAGGGCCAGGGCATGTGGGATCGCCACCCACACGTTCCTTTCCAGGGCCATGTGGAAGGCGGTCTCATCGACCCAGGAGTATCCCCAGTCCAGCCACAGGCTGCAAAGGACACCCACCTGGAGCCCGGTCGCAGCCCACAGCGTCGATTCCCGCACCGCCCCGCCGCGCTGCAGTGCCACGGCCACCCAGGCGCCGACGATCACGAACGACAGGAGGCCGACCACGAACTCCACGAAACCCCCGGGGAACGAGGATCCACCCGCCCGCACGAGGGCCGGCACAGGCAGGCTACGGGATGGATCGACAGGATGCAAGGGCCCAGGGGTGGGGGCCAGGGGTGGGGGAGTTACCAGACGCCGGTCGTCAGGAACTCGTGCATGGACTTCGCGGCCTTGCGCCCCTCGCCCATCGCGAGGATGACGGTCGCGGCCCCCAGCACGATGTCGCCGCCGGCCCACACGCCGCGCAGCGTGGTCTTGGCCGAGTCCTTGTCCGCGGTGATGTTGCCCCACTTGTTGGTCTGGATCTGCGGGGTCGCCCGGGGTACCAGGGGGTTCGGGCCGTTGCCGATGGACACGACCACGACGTCGGCCGGGATGACGAATTCGCTGCCCTGGAGCGGCACGGGGCGCCGGCGGCCGCTGGCGTCGGGCTCGCCCAGCTCCATGCGCAGGCACTTCACGCCGGTGACCCACGAGTTCTCGTCCCCCAGGATCTCGATGGAATCCTGCAGCATCCGGAACTCGACACCCTCCTCCTTGGCGTGGTGGACCTCCTCCACGCGGGCGGGCATCTCGGCCAGGGACCGCCGGTACAGGATCGTCGATGTTTCCGCGCCCAGGCGCAGGGCCGTGCGGGCCGAATCCATCGCCACGTTGCCGCCGCCGAATACCACCACATGCTTGCCGCGCAGGATCGGCGTGTCCGACCGCTCCGGGAAACCGTACGCGTCCATCAGGTTCGCGCGCGTCAGGTACTCGTTGGCCGAGTAGACGCCCAGCAGGTTCTCGCCCGGGATCTTCTTGAACATCGGCAGGCCCGCGCCGGTGGCGACGAAGATCGCCTCGAACCCCTCGTCGAACAGGTCCAGGATGCCCTTCGACTTGCCCACCGCGACGTTGCACTCCAGGTGCAGGCCGCGCTGGACCAGGCCCTCGACCTCGCGCTCGACGATCTTCTTGGGCAGCCGGAATTCCGGGATCCCGTACACCAGCACGCCGCCCGCCCGGTGCAGGGCCTCGTACATCGTCACGTCATGGCCCATCGCCAGCAGGTCGCCCGCGGCGGTCAGGCCCGCGGGCCCGGCGCCCACGATCGCCACCTTGTGGCCCGTGGACGCGACCTTCTTGAACTCCGCCTCGGGGTGGTTCGCCATGTCCCAGTCGGCGACGAAGCGCTCCAGCTTGCCGATCTGCACGCTCTTGGCCGTGTCTTTCAGGGACTTCGCGACCATGCACACGACCTGGCACTGGTCCTCCTGCGGGCAGACGCGTCCGCAAACGGCGGGCAGGCAGTTCGTTTCCTTGATCTTCAGCGCGGCCTCGTGGAACTTCCCTTCGGCCACCAGCGCGATGAAGCCGGGGATGTCCACCGACACCGGGCAGCCCTTCACGCAGAACGTGTTCTTGCACATCAGGCAGCGTTTCGCTTCCGTCATCGCCTGCTCGGGCGTGTAGCCCAGCGGCACCTCGCGGATGTTGTGGCGGCGCTCCTGCGGCGGTTGTTCCGCCATCGGGGTCGGGGGAATCTGCAGCCGTTCCTTGTTGGTCAATCCCTCAGCCATGGTGGGCCTCCTTCGCGCGTTCCTCCAGCCTGCACTTGTGCCCGTCCTTGAAGGCCGCGTAGGCCTCCTTCTCGTAGGCCACGTACATGCGCTGGCGACGCATCATCTCGTCGAAGTCCACCAGGTGCCCGTCGAACTCCGGCCCGTCCACGCACACGAACTTCGATTCGCCCCCGACCGTGACGCGGCACCCGCCGCACATCCCCGTGCCGTCCACCATGATGGTGTTCAGGCTGACCAGCGTGTGGACGCCGTATCCCTTCGTCAGCAGCGAAACCATCTTCATCATGATCGGCGGGCCGATGGCGACCACCAGGTCCACCTTCACGCCGCCGTCCAGCAGGCGCTTCAGCGCGTCGGTCACGAAGCCCTTCTCGCCGTAGGACCCGTCGTCGGTCATCAGGATCACCTCGTCGCTGGCGGCCCGCATCTCGGCCTCCATGATGACGAGGTCCTTGCGCCGGGCGCCGATGATCGTGATGACCTTGTTGCCCGCCGCCTTCATGGCCTGCGCGATGGGATGGGACGGGGCGACGCCGATGCCGCCTCCAATCATCACCACGGTGCCCACGTTCGTGATGTGGGTGGGCTGTCCCAGCGGGCCCGCGATATCCGTCAACCGGCCGCCGGGCTCGATCAGGCTCATTTCGGCCGTCGTCCGGCCGACCACCTGGTAGATCAGGGTCACGGTGCCCGTTTCAGCGTCCGCATCCGCGATGGTCAGGGGGATGCGCTCCCTCCCCGCACCGGGCCGCACGATGACGAACTGCCCTGCATGACGGTACCGGGCCACGTCCGGGGCCACCACCACCATGCGGAACACGTCGGGCGCGATGGGCTCGTTGATCAGGACACCAGCCATGGTCGCCTCCGCCTTCGCTTCGGGTTCATCCAAGCCCCACCGGGGCCGGTTTCGCGGGATACTGTCAGAAGTACCAGGGAAGATGCAAGGAGGAACGGGGTGGGGGCGGGCGATTCACAAGATCTCAGTCGCCTTCAGGCGCGGGTACCGGGGGCCTCGCCTTCGCGCCCTTGCCGCCGGTGATCTTCTGCATCAACGATTCTTCCCGGGTCCTGGCCTCGTCCCGGATCATCGCCTGCAGGGCCTCCTTCTCGACGAACCGGCCATCCGCCGCGGCCTTCGCCTTCAGGGAGTTGCACCACTCGCGCCAGTATCCCTGCTTCTTCAGGGGCAGGAACTCCGCCTTCGCCGCGGCAATCTCGTCGGCCGAAGGCTCCCCGGCCGGAGTCGCCCCCTTCAGGCGCAGCACCACCAGGCGGTTGGCGCCGGGCAGCGCGAACACCTTCGCGGCGACCGGCTTCTCAAGAGTCAGCGCCTCGGCAGCCTTCGCCAGTTCGGGCGACTCGCCCAGGCCGGGCAGCGCGCCGGGCGAATAGTCCGCGATCCCCGACAGCGAAGAGGGCATCGCGGGCACGGCGCCGGTCTCGCCGACCTGCACCGGGGTGGCCGGCGCGAATGCCGCGTTGGCCTCGGCAGCGACGTCCGCCAGCGCCTTCGACGAGTCCGCCTGCACCCGGGCCAGCACGTCGTTGGCGACCTGCTCCGCGCGGCTCTTGGCGCGGTCCCTGGCGATCATCGTCGCGGCCAGCTCGCCCTTGACGGCATCGAACGTCCGCTCCTGCTTGGGCTGGACGCCCTGCAGCAGGACCAGGAAGAAGGCCGAGTCGCCTTCAATCACGCCGGAGGCCGTACGAGGCTGGAGCCGCGCCAGCGCGGCGGCAACCGCCGGGTCCGTCAGGGACGCCACGGCCTGCGCGGGCAGCGGAGCCTCGACCCGGCCGCCCCGTTCCTTCGTCAGGGAATCGTCCGACGACTTCGTGGCCGCATCGGAGAACGTCGCCACCAGGGCGTCGCCCGTCTTGCCCTGCAGCTCCGCAGCGATGCCGGCGGCGCGCTGCTTCGCGTCTTCGCGGGCCTGTTTCAGGCCGGCCTGCTGCTCGGGATCCTCGATGGAGGCCATCACGCGGCGCGACGGGGCGGAAACGCGGATCAACTGGTAGTCGAACGCCTCGTCCCGCTGGTACTCGGCCTTGTGCTCCTCGAAGTACTTCTTCGCCGGCTCCTCGTTCGCGACCAGCCAGGAAGCGGCCTGCTCGGCCGAGGGCTTCAGGGCGTCCGCGAGAGCCTGGGGATCCACCTCGAGGTAGTCGTATGTCCGGGTCGCCTTGCGCTTCGACGCGACGTAGCGCGCCTCGCGGTCCGACACCGACACGCCCGCCGTCACGAGGTCGATCATCTTTTCGCGAAGGATCTCGCGGCCGACGAACTCCTCGAACCGACCCAGCGAGGTCCGAAGGCCGTAGCGAACGTAGTTCTCGTAGGACTTCTTGCGGAACTGGCCATTCGATGGGTCCGTGAAGTCGCCCACGATGCGCGCGCGGATCTCGTCCGGCGACGGCCGCAGGCCCAGCGTTTCGGCCTCGTCCGAAACCAGCAGCGTTTCGGCGAGGTCGTCGGCGACCTTGCGGACCTTCAGATCGGACACCATCCGCGGGTCCGGGACGTACGGGGCGTACTTCGGCTCGCCGCGCAGGCGGGCGAACCGGGTCGACCGGTACACCATCTCGGCCTGGAACGCCTTCGGGTCCATGCCGGACGACAGGGAGGGGGCGTCGGCCGTCAGGGCCATGCCCATGGCCAGCATCGACCCGTCCACGACGGTCTTCCCGACCTGGGCCAGGGACGAATCCGACACCCTCTGGGTCTTCCCGCCGCATCCGACGTCCGTGCTCCCCATGTTGAAGGTGAACACGAACACCACGATGATGATCCCGAAGAGGACGTAAATGATCACGGAACGCGAATGTTTACGAAGACCTGCCAGCATAGGGCCCCGTTCCTCCGGCCATTGGGCCGCAGGATGGTACTCCATGGGCACGGCGAAGGCAACCAACCTCCCAACTCACCCGAGCGAGCAGACGAAGGCGACGGGTCTCCGAAGGAAACTCTCGCCGCAGACGAAGCCGCCTCGGGTGCATCCAATGATTGCACCATTGATGTACAATCCCGCCGCCCCGGGGCAGACGGCCGGGGGCGGGCGCTCGGGCGCCGGGGAGGACGGGAATGGCACCGCGGCACGGCAGTTCGACCATCGACGAGGCCATCGAGGCGTTCCGCCTGGGCCGGATGGTCATCATCGTCGATGACGAGGCCCGCGAAAACGAAGGCGACATCGCGCTCGCCGCCGAAATGGCGACGCCGGACGCCATCAACCGCATCACCAAGATCGCGTCGGGCCTGGTCTGCGTGGCGATGACCCCCGAGGCCGTGGACCGCATCGGCATCCCCATGATGTCCCATCGCAACACGTCGCATTTCGGCGCGGCCTTCACCGTGTCCGTGGATGCCCGGATCGGGACGTCGACCGGCATCTCGGCCTTCGATCGCGCCCGGACCGTGGAGGCGTTGCTGAAGGACGACGCGGTGATGGACGATTTCGTGGTCCCGGGCCACGTGTTCCCGCTGCGGGCGGTGCAGGGGGGCGTCCTCAAGCGCGCGGGCCAGACGGAAGCCGCGGCGGACCTGGCCCGGCTGGCCGGCCTGAAGCCGGCGGCGGTGGTCTGCCAGATCCTGGACGACGCGGGGGAACCGGCCCGGATGGACGCCCTGAGGGTGCTGGGCGAGGCGCAGGGCATCCCGATCATCAGCGTGGCCGACCTGATCGCGTTCCGGTACCGGAAGGAACTGCTGGTGCGGCAGGCGGGACGGGCAACGGTGCACACCTCGTACGGCGAGTTCACGTGCCTGATCTACGAGGACTCGCTGGCGTCCACCGCCCATATCGCGATGGTCCGGGGCGAAATCGCGTCGGATCGGCCCACCCTGGTCCGGGTCCACAGCGAGTGCCTGACCGGCGACGTGTTCCACTCCCAGCGGTGCGACTGCGGCCCCCAACTGCAGGCGGCGCTGGCCCGCATCGCGGCCGAGGGCGGGGCCCTGGTGTACCTGCGGCAGGAGGGGCGCGGGATCGGGATCCTCAACAAGGTGCGCGCTTACGCGCTGCAGGACGAGGGGCTGGACACCGTCGAGGCGAACACCCACCTCGGTTTCGACGCGGACCTGCGGGACTACGGCATCGGGGCGCAGATCCTGGCCCACCTGGGCGTGCGGAAGATGCGTCTGCTGACCAACAACCCCAAGAAGATCGTGGGCATCTCGGGCTACGGCCTCGAGGTCGTCGAACGCGTCCCGATCGTCATCGAGCCCCGCCACGAAAAGGACCGCCGCTACCTGGAAACCAAGCGTTCCCGGATGGGCCACCTGCTCGATAAATAGATCGCCGTCACGGCAGCCTTCCCTTCCTCGTTCACGGCTACGTACCCGTCCCCGTACCCGTCCCCGGACAAACGCACCGCCGTTTCGTCGTCCGCCGGTTTCGAGGAGGAAGAGGAGAGAAGGGAGGAAACCCGGCCGGACAGGTCGTCCGGCCGGGTCGAAGTCAACCGAAGCAGACGCCGAAGGCTAGATGCCGCCGAGCAGGCTGGTGAGCAGTTGCGTGACATCGACGCAGACCTTGTCCGGCATGGTCGAGGGCTTTACGCCGCCAGGGCACAGCATGTCGGACAGGATCGGGATCGAGCACAGCCCGTCCGTGCTGGTGCAGGGCTTGCCGCCCAGGCAGGCGTGGGAGTCGTCGCACGTGCAGTAGCCGCCCGTGCTGGGGATGGCGCCGCCCATGCCGCCCAGGCTGCCGAACAGCGACGACAGGACGTCGTAGCAGGTCTGGCCCGCGGCGCAGCAGGAGGTCGTGCCGTCGCAAGCGCCCGACGCGTCGTAGCAGAAGCCGCCGACCGAACCGCTGCACACCAGCGAGGTGCCGCTGCTGTTGGGCGGGCAGTCCGCGTCGGTCGAGCAGGGCGAGGCACATTGGGTGTTTCCGCCGCACACGTTGCCGGTGGAGTCGATACACGCGTACGTGGGATCGCCGGTGCAGGTGCAGGATCCGCTCGAGTCGAGGGCGAGGCAGTCCGAGGTGGTCCCGCACTGCACGCAGGTCGGGACGTTGCTGACGGTCACGCAGACCGGGAACGACGTGCCCGAGCACTGGCCGTTGCAGGCGTCCTGAACGCCGTCGCACGTGTGGTTCGTGCAGGTGCCGGTTGCCCCGCTCAGGCCTGCGCAGTCCGCATCGACGCAGCAGTTCTGGCAGGTGCCGTCGGTGCACTCCTTGAGGCTCCCGCACTTGCCGGTGATCTTCTTGCACTTATGATCGACGGTGATGTCGCAGGTTTCGCCCTGCACGGTGCAGTGGCTGTTGTTCAGGCAGGCGTAGCAGGACTTGCCGTCGGGGGACGGGAACGGGGTCGCCGCGGCGCAGCCGCCGCAGGTGTCGCCGACCGGCTGGCAGAGCTGCACGCCCTTCTCGGTGGTGCCGCACGTGAAGTTGGTGGTGTCGGAGCAGGGCGTGGTGCCCGAGCACTCCGGCACGCACGCGCCGGTCGCGGAACCGGTCTTCTTGTAGCAGCGCAGGTTGACGTCGCAATCGAAGTCGTAGGTGCAATAGTCGCACAGCCCCTTGGGGTCCTTGCAGAGGCCCGACGTGAAGTCGCAGGTCTTGCCGGTGTCGCAGGGGGTGTCCACCGCGCAGGTCACGCAGTTGTAGGACACGGGCAGGCAGGACTTGCTGGCCGTGGAGGAGGCGTAGCAGATGAAGGAGCGCGGGCAGTCGCCGTCGGTGGTGCACCCCGACAGGCAGTGCTTGGTGGCGCCGACCGGCAGGCACTTGGAGTTGGTGCCGCAATCCCCGTCCGCCGTGCAGGACGTGCAGTTCAAAACGCCGCCGGTGCCCGGGTCCGTGGCCGTGTCGAGCGGCGTCGTGCCGTCCGTGGCATTGTCCACCACGGTCCCGTCACGAACGGTATCGCCGACGACCGGAGTGTCGCCGATGACGTCATCGGTCGTGACACCCTTGATACACAGGCCGCCCACGCAGTCGAACCCGGTCGTGCAGGACAGTTCTGCCGTGCCGCACTGCAGCGCGGTGCAGAACCGCTTGGAGGCGTCCATCTTCAGGGTCGCGCCATCGACGCAGATGTCCGTGCCGTTGCAGTCGGCCGTGCCGTTGCAGGGCCGCTGGCCGCACTTCAAGGACTGGCATACGTTGCCCGCCGTGCAATCCGAGCTGACCGTACACTTGGTGTTGTCGCTGCTGGAATTACAGGCAGCCAGCGCCCCGGCGATGCTCAGCATCACCAACA
Organism: uncultured Myxococcales bacterium; assembly: GCA_903857665.1. Lineage (GTDB taxonomy): Bacteria > Myxococcota_A > UBA9042 > DTJE01 > DTJE01 > CAIZWN01. Next base: position 219,191 of record CAIOFV010000105.1, read on the forward strand.
GAACCCACATCTTCCTCATGGTGCCACTCCTTTCAGGACCCTGCCCAGGGAAACAAGCCTCGCGGATTGTAAAGGAAACGGCCGGGGGGTTTCAACTGTTTCCGAAACTTTTCCGCAGATCGGCCTCCTGGCTCGATTCCTTGCCGGGCCCTGTCGATCCGTTCGAACCGGTTGACATGCGCCTGCCTCCGGTGGTACCTGTACACGTTGCCCCTGGACCGCGCCCGGGTCCGGTCCAGGATGTAAGGCTCCGTCATGGTTGAATAAACCCTGGCGGATGCATGGAGGTCCGGTGACCTACGAAAAGCCGTTGTACCTGCGAGGCGTGCACGCTCCCCGTCGCGGCGGGCTGAACCTGCTGGCGTCCGCGGGATTCGTGATCGCGATCGTCGTCGCCAACTGGCTCGTGTTCTTCCACGGCGACGCCGCGCCCCAGCCGACGCTCGACGAGCGGCTGGCGAAGCCGGTCGAAATCCTCCCGGCCGATGCGCTGCTGCCCCCGACGGACACGCGGGAAACCCCGACGACCCGCGTGGTCGAAGGGACGCTCGCCCGCGGCGAAACGCCGGCCCAGGCCCTGGTGCGGCTGGGCGCCAACCCGGCCAGCGCGCAGTCCGCCCTGAACGCCTCCGCGCGGCACCTGGACATGCGGACCCTCCGGGCCGGCCAGAAGATCGTGGCCGGCCTGCTTCCCGACGGCGCCGTGCATTCCGTGACCCTCCCGGTGGATGAAACCACGTACGTCGAATCGATCCGCGGCGAGGACGGCTTCTCGGCCCGCCGCCAGGAAATCGCGACGGACAAGGAAACGGTCGAGTTCGCGTGCGTCGTGCGCGGTTCCTTGTACGAAAGCCTCCAGCGCTGCGGCGCGGACATCGCGCTGGCGCCGGTGGCGGCCGACCTGCTGGGCGCGCAGGTGGACTTCTTCACGGACAGCCGGCGCGGCGACATCCTTCGCGTGATCGTCGACAAGGAAAGCGCAGGCGGGCGCTTCCTCCGGTACGGCCGGGTCCACGGCATGACGTACGAAGGCCGCCTCGCCAACGCGTCGGCCTTCGCGGTCGACCAGGCGGACGGATCGGTCAGGTACTTCGACGCCGACGGCAACGCCGCCGAGCGCGTGTTCCTGCGCAGCCCCCTGAAGTACACCCGCATCTCGTCGGACTTCACGCTGCGGCGCCTGCACCCGATCCTCCACGCCTACACGCCCCATCGCGCCATGGACTACGCGGCCCCCAAGGGCACGCCGGTGTTCGCGGTCGGCGACGGGAAGATCGTGGCGATGGGGAAGAAGGGCGCGGCCGGCAACATGCTGGTGCTGCAGCACGAGGGCGGCCTGCAGACGTACTACGCGCACCTGTCGTCCTACACCAAGGGCCTGAAGGTCGGCGACAAGGTGCCAAAGCGCATGCTGATCGCGGCCGTGGGTTCGACGGGCCGCTCGACCGGCCCGCACCTGCACTTCGCAGTGGCGAAGGACGGCCAGTTCGTGCACCCGAGGGCGCTCCAGGAGGTCCGCGGCCAGCGGCTTCCCGAGGCGCAACTGAACGATTTCAAGGCGCGCGTGGGGAACCTCGTGGGTCGCCTGAAGGCCCTCCCCGTCAAGGGCAACGATTCCACGCAGTCCTAGTCCACCCGATAGCCTCCCCCGGATTCTTCTGCTCGCTGGAAATGAAAGGCGTGAGTTCGTGGTGGGCCGGGTCCCGGGGGTGACGCTCCGGGGACGGCGTGCCCGGGGGCGCTGCCCCCGTTCCCGCCTCTGTCCTCGCCGGCGGCAGGGTGTTGATTGCCCCCGTGGGGTGCCGCCGGCTGCGGAGCCCCTCCGCGTCACCCCCGGGCCCCGGCCCTCGGTCGTTCTTGGGGGAGGGCTGCAGGGGCGGGGAGGCTTTCGTTTGGCTTGCAGGGTGGGGTCGTCGCGGCAGGACGGGTTTCCTTGTGCGCGGCGACCCATCCCTTGCAGGGGGCGGTTCTGGCCTGGGGAAAGAAATACCAAGGGATGGGCTCTTGGACTTCTGAAGGACCTGGAAGGCTGGGGGACCGTCAGAAGGTCGCGATCGCCTGGATGCGGATCGCGCCGGCGGTCTGGGGCGTCACGCCGTCGTTCGGGGCGTCGAGGCCGGCCAGGGGGAAGAGGACGGCGCCGTCGGCGCGGAGGGACAGGTGGGAACCGTACTTGGCCCAGAGGTCCATCCCGCCCTCGACGCCCAGGGGCCGCTTGCCGCCCGGGGCGCCCTCGGGGATCGAGGCGAAGGCCGCCATCAGGGACAGGCCGCCGCCGACCTTCCAGTCGGAGTCCTGGTAGAAGGTGCGGTCGTAGGACGGCTTGAAGTAGAAGGCGTTGGTCACGGAGCCGATGATCTCCCGGAACAGGATCGAATCGACCCGGTAGTCCCGGTTGAACACGAAGTGGTGGATGTCCTTGGTCCTGAACAGCGTCGGGTGCTCGCGGTTGTAGCAGGCCGCGGAAGACGTCGCCAGGATGTTCTGGTCCAGGATGCCCCAGGAACCCAGGGTGTTGCCACCCGAGGCCGCGCCGGCCATCAGCTTGACCTGGTTGCGACCCCAGTCCAACTGGGCCTCCAGCGCACCGCCGAACGACAGGAAATCCTTGCGGGACTTGGTGGCCTCCCGCTCGCTTTCGACGTAGTTCACCCAGCCGTAGGTCATGGCCCCTTCCAACTCGACGCGCAGGGTCATGTCGGACCGGGGCTTCCAGACCACCTTTCCCCACACGCTGGGCGTCCAGAAGAAGGCGTTCCGGGGAACCAGCGTGTAGTCGTCGTAGGCCTGGCCGACGAGGCTGGGCTGCGTGCCGGCCGCGCCGGAGCCGCCGATCACCTGCTCGGACGAGATCTTCTGCTGCGTGATCGCGTTGTACCAGCCCCAGTCCCAGACCGGCTTGTACTCGGCCAGGCGCTTCGCCCGCGCGTCGAATTCCGCCTTGCGGGACGGAGTCGTATCGACGCCGAACACCCACCGGTAGCCGTCGTCGGACTGGTCGAGGTCGTAGGGCCGCACGTAGTAGCCGTAGGGATCCGACGAGGACACGCCCTCGCCCGGGAACTCCAGGCCCAGCCGCAGCCAGGTGATGCCCAGGTTGATCTTGCCGAAGACGCCGTCGATGTAGTCGCCGAAGTCCGAATCGGGGTCGCGGCCGCCGCTGCGCACGATGCCCAGGCCGAAATGCTCGGGCATGCGGCCGCCCGCGACCTGCACGATGTCGAACAGGTTCAGTTCCGCCCAGGCCGCCTTGACGCGCACGGAGTTCTTGAACGCGGTGAGCAGCGTGGGAGCACGCTGCGAGCGCGCGAAGACCGACATCGGCGCGGCCACGGAGTCCAGGGACGGGTTGCTTCCCAGGACCAGGTTGTCCAGGGCGTCGATGATGGTGTGGACCGTGGCGATTTCCGCGATGCGCAGGGTCGGCTCCCAGCGCAGGCGGATGTTGGCGGACGGCACGGTGGAGCGACGTCCTGCGTAGGACTTGGCCCGGGCCGTCGCCGAGCTGGACGCCGGGGCGCAGTTCGGGTCCACGGTGGAATCCGCCGGCAGGCCCAGGTCCGGCCGGAAGAAGGTGTTCATCCGGAACCGGAACGAGCCGGAGTTGTACAGCGTGACCAGTGGCAGGATCTGGATGCCCGAATCCGAGTTCTCGATGGGCTTCCCGGTGACCGCGGGAACCTCGGTGGCGACCGGCGACGCCGGTGCCGAGGCCGTCGGAGCGGCAGTTTCGGCCCGGGCCGGGGAGGCGAGGGCCAGGACCAGTCCGAGCCCGATCCAGACGTGTGCCCCCGAGCGACGCAATTGCTCCCCCCGATCGAACGCAGGATGCTACGGTGGAACCGCCCCAATGTCAACGCGGACGCGGGCTTGGCGTAACGTCCTCCGATTCGCTAGGATCCCTGTGCCATGCGGACCTTCCTCACCGTCGCCGCCCTGTGGATCCTGCCCGTCGTGGCGGCAGCGGCGACGCCTCCCGTCCGGACGGCCGACATTCCTCCCTATCGCCTCGATCCGGCAGTCTGGCAGCGGGCCGTCCTCACCGAGGTGATGGTCGATCCCACGGCCGCGCCGGCCGATACGGGTCAGTGGATCGAGATTTCGAACCTGGGTTCCGAGTCCGTGAACCTGCAGGGAATGGTCCTGGCCACCCGGTCCGGCGGATTCCATGTCATCAGCCCCTCCCAGGCACTGCTGCTGGAACCCGACGACGTGCTGGTGCTGGGACGCCTGGCCGAAACCAGCCAGAACGGCGGCGTGGCGGTGGGGTACGCGTATGGCGGCGACCTGCTGCTGGCCCAGGACGGCGAGGTGCTGCTGCTGCTGTGGAACAACGCCCTGGTGGACTTCACGACCTGGGGCAACGGCGTCAGCGACCAGATCGAATCGGGCCGCTCCTGGTCCCTGGAACCCCCGGCGCCGGACGGGACCGGTTTCAAGCAGTGGTGCCCGGGCCGGACTCCCTACGGGACCGGGTTGGACCGTGGCACGCCCGGCTTGCGCAACACCTATTGCGACAACGACGGGGACGGGTACGCGGAGGACCAGGGCGACTGCGACGACACCAACGCCTCCATCGGCCCGGGCATGCCCGAACTGTGCAACGGGATCGATGACAACTGCAACGGGTTGACCGACGAGGACGTGCCGCCGCTGCCGATCTGCCTGAGCCTGGGCGTGTGCTCGGTGGTGGTCGCCCGGTGCGCCGGCGCGGCGGGCTGGGTGTGCGACTACCCGCCCGCCTACCAGGCGGTCGAAACCCGGTGCGACGGGCTCGACAACGACTGCGACGGGCTCACGGACGAGGACCTGCAGGGGAACGGGCTGTCCCTGGGCGCGCCGTGCGTCGGCCCCGGGGTCTGCGGGCCCGGGACCGTCGTCTGCTCGCCGCTGACCCTCGCCGCCACCTGCTCGACGCTGGTGGATGGCACCACCCCCAGGGCCGGCCCCGAGTTGTGCAACGGTCTTGACGACGACTGCAACGGGTTCACGGACGAGGACTTCGCGCTGGGCCTGCCCTGCTCGGTGGGCCTCGGCGCCTGCGCGCGGAGCGGCCATCGGATCTGCAATGCGGGAGGCGGGGCGGGCTGCGACGTCGATCCCGGGCTCCCCGGGACCGAGATCTGCGGCGACGGGATCGACAACGATTGCGACGGCGCCACGGACGAGGGCTTCCCGGTGGGCGACAACTGCTCGGTGGGCCTCGGCGCCTGCCGGGCCATCGGCAAGTTCCGGTGCTCGGAAGACGGCCTGTCGGTGACCTGCATGGCCACGCCGGGCCTTCCCGGAACCGAGATCTGCGGCGACGGGATCGACAACGACTGCGACGGCCAGGTGGACGAGGCCGATTGCGTCGAGCCGACGCACGCTGCCACCGGGTGCTCGAGCGGTGGTTCGAACGCCCCCGCGTCGTCGATGCTGCTGCTTCTGGGGATGCTCGCCGGCCTGGCCGCGCGGCGACGCGCCCGCACCTGACGGCGTCCTACGTGTCCGTTCCCATCCGCAGCCGCCACCGTCGCCCCAGCACTCCGGACACCAGCGCGGCCACCAGCGACAGGACGTCGGCGCGGGCGGGTACCGGGCCCGCCTCCACCTCGCGGGCGGTCCCGCCCAACAGCGACGACGAAAAGCGGACGGCACCGGCAGGGGCGCACCGGCCGCACAGCATCGCCCCGTCCGGAGCCACCGCGACCACCCCGGACGCCCCGACCGCCTCGCCGCATGCCGGGCACGACTCGTCCACCGGCGGATGGCCCAGTTCGCACAGCAGCGCGATGGCCAGCCCGAGGATCTCCAGGGGCGCCCGATCGGGCGGCGCGGTTTCCAGGCGGGCCAGCGCCTCCACCACCCGGAGGAAGGTGGACTCGCCGGCCGGGGCATCCCGCAGGAGGTCCCGGGCCAGCATCAGCATGGCCTGCCCCGCCTCCATCCGGTCCAGGTGGTCGTACAGGCCCGGGAAAGACCGCACCGGCTCGGCCCCGGCCAGCAAGGCCAGCGACGATCGCGCACCGGCGGGCCGGAACCGCACGTCCGCGACCACGAACAGGTCCACTCCGCCGGCGAACCGGCGTCGACTGCCCCGGGCCGAACGGGCCAGCGCCGCGACAAGCCCGTGGTCCCGGGTCAGCAGGTGGAGGATGAGGTCGGCCTCGCCGTATGGGATCCGGTCCAGCACGATCGCCGGGGTTTCGACCGTCTCAGCCATCAGGGGCTAGTTGACCTCGACGGAGCCGGTGCGGTGGTACCCGGGGAGCGTCGAACCCCCGGCACGCGACACGTCGCCGCGACCACCGGAGCCGACCGTCAGCAGCGCGACGACGATGCCCACCACGAAGACCAGGAGGATCGCGATGTAGGTCCAGTTCAGCGAACCGGAACCGCGCGGGCCCACGGGGATGCTGCCGGAGGCGACCGGTACGGGGGGAGGGGGGCGATTGGGCCCTTCGATCCGTCCCCTCAGGCTGACCGACAGCGCATCGAGGCCGCGAGCCGGATCGAGGTTGACGGTCTTGCAGTATGACGTGACGAAACCGCGAACGAAGACGGATTGGGGCAGCTCGTCCCAGCGCTCCGCCTCCAGGGCGGTGAGCACCCGGAGTGGAATCCGCGTCGCCCGGGAGATCTGGTCCAGGCCGATCCCGGCCTGCTCCCGTCCCGAGACGAGGTACCGGCCCAGCTCCCCCATCGCAGCCTGTCCGTGCTCCATCGGGCGCAGCGTAGCAATGCCACTGCTACCTGTCAACGATCTCCGGTACCTTGATGGTTGCATCGAAGCCAGCCCTCCCGCAGAATCTGGGTTCGTCCAGATTCCTTCCTCTGGACGAGGAGGTCCCATGGGCACCGAACCCGAGGCACCCGGCCCTGCACCCGTCGAGGCCCCGTCGGCACGGGACGCCGCGCCCTCACCGGCGACACCACCGAAGCCGCCGCCGGACATGGCGACCCTGATGATGGAACTTTCGCGCATCCGACGCGACGTGGAGGGCCAGTCCGAAGCGGGGAGGCGTGCCGGGTTCCGGACCTGGCTGCTTCTAGCGGCCGTCGTCGCAGCCGTGGCCTGGTCCGTATTCGGCGGTCCCTGCGCACCCCCCGGCGGAACCCCTTGACGGGCACCCCCGACGCGGGCATCCGCCCGAGCCAGCCAACCAGCATCACCTGACGAAAAAAGGAAGGACGAGAGGGCCTCAGACCTGGTCTTCGTCCGGCTCGATGATCGTGACGCCCCGATCGGACGAAGGCGCCTCCTGCTCGTCGGTCATTTCGGGACGTTCGCGCTCGGGGACGGGGACCTCGAGGAAGGGACGCCGGGACTGGTGACGGCGCCGCTCGTCCTCCTCGTCGCGAATCCTCTGGATGATGAAGGCGTCCAACATGGCGTCCGGCCTCGTTCCCACAAGCACTATAGGTATTCGGTCGAACGCGCGCAAATCCTCAGGCCCGGACCGGCATGGAGCCTGGGTCAGAAGGTCCCATGGACGCCGGCCGCGGCCCCTCCGGGGATCGGCGACAGGACGACCCGTTCGGCTGCGGGACGCCCGAGGATCGCCAGCACGATCGTCCCGGCACCGGCCGCGGCGGCCAGGGTGTAGCAGGCGATGGAACCCGCCCGGCGGCTGCGCCAGTCGTCCAGGCGATTCGTGCCGGCGTTCACCGCGTCGGCCGAACGGTTCGCCTGCACGTTGAGGACGATGCCCGCGGCCAGCAGGCCCGCGGACGCGGCGCCGGTCACCCAGGGCCAGGGCCAGGGCTTGCGACGGGCCAGGGGGCCCGACGCGATGGCAAGGACGGACCCGTCGCCGCCGGCACGTTCCAGGCGCAGCACGATGCCCGGAAGCGGACGGCCGGAGGGATCCGCCACCACCGATGCCTCCACGGGCTCGTTGCCGCCGGTTCCCGACATCTGCACCACGGTGCATCCCGTGAGGACCGACAGGCGTCCCGCCAGGCCGCCGCCCAGGTCCGCCGGCGACACCGCCACCAGGGTGCCTTCGGGACCCGGCCGCACCAGGGACGAAAGCGCCAGGTCCAGCACGACCCGGTCGGGACCCTCGACCCGGACGCGTCGGGTCCGTGCGCTGCCCCCCGCCAGCACTGTCACCGCGTGGGCCCCTCGGGCCACCTGCGCGGAGGACGACCCGGACGGAAGGGCGCGCCCATCGACCAGCACGGTCGCTCCCGGCGAATTCCCGATCAGGACCACCTCCAGCGGCACCAGGGCGGCCGAGGCGTCGTCGCGGACGCGTTCCAGGAACTCGGTGACCTCGGGAGGCACGTCCACGGACGCCAGCTCGTCGGCACCGAAGGTTCGAAGAAGGCGCCGCCCCAGGTCCGCTGCGGCCTCGGGCCTCCCGGCCAGCAGGTGCAGGCGCAGCAGCAGCACGGCGCCGGCCGTCGCCTCGGCTCGGCCGCGGGGATCGGCCGCGAAGACGCAGGGGGACTCGAGAAACGCATCGATGGCCAGTTGCAAGGCCGCCCGGGCGGCCTCGACGTCGGTTTCGTCGTAGAACCGCGTGGCCCCCCCCCGCAATCCCTGGAGCACGCGGCCTGCCCGGTCGTCCCGGGGGCCAGGGTCGCAGCCCGGATCGGGCCATGCAAGGCCGGCCAGGGAGGAGGCGTCCTCGACCCGCCACGCGGGCTCCAGGCGCGCTCGAGCGAGGTGGACCTGCATCGCGCCCCGTTGCGCGTCCGCCGGCTCACGGTCCAGCAGGATGAACGCCCGTGGCCGGGCGACCTCGGCGCGCGCCGGTACGGCCCAGGGCATCGACAGCACCACGGTCGCCAGCAGCGGCGGAAGGACGGGGCGGATCGGAGCCATGGCCAGACCTCCTCGGAGGATCCATTTCGGACGACCTGGGGGGGGAAGTTTAGGATCAGCGTGCGTCGAGATCCAAGAGCGTGTCCCACGCATCGATCAGGGAGGCCTCGTCGCCCGCAGCGGCAAAGACCCGGATGCCGGTCTCCAGGGCCTCGCGATTGGTGGGATCCGCCCGAAGGATCTCGGCCACGACGCGCGCCGCCTCGTCCGTCGAGCCGGTCTTCTCGGCCAGGCGGACCACGCGCAACTGGGCCTGCACGCGCGCCTCGGGCTCGCCGGTCCAGGACAACTGCGAGCGGGCGAGGGCCAGGCGACGGTCGTCCATCCCCAGCTCGGAGCACAGGCGATCCAGCGAACCCGCCGCCTCGACGTCCCGCGGGTCGGCCTCCAGGGCCTCCTCCAGCAGCACGATGGCCTGCCGACGCAACCCTAGGCGATCGGAGGTGGTCCGGGCAGCGTCCTTCAACAACCCCGATCGAACGGGCCCGGCCGCCCCTTCCGCGGCCTCCCGGAGGCACGCCACGGCCTCGGCAACCTCGCGATCGGTCCGGGACGTGACCGTCAGCAGGTCCAGGGCCTCCCGGTCCGAAGGGTCCTGCCGCAGAAGGTCCAGCAGCCGGCGACGGCCTCCCGGGTCGCCCGACAGCGCCTCCCGGGCGGCGCACGACAACTGGGTCTGGCGCCGGATCGCGGCCCCCTCGGACCCGAAGCGACCCTCGTCGCATCTCGCAAGCGTTTCGTCCAGCCACGCGTTCGCGACGGCTTCGAGGCCGGCACGATCCAGCCGATCGACCGCGGCCCGAAGGATCTCGCTGGTGCGGCCGGCCGGAGCCAAGGCCAGCAGGCGGGCCCGGACCGCCCGCGCCTCGACGCTGCGGCCCAGGCGGTCCAGGGCCAGGGCCGCCGCCTCCAGCACCACCGGGTCGGACACGCCCCGCTCACGCACGGCATCGACCAGCGCCAGGGCCTCGTCCGCATCCAGATCGAACGTGATCGTCGCGATCAGGCGGCCCGCCAGGGCGAGGTCCGCGGCATCGCCAAAGGCCTCCACGGCCGTCAGCAGGCGCCGGGCCAGCGCCGCGACGTCCCCGGAGGACACGAGTTCCGGCATTCGGGACGCCAGCAGCACGCCCACCAGGTGAGGCAGCACCCACTCGGGACGGTCCTCGCCCAGGTTCCGCGCCGCTACCAGGACCTCCGGCCACAAGCGCGGTGACACCACCCCGTTCAGCAACAACCGGGTCCCGGCGACCACTGCGTCCGTTCCCCGGGCCAGGGCGGCCAGGGCGGTCCGGACCTCGGCTTCCGGGTCGACAGGCGCCTCGTCGATCCCTTTCGGCTCCGCCGGTGCCGGTCGATGCGCCGACGGGCTACGTTCGAATCGCAGGCAGATCCTTCCGTCCCGAACCTCCATCGACGACAGGGCGACGCCGTCCAGCAGGGGCACCTTGCAGCCCATCCCGGCCAGCAGCGGCATCAGCACGGGATGCAGCACGTCCATCACGGCACGATCCCGATCGACGTCGGCACGAAGCGCCATCGGCAGCGCCCTTCCCAGCGTTTCGCCAAGGCGATCCCAGGGCCGCCCGATCCACCCGTACACCCTGGGATCCTCGAACCGCACTTCCACGTCCCCGGCGCCTCCGGATGCCGGCGTTCCGGGAACCAGCCGAATCGTGAACGGCACCCCATCCACGGTTCCGGACACGGACACACGGCCTTCCAGCGCCCGGAATCCGGCGATCTCGATCCCCGACGCTCCCTGGGCCCGCGCCACCAGCCCGTCCAGCCGCAACTCGATGACGACGCTCTCCAGGTGCGTCAGGGAGGACTGGAGCGACCTCGGACCGGCCGTGTAGTCGAACGACCGAGGAACATGAGGTACGAGCAGCACCAGGTCCCGAACCACCAGCCAGTCCTCGAGGACCGCGCCTCCCAGTCGCAGGTGGACGCCGTCCGGGCCCATCTCCAGCGAAAAGAGGTTGCGCTCGGAGCCTCGGTCCTTCAGGATCGTCAAGGAGTTTCCCGCAGCGGTCCCATCGGTCGGCACGGTGGACGCTCCTTCCAGGACTTCGGTCCGTCGGTCGCGGGCGATTCTACGATGAAACCCGAAGAACGAAGCGTCCTCCGTCCTCTTTGGGTTCCATGCTACATTTCTTCGACAGTTCTGGAACGGGACAGACCCGGAGGACTTCTAGGTAATGGATGCTGTCGCATTGTTGGCTTCTTGGGCAAGTCGGTGCAGAAACACGTGAATCCAGTCAACGCCTCTGTCGAGTGCTCGTCCGGCGAACGGCCAGGGACCGTCGGTTCATCGATGGAAACCTCCACCGTTCTCGGGAGGGAACATTTCCCCGGTGGGGTTTTCGACAGGGAACAGACGGAAGGAAGCCTGGTCGTTCTGGCCAGCGACGACCGGGAAGCTCCCGGCGGCGACCGTCCCGACGTCCGGGAGGTGATCGAGGCCGCCCAGGACATCCGGGACGGGCTGCGCTCGCGGGGATATCCGGACGCCGGCCTGTGCCTGGCAAAGAACCTGATCGACATCCGCCGGATGCTGGCGACGGAGCGCCCCACGGTGGTCTTCAACCTCATCGAATCCCTCAAGGGGAAGGAGGCCTGGGAACCTGCCGTGGCCGCGCTGCTGGAGCGGGAGGGTGTGGCGTTCACCGGGTCGCCGGCGTCGGTCCTCCGGGCCTGCCTCGACAAGGGGTTGTGCATGCGCCTGCTGGCACGCAACGGCGTTCCGGTGCCGCGGTCGGAGGTTCGGGACCGCACCAACGCCGATCGGCCGTTCCCGTTTCCCGCCTTCGTCAAGCCGTGTCGGACCGACGGTTCGGTGGGTATCGACGAGGGTTCGGTGGTCCAGGACGCCCAGGCACTGGCGCGTCGCGTCCGCCACCTGTGCGAAACGTATCGCGGCGACGCCATCGTCCAGGAGTACCTCCCGGGCCGGGAAATCAACGTCGCGGTGTTCGGCGACCGGGAACTGACCACCCTGTGGCCGGCGGAAATCGATTTCACCGGGTTTCCCGAGGGCGTGCCGCACATCGTCACCTACAAGGCCAAGTGGGACGAGGACTCGCTCGAATTCACCGGCACCGTGTCGCGGCGTGCCGAGCTGGATCCCACGCTGGAACGGCACATCCTCCGAATCGCGATGGACGCCTTCCGGGTGATGGGCGTGCGGGACTATGGCCGCGTGGACATGCGGCTGGACGCCCGGGGACGGCCTCGGGTGATCGAGGTGAACCCGAACTCCGACCTGGCGCCGGGGACCGGCATTTCCCGGCAGGCCGAGCGGCAGGGGATCGAGCATCCGGACCTGGTGGCGCGGGTGGCCGGTTTCGCGATGGAACGGGCACGACGGGCCAGGGCACCACACGTTGCGGGGTAGAGTCATGACGACGATGATCGACGGCGGGAGGCCGCAGGATCTGGACGCCATCGTGGAGGTGCTGCGCCGGACCGGCGTGTTCACCGAGGACGAGGTGGACATCGCCCGGGAGCTGGCCGACGAGGCCCTCAACCCGCTGCCGACGACGACCTACCGGATCGCGGTCACGCGGACCGACGGACGCCTGTCGGGCTACATCCTGTGGGGCCTGACGCCCTTCACGAAGTGGTCCTACGACCTGTACTGGATGGCCGTGGACCCGGACATCCAGCGGGCGGGCCTGGGCGGGCTGCTGGTCCGCGAGATGGAGCGCCACATCCGCGCCGAGAACGGCCGCATCGTCCGCATCGAGACGTCCAGCCTGCCCGAGTACGCCAAGACCCGGGCCTTCTACGCGAAGATCGGCTACCCCGAAACGGTCCGGATCCCCGACTTCTATTGGGAAGGCAACGACCTCTGCCTGCACTTCGGCACGATTCCCCCTGCCTAGCGCTTTTGCGCACGGAACGCTCCGGAGGTACAATGCACTCCCTCGGCCTTGCCGAGGTCTTGACCGAGTACCGGGTTGACCCCCGGTCGCACCGGGTCGGAGGAGTGTCCTCGTGGACAAGCGCAAGGATACCCAGCGGGACACGCTGTTCTGCAGTTTCTGCGGCAAGGCCAAGAGCCAGTCCCGCCGGTTGATCGCGGGGCCGAACGTCTACATCTGCGATGAGTGCGTCGCCCTGTGCAACGACATCATGGCCGCGGAGACCGAGCGCGAGCGCAAGCCGTCGCGGTCCCCCGGCCTGCCGAAGCCCAAGGACATCGTCAAGACGCTGGACGAGTACGTCGTCGGCCAGGACTACGCCAAGCGCGTGCTGGCGGTGGCGGTCTACAACCATTACAAGCGGATCGAGTCGCGCACCAAGCGCCGCCCCGGCGACGTCGAACTGTCCAAGAGCAACATCCTGCTGATGGGTCCCACGGGCTCCGGCAAGACGCTGCTGGCCCAGACGCTGGCCCGCATCCTGCGCGTGCCGTTCGCGATGGTGGACGCCACGTCGCTGACCGAGGCCGGCTACGTGGGCGAGGACGTCGAGAACATCATCCTGGCCCTGCTGCAGAACGCCGACTGGGACGTGGACGCGGCCAAGCGCGGCATCATCTACGTGGACGAAATCGACAAGATCGCCCGCAAGGGCGACAGCCCGTCGATCACCCGCGACGTGTCCGGCGAGGGCGTCCAGCAGGCGCTGCTGAAGATCCTCGAAGGGACGGTCGCAAACGTTCCGCCCAAGGGCGGCCGCAAGCACCCGCAACAGGAATACGTGCCGGTCGATACCACCGACATCCTGTTCATCTGCGGCGGGGCCTTCGTCGGGCTGGACAAGGTGGTCGAAGGCCGCCTGCGCGGCGGGTCCATCGGGTTCGGGTCCACGCCCTCGCGGCCTGGCGGCAAGCGGGACGTGGGCGAAATCCTCCGGGACCTCCAGCCGGAAGACCTGGTCCACTTCGGCCTGATCCCCGAGTTCGTCGGCCGGTTCGCGGTGGCCGCGCCCCTGTCGGAACTGAACGAGGACGCGCTGGTCCGCATCCTGACCGAACCGCGAAACGCGCTGGCGCGCCAGTACAAGTGGATGTTGGAAATGGACGGCGTGGACCTTCAGTTCACCGACAGCGCCCTGCGGGCCATCGCCCGCCAGGCGGTGATCCGCGGTTCCGGCGCCCGTGGCCTGCGGTCCATCCTCGAACGGGTGATGCTCGACGTGATGTACGAGATCCCCGGAGAGGAGAACGTGAAGGAAGTCGTCGTCAACGAGGAGGCGGTGCTGCAGGGCAAGCGCCCCCTCGTGGTGATGGGGGCGGACGCGAAGTCCGCTTGATGGCAGGCGCCGCGTGAAGACGATCTTCGCTCCGTGGCGAATGGCGTACATGAACCAGGGACACTCGGCGGGCTGCATCTTCTGCGACCATCCGGGCCGCGGGGTGTCCGCCGAGACCCTCACGATCTTCCTGGGTGAGCGGGCGTTCGTGCTGCTGAACCGTTTTCCGTACACGTCGGGCCACCTGATGGTGGTCCCGTTCCGTCACGTCGCGACGCCGGTGGCCCTCGAACCCGGGGAATGGGCCGAAATGGGCGCCTTGGTGCAGCGATCGGTGCGCGCGCTCGAGGCGACGTACCGCCCGCAAGGGTTCAACATCGGGATGAACGTGGGTCGTGCGGGGGGCGCCGGCATCGAGGACCACTGCCACATGCACGTGGTCCCCCGGTGGTTCGGCGACAACAATTTCGTGCCTGTCGTAGGAGATACGCGGGTGATTCCCGAGGCGCTGGAGGTCACGCACCAGCGGCTCGTGGCGGCATTCGCAGACCAGGACGCAGTCGAGGAGGTGCGCTGATGATCCGTCAGGTGGCTTGGTTGGGCGCGCTGGCGGTGTTGTGCGCGGCGCCTGCGGTCCGGGCGCAGTCGGGCGTTTCGGAAGGGTTCTACAAGGAAGGCGTCAAGCTGGGCGAGGAATCGCGCAAATCCGGCGACGACGCGAAACTGGCCGAGGCGCTGTCCCGGTTCCAGAAGGCCGCGGTGCTGGAGCCGAAGGTCTTCAAGTACCAGTTGAACATGGCCTACGCGTACGACTGGCTGAACCGGCTGCCCGAGGCCCAGGCGGCCTACGAGACGGCGATCGCGCTGGGCCCGCGGGACCGGGCGGCCCACGGCGGCCTGGGCGACGTGTACCGGCGCCTGAAGTTCTACGAGCGGGCGGAAAAGGAATTCAAGACCGCCCTGGGGCTCGACAAGAAGGACTTCTCGTCGCAGATGGGCCTGGCGGCCATCGCGGTCGAGCGGGACGATCTGGACGGCGCGCTCAAGATGTACCAGGTCGCCTTGAAGACGAACCCCAAGTCCTCCGAGGCGGCGTTCAAGTCGGCCAACATCCTGTGGCGCAAGAAGGAATACCCGGGCGCGATCGACAACTACCGCAAGGCGCTCGCGATCAAGCCGGACTACACCGAGGCGCAGTTCGGGCTGGGCCTGGCCCTCAAGGAGAAGGGGGACAAGGAGGCCGCCCGCGTGGAACTGAAGAAGGCGTGCCAGGCCGGGATCAAGCAGGCCTGCGGTCACCTGCGCAAGCTGGATGAATAGACTCGTGCGCCGCGCACTTCCCATCGTCGCCGCGGGCATCGGGTCCGGGATCCTCGGCATCCTTCCATTCCCCGACATCGGCTGGTGGGTGTTCGCCCCGGTGGCGCTGGTGCCCCTGCTGGCCGTGGTGCCGTCGCTGGGATGGCGCGGCGCGCTGCTCGCGGGCTGGATCGCCGGGGCGCTGTCGCTGGCCGGCATCTTCCACTGGATCGTCCCGACCGCCATCAATCTGGCCGAGTTCCCCGCCTGGGGGGCGGGGCTGGTCCTCGTCGCCTATTCGATCGCCTACGGCCTGAACGGGGCGGCGCTGGGCGTCGCGCTGCGGACCGTCCTGCGATTGCCGGTGCCGGTGTGGGCGGCCGTGCTGCTGGCGCCCGCCGCGGTGGTGGCCGTGGACTTCGTCGGGCCCCACCTGTTCCCGTTCACCCTTGGCAACACCTACTGGCGCGTGCCCCTGCTGATCCAGGGGGCGGACGTCACGGGCATCGAGGGCGCGACCTACGTCACGGTCGCGCTGTCGACGGCGCTGGCGCTGGTCGCCCGGGATGTGTGGGCCCGCCGGCGACCGAGCCTGCTCCCCGCCGGGGTCGCCGTCCTGCTGATTGCGGCGTGGCTGGCCTACGGCGCGGTGCGGTTGCCCGCCTTCCGGGACGCCGAGGCCACCGCGCCCGTGCTGCGCCTGCTGCTGGTGCAGCCCGACGTCCGGCCCGACGAGCGCCGCAGCCGTGACGTGCAGGTCCGGGACAGCATCGTGGACCGCCTGGTCACGATGACCCGCGATGCCGATCGCACCCGCGTCGACGCGGTGATCTGGCCCGAGGGCGCGAACCCGTACGAGTGGAACACGACGCCTCGCCCGGGCCCCCTCACGTACCAGGTGCGCGCCGGGAAGCGGGTGCAGGACCTGGCCCGCGAGCTGGGTCTCCCGCTGGTCTTCGGCGCCATCACCCGGCCGGACGAGCGCGGCCGCAACTCGATGATCCTGCTGGGCGCCGACGGGGCGGAGGCCAGCCGCTACGACAAGCGCCGACTGCTGGCCTTCGGCGAGTACATGCCGCTGTCCGACACGTTCCCGTGGCTGAAGGACCGCGTCCCGGGCGTCGGGAACCTCCGGGAGGGTTCGGAATTCGGGGCCTTCCGGATCGCGGGCCACGTCGCCGCGCCGTCGATCTGCTACGAGGCGGTCCAGACCGGGCTGACCCGGGAGGCCGTGGATGCCGTGGACGCGGAGCTGATCCTGAACCTGACCAACGACGGCTGGTTCGGCACGTCGGGGGCCCCCAGCCAGCACCTGATGGTCCAGGTCCCCCGTGCCGTCGAGCTGCGCCGCCCGCTGGTGCGATCCACCATGACCGGCATCAGCGCCGTCGTTCGGGCGTCCGGGGACCTGGTCGACGAGACCGGCGTGTACGAAAAGGCCACCGAGGTGGTGGAGGTGCCCGTGCCCCCGTCCCCGGCGTCGACGATCTACGCCGTGGTCGGACGGGCCTTCGCCTGGGCGTGCCTTGCCGCGACGGTGGCCGCCCTGTGCGCCGCGCTGATCCTTCACCGCAAGGGGAAGAAGTCCCGCTCCACGATCACCGGGTGATGCAGCCCGGTCTGCAGCAGGAAGAACCCCGCGATCAGCAGGATGGACGAAAGGGCAACGAACAGCGTGACGTACTCGTGCCAGGCCCGCTTGCGCACCAGCAGGCCCAGCAGCAGCAGCGAAACCCCCACGGCCAGCAACGCCAACGCCAGGAGGGCCCGAAGGTCCACGACGATCCAGCCGGCGTACACACCCGAACCGAACATCCGAGGCCCCGTGGTGATGGCTCTTCGCGACGGTAGGTCAAGGCTGGCGGGGCGTCAAGGCATCCCGCCTCCCCGCTCCCTACCCGTCCGGGATTGTTGAAAACTACGCCGTCTGGCAAGAACGGACGTACAATCGCGCCGGAATCGACCACCGCCCCCCGGGCGGATGATGGGGGAGAAATGAGCAAGAAGACCTACCTGTTCTTCGTGATCGCCCTGGTCGGGGCGGCCCTCGGCCTGTTCTACTCGGGCTTCTCGACTTCGGATTTCGTGGCCCACCTGGATCGTCAACTCCATCCGGTGAGTTGCTCCCTCCTGCCGGGCCTGACCGAAACGACGATGCTGGAGCAGGGCGCCGAAGGTTGCAAGGTCGCGATGTTCTCGCCGTATTCGTCGTTCTGGCGGGATCGGTACTGGGGCGGCGTCCCGTGGTCCCTGTTCGCGCTGGGGCTGTTCGGGTTCGGCCTCGCCCTGTCGCTGTGGGGCATCGCCAGCCGCAAGGGGCATCATCTCGCGGTGAACATCGGCCTGCTGCTGGCCGCGATCGTCGCGGTCGCGGCCTCGCTGGCCTTCTTCAGCATCTCGGTCAGCAAGCTGCACGAGTTCTGCAAGACCTGCGTCGGCACCTACATCGCCTCGGGCATCCTGGCCCTGGGCGCCGCGCTGGTGTTCGTGTCGTCGATCGGTGACCGGCGCCGTGCGGCCGCCGCCGGCGACAAGCCGACGGGGGTGGCGAACGTCATCGCGATCCTGGTGGTGCTGGCCGAAATGGGCCTGGCCACGCTGCTGCCCGTCGCCCTGTACCTGAACACCGTGCCGGACTACGGCAAGTATGTCGCGGAGTGCGGCACGCTGAAGAGCAAGGAAGACAAGAACAACGTGCTGATCCCGATCGGGAAGCCGGCGACCCAGGCGGGCACGGAATCGATCCTGGTCGTGGACCCGCTCTGCCCGGCGTGCGCAGCGTTCCACAAGCGCATCCAGGATGCCCCCTTCGCCTCGAAGATGAGCTTCAAGGTCGCCATCCTGCCGCTGGACAGCGACTGCAACTGGATGATGACCGACTCGATGCACCCCGGCGCCTGCGTGCTGGCCAAGGCGATGATCTGCGCGAAGGACAAGGCCGGTGAAATCCTCGATTGGTCCTACGCGAACCAGAAGGACTTCCGCCCGAAGGACAAGGCGGACAACCCGTCCGCGCGGATCAGGGAGGCGGTCCTCAAGGCGTATCCGCAGGTCAAGGACTGCCTGGATTCGCCGGACACCAAGATCGCCCTGAACAAGACGCTGAACTGGGCCGTGGACCAGAGCCTGCCGGTGCTGACGCCGCAGCTCTACGTCAACGGCGCGCGCCTGTGCGACGAGGACACCGACCTGGGCCTGGACTTTGCCATGACGCGCCTGCTGGGCACGAAGTAAGGGAGGAATCCGATGAAGATCGCCTGGATCCTCAATGCCGTTGTGATGATCGTTCTGCTGGTCGCGCTGGGCACGGGCACGCGCTCGA
Source organism: uncultured Myxococcales bacterium (assembly GCA_903857665.1). Taxonomy (GTDB): domain Bacteria; phylum Myxococcota_A; class UBA9042; order DTJE01; family DTJE01; genus CAIZWN01. Next base: position 237,829 of record CAIOFV010000105.1, read on the forward strand.
TGGTCCTGGCCGCGGCCCATCGCCTGGAAACCGGCGAGTCGCTGGAAGGCCAGAAGAAGCCCGCGCCGCTGATCGCGTCGAAGGCCGAGGTGGCCTACTGCACGGACGAGCTGAAGACGGTGCTGCGCCGCGTGCTGACGAATTGCGGCCTGATCGGGGGCGGCCGGCGTGGCTGCCAGCCGAACGAGCTGCGGAACGTGGCCCAGATCAGCGACGCCGACTTCAACGCCCTGTTCAAGTCGCTGGACAAGCGGGCCGGCATCATCCTGTTCGACCCGGAAAAGGACGAACTGGACCCGGGCGCGAAGGCGATGCTGGAAAAGGCGTGGGCGGACCAGCGGGGCGCCACGTACTTCTTCGTGGTGGCTCGCGCGTCCACCGACGACACCACCGAAAAGAACCGCATGTACTCGCACAAGCGGGCCAACTCGGTGCTGTTCTACCTGCAGGAGCGCTTCAAGGACACGGAACTGGACCAGAAGCTGGGCCTCCTGTGGCTGGGCGAGGAATACGCGCAGCTGGACCAGCAGTTCTGCAACTGGAACCTGTCGCGGTCGGTGCCCGAGTGCGCACAGGCGCAGCGCACCAAGGGCGAAGACACCCAGATGATCAAGGAACTGAACCGTTCGGCCGTCATCTCGTGGATCGACTGCCGCCTGTGACGCAGCGCCCTCTTCGGCCCGTGGAGGTCCCGTGAAGTTCTTCGGGTTCCTGCTGGTCGGCGCTGCCCTGGGCGTCCTGTTCCTGTTCGCATGGCCGCTGATCAAGCCGACCGAGCCTTCCCCCTCGGCGCCTCCTCCCAAGATCCAGGTGCTCGAGCGCGTGCAGGCGACCGGTCCGACCGGCACCGGGGAGGCTCCCGCGCCCGAGAAGGGGTCCCTGTCCGAGGTGGCAAAGGCCGCCGCCGGCGCCGAGGCGTCCGCACCGTCGGGCCCGCTGTGCGACCGGATGTTCAGCGAGGCCAACGCCCGAGTGCTGGCGATGCCCAAGGGCCAGAAGGTCCGATCCGGCGCGCTGCTGTCGGCGAAGCCCTGGACCTGGGTGAACGTCTGGGCGGCGTGGTGCAAGCCCTGCAAGGCCGAAATGCCAGAGATCGCCGCCTGGGCCTCGAAGGTTCGCGAAGGGGGCGGGCTGCTGCGCGTGCTGTTCCTTTCGGTGGACGACGACGAGCGCCAGCTGCGCAAGTTCCTCGCCGGCGAAGGCGCCGCGATTCCGGGCGACTACCTGTGGGTCCAGGAGGATTCCGAGCGGGCCGCCTTCTACGGCAACATCGGGGTGGCGAATCCACCCACGCTCCCCGTGCAGGCGCTGCTGGACCCCCAGGGGCGGCTGCGCTGCGTCCGGGTGGGCAGCATCACCGCGAAGGAACTGGACGAGGCATCGAAGACGTTCGGTTTCGGTCGCTGACGCCTACTCTCCCGCCACGTTCCGGGCGACCTTCAGGCGCGTGACATACCCGATGGTCTTGGGGATCATCTCGTGGGCGCACGAGGTGACCAGGTACTTGCCGTCGAACCGCTTTCCGAAGCCACGGACCGCAACGATGTCGCCCGCGTTCAGCGTCGGATCGCCGGTGAAGTCGATCTCGCCGGTCAGGTAGTCCATCGACAACTGGGTGAAGACGGCCTTGGCAATGGCGTCGGCTTCCTCCGCGCTGTCCACGGGGCGGTCGATGATGGTCAGCACCTTGCCGGCGGACTCGGACCCGTAGAGCCCCTTGCCGGTGGCCTTCCAGCCCTCCTTCCCGTCGAACTTGTAGCCTGCCGAGTTCGCCGTGCCCACGATGGCCTTCTTGCGCTTCGGGTCCCAGCCCCGGACCACGACCTGGGCCACCTGGCGCACCGTGCTCAGGTTGAAGCGCGCCTCGCGCACCAGGCACTCGTCGTCCCCGCGGGGGGCGTCCCGCACCAGCGTCTTCACCGACTGCTTCGACAGGTCCGGCGGGCGGAAATGGAGTTGCGTGTCGTCGCTGGGGGAAGCCGACTCGACCGACCGGTCCGCGTCCTGTCCCAGCCACTTGACGAACTGGTAGTCGGACACGTTCATCTGCGGCAGGTAGGCCGATTGCGCCCGCGGGGTGTCCACCGTGGACGCCGAGAGGCCGTCGCGGGTGCCGCCGACCGCCCCCGCCTTGGAGATGACGTCCCGGACCGCTGTCGGCACCAGGTCCTGGGCGTTGACGCCGTCACCCCAGGTCCGGGAGGCGGTGCCGCGGGTCAGCCGGTGCGAGTGATCGTACCCTCCGACCAGCACCGTCGATGAGCCGTCGTGGCGGAAGCAGGGCTCGATGTAGTGGATTTCGCCCTTGAAGACGGTCTTCTCCTTGCCCACCTGCCCCAGCAGGATCTCGACCGATTTCCCTTCCTGCAAGTCATCGACATACTGGATCTTTTCGTCGCTCTTCAGGTCCAGTTCGAACGTGAACATGTCCGGGGAGTCGAGGCGCTTATCGACCAGCAGCGATTCCAGGAAGGCGGCGATGCCGAAGTTGGTGGGCTCGTCGCCGCCCGACGTGGACTCCACGTGGGTCTGGCCGTCGATCTTGATGATGCAGGACCGGACTTCCTTGTCCTGGGTTCCCTGGGCCATGGGTCTTCCTCCCGGCCGGAGGCCGTCACTTCAGGATCGGGGGCACCAGGAGGCGTGTCCCCGGCTCGATGTTCAGCGGGTCGTCGATGGCGTTCACCTCGGCGATGCGACGCCACTCGGACGGGTCGTCATATTCGCGGTACGCGATGCTCTGGAGGGTGTCTCCGCGGGTGACGGTGTACACCTTGGCGTGGTCCGGGGACTGGGGGTCCTTCTGCTGCTGGCGATCGACCGAGGTCGCCTCGACCAGTTGGATTTCGACCTTGGCCCGGACCGGCGTGCCGTCGGACAGGAACATCACGTAGGTCACCCGGAGGCTGCGCAGGTACCACTGGCACGAGTTGTAGTCGTCGTTTTCCGCCATGAACTTGCCCCACAGGAACAGGAGCTTCGGCGGGCGGTGCAGTTCCGGATCGAAGTGGGCCAGGGCCTCCAGCCGGTCGATGTACCGGGTCCGGACGTTCTCCTTTTCCTCGTAGGTGTCGAAATACAACTCGCTGATCGACATCGAGCGGCTGTTGCCGTGCGTCCACTCCTTGCTGCCGGAGTCCGACCCCTGGGTAGGATGCTCCTGGAACATCGTCTGCTTTTCGACCGAAACCGTTTCGGGGTTGTAGTGGAAGACGAAATCCCCGCCGTCCGAGGAGGACGACGACAGGATCTGCTTCATGCTGCCGGAGTCGCGGTCCACCACGTGGAGGAACGCCTTGGCCGGGACGCTGTCGGAACCGCCCGGTGTGTTGTCACCCATAGAAGCCCCTCCGTTCCTTGTCGCGTTTCAAGCGCCTGAGGATCCGTTCCGACATTTCCGCCGCGAGCCCGTCGAGGTCCACGGCGGGAGCCCCGGCGGCGGCCGCTTCCGACGCGGCGCCCTGAGCCGGTACCTGGGCCGCGGGCTCGTCGATCGTCGTGGCCAACCGGGCCGTCGCCGCCACGCTGGACAGCGCCGTGGACACCAGCGCATGGGTTCCGTGGTACATCGGCCCCGCCGGACCCGCGGCGCCGGGCGCCATCAGGTTCGCGAACGACGTCGAGGCGCCGCCCGGCGACGCGAGGCCCCGGCCGGGCAGGGACACGTTGAACCGTGTCGCGGTCGCGGGGAGGTCCGGCAGCCCGGGCAGGGTTCCCTGGATCCCGACGGGCCGGACCGGCTCGGCGGCCCGGCGGGTCCCTGTGCCGACCCGTGAGCCATCCCCGCGAACCGCGCCGTCCGCGGTGGGGTCCGGGTGCCTGTCCGGGCCCGCGACGGGTCGGCCTCCGCCCTGCAGCCGGATCCACTCGACCAGGTCCGAGGCCCCTGCCGCCACGCCGTGGGACGCGCCCGCAGACGCGGCCGCGGAGGGCAGGCGGCCCTGGATGCCAGCCTCGGGAGGCGGCAGCGCGCCCAGGGACCGGACCAGCGTTCGGCGCACGGGCTCGAAGGATTCGGCTGCCAGCGCTGCGGGCGCAGGGAAGATCGGCAGGAAGGCGGGTTCGGTGGGATACCGAAGGCCGGACGAAGGAAGGGTCGAAGTCCCGAATCGCCCGTGGGAGGCGACGTCGGAGGCCCGTGCCGAGGAGGGGCCCGAGGCGACTCCGGGTGCGGCGATCGATTGCAGCGCAATCCGCTCGCCCGCGCCGGCGTGCCCGGTTCGGGGCAGCGTGCGATCGGTCCCGCCGACCCGCACCAGCGACGACGCAGGGTCCGGTGCGTGCCGGTGCGAACCCGCCGGACGACCGCCCGGACCGATATGAGGGCCGAACCGCGGGATCGGCGAGTCGGCGGCCCGAAGGCCCGCCCGGACCATCGAGGCCAGCGAGACGTCGCGTCGGGACGCGTGGCTGAAGGTCCGCGGGCTTTCGGACCCGGCAGACGCCGCGGCAACGGGGTCGGGCCCGGATGCGGGCGCGAACGCGGCCGGCAGGGAGATCAGCGTCCCCGGATCCCCGGGGAGGGCCCAGCCGCCACCCCGGGCCGGCTGCCCGGCGAAGGGATCGGCGGAAAGGGCCGGATGCACGTCGGCCTCGGGCGACGACAGGCGAGCCAGGGCCGGGCCCATCGGCGCCAGCACCGAGGCCATCAGTTCAGCGCTGCTTGCGCCACCGACCGGGCCCGCGCCTTCCGACGGGGGCATCCTTCCGGAGGACGAGGGCTGGACGAGGCGCTCGGGCAGCACGGCCGAGGGTTCCGGGGATCCGGGCGTCCCTGGGGATGCGGTCGATGTGCGCCTGGCGACCTGCAGGAGGGAGGGTGTGCCGAGGTCCCGTGTTCCCCGAACGTCCGTCCCGGAAGGCGAACGACCGGTCGCGGCGGGCCCCGGGAATCCCGAGGAAGGCCGCTGCGCCCGGACCGGGGGCCCGGCAACGCCCGCGGTGCGGCTCCGGGTCGCGGGCGTCGGGGTCTTCGACGCGTGTCCCTGCGGCATCGACGTGTCGAACGGGGAAGCGGTTCCGGGGGACAGGTTCAGGATCGACGCGTCGGCCATCGATTCTGCGGTGGTCCACCGCAGGTTTCCCGGGGCGTCGGGGGCCTCGGCGATCGCCGCGATGCGTGCCAGCGACGGCCCCAGGAGACCCAGGAAGGCGCGGGTGGACGAGGCGTCGCCGCCGGCAGGGTTCCACGACGGATCCAGCCCCGGCCCAGCCTGCGCGAGGCGTGCCTGGGGCGGCAGGTTTCGCGGCCGGTCGATCGAAGTCGCGGGCTGCGCGGGTCCGATCGCGGCAAGGGTCGTCGCGGCCGGCGCTTCCGGCGCAGGGGCCGTGGCCCGGGGCGTGGCCGTGGCCGTGGCCGTGGCTCGGGGCGTGGCCGTGGCTCGGGGCGTGGCCGTGGCTCGGGGCTTGGCCGCGGCACGGGGCGTGGCCGCTGGCAGGATCGGGGCCGCTGGCAGGATCGGGGCCGCGGCGGCCACGGGTTCGGCCGGGCGTGCTTCCGCGTCACGCGCCACTTTCGACGTCTGCGAGCGGCGGGACGACCGCCCGGGACGTCCGGTCGATGCGGAGAGCGGGGCCTCCGGGATCGACACGGCCGGCGCGAGGAGGGTCTGCTCGACCTCGGGCATCGCCAGCACGCCGCTCGACTCGACACCCTGCGTCCGGATGCCCTGCGTCGGAACGCCGGACATCCCGTAGGGCGCTTCCCCGGAGCGCGAACCCGCCGCGGCAAGGCGCGGCAGGTCCAACAGCGACAGGGGGCCCGACCCTCGGCCGCCGGGTCCCGCGGGACCCCGAACCGGGGGCGGGGCCGCGGAGGCCGCAGGTGCCCGGGGACCGACTTCGTCGGAGGTCGATGGCCGGACGGTCTGGAGCCTCAGCGCGGTCAGCAACTCGCCCAGGGCCCCCAGGCCCAGCCGATCGATCGGCGTCGTTCCGGAGGAGGGGGCGGGGGCCGTCGGGACGAGAGGTCCCGGGGCGAATGGCCGGCGCCCGCCCGCGAGGAGGCCGCGCGGGACTCCCGTCATGGGCGCCACGGGTCGAATTCCCGTCTGTCGGGCAGTCGGCTCAGGAAGGACCGGCGAGGGTACCTCCGGACGCACGGGCACGGTGTCCATCGGGAGGGTCGGGATCCCCTTCCGGGCCTTCCCTGGCGTGGCGGGCACGGGCGTTCTGGGGGCGAACAGGCCACGGCCGGTGGGCTGCGAGGGGGTGTCGATCGGTTCTTCGGGGCGCGGGGAGACCAGGTGCAGCACCTCGGTCGCGGGAGCCTCCATCGCGACCGACCAGGACCCGCCGGGGTCCGTCGCCGCGAGGCCCTCGAGCAGGGCCGCCACGCCCGACACCAGCCCCGGGTCGTCGGTGCGGACGAGGCCGGGGCCCGACGGGTCGCGGCGGGACAACTGCTGCAGCACGGGCCACGCCTCGGCCCCGAAGGGACGATCCGTGCCGCCGGCCAGCATCGTGGTGCCCGACCACTCGACGATCAGCATCCCGTCGGGGGGATGCCGTGCCCGGTCCGCCATGGAACCCACCCCGTCACTTCTTGCCCGGTTTGTACTCGAACCGGTCGTACACCAACTCGACCTCCTCGAAGGCGATCGAGTTCTCCATGGCGTTGAACCCTGGCCCGACGTACCGCGTCATGAAGGCTCCGAAGATGTCGAACCGGCCGATCTCGTCGCCAGCCCCGTCCTTCACGACGACCGACACGGTCGCGCGCTTGATGGCCGTGGACCCGCCGTCCATCAGGGACTTCATCCAGTCGTAGAACTCCCCCGACGCCGCGAAGAAGCCCTTCTTCAGCTTGAGGGGCGAAAATGAGCCGCGGCCCACCAGGTGCACCTGGCCGGCATTGTTGCCGCCCTCGTTGAAGGATTCGGGGTCCGCCTTCCATTCCAGGCCGCTGGCCTCCTGGAACTTCACGCACTGGATGCCATCGATTTCGACATAGAAGGAAAAGGGGATATCCGGGTCGGCGCGTCCTGCACCGCCGCCTGCCTGATGTGCCATCGGTATCCTCCCCGCGTTTCGCCCTCGAACGCCGGATCAACCACCTTCGGGGGTTCCATGCATCTCCTGGGCCACCTGGACCACCAGGAACTCGGCCGGTCGGACCGGGGCGACGCCCACCTCGACCACCATGCGTCCGGCGTCCCGTTCCTCCGGCGGGTTGGTTTCCTCGTCGCACTTGACGAAGAAGCCCTCCTCGGGAGCCTCGCCGCGGAACCAGCCCTTTCGCCACAGGTCCATCAGGAACTGCGTCACGTTGCGCTGGACCGTCTTCCACAGGGAGGGCTGGTTGGGTTCGAACACCACCCACTGGAGCCCCGAGGACAGCGCCTTGTGGATCGCGTTCAACTGCCGGCGCACGTTCACGTACTTGTATGCGGCGTCGCTGCTGACCGTGCGGGCGCCCCACACCCGGAGGCCCCGGACGCCCTGCGACACCAGGCAGTTGATGCCCTCGCCGTTCAACTGGCCCACGTCCTCGTCCACCAGCATGACCGTCAGATCGTCCGCATCGACGACGACCTCGTTGGCCGGCGCCTTGTGGATCCCCACGGTCCCGTCGCACCGGGCGATGATGCCCGCCATGTGCCCGGCCGGCGGCACCTTCATCCGCTCGCCCTTGCGGTCCATCACGACCCAGGGGAAATACAGGGCCCCGTGGCGCGAATCGAACATCAGGCGGTACTCGCGGGTCCGGCCCGCGTCCTCGGGAAACGGCGTGTCCAGCAGCGCGAACCGGTCGTTCAGCCGCTCGCACTGCGCCAGCATCGCGTCGTGGACCACCTCCACGTCCTTCAGTGTGGCGAAGGGCCGGCCCTCGGTGCCCGCGTTCTGCCGGAACAGCCACAGGGCGTCCGGCACCGCCAGCAGGTCGACATCGTCCACGACCTCGAGGGCCGCCAGGCCCGTCTGCTCACCGGGTCCGCCGGTCATGCCGATCAGGTCGTCGGGGGTCACGTTCCACAGGCCGTCCAGGCCCCCTTCCAAGGCGGCCTCGGTCGCGTCGGCCGGGAGATCCTGGTCCGATGGCACGCGCCCCTCCGCCGGCTCCGGCGACAGCACCGTCACGCGGATCAGCCGCGACCGGTCCGCCACCACGCGCTCGATGAAGCCCGGGCTGGCCGGGTGGAGCGACAGGTCCGTGAACGCCTCCCGATGGAAGGGCGACCGGACTTCCAGTTCGAATTCCACCGTTTCGACGTAGGACGGCGCCGTGGACGGCAGGTCCGACTCCAGCGGCTGGTCTGCCCGCCACGACACGGTCTTGCCGTTCACGCCCGCCACGATCCGGAAGGCCTCGAACCCGTCGCGGTGCAACCGCACCAGCGTGCCCGGTCGCAGCCCGTGGGTGGACCGCAGCACCACCGAGGCCTCCCCTGCGGCCGCGTCCAGCGTCAGGAAGGTCTGTGCCCGCGTCGCGCGTCGCCGGAAGGTGACGGCGATGTCGTTGCCCCACGCCCCTTCGCTCAGCGCGGCCACCTGCAGGGACGGAGCCTCGCGCCGGTCCAGGAAGGTGCGCGCTGCGCATGCGGCCGGCTCCCCGAAGGAGCGGCCCGACCGGTGGGCGACCCGCACCACGAAGCACTCCTTGCCGCCATTGGCGAAGAAGGCCTCGACCGAGGGCTGCAGGAAGCCGCCCTCGGGCAGTTCGCCGAAGACCGCCACGAACTGCCCGGGCGAGGCGATCCTCACCGGGACGTTGGTGGGGCCGCGACAGGCGAGGCCCACGAAGCCCGGCACGCCGCTGCGCGTGAGCGCCAGGGCGTCGTTTCGCCGCTCCGAGGGTTCGGTGTAGACGCCAGGGGGACGGATGTCCGATCCGGGGGAACTCACGGCTCGCCTCCGTGGTGGGGTCGCGGGCCGGGGCTGACGGGGCTGCGACGCGTTTGCGACGCAGCGCAACCCCGGCGGTGGTCGCGACCGGCTCTAGCCCTGCCGGGTCTGGTTGATCTCCTTGTTGATTTCGGAGATTTCCTTGACCCAGATCTGGCGCTCCCGGTGCTCCATGTCGAGGACTTCGTCCGGGGACCAGTGAAAATGGTACGCGATGTAAGCTACCTCCTGGTACAGCTTGTCCAGGGGGTAGCTCACGATTCCCCCACGCTTAGTTCCCCTCCCAGGTCGACCTCGAATGCGTGCTTGCATTCCGGGCAGGTGACTTTCACGTGGCTCGTGCCATCCTCGTTGATGCGCCGGTAGAAGTCCTGCAGGTACGCCAGGTCCGATGCGTACAGCTCCTCGATCACCGACGGGTTGATGGACTTGACGTCCCCCAGCCGCGTGAGCACTCGCGACAGCAGGATCACCACCAGGTAGGCGCGATTCTGCTGCACGCGGTAGTCCTGCAGCGGCAGGATTTCGTCCTTCGCCGTCGCGAGGCGCATGACGCCCTTCTTGTGGACCTTGCCGTCCTTGTCCACGTACCCACGCGGCAGCGTGAACTCGAATTCGGTTCGGAAGGCCATCGTGTCTCCTGATCCAAGTCAGAGGGGACGCCGCCCCGGAAGGAGGTCCTCCCCCCGGGGCGGCGATCGGGTCCCGAGGATCAGGCCCTCTCGATCTTCTCGACCGCGAGCTCCATTTCCTCGACGTTCACGTCGTTGCCCTTGCCGTCCAGCGTGAAGCCCTTCCACTTGCAGGGCCAGGCTTCGGTGAAGTTGTAGCGCATGACTTCGGAGTTGTCGTCGGCGCAGAGGATGATCGAGCCGCTCTTGCGCTCGATCTTCCCCTCGATGACCTTCTTCCGCCACTGCCACAGCTCGTCCGTGTTCACGTAGCCGCGCTTCAGGACGACGTTGCTGTACTTGGTGCGGCCCGGGCGCTTGCGCAGGATCAGGTCGTCGCCGTCCTGGTACTCGACGATCTCGGTTTCCGAATCCAGGCCTTCGACGTTGCGGAACGCGCCCTGCGTCACGCCCTCGATCTCGACCTTGAAATTGAAATTCCCGATGTGATCGAACTTTCTCCGGTTGGGCATCTTGAACCTCCCGTTCCTACTGAAAACCACCACCGCCCCGGGGCGTCGCCGGGACGTTTCCTACCGATTCGTGGCCCCCACCGGTCGGCTACTCCGACACCTCGCCGCCCGCCGGCATCTGGCCGATCCGGAAGATGACGAATTCGGCCGGCTTCACGGGCGCCATGCCGATTTCGACGATCATCTGGCCCGCGTCGATCACCTCGGGGGGATTGGTCTCGTCGTCGCACTTCACGTAGAAGGCCTCTTCCGGGGTCTTCCCGAAGAGCGCGCCCTGCCGCCACAGGCGCGTCAGGAACGCCGACAGGTCGCGCGTGACCCGCTTCCACAGGCGCGGATCGTTCGGCTCGAACACGACCCACTGGGTCCCGATCTCGATCGACTGCTCGACCATGTTGAACAGGCGGCGGACGTTGACGTAGCGCCACGACGCGTCGCTGGAGATCGTGCGGGCGCCCCACACGCGGATGCCGCGGTTGGAGAACGCGCGGATGCAGTTGATGCCCTTCGGGTTCAGCAGGTCCTGCTCGCCCTTGGTGATGGCGTAGCGCAGGCCCAGCGCGCCGCGGACGACCTCGTTGGCGGGCGCCTTGTGGACGCCGCGCTCGCCGTCGCTGCGGGCGTACACGCCGGCCATGTACCCGGACGGGGGCTGGAACACGTTGCCCTTGATCGGGTCGTACACGGACAGCCAGGGGAAGTAGTAGGAGCCGTACTTCGAATCGCGGGGCTTCGGGATCTTGTCCACGCCGCCCTTTTCGATCACCTCGGGGCAGTCCAGGATGGCGAAGCGGTAGCGCATGTTTTCGCAGTGCGACAGGACCGCGTCCTGGATGACCGGGTCGGTCTGGCCGGGGGCCGCGACGATGTTGATGTCCTCGATGTCCTCGAGGGCCTTCAGACCGGTGCGGGTGCCGGGGCCGTTGTCGGTGCCGATGTACAGCGCGGCCTTGCCGTTGATGTCCTCGCCGCGCTCCTTGGCCTGCTCGACGGTGCCGACGTTGACGATGAACGCCCGGCCGCCGCCGTTGTTGAAGAAGCCGTACACGGCATGGGCGAGGTACTCGCTGTTCTGGAAATCACCGAACTGCTTGGTGTACTGGCTCCAGTTCGTGACCAGCACCGGCTGGTTCACGGGTCCGGCCTTGCACTCGCCGATGAAGGCGGCCGTGCTGGTCCCGACCATTTCCAGGGGCTTGGTACCGCGGTCGACTTCCTCGACGTAGACACCGGGGGACAGATACGACGTGGCCATTCGAGCCTCCTTAGTGGTTCCCTACCGACCTCCGGGGGTCGTCTGGCCGTTCCGGGTTGCGTGCGTTGCCCATCATGGCTGGTGCACTGCAAGATCCCGGCCAAGGACCCTCGGCAAATCACCGGACCGCCGCTCCGATTCCACGCGGAACCGCACGTGGTAGAAGAGCGACGGTCGTACTTCCTCGTTCAGGCTCCTCCAGAAGGACACGGATTCATTGAAGTCCGCCTGGAGGTTGGGGAACAGGTTCACCTGGTCGTCGGGGAAGAAGGACTCCCCCTTCAATTGTTCGCCGAACAGGATCGGGTTTTCCAGCGCGGTCTTGACGAGCAGGCCCAACAGCAGGTTCTCCTCGGTCGGCGTATTGCCGAACACCGACAGGATGAAGTGGGCCTGCATGTAGACCGGGGCGTCCTGGTAGTACTCCACCAGGTGGCCGTCCTTGGAATAGGTGGTGACCAGGGAATCGGTGCGCTCCTTGTACCCGGGCGCGAAGGACAGGTGGTACAGGTACGACGAAACCGTCGGAAGGGACTTCATGTTGTCCTTCTTGGGACGGTCGTTGGACACGGTCACGGTCGTGAAGCCGGCGGCCTTGAGCGACGTGGAGAGGAGTTCCTTCAGGGACTCGCCGACGTCGCGAACGACCTCGAACTGGCTCATGCAGGCACACCGAATCGGGGACGAGGGAACTGGATATCAGGGAGCGGTGGGGTTGTCAAATCCCGGGGGTCTGGAACGCCCTGTTCTCACACGTTTTTGGGGGGCTGGTGTCCCCGGAGGCTCGGGGGGGTGGGGGACGCTTCAGGGTGGGGTCTGTAGACACCAGGGGAGACCGGAGGCCCCACGGGTCTGCGGTCTCGGAAGTCCCCGGAAGTCGATGCGGGATCCGGGGGAGGATCCAGGGTTACTCTGGGCGGGGGACGCCGGCCGAGGAGGGGCCGCCGAGGGTCAGGTCGAGGGTGTACACGGAGGCGCCCTTGGTGGCGACGATCTCGATGAAATAGGTGCCTTCGCCCAGTCGGACCTCGGGGAGGGCATCGGACTGCGCGCCCGGGGCGTGGCGGACCTCGGCGAGGGGGGCGCCGAACATGTCCCGGAGGGTGACGCGGGCGCCGACCGAGGGGTCGTCCCAGTAGAGGGTGACCTGGGCGGTGGTCGGGGAGTCGACGTGGAAGCGCTTCCAGTCCACCTCGTCGTCCGACGCGGACACCTTGTCGTCGGCGGTGACGCCGAGGGTCAAGGGCTGGGCGCCGGAGCGCGTTTCGTCGCCGGTCCGCTGGGCGCCGCCGCAGGCTGCAAGGACCAGGGCCAGCGCCGCGATCGGGGCGAGGAGGTGGAGGCGGTTCATCGGATTCCTCGGGTCCGGGACGGGACGAGGATTCAGCGGGTGGGCGCCAATGTCAACTCCCCGGTGGATCGCGGGAGGTTGGGGGGCCGGCGGGCTCGTGGCGTGGTGGGCCGGGGGGCGGGGTGCCTGGCTCCGCGGGCCGGCGCGCATGGGTGACCCAAGTGGATGTGCGAAGGGCGGGCGGGGATCGCTACCCGAGGTTGGGTGCGGCATCACGTTCGGTCGCGCCTGAACCGCTGCGCAGGCACACCCGCTCCCCCGGCCGCGCCGTCCGGTCCCTCGCGGTGCCCGGCCGGCCTCGGGCGGGGGTGGTGGGGGAGAGTGGGTTTGAAGGGGTTGTTCAGAACGTCACTTGCATGCGTAGCGACAGGGAGAGGTCGTTGAAGGCGGTCCGGCCGGCGCCCTGCGGCGCGCCGAGGTCGGATGCGTCCAGGAACATGGGGCGCCAGGACAGTTTCGCGCCGACGGCGAAGTGGCGGCCGATCGGGATGTCCGCCCCGACGCCCAGGTCCAGCGCGGGGCCGAGGGGGCGGGGGCCGTTGCGCTCGAGGGGCGACAGCACCGCCAGGCCCACGCCCAGGGCCGCGTAGGGGCGCACCGGCCAGCCCCGCGGCAGCATGAACACCTTCGCGCCGGCGGTCACCTCGTTCAGGGAGGACCGCGTGTACGCGTCGTCCCGCAGCGACAGGTAGCGCCAGTCCAGCTCGAGGGCGAGCCACTGGCCCAGCTCGACGCCGCCGAACAGGTCGAAGCCGCCCGCGACGCTGCCGCCAAACGACCGGACGCCCGTGTCGCCGCCGACCCATCCCATGGCGCCGCCGACGCCCAGGTACCCGTGGACCCCCGAATCGACGCTCGCGGGCGCGGCGTAGGTGATGTCGGAGGAGTACCCGCGGTCGTAGGGCTGGGCCCGGGGTGGGGGCGGCGGCGGCACATACCGCGGCGGGGGATAGGAGGGATAGGGATACCGCGGGTAGGCGTCGGCCGATGCCGGGGCCGCCGTGGCGAGGACCAATCCCAGGAGGACTGCAAGGTGAAGAGTCGTCTTCATGGCGTCCGCATCCGGAACGAGACGCGGTCTTCGACGGTGAGCGGGGCGGCGTTATTCGATTGCCGTTGCGAGGGGCCGGGGCCGGCGGGCTCGTGGCGGGGTGGGTCGGGGGTTGGGGGTGAGGGCCGAGTCCCCCGGGCTCTGGGACCCGGGAGACCCGGGAGCGAGGGGAGGTGGGCGTCACGCGGGCTGGGGTGCGGATTGTGCCGGGACCGGCGTCATCCCGCCCCCTCCTTCCGGCACGGGCGGCGGCGCGGCATGCGGCGCCATCGGCAGGAAGAACGTCGGCGCGGCCCGGGCGCTGCCGATCCGGGTGGCCACCGCCATGAAGGACAGCCGGTAGGCCTCGTGCCAGCACCGGCGCGCCTCGTGGACGGCGTGGGTGGCGTCCTTCGCCTTCCGGCGCGCCTCCACGTACGCAGCCTGGGCCACCTCGAAGGCCGCCAGCGCGTCGGTCAGCGTCTTCGACGCCCCTTCCTCGGTCGCGGCCAGCCGTTCCACCAGCGAGTGGATCTTCGGCACCCGCTTCGCCAGGCCGCCGCGGAGCATCGACGACAGCGCTTCCGGGAAGGCGGCCTGGAACGCTTCCGGCTTTCCCGCGACGTCCGCCGCCGCGCGGGACTGGTACCAGGCCACGTGGACCTGGACGACCAGCGCCTTCGCCGCATCGGTCCGCATCAGTCCCACCGCCTTCCACGCCCGGACCGCGTCGGCCCGGGCCATCCCCGCGCACTCCAGCCGATCCGTGGTCGCCTTCATCGCCGGCGCCAGGTCGGCCGTGCGCGCATCCCCCTCCAGGCGCAGCGCATGAACGCGCCCCAGGGTGACGCAGAACGGAACCGGTTTCGTCGTGCTGGGTGTGATGGAGTTCATAGGTCACCTCGTCGCAATCGCCTCCGCCTGGCCGCACCCGCGACCTTCATGGGGGGTACAGACGGAGGCCGCGCGATTTCGGTTTCGGGGGATGCAAAAAAAGTTGTCGACGCCTTGGGCGCGGTCGGTGAGGGTTCGAACACGCGTGTCGGAGGACTGGGCGGAAGCGCCGGGTACCTGGGAGAACGTTCCCGGGAACTCGGCGCGAGCGTCCACCCGGTGAACACGCGTGTCGCGATGCGCGTCGGCATCGCCCGATGCGCGAGCCAAGTGTTCCGGGGACCGGGCGGCGTCACCCGAGACGTGATCGCGCGTGTCCACCGATCCGGTGCGATCGCCCAGTCCCGGATCCAGCGTGTCGAAGTGCCGGGCGCCGTCGCCCGGTACGCGAGCACGTGTGACGGCATACCCGGCGATCCCTGCGCAGTTTGTCGCTGCCGATCCTCACGCCTGGCGTGGCATGATGGGCGACGACGAGGTGGGAAGATCATGTCGGGCGATGACATGGTGCTGGTCGGGCGTTACATCCGGTTGTACGAGGCCGAGATCGCCCACGGGGTCCTGGAAGACGCCGGGATCTTTTCCCACATCCCGGACCGTTCCGTCGGCGGCGTCGCACCCCACTATTCTTACGGTACGGGGGGCGTGCGCCTGCTGGTGCGCCAGGACGACCTGGAAAAGGCCCGTGCAGCGCTGGCGTCCCTGGCCGACGACACTGTCGATGAGCCGGCCCCGGACGTGCTGCCGGGTGCCGAACCGGTTGCCAGGGAGGGAACGGTCGGCAAGCCGGCTTCGTCCCGCAGGGAACTGGCCGCTGTATCCGTGTTGGGCGGGCTGGTCGTTGTGATGGCGATTGCCGCTCTGGTATGGAACCACTCGCCGCCGCAGCGCCTTCCCGCCGAGTACGAACCGTGCAAATCGGCCCGCCTGGAAAGGCGCTGGGACGAGGTCATCGATCGCTGCACGGCCCTGACCGAGGTGGCCCCCAGGCTCGGCCCCGGCTGGGCCTACCTGTCGGAAGCCCTCGACGAGAAGGGTCACTACGACCAGGCCGTCGCTGCCGCCCGCCGCGCCGCCAGCATCGGCCCGACCGGCTGGTGCTACCTTGCCCGCGCCCTCCACCGCGCCGGACGTCCCGACGAGTCGCTGGACGCGATGAAGCAGTTCCACAACTTCGACTTGAAGGCGGAATGCAACGTCCAGGCGCCGTCCGGCGTGCTGCCGATTGTCGCGGCAGCGAGTGCGGGAGCAGTTGCGGCAGGCGGTTGCGAGCAGTAGTCGCCATCCGCCTGCCTTAGAGCGACTGCCGTTGATCGCGTGTCAACCGTGAGCGTATTGAAGCGTCCGAATTAACGTCTCTGTCAGTCGACGGACCACCGCGATGCCGACTGCCAAGCCAGAGACCCGAACGCCCATGCCGCAGCGATTAGGAAGTACGCGACTGCGGCGAAGGCCAGGAAGGGACCGAGCGCCGGGAGTTGCCACAAGGTGCAGCTCGACGCGAAGGCGACCGAGCCGACGACGGCGCATGCGGCCCAGGTTCCGACATAGTGCCAGCCAGTCGTCCAGATCGCGCGCGCCACTCGAATCGGATTCAAGGCGCGGAACGACTCTCCGCAAACCGCGACCAGCAGGATCGACATCGGGACCGACACGGCCCAGAGTGCGGTGGCAATGACTAAGAGGAATTCCCAGGCGGTTGAAACACGGTCCCAGTCCGGAGCATTGCCCCAGCCGAACACCCAGGAAGAAGCCAGGAAGGCTACGAATGGTGGCAGCACGAGGGCTGTGGCAATCACGACATAACTGTCGAAACAGAGGGTATGGGTCAAAGCGCTCACGTTGTCGTTTCCGGAGGTCCCGACCTGACGCAGACAGGAAACGATCAGATAGACGATCACCATCAATCCTAGCGCGCCGACGTCCCAGTTCGCGTCCGTCGAAATCAACGTGGAGCCCAACGAGAAGGTAAGGGCCTCACGCACGAATTCAACGAACAGCACGATGAGGAATGTCGAACGGGCACCGCGGAGCGGAGCGAATGCCACATCGACAATCGGGAAAGGGAAACCTCGATCGGGGAGGTCGCTGGCCGATGCCAGGGCCGGGTCCTCGTCGGCACGTCGGACGGCCACGATTCGTTCCTCCGTGTCACGCACGGGTCGTCCAGTTGAGCACGTGCCTCGCGTTCCGAGCTTTCAGCGTGGTTTGCGCTCCCCGCCATTGTACGCTGAACAGCGCGCCGGGCTGGCAGTCTTGACTCAAGCGGCTTGCGAGTTCATACGTGTTCAGGGAAGCGGACTCTCTGTGGCGGTATCCAAGCCACCGACACAAGTATTGCCATCGACAAACAAGTAGACCTTCACTCCACTGCGTAGCAGGGCCAGGGCGGGCCCGAAGTTTGTAATAGGCGAATGCAGGAAATACCACATTTCCCTATTGCCCACCTCAAGATATGCGTTTCTTGGAAGTTCCACCCCGGCCTGATAGAACAACATCTGCGCGCATCTGGCGTGCAATCCACAGTAAAGGTCGATTCGTCCGTCGGCCCGCGGCCAGGACCGCGCCTCCAGTGGCAGAATCTCCTGCATCATGACGGAATCACTCCACACAGCGTTGGTGATCGCGCCGCTGATGCCTGCGCCTCCAGAACTGGTCAACCAAGATGAGTATCCCGTGAGCTTGATTTCAGGCGATTTCAACTTCAACTCCTCCCTTGTCTAACATGAGTCCGTCTGCTCCTGTCGCGAATCCATCCGGTCACATGCTCAGGCATCCTAACGTCTCTTGGCACATCGCTCAACAGGTCAGGCTCGAACGGGGCAAACCCCTTTCAAGGGCGTTCAAAGCGGGAAACCAAGACGCAGGCAAGAACCGATAGAGGGAGCCCCAAGGGGGATGGGCCAGCGCCATCGAGGGCTTGGTCCTTGCAGAACGGCTTGCGGGTCAGTGGCGTCCACTGCATGCGCTGGTTGGGCAGCCCGGCGCGGGAGAGGCACGAACGGTTTCTAGCGCTGCTTGACCCCACGGGCAGCCAGGAATCCGCCAACGGTTCCATCGACAAGGTCACAATACCAGGAGACCGTCTCGACAATGAATTCATGGAGACGCTGGGCATCACTTCGCTGAACGATGATACCTGACATCACCTCCGCCCCGAGAGGGGAACGAAAGGAATGCCGACCGGTGCCATTGAACACAAGAACCGGCAAATCCGCCGTCCTTTCGGGAAGCGCCTGAAACGCCGCCTTGATATCGCTGTCATCAAAATGGAACGAGGTTTTGTTGCGAACCAAGGCCAGTTGTCTGTAGACGTCTGACGCCACCGCCGTTCTGAGGTCATCCAGCGCCTTTCTGACAGCAGGCTCGTGTTTCTTCGTAGATCCAAGGTTCGGCTCGAACCAGCCCTTCTTGTCCAACCAGGCAAACGCCTTCAGCGCCTCATGCAGGTAGCCTGCGACCTGCGTGAAAAGGTGCATCCTTTCGACAGACCACCAAAACTTCGTGGGTGCCGCAAAGCGGTCCTCTTGAATGAAGGCGCGAATGTATGCCTGGCTCGCAAACATCAAGGCGTCACGGGCGATCAACAGCCTGATGACGCCCCGGTCAACCTCATTGTCGACATCAAAGACCGTTCGAAGATCCTCCGCACCAACGCCGGTCACAAAGGGAACGGAGCAAGAGGCGCCGCACTTTGGGCAGTTGGGTTTCGTCGCCAAGAACCCGTTCATGTCAAGATTCACCGGCGCATCAAATCCGGCGCCCTCGCAGTTGGGGCAACGCAGGTATGTTCGCCACGTCTTCATCGACGGAATGATGCGACGAATCGAAGAGCCAAGCAACCACCGGCGTTGCAGTGCTCTCGGTCTGCCCAACTGCCACTATGTGGCTCCGCTGCATTGCCACGAAACTTGTGACGTGAAGCATTCCTTGGCCGGCGGGCAACGAGAGGGACCGGACGGTGCTGGGCGGGGGACGGTTGGCCTGCGGAGCGGTGAAAGGCGCGGGCGGACGTGGTGAGAGGGATCATACTTGGGTGGCGGGCAAGGGTCGTGTTGCGGGGGATCTACTTGGGTTACATGGGAGCGACGGACCGCGGAGCAGGCTCACCGTCCCCCGGCCCACCTCATGACGAGCCCGCCGGCCCGCGCTTGCCAATGATGACCTACTTCTTCTTGCGGGTGCGGGATGGGGCAGCGGGTGCTTCGGCGGACGGGGTGTGCCAGCCAGGAAGGACCGACCGAAGCGCGACGCCGGTGGCTGAGTCGTCCCTGGCCGCGACCGCTTCCGGTGTGCCCGACGCCACGATCAACCCACCGGCCTCGCCGCCTTCCGGACCCAAATCGATGACGTGATCCGCGACCTTCAGGATCTCCAGGTTGTGCTCGATCATCAGCACCGTGTTGCCCGCGTCGACCAGGCTGTTCACCACGGTCAACAACTTCCTGACATCGTCGAAGTGCAGCCCAGTGGAAGGCTCGTCCATCACATACAGCGTCCGCCCCGTCGCAACCTTCGCCAGCTCGCGCGCCAATTTAATGCGCTGGGCCTCGCCGCCGGACAGCGTGGGCGAGGGCTGGCCGAGGTGCACGTAGCCCAAGCCGACCTGCTGCAGCGTCCCGAAGATGCGCTTCAGGCTCCGGTGGTTCGCGAACACCGTGACCGCCTCGTCCACTGTCAGGTCCAGCACGTCGGCGATCGTCAGGTCCTTGTACTTGACCCGCAGCGTCGCCTCGTTGAAGCGGCGGCCGTGGCACTCGTCGCACGTGACGAACACGTCCGGCAGGAAGTGCATCTCCACCCGCAGCACGCCCGCGCCCTGGCACCGCTCGCACCGGCCGCCGTGCACGTTGAAGCTGAACCGGCCCGGCGCGTACCCGTAGACGCGCGCCTCCCGGGTTTCCGCGAACACCGTCCGCACCATGTCGAACGCCTTCGTGTACGTCGTCGGGTTGCTGCGCGGCGTGCGGCCGATCGGCTCCTGGTCGATGACGATGACCTTGTCCAGGTGCTCCAGGCCCTTCAATTCCCGGTACTTCAGCGGACTGGTGCGCGCCTCCATCAGCAGACGCTGCAGCGCCGGGCACAGCGTTTCCGTGACCAGCGACGACTTCCCCGCGCCGGACACCCCCGACACCACCGTGAAGCAGCCCAGCGGGATGTCCACGTCCACGTTCTTCAGGTTGTGGCCCGTCGCGCCCCGCAGCGTCAACGAACTCTTCCCCTTCCGGCGGGTCGCCGGCACCGGGATGCTGATCCGCCCCGACAGGTACTTGCCCGTCAGCGAGTCCTCCGACCGCAGCATTTCGTCGGGCGTGCCCTCGAAGACCACGTGCCCGCCCAGGCGGCCGGCGCCTGGCCCGAACTCGATGACGTGGTCCGCGGACAGGATCGCGTCGCGGTCGTGCTCGACCACCAGCACCGTGTTGCCCAGGTCGCGCAGCCGCGTCAGCGTGCTGATCAGGCGGCCATTGTCGCGCGGGTGCAGGCCGATCGACGGCTCGTCCAGGATGTACGTCACGCCGGTCAATTCGCTGCCCAGCTGCGACGCCAGCCGGATGCGCTGCGCCTCGCCGCCCGACAGCGACGCGCCGGAGCGGGCCAGGTTCAGGTAGCCGATGCCCAGGTCCTCCAGCACCGTCAGCCGGGACAGGATCTCCTTGCGCAGTTCCACCGCCACCAGCGCCTTCGAGCCCTCGAACGCCAGGCCCGCCACCTCGCGGCGCAGGCCGCCGATCGCCATCTCGCTGAGGTCCGCGATGCCGAACGGGCCGACCCGGACCGCCAGCGCTTCCGGGCGCAGGCGCTTGCCCTCGCAGGTCTCGCACGGCTGGTCGGTCAGGAACTTCTGGTAGTACGTGCGCATCTCGTCGGACTTCGTTTCGCGCAGCCTCCGCAGCAGCATCGTGGCGACGCCCTCGAAGCGGATCGCGACGGAGCCGTTGAAGTTCTTCGAGCGCCACTCGACCGGCACGCGCCGGGTGTCCCCGAAGAAGATCAGGTGCTTGTGCTCGTCCGACAGGTCCTTGAACGGGCGATCCATGTCGATGCCGTGGCGCTTCGCCAGACCCTCGAGGATCTCGCCGGTCCAGCCGCCCTCCTCCGCGAAGGCGTTCGCCCAGGGTTCCACCGCGCCCTGGTGCAGCGACAACGTGCCGTCGGGGACCACCTTTTCCGGGTCGATGGTCAGCGACGAACCGAGTCCGTTGCACGACGGGCAGGCGCCAGCCGGGTTGTTGAAGGAAAACAGTTGCGGCGACAGTTCCGGGAACGACAGGCCGCAGGGCTCGCAGGCCAGGTGCTCCGAATACACGCGTTCCGGCTGGCCGTCGGGCGCCACCACCACGCGGCCCTTGCCGACCTTCAGCGCGGTTTCGACCGAGTCCGTCAGGCGCGGGGCGATCCCATCCTTCAGCACCAGCCGGTCCACCACCACGTCCAGGTCGTGCTTCTTGTTCTTGTCCAGGCCGGTCACGTCGGACAGGTCGCTGATGACGCCGTTGATGCGGACGCGGACGTAGCCGTCGGCCCGCAGCGACTCGAACAGGTCCTTGAACTCGCCCTTGCGGTTGCGGGCCAGCGGGGCCATCAGGACGACCTTGGCGCCCTTGCCGTCGGCGCCGGGGTGGGCCTGGGCCAGTTCCAGGATCTCGCGGACGATCTGGCCGGGTTCCTGGCGGGCGACGGGCAGGCCGCAGGAGTGGCAGCGCTGCTCGCCCACGCGGGCGAACAGCACGCGCAGGTAGTCGTTGACCTCGGTGATCGTGCCGACGGTGGACCGGGGGTTGGAGGACGCCGACTTCTGCTCGATGGCGATGGTCGGCGTCAGGCCCCGGATGCTGTCGTAGCGCGGCTTTTCCAGCTGCCCCAGGAACTGGCGCGCATAGGCCGACAGCGATTCGACGTACCGGCGCTGGCCTTCCGCGAACACGGTGTCGAAGGCCAGCGACGACTTGCCCGAACCGGACACGCCCGAAAAGACCACCAGGCGGAACTTGGGGATCGACACGGTGACGTTCGCGAGGTTGTGCTCGCGGGCCCCGGTGACGACGATGGCATCCGACAGCATGGGACCCTCCAGGAAGCCGTTCGGGCCGCACGCGACCCGGACGATTCGAACGGGGGGATTGTAGGCGGCGGGTGCGACGCCGTCGACCCGGGGCGGGCGGAGCCTTACGGGACCGTCGCCCCGAACTGCGCCGCGCGGACCACGCGGGTTTGCTTGACCGCGGACAGGGGTGGTATCCTCTTGAAGTCGAACGGGACCGGGAGGATGGGCATGAAGTTGCGGTACGCAGGCGCGACGGATGTCGGCCGCAAGCGCAGCCACAACGAGGACCGCTTCCTGGTGCAGCCTGACGACAGCCTGTTCGTCGTCTGTGACGGCATGGGCGGGCATGCAAGTGGGGAGATTGCCTCGCAACTTGCCGTGGACGAGATCGGCCAGTTCTTCCGCCAGAGCGCCGACGCCGACGTCACCTGGCCCTACAAGCCGGACCGTCGCCTGTCCGACCCCGAGGGACGGCTGGCGGTGGGCATCAAGTGGGCCAACTTCCAGGTGTTCGACAAGGCCTCGACGGCGATCCAGTTCAAGGGCATGGGGACGACCTGCGTGTCGGTGCACGTCTTCGATTCGAAGATCGCGATCGCCCACGTCGGGGATTCGCGGTGCTACCGGATCCGGGACGGGCGCATCGAGCCGATGACCGTCGATCACAGCCTCCTCGAGGAATACAAGAAGCTGGCGCAGATCACCGAGGAGGAGATCAAGAACTTCCCCCACAAGAACATCATCGTGCGGGCGCTGGGCATGAAGGACACGGTCGCGGTGGACACGCGGGTCGAGGAGTTGCGGGCCGGCGACACCTACCTGCTGTGCTGCGACGGCCTGTCGGGCGAAATGGAAGACAGCGAGATGCTGGCCGTGGTCCGCGAGCAGGGCCACGACCTGGACCGCTGCTGCAAGGAACTGATCGAGCGGGCCAACCGCCACGGCGGCCGCGACAACGTCACCGTCGTACTGGTCAAGGCCGAGGACGAGCGGAAGCACTGACGCGTCCCGGATACCCCCGGCTCCACCCGAGCGATAGCGCGAAACATTCCAGGCAAGGATTGACCCGCATGGGCAGGCCGCGCGGGGTCGGCGAAGCGGCATCCCGAACCTGCCCACGAATAAATTGCCTGGAATTTGACCGAGCTGATCCCATTTTTCGCGATGAAAGTGGATTTGATTCCGGGCTCCCCCTGGGAACGCGCCGCGACGGGGTCAGTCCGACGGACGCGCGGCGGCCAGCGCGCGGACCACCGACACGCCGTTCTCGGGCCAGCCCGCGGGCGGGGACTGGAGGCGGCCCGGCGCACAGACGCGGCAGGGGCGGAAGGCCTGGAAGCGGTCGAGGGCCGCGGCGAGGCGGCGTCGATCGCCGGCGACCGCGAGGCCCTGGAGGCGACTCGCCAGCGTCGGAAGGAGCGAGGCGAGGTCCGGATCGCCGCGAAACGGCACGACCTGGAGCACGCGGCAGCCGGGGGCGCGACGGGCCGGGAGGTCGGGGAGGAAGGCCACCACCGGGGGCACGGGGCCCGAGGCCGGCAGCACCAGGCCACCCGAGGCGCGGGCCAGCAGGCGGGACTCCTCCAGGAACATCCGGACGGCCGCGGCGTCGAGGATCGGGATCGGGCCGGGCGGCAACGTGCGCGCCGTTTCGACGAAGGCCTCGTGGAGGAGGTGGGCGAAGGCGCGCGCGGGCACGGGGGCGCCGTCCTCGACCAGTGCGACCTGCGGCGACAGGCATCCGGACTGGTCGTAGATCGACGCGTCGCGGGCGATGGCCCGGGCCAGGCGCTTTGCGCTGGCGGTCGAACCCAGCGCGTCGCCGAAGAGGATCGCGATGGATTCGCGGTGGCCGCCGACCAGGGTGAGGCGGCCGGGGCGGGCGGCCTGGACCGCGGCCACGGTGGCGTCGGATCCGTACGCGAGGACGGCCGGCGCGGCGGCCACGGCATCGACCAGGCGCGGATCGCCCGGGGGCGCGTCCAGCAGGGTGACCGCCGGCGCGAGGAACGGGGCGGTGCGGGCGACGAGGTCGCACAGCAGCCGCGCGAAGGCCGGCTCGGCGGACGAGGGCTTGAGGACCACCGTGTGGCGGGCGGCGAGGCCCTGGAACAGGGCACCCGAGGCGACGGCCGGGACGCGGCCCGCGAGGATGGCCAGCAGCCCCCAGTTGCCGGGGAGCGGTGCGTCGAGATTCCCGGGGGATGCGCGCGCGGCCGAGGCGGTTCGCCGGGCCAGGGACACGAGGCGCCGGCAGGCGGCGAGCGTGTACGGGGCGAAGGCGCGACGCACGGCCTCGTCCAGGTGCCGGCCGGACCATCCGGTGGACCCGGCGAGTGCGGCCCGATCGGACGGCGTCGGCCAGTCCGGGGCCAAGCCCGCTGCGGCCAGCGCGGCCATCGTCGCGGCCAGCGCGTCGTCGTCCAGGGTCGGGAAGCCAGGATTCATGGACGTCGGGTTTCTCCGTGCACGGCCGGGTCGTTCAGTGCGCCCGAGGCGACTCCGCCTTCGCCTGGAGTTTCCTGCCGGAAACCCGTCGGCTTCGTCCATGTGCTCGGGCGGGCTACAGGGTCCGGGTCGATGCTTCCGTCGAGCACCCCCGGGCGACCGCCCCCGGGGCCCGGACGATGTCCGTGAAGCCGTCCTGGACGCGCAGCGCCGTGTCGCCGGTCAGCACCGCCACCGCCGTGTACACGTTGGCCAGGTCGTAGTGGCACAGGATGCCCCGGTCCCCGTCCGGCACCTCGTCCATCGTGGCCGGGTCCAGCACCCGGGTCCGCATCCAGGGCACCGGCACCAGCCGTCGCGGGCCTGGCGTGACGCGCGGGGCGTCATAGGCCTGCGACAGCAGTTCGGTCATCCCGTACTCCTCGATCACGAGGTCCGGCGGGACGCCCAGCAGGGCCTGGAATTCTTCCCGAAGGGCCTCCCGGGTGATCGAGCGGCCGGTGGCCTTGTCCCCGCCGGTGTGCATCACCCGGCTCCCGGCCGGCAGCGCCAGCGAGGCGCCCCGGGCGCGCATGCCGTCGAACAGCGTCAGGCAGTCCAGCGAGGTGCCCAGCACGCACAGGGGCTCGCCGGTCCCGGCCGCCGCCTCGAAGGCCTGCATCGCCACGCCCAGGTCCACCGCGTCGCCGGTCCGGGCGCACACCGCCGGCCCCCGCCCGAGGGCCTCCACGACGTCGTCCACCATCCGGGACAGCGAGGACTGGGGCCGATCGGACCCCGGCGGGATCAGGTGGACGAATCGCATCGGCGCCCCGTCGGGCAGCACGAAGCGCCGGCAGCCGGCTACGCCCGACAGGCGGTACAGGCCCAGGTCCCGGACCAGGTGACGGCCCGGCATGCCCGTGGTGGTGCCCGAGGTCAAGAACGTCGCCTGGGCCTCCGAGGGCGGGAAGTGGGCCAGCGTCATCAGCTTGAAGCCGGTTTCGGGGACCGGCCGGATCGCCGCGAGGCCCCGGGCCGGGTCGTCGTCCAGCGCGTCCTGGGCCGCCGCGATTTCGAGGCACAGGGAATCGAAGTCGCCGGGGTCGTCGCCCTGGACGCAGGACTGGATGAAGTCCCGGACGGCGGCGACGAGGGCGGGGTCGATGGGATTCGTGTTCATGGGGTTGCCGCTTCCTCGGTCAGGGCGCGTTCGACCAGGCCCAGCGCCTGTTCCAGGTCCCGGGGCGGGATCGACAGGGGCGGCGTGAACGCCAGCACGTCGCCGGCCAGGCCTTCCGTCAGCAGGATCACTCCGTCCTTCAGCGCGCGCGCCACCACGCGGCCTGCCAGGGGACCGCCGGGACCGCCGCCCGGGGCCTGCAGTTCCACGCCGATCATCGCGCCGACGCCGCGGACGTCGCGGACGCAGCCGGTGGCTTCGCGCCAGGCCTCGGCCCGCGCCCGCACCACGGCCTCGATCCGGCCCGCCTTCTGGAGCATGCGCCCGCGGTCCAGGGCCTTCAGCACGCCCAGGCCCGCGGCGCACCCCAGCGGATGGCCCAGGAACGTGGACGTGTGGACCGCCTCGACGCCGGCCCGGGACACCGCGTCGGCCAACCGGGGGCGCATCCAGCAGCCCGACAGCGGCACGCCGCCGCCGAGGGACTTGCCCAGGCACACGGCGTCCGGGACCACGGATTCGGCCTCGCACCGCAGGAAGGTGCCGGTGCGGCCGACGCCGGTATAGACCTCGTCGAACACCAGCACCAGGCCCTCGGCGGCGCACAGGGCCGCCAGGTTCGCGAGGAAGCCGGGCGGCGGCATCCGGACCCCGCCCCGGCCCTGGATCGGCTCGATGATGACCGTGCCCACGGGGAAAGGACCGTCGGCGCGTGCGGCAATACGCACCGCGTCCAGCACGGCCGGGGCGTCGGACCCGTCGGCCGCCGGCCAGGGCACGAAGCGTCCGCGACCGGACAGCATCGCCGCGAACGGCCGGCGGAAGGCAGGCAGGTGCGTGACCTCCAGCGCGCCCGCCGACAGGCCGTGGTAGGACCCCTCGAAGGCCACGACGCCGGCGCGACCCGTGGCCGCCGCCGCGAACTTGAGCGCCGTTTCGACCGCGTCGGCCCCGTTCAGGGACAGCACGGCGCGGTAGTCTTCGGCCGGCAGGCGCCGGGCGATCTCGCGCAGGAAGCGGGCCTTCACGTCGGCCGGGTGGACGTCCCCCATCGCGTGGAGGAGTCGGCCGGACTGGGTGCGCAGCGCGTCGAAGACCGCCGGGTGCCTGTGGCCCACGGTGGCGACGCCGAAGAAGGACGTCAGGTCGATGTACCGGTTCCCGTCGGCGTCCCGGGCCCGGGCGCCGTCGGCCTTGCACAGGGCCACCGGGAAGTCCGACCCGTGATCCAGCACCTCGGGGGCCTCGCGGATTGCGAGGGATCGGAGCAGGGACCGGGAGTGCCGGCGGCCGGCCTGCTGGCCGAGGGCTCGGGACATGGGGGACCTCGCTTGGACCGTAGCGCCCGGACGGAAGGATATCACTTCGCCGGGTGGACGGGCCGCGCCTCGAAGACGTGGAACGTGTCGCCGTTGTCGCGCAGCAGCGCGATTCGCTTGACGCTGTAGCCCGCCCGGGTCAGCAGGTCCCGGTGGCCCGTCGAGAACGCGTAGACGACCGGATCGGTGCGCGGGTCGGGGCGGAAGGCCCGCTGGGCCCATGTCCACTCGGCGGGAGGCTCGTCCGTCCACTCGATGTGGACGCCGCGCTCGGTCGCGCCCGGGGCGGTGAACCGCGTGTAGTTGGCGATTTCGCGGTGGCCGTAGTCGTACCAGGGCACCAGCAACGCCGCGGAGGGCTCGGCCAGATCGGCCAGGCGCTGGATGTCCCACACCTCGCCCGACGCCTCGTCGCGGAGCAGGTCGTCGGGCAGGGCCTGGCGGAGCGCCTCGTAGCCCTTCGCGCCATGCATCGCCGTCAGCACCAGGACGGGCGCGATGACCAGCGGCGCCAGGAGGGCCCACCGCAGGCGCGGCACTCGGACCGCGTCCCAGATCGCCCCGAGGCCGACGCCGGCCGCCACCGACAGCACCACGATCGAGGGCAGGTAGAAGCCCAGGCGATCCGGGATGTCGTACGACGCGATGAACCAGATGGGGACCGCCGCGCCCAGCGCCAGGAACGCGGCGAGGCCGGCCTGCCGACGTGCCGCGAGGACGACCAGGCCGATGCCGGCCAGCGCGAGCCCCCAGATCGCCATCTGGTCGATGAAGACGACCCGCTCCTGCCACGGATGGAGCGCCAGCACCTCGAGGGCCGTGCCCTTCCACATGTGGTTCTGGAAGCCACGGGACAGGATGTAGCCCACGTAGGCGTCCAGGTCCAGCACGGCCGGGGCTTCCGAGTAGGGTGCCGTGTCGTGTCGCAAGCCGAAGTAGGACAGCGGGAGCGCCGCGACCAGGCCCAGGATCGCGATGATCAGCAGGGATCGCGGGCGGACGGCCAGTCGCCAGTCGCCCCGGGCCAGCCCCCAGAACAGCGCGGGCGCCAGCATCACCATCAGGTAGTGGACGCCGAAGGCCGCGAAGAAGCCGCCCAGCAGGATGAAGAGATCGCGGGGGCGGCGGTCCTGCCACCAGATCACCATCCGGTGCAGGAAGAAGGCTACGCACAGGCACAGCGGGCCGTACAGCTCGGCTTCCGTGGCGAACTCCCAGAAGACCGGCGTCAGGGCCAGCAGCACCACCGCGGTCAGGGCCGGCAGCATCGCCACGCCCAGCCGGCGGATGGTTCTGAAGACCAGCGCCAGGGCCAGGGACGCGCATACGGACGAAAAGAGGTTCATGGCCACCGCAGGTTCGACGCCAAGCGGCAGCCACGACCAGAGGTGGGTCACCAGCAGGTACAGCGGGGCGCCCGGCGGGTGGGACAGGCCCAGGATCCGCCCCAGGAACTGGAACTTGGCCGAGTCGCCGTAGTTCAGGATGCCGCCGACGCCCGGGTAGACCGTCGAGGCGTACAGAGCCAGCGCGCCCAGCGCGACCAGGAACTCAACGTGGGATGAAATCCAGGCGAGGGTGCGGCGGAATCGTCCATCGTCGGGTCGCGGCACGTCTCCCCCCGGGGCGTGTTTCTGGCGGAGGATACGCCATGGGCGGCTCCGGTTCCAGTCGGGGGGGGCCTCACCGCCCCGGGTCGGGGAAGGTCCGTTCCCAGGCGGGGGTGAAGTAGTCGCCGTCGTCCTGGAACACGGCGCGGGCGTGGGAGCCGTCGCGATCCATCACCCAGAGGCCCTTGCGTCCCCTGCGCGGCGCGGAGGTGTAGGCGATGCGCCGGCCGTCGGGGGACCAGGAGGGTTCCTCGTCGTTGGTGCGGCCCGAGGTCAACGGCCGGGCGTCGCCGGTCCGGACGTCCACGGCCCAGATCGCGAACCGGTCGCCTTCGCCGCGGCTCTGGTAGGCGATCAGGGCGCCGTCCGGGGACCAGTCCGGGCTGGTGTTGTACTCGCCCGGCAGCGGCAGGGGACGGGGCTCGGACCCGTCGGCGTTCATCACCCACACCTGGGGCTGGCCGCTGCGGTCAGACACGAAGGCGATGTGCCGGCCGTCCGGGGACCACGCCGGGCTGGTGTCGATGTTGCGGCCGGAGGTGAGGCGGGAGAGTTCGGCGCCGGTCCGGGAGTCCAGCAGGTAGACGTCCGGGTTGCCTTCCGGGGCCAGCGTCACGGCCGCCATCCGGCCGTCAGGGGAGAACGCGATGCCGGTGTTCATCCCGGGTCGCGCTGAAAAGGACGCACCCTCCACGTACACGTCGGGGTTGCCAGCCTTGTACCCGGTCCAGGCGATCCGTCCGCCCGGCGCCCAGGCGGGCAGCATCGCGCCTTCGCGGTCGTCGCTGACCACGGACTGCAGCGAGGACCCGAACTCCGCGACCCAGATCTGCTTGGGCTGGCCGGTCGCCAGCCGCCGGGCGTACGTGATGCGGCTTCCATAGGCGCCGGGGACCGTGGTCACGCAGCGCAGGAGGTGGTTGACCCAGGCGTGGATGACGGCGGGAGCGCGGGCGGCGGGCACCTCGGCCTCCGCCCTTGGCAGCAGCAGGCGATCCCCCTCCTCGACCATCCAGGCGGCGAGGCGGAGGCGAACCCCGGCCGGCGACGGGCCGACCTCGGCGGTCACGACCATCCAGGCCCCGGCCTCGCCCCACCCGATGTAGTCGAAGGCCTCGTCGGAAAGCCAGAAGAGGGCGCCCGTGGACGGCGCGGCGGTCGGGGGCAGCCGCCGGAAGGCTCCCGACAGGTCCAGGTCGTTCGCGAGGGTCGTCCGCACCATGTCGGCCAGCGGGCGCAGCGATCCGTCGTCGGACAGGTCGTACACGATCGGGCCTGCGACGGGCGGAGGGGGCGGGGGCTTCAGGGGGTCCCAGCCGAAGGCGAGGCAGCGCGGGTCCGCAGCGAAGGTGATGGCCGGCGGGGCACCTCCGGCCGGGGCCGCGGCCGTCGTCTGGGCGACGACGGGCAACGACGCCAGCAGGCACAGCAGAGCCGGGAGGGTGCAGGGGGCCGGTGGCAGTCGAGTCCTCAGGGCGTCACCGCTTGAAGAGTGCGCCGTCGAGGTCGATGACCATGCCGCGGCGATTGATGTAATCCAGCGTCGGGCCGTCCGGGGCGGGCAGGTAGACCATGCCGCCGTCCTCGGGGGCGAAGCGCTTCACGGCCGCCAGGGCCGCGCTGGTGAACCGCGAATCGGTCGCGGATTCCACCACCTCGAACGCCAGGATCTGCCCGGCCGCGCTCAGCTTCGTGACCTTCACGCGCACCCGCAGCCGCATCAGCGCATCCTCGGACAGGAACGGCGGGATCGTGAACTGCTCGCGGATCGCCAGGGCGACCTTGCCGGCATAGAGGTTGCCGGCCTGGGTCGCAGTCCCGCTGCCCCAGACGCTGCCGTCCGCCGACCCGACGATCTTGTCCAGCGACGTGGCCCGCTTGCGGGGGTCGTCGTCGTCGGGCGCGCCCAGGATGGCCGCCAGCGACCCGGGCTTGCGCTTGTCGCGTTCCGCGGCCTTCTTCTTCACGTCCATCCGAGCGGTTTCGCGGTCCTGGACGGGGTCCTTCGACAGGTTCACCGCCTCCTCGATCCGCTCGGCCTGCTCGTACTTGGTCAGCTTCGGCAGGCCTTTCTGGTCGGCCGCGAGGCCCAACTGGGGGATGACGGACGCCTCGATGATGCCCAGGTCCGCGGCGGACGGCGAGTCCGGGCCCCGGCGGTCGGAACGCACCACCTGGGAGGGGCAGCGGAACCCGTCGCACAGGCGCTTCTGCAGCAGGCGCTCGGCGACGTCGTCCTCGGACGACCCGCCGGCCGTCGCGAGCATCACCGCCAGGCCCACGTGGACCAGCAGCGCGATCGCGGCCCCGAAAGCCACCTCCCGCCTGCCGAGCCCGGTTGGGCCCCCGGTCGCTGGTGCTGCGCCTTCCACCGATCAGCCCTCCGGATCGGCCACCAGCCCGAACTTGCCCACGCCGGACGCCCGCACCTTCGCCATCACCTTCAGGGCCAGGCCGTAGGGGATGCTCTCGTCCGCGCGCAGGTACATCTCGCCGTCCCGCTTCAGCTTTTCGTTCGCCGCCAGCCTGGTCACCAGCGCGTCCAGGCACGGCTTGAACAGCCGGTCCTCGTCGCGGCTCCAGGGCCGGCGACGGGCACCCACGATGCCCTTCAGGTCCGGCGCGATCGGCAGGCAGTCGACCACCAGCGTGTCGCCGACGAAGAACTGCAGATCGGCGGTGATGCTCAGCACCAGCTTCTTCTCCTGGGCCAGGTTCACGGGCTCGGCGTCGGTGCGCGGCAGGTTCACCGGCACCTTCTGATCGATGCGCTCGACCTTCTCGGCCTGCTTCTGCTGCGCCTTTTCCTGCTGCATCTGGGCCGTTTCGATCGACGACGAGATCATGAAGATGATCAGCAGCACGAGCATCACGTCCACGAGGGGCGTGACGTTGATCTCGGCCAGCATGCCCTTGTGGCCCGGGTCGCCCATTCCCATGGCGGTCCCTCCTGGTCCCCGGCGATTTCAGTCGCGGAGGAAGTGGCGGCGCAGGATGTTCAGGAAGTCGATGGAAAAGTTTTCCATTTCGACCACGAACACCCGGATCTTGCTGGTGAAGTAGTTGTACGCCATCACGGCCGGGATGGCCGCCAGCAGGCCCATCGCCGTGGCCACGAGGGCCTGGGCGATGTGTGGCGTCACCGTTTCCAGGATCGGCTTGTCGGGGGTGATGAAGGCGAAGGCGTTCATGATGCCCCAGACGGTCCCGAACAGCCCGATGAACGGCGCGGCCGACCCGGTCGTGGCCAGGAACGGGACCAGCTGCTCCAGGCGTGTCTGCTCGTCCTGCTGGGTCCGGCGCAGCGTGCGCTCGATGTTCGCGAAGCCGTGGCCGCCTGCGCCCTGGCCCATGCCCAGCGAGGCGGCGGCGGCCTGGGGATCGCCCTGCACGCGGTTCAGTTCCGCGAACGCGGCCCGGTAGACCTTCGCGACGGGCGCGTCGGGCAGGCGGTCGGCCGCGGAGGCCGCCTCTTCCAACGTGCCGCACTTCCAGAAGGTTTCCAGGAACTCGGTCGTCTGGCGCCGCACCCGCCGGAACGCCAGCCCCTTCAGGCCGATGATGAACCAGCAGCCGATCGACATGCCGATGAGGACCAGCAGCACCATCAGGACCATGCCCCTGGAGGCGATGACCTGCTCGAACACGTTGATTCCGAAAGAATCGGTCGGGGGCATCGTTGCTTCCTCCGGGCGTCTGACCGGCGCGTAGGATACCACCGGCGGGTGCGCTTGGCCTCGTTCCCGACCGCCGCGGAGTACAATGCTGCGGTCCGCGGGTAGAGGGGACGGTGCACGACACGTTCATGGTCTTCGGCATTCCCTTCCCGGCGTACTTCACGCTGCTGATGGGCGGCTACACGTTCCTGGTGTGGGTGGCCCACCGCGACACGCCC
Source organism: uncultured Myxococcales bacterium (assembly GCA_903857665.1). GTDB lineage: Bacteria > Myxococcota_A > UBA9042 > DTJE01 > DTJE01 > CAIZWN01. Next base: position 269,832 of record CAIOFV010000105.1, read on the forward strand.
CGGCTGGGCATCGATGGCAACGACCTGCTGGACCTGGCGATGATCCTGATCACCGCCGGCATCATCGGGGCGCGGTTGCTGCACGTGGCGGCGGACGGGTACGCGATGGACTACGTCCACCTGTGCACGGACCCCTTCGCGGTGAAGGGCGAAACGCTGCCGAAGGGGAAGAAGTGCGCGGCGGACGCCGAGTGCGCGCCGCTGGCCGAGCTGGGATACGACACGTGCGACCCGTCCACAGGGATCTGCCACCAGGCCCGGGACTGCCTGCGGCCCATCAAGTTCTGGTACGGCGGGCTGACGTACTACGGAGGCCTCGCGCTGGCCACCGCGGTGGGCCTCTGGTTCATCCGACGACGGAAGATGCCGCTGTGGAAGGTCGGCGACCTGGCGGGGTACGGCATCCCGCTGGGCCTGGTGTTCGGCCGCATGGGATGCTTCCTGGCGGGGTGCTGCTTCGGGACCCTGGCGGACCCGCCGTTCGGGCTGTCCTTTCCGGCCCACACGCCGCCGTGGGACCGCCACCTGGAACTGGGCTTGATCACGAAGGCTGCAACCGAATCGCTGCCGGTGTACCCGACCCAGTTGTGGGAGGCGATCGCCTGCGCCGGGATCTTCGGGTACCTGTACTTCTGGCGACGCTGGCACCAGCGGTTCGACGGACAGTTGTTCTTCACCTACTGCATGCTATACGCGGTGGCCCGGTTCGCGATCGAGTTCTGGCGCGACGACGCCCGGGGCGGCGTGCTGGGCCTGTCGACGTCGCAGTGGCTGGGGATCCCGCTGTTCGCCTTCGGGGCGTTCATGTGGGTGCGCCACTGGCTGCGGACCCGGGACGCGGCCGGACCCGCCGCCTGATCGGCCGCGGATCCACCGGGCAACGCGCCTCACCCCTTCGTGGACAGCAGGAACTCGGCGGTCCTCCCGGCCAGCGAGGCCAGGAAATCGAGGTGCGCCTTCCGGAAGGGCCCGGGCGCGGCCGCGAACGAATCCGCGTACAGCACGCCGTACCAGTTGCCGGCGGTCCCCAGCGGGGCCGCCATGGCCGTCGTCGGCGCGCCGTGCCCGGTTCCCTGGGCCCCAACGGCCGCGTTTTCGACCACGGCCCGCCGGACCACCTCCGCGAAGACCGGCGAGGAGCGGGGTTCCGGAGCCAGGTCGGGCCGGGCCCACGTGAGGACCGGGGACAGGCGCGCCGCGCCCGTCGCATCGACCCGTCGCAGCAGCACCGACACGCGGCAGGCTCCCAGCAGGCGACCGGCGCCGGTCGTCGCCTCGCCGAGGTACGTCGCCAGCGTCGGTACTTCGCGCGGTGCCCGGAGGTGGTCCAGGAAGGCCTGGGCGGCGAGTTCCGAGAAGGTGCCGGTGATCGGGGACGGGGAGGCGGGCACGGGTACGGGTGTTGCGTCGAGGCTCAACTGCTGTCGGAGGGCCCCCAGCATGCCGGACAGCTCCTTCTGGTCCAGCGTGGCGGTCGAGGCCCCGGTGAGTTCCGCCCGGACCTCCTTCCAGCGCTGGGCGTGGTCGATGGCCCCCGGCATCTGGTCCCCGGAGCGGAACTGCAGGACGGTCTTGCCGATCGACACCTGGTCGCCGTCGGCCAGCGTCTTTTCGGTGACGCGCTCGCCGTTCACCAGCACGCCGTTCTCGCTGTTCAGGTCCTGGACGACGTGCTTGAACCCGTCCCACCGGAACTGGCAGTGGCGGCGCGACACGTCCTTCCCCAGCAGCTGCACGAGGTTCCCCGGGGACCGGCCCAGCGTGAAGGTGCGCTCGCCGATGTTGAAGGTCGATCCTTCCCCACGACCGGAAAGGACGCGAAGCCACGCCATGGAGCCTCCGTGCCGCGTTGCGAGTGCGGCCGATTGTAGCGCCGGAGCCTCGCGCCTTGAAGCCCCCGTGCGCGTCTGGTACCGTGCAGCCGCCATGGCGGGTTCCGAAGCAGGAAAGGTCGCTTTCGCACGCATCCGGCAAGGGGTCGCGGCAGGGGTCATCGTCGAACGGACGTCCCCCCGGGTCGCGGTGCTGACCGAGGCCGGTGTCCGCGAGACGTGGACCGAAGACAAGGTCTTCTGGGTGGCCGAAGCCCGTGTATCGCTGCATTCGGCCCGGGCCGCCGCCGAATCGCTGATCGCCTTCCGCGAGCGCGTCGAGGAGGCACTGCCTTCCGTCGATCTGGCCGCCCTGTGGGACGTGGTTGCGGGCGATGGCGGGCGCCAGACGGTCGGCGACCTTGCGGACCTGGCCTTCCCGGCGCCCGGTCCCGAACACCGCGCCGCTGTGGCCTGGGCGTTGGCCCTGGACGACACCCACTTCAAGGCGATCGGCGCCGGGGCCTACGCGGCCCATTCCCGCGAGGCGGTCGAGGCCGCCTCCCGGCGCAAGGCCCACGCCGACCAGGAAAAGGACCGGCTGAACCGGGCGGCCGAGCGGCTGACGGGGGCCCTGGACGGCATCGAGCCGTTCGACGGGGCCGACGTCGCGACCCGCCAGGGCGTGGCCTGGCTGAAGGCCCTGGCCGTCTTCGGGCCCGACGAGGACAAGGACGCGAAGCGGGGCCTGGACCTGCTGGAGGCGCTGACCGGCGGGACCGGCGGCGACGCGCCTCTGCGGGCCTTCGAGCTGCTGACGCGCCTGAAGGTGTTCCACGAGGACGAGGTCCTGGGCGTCCACCGCTTCCGGCTGCGGCGCGAGTTCCCGGAGGACGTGCTGGCCGATGCCGAGCGCATCGCGTCGGCGGCGCTGCCCGCGATCGAGCGGGAGGACCGGGAACCCCTGGCGGTCCGGCCCGGGACGTGCGGCCCCATCGCCATCGACGACCCGTGGACCACCGACGTGGACGACGCGCTGTGGGTGGACGACTCGCCGGGGCACGACGTGCGGGTCCACATCCTGATCGCGGACCCCAGCGCGGCGGTGGCCCTGGACGGGGTGGTGGGTCGTGAGGGTGCGGCCCGGGCGGCCAGCCTGTACCTGCCCACGGGCAAGGTGCCGATGCTGCCGCCGGGGCTGTCCGAGGGGGTGCTGTCGCTGGACGGCGGCGCGGACCGGCCGGTGATGGACTTCGCGTGCACGCTGTCGGCGGACGGCCTGGTGACGGGGTTCCGGGTTGCGCCGGTGACCGCGACGCTGGACCGGCGGATGACGTATGACGCGGTGGACGCGATCCTGGCGGACCCGGCCTCGACGGATCCCGCGGCATCGGCCCTGCGCACGCTGTGGACGCTGGCGTCGGCGCTGCGGAAGCGTCGCGTGGACGCCGGCGCGGTGATCGTGGACCGGGACGACGTGTCGGTGCGGGTCATCGACGGCGTGCCCATGCTGAAACGACAGGCGGCGGACTCGCCGGCGCGACGGCTGGTGATGGAGTTCATGGTGCTGGCGTGCTCGCAGGCGGGACGCTTCGCGCGGGACAACGGCATCCCGCTGGTCTACCGCAAGCAGTCCCCGCCGGACGAAAAGGACCCTGCGGCGGGCCTGCCGCCCGGGTCGAAGGCCTGGGCCTACAAGATGCTGCGGTCGCTGAAGCGCGCCGAGCTGTCCACGACGCCGGAGCCCCACTGGGGGCTGGGGGTGGTGGGGTATTCCCAGGTGACGTCGCCGCTGCGGCGGTTCCAGGACTTCCTGGCCCACGTGCAGATCAAGGGCTTCCTGCGCGAGCGCCGGGCCCCCCTGGACACCGACCGGATCCTGAGGGCCTTCGGGGACCTGGAAACCCAGGCGGACGCGCTGCTGACCACCGAGCGCGAGGCGAAGCGCTACTGGATCCTGAAGTGGCTGGCCCGGTCCATCGGCCGGGAAGTCGAGGGCGAGGTGGTCGCGATCCAGGGGTCCCGGGCCTTGGTGGAGCTGGACGAAACGGCTCTGGTGCTGCCGGTGCCGGGCCTGGGGCACCTGTCCCCGGGCAGCCGCGTTCGGGCCCGGGTGCGGGAAGTGGACCCCCGGCGCGACCGCGTGACGCTGGGTCAGGTGTAGGCAGCCCGAAGGGCTCCGTACCCGTACCCGAGCCCGTACCCGTGTACGGTCCTGTTCGGCCCATCGGGTACGGGTACGGGTTCGGGTACGAATGGCCCCAAAGGTGGGAGACGCATGATCGACCTGTCGAACCATCCCTGGCTCCCGTTCCTTCACGAGGTGCGGTCGCCGTCGCGGTACGTCGGCGGGGAGTTCGGGTCCGTGACCCGGGCGCCGGGCGGCGAGGCAGCGAGCCTCTGCCTGGCCTTCCCGGACGTCTACGAGGTGGGCATGTCCCACCTGGGCACCCAGATCCTGTACGACCTGCTGTCTCGGGAAGACGACCTGCGCGTCGAGCGGTGCTTTTCGCCGTGGGGGGACCTCGAGGACGAACTGCGCCGCCGCGAGCTGCCGCTGGTGTCGCTGGAGACCTTCACCCCGCTGAAGGACTTCGACGTTGTCGGGATCTCGCTGCAGCACGAACTGTGCTTCACGAACATCCTGACGATCCTGGACCTGGGCGGCATCCCGCTGCACGCCGCCGAGCGCGACGACCGGGCGCCCATCGTGCTGGGAGGCGGCCCGGGGGCGCTGCACCCGGAACCGGTGGCGCCGTTCTTCGACGCCTTCTTCTGCGGCGAGGCCGAGGCGGACCTGGGGCCCCTGCTGCGCGAGATCGGGCGGCTGCGGCGGGGTGGCGCAACGCGACGCGAGGTATGGCGGGCGCTGGCGGGCCGTCCGGGCGTGTACGTGCCGGCCCTGTACGAGGCCGTGCGGGACGAGTCGTCGGGCCTGAAGGTGCCGCGGCCCATCGACGCCGCGGCCCCGGCCGTGGTGCGTCGCGTGGTGGTGCCGGACCTGGACGCGTTCCCGCTGCCCGCTGTCACGGTGGTGCCCTGGAACCGTGCGGTGTTCGACCGGGCCTCGCTGGAGGTGGCCCGCGGCTGTTCGGAAGGCTGCCGCTTCTGCGAGGCGGGGTACACGTACCGGCCGCTGCGGGACCGTTCGCCGGCGGCGATGCTGGACGTGGCCCAGCGGGCCGTGACGACCTGCGGCCACGACGAGGTGTCGCTGGGCGCCCTGTCGCCGGCGGACTACCCGGCCCTGTCGCCCCTGGTCGGCGCCCTGTCGCGGGCGTTGACCCCGAAGGGCGTCACGCTGTCGGTGTCGTCGCTGCGGGCCTACGGGCTGTCCGAGCAGATCCTGAAGGACCTGCGGGCGGTGCGGGCGGCGGGCCTGACGCTGGCCCCGGAGGCCGGCACCCAGCGGCTGCGGGACGTCATCAACAAGAACGTGACCGACGAGGACCTCCGGGAGGCGGCGCGGCGGGCGTTCGCGAACCAGTGGCCGCGCCTCAAGCTGTACTTCATGATCGGCCTGCCCACCGAGACCGACGACGACGTCCGGGCGATCGCGGAACTGGCGCGGTCCGTGCTGCGGCTGGGTCGCGGGATGGGGCGTGCCGAGGTGACCGCGGCGGTCGGGGTGTTCGTGCCGCGGCCCCATACGCCGTTCCAGTGGGAAGGCATGGCGTCGCCGGAGGTGCTGGAAGCCCGGCAGGCGATCCTGCGGGACGCGGCCCGCAAGTCGGGCGTGTCCATGAAGCTGCCGGAGGTGGCGACATCGCGCCTGGAGTGCGTTTTCGCCCGCGGGGACCGGGACCTGGCGCGGGTCGTCGAGCGCGCATGGCGCCTGGGGTGCCGGTTCGACCAGTGGGGCGAGGCGGCGCGGCCGGACCTGTGGGACGAGGCGTTCGCCGCCGAGGGGATCGACCCCGAAGCCTACCGCCGGCCGATCCCGATGGGCGCGGCGCTGCCCTGGGAGATCATCGACCCGGGTGTGTCCCGGTCATTCCTGCGCCGCGAGCACGAGAAGGCCATGGAGGGGCGGCTGACGCCCCCGTGCGAACGGCCGCCGGTCCCCGCGGGAGCGCGGTCGGGGGCCGAGGACTGGAAGTCCGCGACCACCGTGGTGTGCCACGCATGCGGCGCCGGGTGTGATCCCGCGGCGATCGCCAGGGCGCGATGCGCGGTGGTGGACGCGGGCGAGATGCTGGCCGCGGAACTGGCGGCGGCGGTGGCGCTGGAAGGTGCGGCTGCGGGCCCGGGCGACCCCGCGGTGGCGCCGCAGGTGGATGCGACGATCGATACGCAGACCGGCGACGTCGAAGGCGCGCCCGATGCCGCGCCCGCCGAACCGGCGCCGCTCGACGTGCCGCTCGCCGCCGAGGGCCCGCCCGCCCCGCCCCCGAAGAAGAAGCGCAAGCTTCCCCCGATGCCGCCGACGGAACCCTTCACCACGTGGCACGTGCGCTTCACGCGGGTGGGGCGCGCGTCGTACCTGTCGCAGATCGATCTCGTGAAGCACCTTCCGCGGATCCTGCGCCGGGCTGGCCTCGTGATCCGGATGTCCGGCGGGTACCACCCGTTGCCGAAGCTGACCTACCGGGACCCGATGCCCGTCGGCTACCAGTCGGCCGGCGAGTGGCTGGACGCAGACCTGGTCCGGAGCCGCTTCGTGCTGCCCGGCACCGGGTTCGTGGGGGCGCGGCCCGCGGACCGGCCCATCGGATCGATGGAACCTGCGGCCGTCGCCGACCTCGGTGCCGAACTGGTCGCGGCCCTCAACGCCGCGTCAGTGGACGGGATCCGGTTCCTGGGCGCAATCCCGGTCGCCGGCAAGCGGGGAGCATCGGGGCAGCCCCGGTACGCGTTTGCCAGCCCCTTCGACGCCGCCACGACCGCCGAGCGCCTGTCGCCCCTGGCCCTGGTTCCCCTGGCGGACGTCGAGCGCGCCGACGTAGAGGCGTCCGGTTGCCAACCCCGTCCGTTCCGCGAAGGCGGCACGCCCTGCGTGCTCACCTGGCCCCGCGAGCGCCCCGAGGGGCGTCCCCACGAGGTGCTGGCCCGCACGCTGGGCCGCGAGTATGCCCCCTTCGACCTGGTGCGCCTGTACGACGATCCGAGGGCAGGGGTGGACGCGACAACTGGGGATCCGGCGCCGGACGTCGTGACGGAAGCCGCTTTCCAGGACGGATTACCGCTCGTGTGATCCCGCCCGACTACATGGGATCCGGCATGCAGCAGGCGGCCTGGTCGCCGCATTTGACGCACGTGGGTCGCTGTCCCGCCGGCATGCAGAGGCATTTTTCGAGCGATCCGAGAACGTCTCCGGGTCGGATGGCCACGCCATCATCCCCCCAGGCCTGGGCCCCCGACGTCAGTTTCATGTGGGCCACGCCCGCGCCAACGGTTCCCGCGAGGTAGTAGGCTCCGCCCTGGGCCGAGAAGTTCCCCCAGGTGTCCCAGAGGCCCCACAGGTCGATGGGCGCCCCTTCACGCGGGTAGACGACCGCGTGGGCCCGGAAGCGGTCGGCGGATGCCGTGACCTTGGCACGTCCCATCAACACCGCCATGTCCGGGTGTTCCAGAATGACCGAGACTCGATCCGGTGTGGCCGTGCGCTCGGGCGCCTTCGAGATCGTCCAGTCGAACGCCCGGTCACCCGTGGCTTCCGCCAGGTCACCGCAGCCGAACGACACCGCGATCGGAAGGACCAGCACGGCCAGCCCCACAACGATGTGCGACCGCATGATAGCCTCCCCGCTCCAGTCCTTTCATTCAATCCATCCTTTGAGGTCTCCTCACTTCGATGGTAGGCCCGGGGGAACCGCCGTCAATAGGGCTGAACCCTACGAGATGATAGGTGATATGCTCGCCATGTCGTCCAGCCAGGCCCCGTGCCCGGAGGAAGGTGCATGCTGCGATCCCTGCCGCCGCCCGTGAAGGGTGTCGTCGCCTTCCTGACGTGCGCCCTGAGCACCGGGTTCTGGGCGGTGCCGCTGCTCGCGGTGGCGATCCCGAAGATGTTGATCCCCGTCCCCGGGCTCCAGGCGGTGTTCGAACGGGTGCTGTCGCGCATCGCCGAGAACTGGGTCGCGTTCAACGGCACCTGGATGCGATGGACGCAGGCGACCCGATGGGACGTGGAAGGCGTGGACGGGCTGGCGTACCGCGGCTGGTACCTGGTGGTGTCGAACCACCAGTCCTGGGTGGACATCTTCGTGCTGCAGCGCGTGCTGAACCGGCGGATCCCGCTGCTCAAGTTCTTCCTGAAGCGCGAACTGATCCGGGTGCCGGTGTTCGGGCTGGCGTGGTGGGCGCTGGACTTCCCGTTCGTGCGGCGCCACGACGCGGCGACGCTGGCCCGCCGTCCCGAACTGCGGGACATCGACATCCAGACCACCCGCCAGGCATGCGCGAAGTTCTCGCGCATTCCCACCAGCGTGATGAACTTCCTGGAAGGCACGCGGTTCTCGCCGGACAAGCACGCGTCGCAGGGCTCAACCTACCGGCACCTGCTGAAGCCGAAGTCCGGCGGGATCGCGCAGGCGATCGGGGCGCTGGGGGACCGGTTCCAGTCGCTGCTGGACGTGACGATCGTCTACCCTGGCGGTCGCCCGACCTTCTGGGACTTCCTGTCGGGCCGGGTACCGGAGGTCGTCGTGCGGATTCGCCAGGAGCCGATCCCTCCGGACCTTCTCCACGGGGACCACGACCTGGATCCGGAGGTGCGCGCCCGGTTCCAACAGTGGGTGCAGGGCCTGTGGGAACGCAAGGACCGGCAGATCGACGAACTGCTGGCGCGCGCGCCGGACTGACGGTCAGAACGACTCCCGGCCGTCTTCCATCAGGCGGTCGTACAGGAACGGCGGCAGGAACGCCGACCGGTGGATGTCGCCGCAGTAGTACCGGGTCGGCGTGACGGGCGCGCGTGCCGGGACGCGCAGCGACGCCCCGTTGGTGCCCACCGCGAAGCACCACCAGTTGCCGGCGTAGGTGGCGATCGGGGCCGTGTACAGGTCCGCGCATGGGAACGACGCCCGCAGCGTCTGTTGCACTTCGCGGACGATCGGGAAGTGGAAGTGCAGCGATTCGGACAGCGTCACGAAGGCGCCGCCCGGCCCGAGGATCGACCGCGCCCGCCCGAAGAATTCCGGCGTGAACAGCGACTTCGCGAAGCCGACGATGTCCGTGCTGTCCACCAGGATCACGTCGGCCTTCCCCTCGAACTCGGCCAGGAACCGGGCGCCGTCCATCGGGCAGTGCTCGACCCGGGGGTCGTCCAGCCCGGACGCCACGGTCGGGAAGTACGCCTGCGACACCCGGGTGACCTCGGGGTCGATGTCCACCAGGTACGCCTTCTTCACCGACGGGTGCTTGACCACCTCGCGGATGACGCCGCCGTCGCCGCCCCCGATGACGACGACCGTTTCCGGCGCCGCCATGGCGTGCAGCGGCACGTGGGCCAGCATCTCGTGGTAGTAGAACTCGTCGCGCTCGGTGAACTGGACCACGCCGTCCAGGATCAGCATGCGTCCGAAGAACGGGTTCACGACCACCGCGAATTCCTGGTACTCGCTGGTCCCGCGGTACAGGACTTCGGTCACCTCGTAGCCGTACTGGATGGGCGCGTAGGGGTCCTTTTCGAAGAGCCTCACGTCGGCCATGCATGCACCTCCGTCGTCAGCGTGCCCTCGTCGCGGCCGCCTCGGCGGGGCTGGCGGCGCATCGGAATCCGAAGTGGTGGAACTCGGGTTGGTTGGCGGGGACGTGGGGGCGGCGGTAGACGGTCGTGTTGTATTCCGCCGGCCAGAACCAGGAACCCCCCCGGACCGTGCGCTGCAAGTGCCCCGGACAGGGTTCCGCGCCGCCGCAGGGACCCCGGGGATCCACACCGGCGCACGCGGCGCCGCATACCGCCCACGAGTCGCTGAACCAGTCGGCGGTCCATTCGAAGGCGTTCCCGATCATGTCATACAGACCGTAGATGCCCGCGGGGCGGGAGCCGACCTCGAGGGGGCGGCCCGTTTCGGGGTGGCCGCCCAGAGTCTTGGGTGTGCCGCAGGAGCGGCCCGAGTCGTCCATGTACACGGCCCGGGCGCAGGTGATGGGGTCGTTGCCCCAGGAATACAGGCGGCCGTCGGTTCCCCGCGCCGCCTTCTCCCACTCGGCCTCGGTGGGGAGGTGCTTGCCGTGGGTCCTGCAGTAGGCGGCCGCGTCGTACCACGACACTCCGGTGATCGGCTGGCGCGGGCGATTGTAATCCGCGTACTTCGGGCCCGCGTCGGGGCAGTCCCCGGTCTGGATGCAGGCGCGGAAGTCGGCCACCGTCACCTCGAAGCGGTCCATGTGGAACGTCTGGACGAAGACCACCGAGGCCGGGCGTGCCGGGGCCGGGCCCTCGTCGGTTCCCCGGCGGAACGGGCCGCCCGGGATGCAGTTCATCCGCGGGGGAGACGAATCGCAGGGGATCACGTCGGGTGCGCCGGGGAAGGGTTGCATGGTCGCGGGACCGGCGGGACGGGGTCGGGCGCGGGCGACGGCCGGGTCGGGTCGGGCGAGCAGCAATCCGAGGACGGCGGACGCGAGCATCCGGATCGCGCGATCGACCTGCCGGTCACGCATCGCCCAAATCCTCGGGCGGGGGAGGCCGGGACCCGGGCCCTCGACCGTTCCCGCTGGATCCGTTCGCCCCGTTCGCGGGCCGGAAGCGCGCCGCGAACCGCTGGGCCTGGACCAGCGCCACCAGCGCGGCCAGCCCCACCAGGGACCAGGGGCCACCGGACAGCATGCCCGTCCCCAGTACCAGGCCGCCCACCACCAGGAAGATGGCGGGGGTCAGGGGATAGCCGGGCGTGCGCACCGGGGGCACCAGTCCCATCTTCCGACGGAACACGAAGATCGTCGCCACCGTGACGCAGGATAGCAGGATCATCACCGCGCCGGTGACCGTCACCAGGAACGAGAACGAACCCGTCAGGACCAGGATGGCCGACAGGGCGGCCTGGGCCAGCAGGGCCACGACCGGCGTATCGCGACGGGGGTGCAGCTCGGCCAGGCGGGGCCACAGGTAGCCGTCCGCGCCGACCGCCATGGCGATCCGCGAACCGGCCATCACGGTGGCGTTGAGGCCGGCCAGGATCACCATGGCCATCACCACCGCGAACACGTCGGCGCCCGCGCTGCCCAGCAGGTGGCGGGCCGTGGCCACGCCGGCGTTCGGGACGTTCCCGAGGCCGGGCAGCGTCAGCACCGCCAGGAAGGCGGCGTTGAGCAGCAGGTACAGCACCACCGTCAGGCACACGCCGGTCAGGATGGCAGCGGGGATGGTGCGGCCCGGGGCCTTCACCTCGCCGCCAACGTACGTCAGCACGTTCCAGCCCGAGAAGGTGAAGAAGATGGCGCACGACGCAGAGGCCAGCGAGGCCAGCGAGAAGCCGGCGGCAGCAGGCGCGCCCGGGGGCGGCGCGGCGAGGGGCGCCGGCAGATCGGGCGGGGCGGTGAACCCCTCGAACACCGCCCACAGAGCCATCAGCAGGAACAGGACGATCGGTATCCAGGCCAGGAACTCCTGGGCGCGGCCGGTCCCGCGGACACCGCGGGCGTTCACCAGCGTGACGAAGGCCACGGCGAGCAGGGCCACCACCTCGCGGCCGGCCAGCGTCCAGGTGCCGATCGTCACCAGCGGCGTCCCGAGGCCCGCCCCGAAGGAGGTCGCTTCCAGCGTGGCGGCGGCTCCCACGGCGAGCGCCGCGATCGACCCCGGGAAGGACCCCAACACCGACAGCAGGCCCCAGGCCACGGCGACGGGCCGGCCGAAGGCGCGGTCCAGGAACACGTAGTCGCCGCCCGCCCGGGGGAACAGGGCGCCCAGCTCGGCGAAGACCTGCGCGCCAGCCGCCGCCATCAGGCCGCCGAGCACCCAGAGGGCCAGGTAGGTGATGACGTCCGGGGACGACCGGGCGACCTCGCCCGGCGTCAGGAAGATGCCGACGCCGACCACGTTGCCGAGGATGAGGGCCAGCGAGGTGCCGAACCCGAGCCTCCGGCGCGGCGAGATCGGGCAGTCCGGAGCCGCTTCGGGTGCCGTGATGCTCACTTGGACCCCTTGGGCGGGGCGGCGCGGTGCGTGCCGGGGGGCGGGGCGTCCAGCGTCGCGAAGCCCGGGACGTCCTTGCTGTTCTTGCGGCGGAGCATCAGCGCCGTGAACGACGACGGGACGTTGTCCTGCATCCAGGCGTGGAAGTTCGCGCCGGGCTGCACCACGTACGTGTAGAACCCGTCCGGGGAGGGCGGCCCGCCGTGCCAGCCGCCGCCGGTGTGCAGCACGATCGAGCGGTCGTCGAACGGCATCGCCCGCATGTTCGCCTTGTAGTCCGGCGTGAACGGGAAGTACTTTTCGGCGTTGGACAGGTACAGCACCCGCATCGGCACCCCGGCGTCCGACAGGGCCTTGCCGACGCCGCGCACCGCCTTGGTGCCCGTCAGGTCGCCGCGGATCGCGAACACGCGTCCCGCCTTGATCAGGTCCACCAGGTAGCGGTACTGCTCGGGGTCGTCCAGGAAGGTCTTCACGCCCGCGGCACGGTACGACTTGATCAGCGCGGTGAGGCGCCAGTCGATGAGGTTGCGCGACAGCCGGAACGCCTTCAGGATGCGGGTCCGATCCGGATCGTTCGGGTGGGCGGCCTCGATCCAGCCCTCGACCACGGGCGCCTGCTCCTTCGTCCAGGCCGCCCGGAAGGACCGGGCGTCGGGGGAATGCAGGAAGATCTCGCGGTACACCGCGTGCACGTCCACCACGACCTGGTCGAAGTCCAGCAGGATCAGGATTTCGGTCCGCGCCCACGCCGCCATCAGGTAGTTCTGGTCCGTGCCGACGCCCAGCAGCGCGCCGCCGCGGTTCAGGGTCGCGTCGTGGAACAGCCAGTGGGACTTTTCGTCCGACACGACGAAGTGCGAGTTCGCGGACAGTTCCTTGGGCAGCGGGTCGTAGGGAACGGCCTTGAGGGCATCCGACAGCGCCTGCGGGCACGGGGTGAGGGCGGCGGGTGCCGGCTGCCCGCGGGCGGCGCCCGGGATCGCGGCGGCCAGCAGGGCGGCCAGCGCCAGGACCATCGACGACGGGAAGAACGACCGAAGGCGCATGGAAACTCCTCGTTCCGGCCGCCGGATTCTAGTCCCCGCGCGGGCGCGGGGGCAACTTGGCTGCGCTCCACCCGGGCACCGAGGCGCTGGCGTGGTCCCAACCGCGCCGGAGACGGAGTGGCCTCGGGCCCGATCGATGCGTCCCGGGCACGGGGGCAAGGCGTGACGGACCCGGGCCGGTCAACGCGCGCCCAGGGCCCCGTCCGCGAGCAGCCGTCCGACCCGCAGGGTCGCGTCGTCCAGGCAGTCGCGCCCGGGCCGCCCCGCCATCCCCACGATCCACGACGGGCCAGGCGCGGGCCGGTCCACGAACGCAACGTCGCTGAACCAGTCGCAGGCGAAGCCGGGCTTGTGCAGGATCCGGGCGTCGCGCCCGAAGGCCGCCCGCAGCCCGTCCGCCAGGCCCAGGCCCCGCGGGCGTGGCGCCGCCAGCGCGTCCCGAAGCAGGTCGATGTCCGCCTGCCTCAGTCCCAGGCGCTGCCCGGGGGGCAGGGCCTCGTGGCGGGCGATCCGCAGCAGGCACGAGGCCAGGTCCAGCAGCGTCGTCCGGTTCCCGTGGTCCGGCACGTCGCACGGGGCCCGATCCAGCCGGGGCCGCAGGGACAGCGAACGGTCGCCCTGCCGCAGCGTCAGGCCGGGAGCCGCCGCCAGGGTCCCGCGGCCGGTCCCGGGATCCCGGTACATCCCCGAGTAGCCCCGCCAGAGGGACGTGTCGAGGAACCCGTACCGGGCCAGCCACCGGCGCAGCGCGGCGTGCCCGGCCACGAAGGCCAGGCGGTCGAACGCCTCGTTGTCGCTGGGGATCAGCGCGGCGCGGACCAGGCCCGCCAGCGTGTCCTCGAAGGGCTCCCCGGGGCCGTCGAAGGCGATCCGCGCAGGCGACCCGAACCCCCGGCGCCTCGCGGCCTCCAGCGCCGCGGCCGCCACGAACACCTTCACGGTGGACGCCGGCCACCAGTCGGTCCCACGCGAGGTGCCTCGCCAGTCCCATCCCCGGAGCGCCCGTCCGCCCGGTTCCCTGCCGACCTCCAGCACCAGGGCCAGGAAGCCCCCGGGAGGCGGCCGGAAGCCCTCGGCCTCCAGCCTGCCGGGGAGCGCGACGGCGTCGATGACGGGCAGGGCGATCTTCGCGTGGGTGACGGCGGCCATGCGTCATTCTAGCCTGCCGGGCGGCGATTTGGAGCGGCCCTGGACGACTTCGGGCACGGGGATTCGCGAGCCCGTGCCTTCCCTCCCGGACAGGCGCCGTAATCCGGGCAACTCGCCTCTTGGTTCTGACGGGGGTTCGGATACAATCCACCCGGGTGTGCCTCGCGCAGGCGCGCGAGGACCGGCAGACAGGCCATTGTCCGGAGGGCGGCGTGGACGGAAAGGTGAAGCGGGGCAAGGGGCTGTACCGGAACTGGATCAGCTACCTCGGGGCCCTGGGGGTCCTCGGCAGCGTCCTGTTGATCACCGGCTCGCTCATCGCCGTGTTCAGCTTCCACAGCCCGAGCCCGTACATCGGCATCTTCACCTACATGGTGTTCCCCGGCTTCCTGATGGCCGGCATCGTGCTCTTCCTGTACGGGATGCGCCACGAAAGCCTCCGGCGGCGACGCGCGAAGACCACCGAGGCCCAGCCGTTCCCGAAGGTCGATCTGAACGATCCCCGGACCCGCCGCCGGTTCGTCTACTGGCTGGTCGGCGGCGGCTTCCTGATGGTCCTGATGGCGTTCGTCGGCTACAACGCGTTCCTGTACACCGAGTCCGTCGAGTTCTGCGGCACGGTCTGCCACACGGTGATGGAACCCGAGCACGTCGCGCGCATGGAGGGTCCCCACGCCCGCGTCCGCTGCGTGGACTGCCACGTGGGCGCCGGCGTGTCCTGGTACGTGAAGTCCAAGATGTCCGGCCTGTACCAGGTCTACGCGGTCGCCACCGGCGACTACGAGCGGCCCATCCCGGTGCCGGTCAAGAACCTGCGTCCCGCCCGCGAGACGTGCGAGGAATGCCACTGGCCGAACAAGTTCTTCGGCGCCCAGCTGCAGCAGAACCCGCACTTCCGGTACGACGAGGCGAACACGCCCGAGCAGGTCAGCCTGCTGGTCAAGACCGGCGGCGGCACCCCGAACCTGGGCCAGAAGGCCGGCATCCACTGGCACATGGTCGTCAACAACGTCGTGGAGTACGTGGCCAACGACGAGAACCTGCAGGACATCCCGTGGGTGCGGGTCACGCACGGCGACGGCACGGTGAAGGAGTACGTCGATACGAAATCGAAGCTGGCCGCCGCCGACATCGAGGCGAAGGCGAAGCACCGGGTGGACTGCATGGATTGCCACAACCGCCCGTCGCACGTGTTCGTGCCGCCGGAAACGGCGGTGGACAAGGCCGGCGAGTCGGGCCGCATCCCGATGACGCTGCCCTGGGTCAAGAAGCTGGCCGTGGACGCCCTGGTGGCGGAGTACCCGGACAAGCAGGGCGCCCACGAGGGCATCCGGCTGGCGTTCACCACCTACTACGGCGACCGCTACCCGGAGGTGCTGAAGGCACGCGCCGACGACATCGCCCAGGCGGTCGATACGGTGACGGCGATCTACGACCGCAACGTGTTCCCGGCGATGAACGTCAACTGGAAGACCTACGCGTCCAACATCGGCCACCGGAACTGGAAGGGATGCTTCCGGTGCCACGACAAGGACCACGTGACGAAGGACGGCGAGGTCCTCAGCGCCGACTGCACGCTGTGCCACACGCTGCCCCAGCGCGGCCCGCTGATGCCCCTGGGTTCCCTGGCCCCGGCGAGCGACCAGAACTGGCACCCGTGGGAGCTGAAGGGGAAGCATGCCGAGATCCTGTGCACCCGATGCCACGAGGCCGGCTACCGGCCTCCGACGGAATGTGTGGACTGCCACAAGATGGACAGGAAGGCGCCGATGATGGCCGACGGCTGCGACAGTTGCCACGCGACGCCCGGCGTCCGCAAGCCCGTCGCGGACTGCAAGGACTGCCACGACAGCCTGGGCGAGTTGCACAAGAAGGAGACGCACGGGGCGACCGAGTGCACGGTCTGCCACAAGCCCCACGTATGGAAGGTGCCTGCCCGGGAGACCTGCCAGGGATGCCACGAGGATCGGAAGGCCCACTACCCCGACGAGCCCTGCGCGAAGTGCCACGCCTTCAAGGCAAAGGGGTCGTGACGGCCGGCCGCGGGGCCCCGCGGCGACGGACGATCCGGGTGGCCCCGATCAGCGCCCCGCCGAAGAACGCCAGCGTCAGGAACAGCGTCAGCGGCCGTCCCTGGGGGATGTCCTCGACCAGCACCTTCACCGCGGTGAGGCCGAGGATGAGGAACGTCGCCCACCGGAACTCGGCCCGCTCGCGACGGCGGCCGAGGGACGCGAACCCGAGGGCCAGCGCGCTCAGAACGCCCGTCCTCAGCACGGCCAGGGCGCCGCGGTCCAGCGATTCGCCCGTCCCCGCCAGGGGCCCGGCCAGGAGGCCCACCGCGGTTCCCGCGAACCCCAGCCCGATTACCAGCGCCAGGTCGAAGCACGGCACCGTCCAGATCCAGGAGCGCCCGTGGAGCGCCCGGTGACGCCGGAGCACCCACAGGGCCCCGGTCGTGGCGGCCAGGCAGGCCAGGGCCTCCCAGCCCGGCGGGCCGTCGGGCACACCCTTTCCCGCGAGGACCCGGATCGATTCCGGAACCAGGCCCGTCGCCACCGATCCGGCGAGGACGAGGGCGGCGACCTGCAGCCGCAGGGCCACCCGGTCGGGACGAACCGCGGCGAATGCGAGGCCCAGCGCCAGGATCGTCCACAGCACGCCGGCCACCGGGAGGTCCAGGGCCAGTCGCAGCGCCTCGACGGCCAGCAGCGACCCGAGGGCGGTGCCGCAGGTCACGTTCCACAGGCGGTCCTCGCGGCGCTCGAAGCGCAGGAAGGACACCGCCCAGGCCACCGCGGCGACCGCACCCGCCAGGATCGCCAGGATCCAGCGCCCGGGAGGCCCGCCGCCGGCCACCGCCACCGCTCCCTCGAAGCCCGCCCCCACCACGGCGAGGGACTGGGCCACCTCGAACGCCCCGACCGATCGTTGTGCCACCAGCGTCCGTCCGGCGAAGGCCCCGAGGTAGAGGACCGCCAGGGCCGCCTGCAGGGACAGCAGGTCGCCGGCCTGGACCCAGTCGAACGCCGGCGCCCCGAAGCGCGCGGCCAGCAGGGCCAGCACCCCGTCCGCGGCCAGGGCCGCCGGCCAGGCCGACTCGGGCCATCCGCGGTGCCACGCGACGCCCAGCGACGCGGCGCCCAGGGGCAGCAGCACCAGCGCCAGCGGGTCCAGCGAGTGGCCGGCGATCAGCAGGCCTACGGAGGTGAGGGAGGCGGCCAGCACCGCGAGGAAGGCCAGCAGGCGCAGGCCGTGACGCCACGCGACGCCCAGGATCCCCAGCGCGAACGCCGCCAGCAGCGCCGCTCCGAGGGTGGGCCCCAGGGCGGCGAACCGGGTGGACCCCTCCCAGACGATCGGGAACGCCACGAGGATCGCGGCGATGCCGTGGGAGGTGGCGTCCGCGGACCGGCCGCCGCGCCCCGCCCGCCGGGCCATCACGCCCCACACCGCCGCCCAGGCCAGCCCAAGGCCGATCCCGAGGTCGCCCGACAGCGTGTCGGCCTCGGTCAGGGCGCGCAGCAGGAAGGCGCCCGCCAGAACCAGGAAGGTCCGGCCCGCGAGGATCGGGATCCCCTGCCACTCGGACGGCTCGGGCTCGGCGTCCTCGTTCGCGTCGTCCCGCACGAGCCTCGCCGCCACCGGCGGGGTTTCCGCGACGGTCTCCGGTTCGCGCGATCCCTCGAGGGTGTGCAGCCGCAGGTTGAGCGTGTCGAGTCGTTGTTCCAGCGCGTCGATCCGGGTCTCGAGGTCGTTCACGCGGTCGGACACCGCTCACCTCCCCGGGCGCCGGCCCGTCCGGGCGGTCACGACGGGCGGCCCTTGCCAATCGCCGAATCCGACGGGAAGAGCGGGACCATGAAGTCGAAGAACCGGAGCAGCAGGAACGGCACCGTGAAGACCACAACGGCCACGATCAGCCCTTCGTGGTCCCAGAGGCCGGGCATGTACGAGGTGTAGCCGCGGAAGGACTTGGACATCAACTGGCCGCCGATGACCACGTTCCAGCGCATGGCCAGCACCTGGATCAGCAGCAGCACCGACGACGAGAAGATCAGCACGTTGCGCGTCCGCTGGCGCAGCTTCACCAGCGAATTCAATCCCAGGAGCAGGAACGGGACCAGCGACCCGATCAGCAACTGGATGACGACGTGGCTCCAGAACAACTTGTCCTCGATGAGGATTTGTAGCGCCTCCCATTCGGCCATCTGCTGGTAGGCGATGGACAGGATCTGCATCAGCTCCAGCGCCACGTCGATGATCATGAAGCCCCAGAGGAAGTTGGCCATCGTCTGCACGCAGGGCGCATCCACCTCCACGCGCCGCACCCAGGAGATCACGTAGAACAGCAGGATCAGCACGGCGATGCCGGACACGATCGCCGACAGCAGGAAGATGATGAACATCATGGGGGTGGACCACCACGGGTTCGCCTTGATGGACCCGAACAGGAAACCCACGTACCCGTGCAGGAAGCAGGCGACCGGGATGCCCAGGCCGGCCAGGAACCGCACCACGCGATGGTCCAGGGCGCGGGTCCGCTCGTCCACCCGCAGGTCGAACAGCGCCAGGGCCTTGAACAGGAAGCCCAGGACACCCGTGGTCGCCAGCGCGCGCCCGACGATCTCCTCGCGCATCGAGAACCAGACCTCGACCACCACGATCGCCATGTAGGTCAGGTAGACGATGCCGAAGCCGGCCATCGCCGACGACGACGACGGCGTGATCATGATGTTGAAGGCGCGTGTCGGGAGGCCCAGGTGCAGCAGCAGGGGCATCGTCGCGAACAGCAGGAACGCGAACGACGACACCAGCGCGAAGCGGGCCACGGGCTTCAGGCTTTCCTGGCCGAACAGGTGATACAGCGAGGACACGATGAACGCGCCGGCCACGAGGCCCGTGATGTACGGGTAGAGCACGATCATGACCGTCCAGGTCACGTGCTGCTCGTTGGGGAACACGAATCCCATCAGTTCGGAGATGGCTTCGCCGTGCATCACACCACCTCCTTGTCGAGTCCGATGTAGTAGCACTTGGGGTTGGTCCCCAGCGCCGGCTTCAGCACGCCGTAGCGGCTGGAATTCAGCAACTGGCGGATCCGGCTGGTGGTGTCCTTCAGGTTGCCAGCCGAGCGCGCGCCGACCGGGCAGGCCTGGGCGCAGGCGGTCTGCAGGCCCTTGGTGATGCGGTGGTAGCACAGCGTGCACTTGTCCGCGTACCCGTTTTGGGGGTGGATGTAGCGGACGCCGTACGGGCACGCCTGCACGCAGTAGCCGCAGCCGATGCACCGCTTCCGGTCCACCAGCGTGACGCCGTCGGGAGCCGCGTACGAGGCACCCACCGGGCACACCTGCACGCAGGGCGCCGTGGAGCACTGGTTGCACAGCTTCGGCACGAAGAAGGACTTGCCCACCTCAATGGGCGGGTGGGGCACGTCCTCCGGGAAGCCGTTCAGGGCGCCCAGGGGCGAATCGACCTCGACCTTCCCGTCCCGCCGCACCGTGTAGCGCTCGACCCACGTGCGATTGAAGCCGTCGGGCACGGTGTTTTCGGCCTTGCAGGCCCGCACGCAGGCGCCGCAGCCCATGCATTTCTGCAGGTCGACGATGAATCCCCAGGTGTAGTCCTCGCGCCGGTAGGGGGCGCGCTCGGCGGCCCGGACCGCGAAGGGCACCAGGATCGCGAACGCCCCCACGAAGCCCAACTTGATGAAATCGCGTCGTCCCAGCCCCTCCGGGCGGGGATCCCGGCCGTCGTCGCTCATCGGGTACCTCCTTCGGCCGCCTGGGAAGACACCACCGGGCCGTGCATGGTGTGGATCTTCTCCTCGCCGTGGCAGTCGACGCAGCGGTTCTGCTTCTCGGACTCGTCCGCGGCCATCTCGTTCCGGTGGGCCTCGAAGGACTCCAGTTGCGGGATCCGCCCCTTCCCGCGGAAGGGCTGCTTCTGGTGGCACATCAGGCAGAACTTCGGGTTGCCGTTCTTCAGGATGCGCCCCGAGAACTCGCTGTCCTGGCGGAACACGTGGCACATCTGGCAGTCGAGGTCCTTGTGCGGCTTCGTCTTGAAGTCCGCCAGCACGCCGGCGTGGCAGTCCTTGCACTGGAAGGTCACCACGTGGCCTTCGGGCAGGGGCTTCGTCCGGATCGCCGAGTCCGCGTGGCAGTCGGTGCACGCGTGGATCAGGGGATGCAGGCGCGCCTGCTCGACCTTGCGGTCCAGGAACAGAGGCTCGTGCGGGTTGTGGCAGCTCTGGCACTTCGTCGCCGGGTCGGTGACGCCCACGGTCGCGAAGTGCTCGCCGATGTCGATCGTGGGGAACAGCTTCGGCCGGGCCTGCAGGCGCCGGTGGCACGCCAGGCAGTTGGCCTGGGCCAGCTCGCGGAACATCTTGCCCTGCTCCGGCGGGAGGCCTTCCTTCCGGGCCTTCACGTGCTGGTCGCCCGAACCGTGGCAGTCCTCGCACTGGACGGTCACGTGGACGTCCTTCTCGTGGGCCGCGAACTCGACCGCGTGGCACTCGGAGCAGACGCCCTTGCCCTGCAGGGTCGGTTCTCGGGCCGCTTCCTCGGCGAGGGCGCCCGTGCGGAAGAACCCGATCTCGCCGAAGCCTTCCGGCCTCAGCGCCGCCCGCACGGCCAGGCCACCGAGGATGGCCACGAGGAACAGCGCGAAGAACCGTCGCGAGTAGGGGAAGGACAGGATCCCCGTCTTGCGGTGCTCGTCGCCCCCGTCAGGACCGTGCGCGTCGCCTGCCATGGTGTGCCCCCGAATCGAATGTGGCCTGCCTGGCGCGCGCCCCCTCCGATCGAATCCACGCCCCGGGTGAGGGAACCGGACCCATTGTCGCGTTCAGGCTGTCGCCTAGTTTCCTTAAATCTGATGGACTTTGTCAAAGTATGTCTTCCCGGAAAATCGGGAACTTCTTGAATTCGGTGCCGGATTGACCACTTTGGTACGTGTCGGACGGTCAGGGGTGTGGAAGGGGGGGGGCGGGCGAGGGAAACGGGGGTCAGGGCTTCGGGGACCGGGCGCCCTTGGCCGGCCGGGCTTCCTTCGCCGGCTGGGACTTTTCGTGGGGCGCGAAAGCGGTGACCAGCAGCAGCAGGACCACGCCCACCGAGATGCCGATGTCCGCGACGTTGTAGCGCGGCCAGTGCCAATCCCTGTAGTAGTTGTGGATGAAATCGACCACGTAGGTGAGGAAGATTCGATCCACGAGGTTGCCGATGGCGCCGCCCATGATGCCGCCCAGGGCCAGGATCGGCAGCCAGCCGCGGCCCGGCGGCTTGACCAGCAGCCAGCCCACCGCGACCAGCGCCACCAGGGACAGCGTGAAGAAGATGGCCCGCCGCACGCCCTCGTCCAGGTCGGACAGCATGCTGAAGGCGCCCGCCGGGTTCTCGGCGTAGGAAAAGTCGAAGAACCCGGGGATGAACACGATCTCGCGATCGCCGACCAGGTAGGTCTGGCCCGGTGTGGCCAGCGCCGTCGGGTCCACGCCCCCGCCGTCGGGGGGGATCGGGTGCAGGCTGGTGCGGGCGATTTCGGCGGCCTCGTCATCGGAAACGTGGGGAAGGCGGGACTTCAGGTACTCGGCGACGCTGACCCGGGACAGGGCCTCGCGGACCTGGCGTCGGGCCTCCTGCAGGCCCAGGCCGGGCTGGTCCCGCTGGAGGGCCTTCTCCATCGTCCAGGCGTCGTTGCGCTCGATGCGGCGGGCGAACCGCTTGCTGCCGCCCGGATCGAACACGAAGAACCCCACGGCCTCGAGGTTGCGCGACGACTCCAGCTCGAAGACCGGGTCGCCCGGGTCCAGGGCCACCTGGGGAAGCAGGCGCCACAGCGACCCGCGCAGGGCCCCGTCGTCAAGGTCCGGGAAGCGCGTGCGAACGACGTCGCCGACGGTCATGCCGGTCGCGGCCGCGGTGGCCGTCACCGGCAGCAGGTGGCGCGGCGTGGCGAGGTTCGCCTCGATCCAGCGCTTGGACCACAGGTCGAGGCCCGCGACTCCGGCCACGACGGCGATCGTGACGCCCCACCGAACCAGGGTCCTGCGGCGTTCGACCGTCATGGCGACACCGCCTTCAGCACGTCCGCGCACCGGCCGCACAGGTCCGGGGCGCCCTCGCGCCCGCCCACGTCCTCGGTGTAGTTCCAGCAGCGGCCGCAGCGCGTGCCCTCGATCCGCTCGACGCGCACGTCGGCGGGCCCGTCCACGCCGGGCAGGGCATCGGCGCGCTCGACCGCGACGCGGGACACGACGAACAGCTCGGGCAGGGCCCCTTCGAACCGCCGCAGCACGGCGTCGTGGGGGCCGCCCGCCTTGACCTTCACGGTCACGCGGGCCTCCAGCGGGTGCCCCAGCAGCTTCGCGGCACGGGCCTCCTCCAGCTTCTTCAGGACCACGGTCCGTACTTCCAGGAACGTGTCCATGTCCTTGCGAAGGTCGGGGTCGTCCGGGAAGCCCGAGGCGTCGGGCATGGGCACCAGGAAGATCGAATCCGGGACGCCCGGGGCCTTCGGCAGGTGCCCCCAGGCCTCCTCGGCGGTGAACGACAGGATCGGCGCCATCAGCGACAAGGTGCCTTCCAGGATCCGCCGGACCGCGGCCTGGGCCGACAGCCGCTCGCGACTGCCCGGCGCCGCGCAGTACAGCCGGTCCTTGGCGACGTCCAGGTAGAACGACGACATGTCGATGATGAACAGGTCCATCAGCGCGCGGACGACCGCGTGGAACTCGTAGTCCTCGTAGGACTGCCGCACCTTCGCCACGACCTCGTGGAAGCGGGCCAGCGCCCAGCGGTCCACGTCCAGCATCTGTTCCACGGGCAGCGGACCGGCGGCCGGGTCCAGGTCCGACACCACGCCCAGCATGAAGCGCCAGGTGTTGCGGACCTTGCGGTACGCCTCGACGCAGCGGTTCAGGATCTCGTCGGACAGGCGGATGTCGTCCCGGTAGTCCTCGGCCGCCGTCCACAGGCGCAGCAGCTCGGCGCCGTTCGCGTTCATGATCTTCGCGGGGTCGTAGTTGCCTTCCGACTTGGACAGCTTCTTGCCGCTCCCGTCCACCACGAAGCCGTGCGTCAGCACCGCCTTGTAGGGCGCCTGCCCGCGGGTGCCGACGGAGGCCAGCAGCGACGACTGGAACCAGCCGCGGTGCTGGTCGCTGCCTTCCAGGTACAGGTCGACCCGTGGGTGCGGGTCGTCGGCCGTGGCCAGGCGCGCCTCCATGACGGCCGCGTAGGACACGCCCGAATCGAACCACACGTCCAGGATGTCCTTCACCTTGTGCAGGTCCGTGGACCCGCACTGGCCGCACTTCCACCCTTCGGGCAGCAGTTCGTTGAGCGGCCGGTCGAACCAGGCGTCGGCGCCCTCCGTCTCGAAGATGTCCGCGACGTGGTCGATCAGGGCCTGCGACGTTTGCACGTTGCCGCACGCGTCGCAGGAGGTGCCGACGATCGGCACGCCCCAGTGGCGCTGCCGCGAAACGCACCAGTCGGGGCGCGACTTCAGCATGCCTGTGATGCGGTCCCGGCCCCAGGACGGGATGAAGCGCACGTCCTCGATGGCCTTGAAGGCCCGCGCCCGCAACGTCGCGTCGCCGCCTTCCGCCGACAACTGCGGCGTCATGGCCCCGTCCACCTTGATGAACCACTGCGGCGTCGCCCGGAAGATGACCGGGTTCTTGGACCGCCAGCAGTGCGGGTAGGAGTGGCTGATCTTGCCGGCGCCCAGCAGCGCGCCCTTGTCCTTCAGCAGCGCGATCACGTCGTCGTCGCAGTCGAAGACCATGCGGCCCGCGAAGTCCGGCACTTCCGACGTGAACCGGCCCTGGTGGTTCACCGGGGCGTAGGCGGGCAGGCCGTAGCGTGCGCCCACCACGAAATCGTCCTCGCCGAAACCGGGGGCCGTGTGCACGCAGCCGGTGCCGGTGTCCATCGTCACGTGCTCGCCCACGATCAGCATCGACTCGCGGTCGATGAAGGGGTGGCGGCAGGCGGCCCGGTCCAGCACCGCGCCGGGGAACGTCGCGATGACGGTGCCCTCGGGGCGGCCGATCGCCTTGTGGAACGCCTCGAGCAGGGCTTCGGCGACGATCCACACGTCGCCATCGACCTCCTCGGCCACGTAGGTCGCCTCGGCGTCGAAGGCGATGGCGAGGTTCGACGACAGCGTCCAGGGGGTCGTGGTCCAGATGATCACGCCGCCCTCGCGGCCCGCCAGCTCCGGGATCCGCTCGCCCACGCTGGGCGTGAACGGGAAGCGCACGTAGATGGACGGCGAGATGGCGTCCTTGTACTCGACT
This sequence comes from uncultured Myxococcales bacterium, assembly GCA_903857665.1. Lineage (GTDB taxonomy): Bacteria > Myxococcota_A > UBA9042 > DTJE01 > DTJE01 > CAIZWN01. The sequence goes on from CAIOFV010000105.1 coordinate 294,240, forward strand.
TCGGCGTCGGCCAGCGCGGTTTCGCAGACGTGGCACCACAGGACCGGCTTGCGTCCCTGGTACACGGCGCCCGCGCCCACGAAGCGCCCGAACTCGCGCAGCGTCAGCGCCTCGTAGTCGTGCGACATGGTCAGGTAGGGATCGTCCCACGACGCGAACACGCCCAGGCGCTCGAACTCGGCGGCCTGGATTCCCACCCACTTCCCGGCGAAGTCCCGGCACTTGTGCCGCAGGCCCGACGGGTCCTTGCGCGCCGCCTCCCGGCCGATCTCCTTTTCGACGGCGTGCTCGATGGGCAGGCCGTGGCAGTCCCAGCCGGGCCGGAACTCGGTCGGCTGCCCGGTCAGGTTGCGCATCTTCACCACGATGTCCTTCAGCACCTTGTTCAGGATGTGGCCGTGGTGGATGTGGCCGTTGGCGTAGGGCGGGCCGTCGTGGTAGCGGAACGGATCACCGCCGCGGGCCGCCGCCGCTTCCTGCATCCGCTCGTAGGTCTTCCCGTGCCGCCAGAAGTCCAGGATTTCCGGCTCGCGCTCGCGCAGGTTGGCCTTCATAGGGAACGACGTCACGGGCAGCCGCAACGTCGCCTTGTAGTCCTTTCCGTCCGCCACTGGGGGCCTCCGATCGATGAAAAAAACCCGCAGGATCGTGCCCCATCGAGGGCCGAAACGTCAAGTCGGACGCGGGGGTAGGGGACTGGCCCGAGCACGGAGACAGAGGCGCGATCTCAATCGCGCCGGAGACGGAGTCGCCTCGGGCCCGATCAACACCCCCCGGGCGCGAAGGTCAGACCCGGATCCCGGGGCAGGGGAACGCAGAGGTGAACTCGTGGACCGTGGCGCGGATCCGGTCCAGCGCGTCGGGGTCGTTCACGGCGTCGGCGACCTGGCCGAACCAGGCCGCGATGCGGGCCATCTCGGGGGCCTTCATGCCCCGGGAGGTCACGGACGCCGCGCCCAGGCGCAGGCCGCTGGGGTCGAAGGGCTTCCGCGGGTCGTTCGGGACCGTGTTGTAGTTGCACTCCAGGCCGGCCCGGTCGAGGGCCTGGGCGAACGCCTTGCCGGTCATGCCGCGGGGGGTCACGTCCATCAGGATCAGGTGGTTGTCCGTGCCGCCGCTGACCAGCTTGAACCCTTCCGCGCCGAGGCCATCGGCCAGCGCCCGGGCGTTGGTGACGATCTGGTGGGCGTAGTCCCGGAAGGCGGGGGTCGCCGCCTCCTTCAGCGCCACGGCGATGCCGGCCGTGGTGTGGTTGTGCGGGCCGCCCTGCAGGCCGGGGAACACGGCCTTGTCGATGTCCTTCGCCATCGATTCCTTGCACAGCAGCATCGCGCCGCGGGGGCCGCGCAGGGTCTTGTGGGTCGTGGTGCTGACCACGTGGGCGTGGGGCACCGGGCTGGGGTGCGCGCCGCCGGCCACCAGCCCCGCGATGTGCGCCATGTCCACCAGCAGCGTCGCGCCGACCTCGTCCGCAATGGCCCGGAAGGCCGCGAAGTCGATGATGCGAGGGTAGGCGGTCGCGCCGGCGATGATCAGCTTCGGCCGCTCGGCGACGGCCAGCGCGCGCACGGCGTCCATGTCGATCAGGCCGGTCGTGGCATCGACGCCGTACTGGACGCTGCGGAAGAACGCGCCCGTGATGCTGACCTTCCAGCCGTGGGTCAGGTGGCCGCCGGACGGCAGCGCCATGCCCATCACCGTGTCGCCGGGCTTCAGCGTCGCGAAGTACACCGCCAGGTTCGCCGGGCTGCCGGAATACGGCTGCACGTTGGCGTGGTCGGCCTGGAACAGGGACTTCGCCCGCTCGATGGCCAGCGTCTCCAGCGGATCGACGCACTGCTGGCCCTCGTAGTACCGCTTGCCGGCGTACCCCTCGGAGTACTTGTTGGTGAACACGCTGCCCGTCGCCTCCAGCACCGCGCGGGACACGTAGTTCTCCGATGCGATCAGGCGGATCGTGTCGAATTCGCGGCGCTGTTCCGCCTGGATCAGCCGGGCGACGTCGGGATCGCTTTCCTGCAGGGTCGGGTCGAACATCGAAGGCCTCCGCTGCTACTTGATTCCCGCCTCCGGGCGGACCACCGGCGCCGCGTTCCGCATGGCGCAGAACTTCGGTCCGCACATCGAGCAGAACGGGCTGTCCCGGTGCTCGGGGCCCGGCAGGGTCAGATCGTGGTACTCGCGGGCCCGGTCCGGGTCCAGCGCCAGAGCGAATTGCCCTTCCCAATCGAAGTTGTAGCGCGCATGGGCCATCGCGTCGTCGCGGGCCCGGGCGTTCGGGTGCCCCCGGGCCACGTCGGCCGCGTGGGCCGCGATCTTGAAGGCGATCACGCCGGCGCGCACGTCCTCGGCGTCGGGCAGGCCCAGGTGTTCCTTGGGCGTCACGTAGCACAGGAAGTCCGCACCGGCGACCGCGGCCATCGTGGCGCCGATCGCGCCGGCGATGTGGTCGTAGCCGGCGGCCACGTCGGTGACCAGAGGCCCCAGCACGTAGAACGGCGCGCCGTCGCACAGCTCCTTCTGGCGCCGCATGTTGTCGGCGATCTGGTCGAACGGCACGTGGCCGGGACCCTCGATCATCACCTGCACGTCCCGCGCCCAGCACCGCCGGGCCAGGTCGCCCAGCGTGGACAGCTCGGCGAACTGCGCCGCATCGGAAGCGTCGGCCAGGCAGCCCGGCCGCAGCCCGTCGCCCAGGCTCAGCGTCACGTCGTGCCGGGCAGCGATGTCCAGCACCCGGTCGAAATGCTCGAAGTACGGATTCTCGCGGTCGTTGTGATCCATCCAGCGGGCGATCAGGGCGCCCCCGCGGCTGACGATGCCGATGGCCCGCTTCCGGGCCAGGGGCAGGTGCGCCCTCAGGATGCCGGCGTGGATCGTCATGAAGTCCACGCCCTGTCGCGCCTGGGCCTCGACCACCTCGAAGAACGCGTCCAGCGGGAGGTCCGCGAAGTCATCGACCTCCTCGGCGGCCTGGTAGATCGGGACGGTCCCGACCGGGGCCGAGCAGGCGGCGAGCACCGCGCCGCGCACGTCGTCCACGTCGGGGCCGGTCGATAGGTCCATCACCGCGTCGGCGCCGTACTTCAGGGCGATCCGGACCTTTTCGACCTCGTCGGCGAGGCAGGATTCCGAGGTCGAGCGCCCCAGGTTCACGTTCACCTTGACGGTGAGGCCGGCGCCGATGCCCACGGGATGCAGCGAACGATGGCCGGGGTTCGCCGGGATGACGACCCGGCCCGCCGCGATCGCGTCGCGCAGCGCGCCGGGGCCCATGTTCTCGTCGCGGGCAACGACCTCCATCTGGGGCGTGACGATCCCCGCGCGGGCGGAGGCCAATTGCGTCAGTATCGGCAACCCTTCCAACCGGTCCTCCCGCCTTGCTTCGGGCGCTCGCTGGGAGCGCGAGTCGGCAATCTATCGCCGCTCTGCCTCGATGGCAAGGAAGCGGCCATCTGGTACAATCCACGCCATGAACGTGCTGGGCATCGAGTCCTCGTGCGATGAGACCGCGGCGTCCGTGGTGACCGACGGGCGGAAGATCCGCAGTTCGGTCATCTGGTCCCAGGTGGCAGTCCATGCGCCCTTCGGCGGCGTGGTGCCCGAGATCGCCTCCCGGAACCACCTGCAGTCGATCGTGCCCGTGGTCCAGGAAGCCCTGTCGCAGGCGGGCGTCACGCTGGCGGACATCGACGGCCTGTCGGTCACCATCGGCCCGGGCCTGATCGGCTCCCTGCTGGTCGGCGTCCAGTTCGCGAAGGCCCTGGCGCTGGCGACGGGGCGTCCCCTGGTGGGCGTGAACCACCTGGAAGGCCACGTGATGGCCGCGTTCCTGGTCGAGGACCGGGAGCCGCCGGTATACCCGTTCGTGGCCCTCGCGGTGTCCGGCGGGCATACCAGCCTGTACCTCCTGACCGCACCCGGGCGGATCCGGCTGCTGGGACGGACGCGGGACGACGCGGCCGGGGAGGCCTTCGACAAGGCGGCCGCCGTGCTGGGCCTCCCGTATCCGGGCGGCGTGTCCATCGACAGGGTGTCGGCGGGGCGCGACCCCGGGACGGTGCGGTTCCCGCGCTCGATGATCTCCGACGGTTCCGACATGTCCTTTTCGGGGCTCAAGACGGCCTTGCGCCGCCACCTGGAACTGCTGGGCCACGTCCCGGGCCCGGACGAGGTGGCCGACATCGCGGCGGCGTTCCAGGAGGCGGTCGTCGATGTGCTGGTGTCGAAGACGGCTGCCGCGGCCCGTGACCATGGCGTTCGCGACGTCGTGATCGCCGGGGGTGTCGCGGCCAACCGCCGGCTGAGGTCCCGGATGGCGGACGCGATGGCCCGGGACCGGCGCATCCTGCACGCGGTGCCGATCTCGTTGTGCACCGACAACGCCGCGATGATCGCGGGCCTGGGGCACCTGTACCTGTTCGGCGAGCTGCGGGAAGCGGACGTGCCCCGCGGCCTGGACATGGATCCCTTCGTCCGACGCGTGGACGACGGATGGTGACGACGGGAATCACTGGCGATAGGCCCGCTCCGGCGGGTCGGGAGGAGGCCGTGGCGCGGTTCCCCAGGAGTCGGTTCCCGGGGGTTGCCCGGGTTGCCGCGTTGCTGGCTCTGTCGTGGATGGCGGCCTGCGCCGCCTGTTCGGGCGCGTCCCGGGACCTGGACTCCGATCTCGGCGGCCTCGACGTCGCGGACGGGCAGGACCTTCCGGAGGCGTCCGACGTCAAGCACGACGGCCTGGGCGACGACGGGTCCCCTGCAGACGTGCCGAAGACCTGCGAAAACCAGTTGCTGTCCTGGCTGTGCCTCGATGCCGCCCACTGCCAGGCGTGGGAGGAATGCACCGGACCGCAGGCGTGCGACCAACCTCCGTGCTGGGGCGACTACTGCCAGGACTTTCCGGGCACCTGCATCCCCAAGGTCTTCGATGTCCCGTGCACCTTGCCGTCGGATTGCGCCTCGGGCCAGAGTTGCCCGGTGGCCGAGGCCGGTGGCGCGAATCCGCATCCCGCCGCGTGTCGCGCGCTGCCCGTCGCCGCGGGGACCTGCTGGAGCGACCTGGACTGCGTGGCCGGTCAGCGCTGCGCCGGCGAGACCCTGTGCGCCCCGGACAACCTGGGTGCGTGTTCCGAGTTCCCGGGACGGTGCGCCCCGGCCCCGGTCGGGTCCAACTGCCTGGAAGACGACGACTGCGGCGTCGCGGGGTCTTGCAGCGGCGCGGTGCTGTGCTCGGCCGCCCAGTCGGACTGCGCCGACGTGGCAGGCACCTGCGCGTCGGGCGGTCGCAAGGGCTGCCTCGTGAAGGCGGACTGCAAGGATGACCCCGCAGGGCCGTTCTGCGTGGGCGCGCGACTCGAGGCCGCGGGGTTCTGCTCGCCGGCACCCGGGCTCCACGGCGGGGAGTGCTGGGAGGATGCCGATTGCGGCCAGACCGGCGCATGCATCGGCGCCGCGCCCTGCCCGCCCGGGGATCGTTGCCAGGCGGGCGCCCTGCACGCGGGCTTCTGCGGCCCGTTCCCCACCGCCTCGACGACCGGGGTCGTGGTCACCTTCGTGGCAGGGGCGACCCGGGCCGACGACCGGGCCGTGATCCACAACCTGTTGCCGATCGCCATCGCCTACCCGGCGTGCCAGTCCCTCGGTCTGCAGATCCAGAAGAACGGGGCATGGCTTGTGGACGCGGATGGGCATCCGTCCACGTTCAACGGGAAGATGGACGACACCCTGTGCGTCGCCTCCAACCCTTCGGAACTGCTGCGCATCCCCTCCGGCGGTGCGCGCGTGCTGGTCAACCTGCAGGCGGACTTCGAGGTGCCGAACCACGCCCATCGCCTCGTGCTGGTCTACCACATCGGGTGCGATTCGGCCGACGCGGCCTCCGAAGGGTGCCGGGTCCAGGACTACCGGTTCGTCACGTCCGCGGACTTCCAGTGAATCCGCACTCCGACCCCCCGGATCCCTCGCGGGACGACCGTCGCCCGAGGAAGTCACTGGGCCAGCATTTCCTGAACAGCGGCCGGGTCGTGCACCACATGATCGACTCGCTGGCCCCGGGCCCGACCGACACCGTGGTCGAAATCGGACCCGGGCGAGGCGCGCTGACGCACGAACTGGCGGCCGCCTGCGGGCGCCTCGTGCTGATCGAAAAGGACGAGCGGTTCGCGGCCGAGCATGCCCGCCGCTTTTCGGAGGACCCCCGGGTCGAGGTCCACGAGGACGACGCGACGACCTTCGACCTTAGGCGGGTCGCACCCGCGGGGGCGGGCCTGCGGATCATCGGAAACCTGCCCTACAACGCCGGCGGGCCGATCCTGTTCAACCTGCTGCGGCGGCGGGATCGCATCGCGCGGATGGTGCTGATGTTCCAGCGCGAGGTGGCCCAGCGCCTGTGCGCCGTGCCCGGCGATCGCCAGCACGGCGCCGTGTCGATCCTGGTGCGGTCCCTGGCGGGTGTCCGCCTGTTGTTCGACGTGTCGCCGGACAAGTTCGTGCCCCCCCCGAAGGTGTGGTCGTCGGTGGTCCTCCTGGACCCGGCCGGGGCCGACCCGTCGGCGGCCTCCACGGTCGATGATCCGGCGTTCGGGGCCTTTGCGCATGCGGTGTTCGCCCAGCCCCGCAAGACGGTGCTGAACTCGCTGGCGAACGGGCTGGGCCGCCCGAAGGATGCCCTGGGCCCCGCCCTGATCGAGGCGGGGATCGACCCTGCGTCCCGTCCGGCCGTCGTGACCGTGGACCAGGTGGTGCGCCTGTACCAGGCCCTGCGCGGGCCCTAGCCGGGAGTGGCCGTGCGAGCCGCCTTCAAGCCGCCCATCAACCGCGCTGTGCCGTGGCTCATCTTCGGGGCGGTGCTGATGCCCGCCCTGGCGACCGCGGTGGTCGGGATCGTGATCCTGGCCCTGTGGACCGTCCCCCGCGACATCGTCCTCGGGGTGCTGACCCTGGTGTTCAGCGCCTTCGCCCTGGCCGGCTCGATCCTCGCGGTGACCCTGCTGTGGCGACAGCACCGACTGGTGCGGCTGCAGGCGGAGTTCGTCGCCCACGTGTCCCACGAGTTGCGCACGCCGCTGGCATCGATCCGGATGTACGTGGACACGCTCCGCCTGGGGCGCGTGACCTCGCCCCAGGAGACCGACGAATTCCTGGAGGCCCTGGCCCGGGAAACGTCGCGACTGTCCGCGCTGGTCGAGCAGTTGCTGGGCTTCCGCACGGCCTCGATGGGTGCCGCCGTGACCCGGGAGGCCGTCGTCCCGGCGGAACTGGTCCGCGAAACCCTGGAGCCGTTCCGGCACGACCCGTCCGTGGGGTCGCGGCTGACGATCGACGTCGAACCCGGCCTCCCCGAGGTCATCATCGACCGCGAGGCGTTCCGGGGTGCGATGGCGAACTTGGTGCGCAACGCCGTGGCCTACGGAGGCGACGGCGAGATCGACGTGAAGGCCCGCCTGGTCGATGGGCGGGTGTCCTTCGAGGTCCGCGACCGGGGCCCGGGCATCCCGCAGGACGAGCAGCGCCGGGTGTTCAAGCGGTTCGAGCGGGGCAGGGCGACGGCCGACGCGGGCATCCCGGGACTGGGCCTCGGGCTGGCCATCGTGAAGCAGTTCGCCGACGCCCACGGCGGGCAGGTGGTGCTGGACAGCACGCCCGGCCAGGGCAGCACGTTCGCGATCCGCCTTCCGCAGGCGGGGGAGGGTGAAGGCGGATGAAGAACGGGTATCCGCAGGACGGGCAGAAGGAAACGATCCTGGTCGTCGAGGACGACGAGTCGCTGGCCCGTGGCATCGCGCACAACCTGCGTTTCGAGGGATACCGCGTGCTGCAGGCCGCCGACGGGGAAGAGGGCCTGCGGCTGGCCTGCGATGCCCGGCCGGACCTGGTGATCCTGGACCTGATGCTGCCCCGGATGAAGGGCCTGGACGTCCTGGCCGCCCTGCGGGAGGCCGGCGTCGGTGCGCAGGTGATCATCCTGTCGGCACGCTCCCAGGAAGCGGACAAGGTCGCGGGCCTGCGGGTCGGGGCGGACGACTACGTCACCAAGCCCTTCGGCGTCAACGAGCTGGTGGCTCGCGTCGAGGCGGCCCTTCGTCGGCCCCGCGAGGCCCGGCGCCGCGAGGCCGAGGAGTCGCTGGCCTTCGGGGACGTGACGATCCTGCCGGGACGCCGACAGGCGACGCGGGGCGACGCGGAACTTCGCCTGACCGCGCGAGAATTCGACCTGCTCTACTTCCTGGCCACGCATCCGGACCGGCCCTTCGACCGCGACACGCTGCTGCGACAGGTCTGGGGCTGGGAATACGAAGGCACGCCCCGCACCATCGACAACTTCATCCGCGGCCTGCGCCTGAAGATCGAAGTCGATCCCTCGTCGCCCAGGTACCTGCTGACCGTGCTGGGCGTCGGGTACCGGTTTTCGAGGGGTTCGAACGGGTCGTGATTCCCGGGGGAGGGCGTCGGGCGGTCAGTGGACGGCCCGGAACCAGCGACCCGGCGGCCACCAGAGGACCACCGCACTTCCCTTGGCGTTTTCCACCGGAAGGAAGCCCCAGTAGCGTCCGTCGCTGCTGTTGTCCCGGTTGTCGCCCATCGCAAGGACGTGACCCTCCGGAACGGTGGCCTCGGGGAGCGCAGCGGATTCGTCCCCGGGCAGCGGCCAGTCGGGATTGTTGACGCACCCGACCGTCGTGTTGACCGGCGGGGGGGCCAGGTGCTGGGTGACGTATTCGGCCTCGCCCAGGCGCTCGGTCTGGCGCACGCATCGACACCGCGCGAAGGTCGCGTCGTCGCAGGGCGAATCCCTGGAAACGACCTCCGTCGGGATTTCGACCCCATTGATGACGAGGCGATTGCCGGTCAGGCGGACCCGGTCGCCTGCGACCGCCACGATTCGCTTGATGAAATCCTTGCCGTGGTCCTCGCCGGGGCCCGGGTACTCGAAGACGGTGATGTCGCCCCGCTTGGGATCGCCCCCGTCCACCAGGCGCCAGTGGGTGAACGGCACCCGCAGGCCGTAGACGTACTTGTTGACGAAGATGTGGTCCTCGATCAGCAGCGTCGGGATCATCGAACCCGTCGGGATCTTGAAGGCCTCGAAGACGAACGCGCGGATCAGCAGGGCCACCAGCACGGCCGCCCCCAGGGACTCCACGTACTCCATCACGGTGGCGCGCTTGAGCGCTTCGTGGTGCTTCGCCAGCCCGGCGCGCACGGCCTCGACGGCGACCGCCAGTTGCGGATCATCGACGTTCTTCGCCAGCGCCTGGTCCAAATCCTTCAGCCGCGCCTGGAAGACCTGGAGGTCCGCCGGGGCGAGCCGGCTTCCGCGGTACTTCAGCATGCGCGACGTTTCGCGGGCCAGACGGTTCGCATCCTTGCGGAGCGGGCGGGCGGGACGGGGCACGGTCGCCTCCGGGCGGTCCGGGGACGGAGGATACGGCGCTGGGGGTGGGGTGTCAAACCTGGCGGGCAATCCCTGCCGCCGGTACACTCATCCTGGCCTCGGGAGGTCTGCGTGCGTTGGCTGCTTGCCCTTTCGATCGGGTTCCTGCTGGCGTTTGCGCCGGGGATCCCGCCGGCCTTCGGGCTGCATTCGGCCCATCCTCTCGGCCGGCCGGCTTCGCCGAAGGGTCGGGCGTCGGTCCGGCCCCGCGTCCGGGACACCGTCGCGGTTCCCATCCGGGTCTGCCTCGACCCGGGCCACGGCGGGCTGTCCACCGGCGCGATGGGCGCAGCCGGCATCTATGAAAAGCATGTCACGCTGGCCCTGGCTCGCAAGGTGCAGGCCCTGCTCCAGGCGGAACCCGGGGTCAGCGTCGTGATGACGCGCGAGGCCGACGCGGACCTCGATCTGCCATCGCGGCCGCAGAAGGCCGGGGCCGTCGGGGCGGACATCTTCGTCAGCCTGCACGGCAATGCGTCCCCGGCGACCGACGCCCGCGGCATCGAGACCTACTACCTGGGCCCCGCGTCGGACCCTGGCGCCGACGAGGTGTCCCGGCGCGAGAATTCCGAGGCCGTGACCCCGGAGCCGCTGGCGGAGGATCCTGCCGTGGCCGCGATCCTGTCGGACCTGCGGCGCAACGGGAACCTGTCCGAGTCCGCCCAGTTGGCGGAGGCCATCCACAACCGCCTTGCCGCGGCGTGCGCCGACACCCCGAGCCGGAGGGTGCGACAGGGCAACTTCGCCGTGCTGCGCCGGGCGTCGATGCCTGCGGTGGTCGTCGAGGTCGGGTTCCTGACCCATCCCGTCGAGGGCCTGCGCCTGGTCCAGCCCGCGTACCAGGAGCGCCTGGCCGGTGCGATTCGCGACGGGATCCTGGCGTTCGCCCGCCGGACGGCCTCGGAGCGAGCGGCGCTGGGGAATGGCGGGAAGGAAGGGCCTACTGCCCCAGCATTGCCGTAAGCTTCCGGACCACGGGGCGCACCGTCGCGGGGTCTTTCGCGCACGTGGGGATGCCGTCCAGCTCCAGCGCCCGGGCCTCGAGCAGCGCCTGGTCGGACACGCAATCCGCCTTGTTCAGGACGGTGAGCACCGGGCGGTCCCCGAAGTCCAGTTCGCCCAGGATGCGCCGGACGGCGGCGATCTGTTCTTCCAGGTGCGGATCCGCCGCGTCGGCGACCAGCACCAGCACCTTCGCCGCGTCGATCTCCTCGAGGGTGGCCCGGAACGCGCCCACCAGCTCGTCCGGCAGGTCCCGGATGAAGCCCACGGTGTCCACCAGAAGCGCCACGCGATCGTCTTCCAGCCGTACCCGTCGCACCGTCGGGTCCAGCGTGGCGAACAGCCGGTCCTGGGCGATCACCGACGCGCCGGTCATCGTGTTGAACAGCGTGGACTTCCCGGCGTTCGTGTACCCCACCACAGCCGCCATCGGGGTTGCCGTCTCGACGCGTCGCCGCCGCCGCTCGGAACGTTCGGCCACCACGGATTCGATCCGCTTTTCGAGGACGTTGATCCGCTGCCGCGCGCGACGGCGCTCCATTTCCAGCGTGGTTTCGCCGGGCCCCTGGGCCCCGATGCCGCCGGTCAGGCGCGACAGGGCGTCGTCCTTGTCCGACAGCCGGGGCAGGTTGTAGCGCAGTTGCGCCAGCTCGACCTGAAGCCTGCCTTCCGGCGTGTGTGCGTGCTTGGCGAAGATGTCCAGGATCAACTGGTTGCGGTCGATGACCCGGACCTCGGTGGCCTCGGCGATCGACCGCTGCTGCGACGGCGTCAGGGCGCTGCCGAACACCAGCAGGTCCGCGCCCTTGGCCAGCCCCAGCATCGCGATTTCCCGCACCTTGCCGCGCCCGATCAGGAACGTCGGATCCGGCCGCGACCGGCGCTGGACCACCACCGCCGCCACCGCGACGCCGGCCGTGTGGCACAGGGCGGTCAGTTCGGCCTTCTCCCACTCCTCGTCCACGGTCCGGTCCAGCACGGGCACCACGATGATCGCCGCGTCCCGCGCCTTCCGGCCCTCGCCCAGGCCCCGGTTCCGCAGGTTCGCGGCGTCCCGGCGGAGCTGCGTTTCGAGGTCCCGCAAGGTGAGGTCCAGGCGGGCTTCCATCATCGTCGCGTGCCGTCGCGGCAGCACCTCCCAGAGGCGCCCCGCTGCGTTGTCCGGCAGCAGGTGCGCCGCCTCGATCATCGGGACGGTCCCCGCGATCCCGCAGATCACCGCCACCGAGGCGTCCAGGGACAGCATCCGCAGCGTTTCGAGGTCCTCGCCGGCCAGCCCCTGCCCGGACAGGGTGGCGTGGATCAGGCGCAGGCCGCCCAGGCGCCCGGCTCCCAGGCGCTTGCGGGCCCACTTCGGCACCGGGAGGTGCACGGCGTCGCCCACCAGCACCGACTGGACGCTGCCCCGGCGATCGACGAGGCAGCCGATCCGCCGTCCCGTTTCCAGGGCCGCGTCCTGCAAGGCGACGGCGAACCAGGGATCCACGAAGGATTCCGCGCTGGCGCGTCGTTCGGCGAGTCGATCGATCTGCTTGAGGATGGCCGGGCGCAGGCCGAGCAGGTTGCCGGTGGCCCTCAATCGCGGCCTCCGAGACCGTATTCCTTCAGTTTGTAGAGCAGGGCGCGATGGCTGATTTCCAGCAGCTTGGCGGCCCGCGTGCGGTTGCCGCCGGTGGATTCCAGCGCCTGCAGGATCAGGGACTTTTCCAGCGTCCGCTGGTTCCGCTTCACCGACAGGCCGACGAGGGGCAGGATGGTCCTGGGCCCGGTCGTTCCCGCGGCGTCGAGCACATGGTCCGGAAGCGCCGCCGGTTCGATATCGACGCCGTCGGCCAATACGACCGCCCGCTCGACGAGGTTCTCCAGCTCGCGCACGTTGCCCGGCCAGGCGTAGGCGATCAGCAGGCGCATCGCATCCGGGCTGAACCCGCCCGCAGCGTGGGTCACGTCCAGCCGCTCCCGCGTGCGGGTCAGGAAATGCTCCGCCAGGATCGGGATGTCCTCGGGGCGCTCGCGCAGCGGTGGAATGCGAATCGGAACCACGTTCAGGCGATAGAACAGGTCTTCCCGGAACCGTCCCGAGGCAACGTCGGCGTTCAGGTCCCGTGCGGTCGCCGCCACCACGCGGACATCGACCTTCACCGATCGCGTGTCGCCGACGCGCCGGACCTCGCCCTCCTGCAGGAACCGCAGGATCTTCACCTGCAGGATCAGGGGAAGCTCGCCCACCTCGTCCAGGAACAGGGTTCCACCGTTGGCGCTTTCGATCAGGCCCCGCTTGTTGCCGCTGGCGTCCGTGAAGGCGCCCTTCATGTGCCCGAAGAACTCGGACTCCATCAGGCCCTCGGGGATGGCTCCGCAGTTCACGGCCACGAACGGCATCCGGGCGCGCGGCGACGTTTCGTGGATCACGCGCGCCAGGACCTCCTTGCCGGTCCCCGACTCGCCGGTCAGCAGCACGGTGGATCGGTAGGCCGCGATGCGCGTCGCGGTTGCCAGCAACTTCTTCATGGCCTCGGACCGGGCGATGACCGTGGTCCCCACCGGGAGGCGTCCGACCCGGGTCTTCAGTTCCAGGTTTTCGCGTCGCAACTGCTCGCGTTCGACCGCCTTCCGCAGCGCCAGCAGGATCTCGTCGGCCTGGAACGGCTTGCTGATGTAGTCGTAGGCCCCGGCCTTCATGGCCGCGATGGCCGTGTCCTGCGAGCCGTAGGCGGTCATCACGATGACCGTGAGCAGGATGCCCCGCGACTTCAGCGCATTGACGAACGCCAGCCCGTCCATCGAGGGCATCTTCAGGTCGCACAGGCAGAGGTCGAAGCGGGTGCGCTCCAGCAGGCCCAGGGCGTCCTCGGCCGACATGCAGGTGGTGACCTCGTAGCCCGCCCGGGACAGGATGACCTGCAGCATCTGCAGGAAGGCCGGCTCGTCGTCGATGACCAGGATCTTGAGGTCCATGGCGCATTCCCTCGGGGGAGTAGTGTATCACGACGGATCGGGCGGCTCGGCGCGCCACAACCGGACCGTGAAGGTGGCCCCGCGGCTCGGGCTCCCGTCCACGGTGATTTCGCCGCCGTAGACGCCGACGATCTGGGCGCAGATGGCGAGCCCCAGTCCCGTTCCCTCGCCCGGGGGCTTCGTGCTGAAGAACGGATCGAAGATCTTCGGCAGCACGTCCTCCGGGATGCCGGGCCCTTCGTCCTCGACATCGACGAGGATCCATCGGTCGGCGACGTGGGCCCGCACCCGGATCCCGCCCTTGCCGCTCATGGCGTCCGCGGCGTTCATCAGCAGGTTCAGGAGGACCTGCTGCAGCTGGGAAGGCCGGATCTCGGCCACCAGCGGAGCCTCGTCGCACTCCACCTCGACGGACACGCCCCCGAACGTCTTGTACGGGCGCAGCAGTTTCAGCGTGGAGTCGATGGCGGTCTTGACGTCCGCCTGCGCGCCTTCCTCCATGGCCGGCCGTGCGAAGTTCAGCAGGTCGCGGAGGATGCCGTGGACCCGCAGGATGGCCCCGTGGATCTCGCCCGCGAACCGTCGCTCATCCTCGGGCGAGGACAGGCCGTCCTTGAGGATTTCGGACATGCCGAGGGCGATGCCCATCGGGTTGCCGATCTCGTGGGCGATGCCCGCCGCCAACTGCCCCACGGACGCCAGCTTTTCGGCCCGTATCAGCCGCGCCTGGGCGCCCTTGAGGTCGGATCGGATGCGGTCCAGTTCGCCCTGGAGGCGTTCGGCCCGCCGCCGGTCCTCCTGGGCCGCGCGGGCGATCGCATCGACCTGCGCGGGCAGCAGGGCGAGGTCGCTACCGGTGGTCGCCATCACCGCCGGCAAGCCGCGTCGTGCCGCCGCCGAGGCCCGCGCCACGGGCCGCACCAGCAGGAAGTTCCCGGCCAGAAGGCCGCCCAGGATCGCCAGGATCGACACCATCGCGCCATACAGGAGCACCAGCCGCCACACGGGAGTGGGAGGCCGGTTGGTCGGGAGTTCCAGCACGGCCAGCAGGGCCTTCTGGCCCGTGGGGCTGTCGATCCGGACCAGGGCCTGCCAGAGGGGCGGTTGCGTCTTGTCGGGATGGTCGTTCCCTTCGAAGGCCGGCACGTTCCTCCGCGCCAGTTCCTCGCCCTGCAGGAAGGCTCCGACGGCCAGGTCCAGCGGGATGCCGGCCGCCAGGCAGGCCCGTCCGAACTCCTCGCGCCCCGGCTCCGAGCCGATGAGGATCGCACGCGCGCCCGGCACGGCCCGTTCGAGGTCCCGGGCCCAGGCCTCCCACCTGCCCGATTCGGACGGGGCGCGCGCAGCCGCCACGCGGGCGTATGCCAGCATGCGCTCCCCTTCGTCCCGGTCCATGCGAGGGACCAGGAGATCCCGCAGCACGGGGACCAGAACGATGGCGGATACCGCGACGCTGGCCACGAGGACGGCGAGCAGGCGACCGCGGATACCGAGGTAAGGCAGGAATCTCACGAGACAAGGATAGGACGTGGGGCCGAACGGGACAAGCGCGGGATGACGCTAGTCCTTCGGGGCGGGCGGCGGGGGCGGGGTCCCGGCCTTGTCGCGGGCGCCCTTCTGGTGCGGGCAGGTGCCGTCCTTGTGGCCGCCCGAGCACGCAGGCGCAGGCGAATGGATTGAGGCGCAATCTTTCGCCGAAGCCGGAGTCGCCTCGGGCTGATCCATGCGGTGCGGGCAGTCCTTGCAGTCGCAGCCCTCGTGGCCCTTCGCGTCGCCGCCGCACGCCTTTGCGTCCTTGCCGCCGCAGCCGCAGCCCTTGCCGTCCTTCATGTGGGGACAGGCGCCGGCTCCGTCCTTGTGCATCGGGCAGTTTTCGCAGGCGCCCTCCGAGTCGTCCTTGAGCCCCTCAACCTTGGCGCCCTCGGCCTTCGCCGCGGCCGCTTTCGCGCACGGGCACTCGCCCGCCTCCACGGCCTTCTGGGCGTGGGGGCAGCCCCCCTGCTCGGCCCCGAACACCGGGGCGCCCTCGGCCGACTTGTCCTTGCCGCACCCGGGGCACGCCGAGGTGGTCGCGGGGATCGTCAGCGCCAGCATCATCACGGGAACCAGGATCCAGAAGGCCCTCATCCTCTTCCTCCATGTGGAATGCCGCCCTCGAAGCGGCGATCGTTCGCAGACTACGAACCGCTCCCGACCCTGTCAATTCCGGCGCCGGGGTTCGCAGGCCGAGCGCGGGGGGCGCCCTGCGATTCCCTCCTGGAACGTCCCGCAGATCCCTCCCCGCGAACGGCGTTCCTCCGCGCCTGGACAGGCCCACACCCAAGTCCGGCCGAGGTCGTCCGGAGAAGGTTCCCGGCGTTCTCGATTATTCAGCTTGACACGGGAACCGTCCTGACTACAATCGGCAGTCCGTTCCTTGGGATGGCGGAGAACGTCATGTACGCAGTTATCGCGACCGGCGGCAAGCAGTACCGAGTCAGCCAGGGCGACTTCATCGAGGTCGAGAAGCTCGGCGTCGAAGTGGGCGCCGAGGTGAAGTTCGACCAGGTCCTGCTGATTGGCACCGACACTGAAACGACGATCGGCAAACCCACGGTTCCCGGCGCCCTCGTGGTCGGGAAGGTCGTTGAAAACGGCCGGGCAGCGAAGATCATCGTCTTCAAGATCCGGCGACGGAAGAACTATCGTCGCAAGCAGGGCCATCGTCAGGCGTTCACACGCCTGGTGATCCAGGGCATCCAGGTGGGGTGAGGCGATGGGGCGCAAGAAGGCACAGGGCGCGGGGCGCAACGGGCGTGACAGCCAGGGGCAGCGTCGCGGCATCAAGGTGTTCGGCAGCCAGCAGGTGATCGCGGGGAACATCATCGTCCGCCAGTTGGGGACGAAGTTCTTCCCGGGCGACAACGTCGGGATGGGCCGGGACTACACCCTGTTCGCGACTGCCGACGGTGTCGTGCGGTTCCGCGTGGGTCGCGGCCGCCAGATCGTCGATGTGATCGCGCCCGTGGTCGCGCCTGTGGTCGAGGCGACGGCCTGACGGCGTCGAACTGACGCTGGTCGGATCCCGGCCGGACCGTCCTCACCGCGCGATCCTCCCCGCCGATCCCCTGAGTCCCATCCGAGGCGACCATGCGGTTCATCGACGAAGCCGTCATCGTGGTGACCTCGGGCAAGGGCGGCAATGGCTGCGTCTCGTTCCGCCGCGAGAAGTTCGTCCCGAAGGGCGGACCGGACGGCGGTGACGGGGGACGCGGCGCCGACGTCGTGTTCGAGGCCGACCCGACGATCAACACCCTGCTCGACTACCACTTCAAGCGAAAGTACAAGGCCCCGGATGGCGTGCCCGGCGAAGGCCGCCGCATGTCCGGCCGCGGCGGCGTCGATCTCGTGCTGAAGGTCCCGGTCGGCACCCTCGTCTTCGACGAGGACGGCGTGGTACTGGGTGACCTCGTTGCGGCTGGCCAGCAGTTCGTCATCTGCGAAGGCGGCCACCCGGGCAAGGGCAACCAGCACTTCGCCCTTCCCTGGCGCCAGGCTCCCGATTTCGCCACCCCGCCGGGGCCGGCGATCGAGCGCACCGTGCGCCTGGAACTGAAGTTGCTGGCCGACCTCGGGCTGGTGGGCCTGCCCAACGCAGGCAAGTCCACGATGATCAACCGGATCTCGGCGGCAAAGGCCAAGGTGGCCGACTACCCGTTCACGACCCTCATCCCGAACCTCGGCATGGTGCAGGTGGGCGACCGGTCGTTCGTGGTCGCCGACATGCCCGGTCTGATCGAGGGCGCCGCCCTGGGCGTGGGCCTCGGCGTCCAGTTCCTGAGGCACTGCGAGCGGACGCGGGCGCTGGCCCACCTGGTCGATGTTTCGGCCGACCAGGACCCCGTCGCGGCGTTCCAGGTCGTCGAAAAGGAACTGGCCAGCCACGGCACGGGCCTGGAATCCAAGCCCGTGATCGTGGTCGCGACCAAGATCGACATGCCCGACACCACCGCCGCCCGCGACGCCCTCAAGGCGCACGCCGAATCCCGAGGGTTGAAGTTCCATGCCGTGTCCGCTCGCACCGGCGAAGGCATCGAGGCCCTGGTCTGGACGCTCGCCAGCCTGGCCCTGGGTCCCGTCGGACCGGCCTGACACACGGTGCCAACAACGCGTGCATCACGGGTTTGATGAGTGTAATATGCGGCGGTTGCAGGCAGTCCATCGGGAGGTCACGCGCATGAAGCTCCAGTGGGATCTGGCTTTCGCGACCATCGCCCTCCTCGCTGCCATCGTGTCGATGCCCGGCGTCGTGCGCGCGGCCGACTGTTCCCTGGGCGGGACCGCCTCCGGCACGTGCGGGCCCGTCCAGGAGGGCGCCGAGGGCTGCTGCAACGCCGCCGACCAGAGCGTCTACTGCGAGAACGCCATCCTGTGCGTGCTCGACTGCCCGTCGAACTCCACGAAGAAGGTCTGCGGGTGGAGCGATACGGTCAAGGCCTACGACTGCGTCCAGACGATCGGGTTTTCCGATCCGACCTGCGCATTCCCGATGATGTGTCCCGCGGACTGCATCCCGTGCGGTGGCGTCGTCGAAGCGGGATGCTGCGACGGCGCGACGATCGAGTGGTGCGAGTGCGGGTGCCTGCGGTCCATCGACTGCTCGACGAACCCGGCCGGGTCCAGGACCTGCGGCTGGGACAGCACGTACGGCACTTACGACTGCGGCCAGAGCGGATCGGACCCGTCGGGCGACCATCCGCAGTCCTGCTCGGCGACGTGCTCCCCGAACTGCACGGGCAGGGACTGCGGCGCGGATGGCTGCGGCGGCTCGTGCGGCTCGTGCAAGACCGGCGAAACCTGCACCTCCGGGTCGTGCGTAGCCGGCACCTGCACCCCGAAGTGCGCGGGCAAGGACTGCGGCGCCGACGGCTGTGGCGGGTCGTGCGGGTCCTGTACCAGCAGCCAGACCTGTACCGCCGGCAGTTGCGTCACGAACACCTGCACCCCCGCCTGCACGGGCAAGGACTGCGGCACGGACGGTTGCGGCGGATCGTGCGGGTCCTGCGTGGGTGGCGAGAAGTGCTCCTCGGGACTGTGCGTCACGTCGTGCACGCCGGACTGCACCTACATGGACTGCGGCGACGATGGCTGCGGCGGCAGTTGCGGCACCTGTCCCTTCGGCGAGACATGCGATTCCTACGGCTCCTGCTGCACGCCGGACTGCACCTGGTCCGAGTGCGGGGACGACGGCTGCGGCGGGTCCTGCGGCGCTTGCGCCCAGGGCCAGACGTGTGACTACGGCACCTGCTCGGGCAGCGGCACGTGCGACTGCTTCGGCAGCGAATGCGGGGACGACGGTTGCGGGGGTTCCTGCGGCACCTGCACGGGCGGCAAGACCTGCCAGATGGTCGGCACCACCGGCATCTGCGTGGGCGGCGGCGGCTGCACGGCCGACTGCTCCGGGGTCGAGTGCGGCGATGACGGCTGCGGCGGTTCCTGCGGCTCGTGCGCCTCGGGCCAGTCCTGCAGCAACGGCACCTGCACTACGGGCGGGTGCGTGGCCGCGTGTGACGGGCTGCAATGCGGCGCCGACGGGTGCGGCGGGTCCTGCGGCGAGTGCCTGTACGGCCAGGAATGCCAGGTCGGCAAGTGCGTGACGGCTCCGACCTGCACGAAGAAATGCCAGGGCAAGGCCTGCGGCGACGACGGGTGTGGCGGCGACTGCGGCAAATGCGCGGCGGCCCAGATCTGCGAGTCGTTCCAGTGCGTCGATGCCCATCCCTGCGTGCCCCTGTGCGTCGGCAAGGCCTGCGGCTCGGATGGCTGCGGCGGGGCCTGCGGCGCGTGCATGCCGCCCGAACGGTGTTCCGACAACGGCCGCTGCTACGACCCGTCGGGCTGCGTGCCGGCCTGCAACGGTCGCGAGTGCGCCGGTGACGACGGCTGCGGCGGGACCTGCGGCACGTGCCGGTCGGGCCAGACATGCAGCGACACGGGCAAGTGCCTGGGCGATCCCAGCACGGCGACGGACGTGATCGACAACACCCGGGACTTCGGCCAGGGCGACGCGTCGGGCTGCCCCGTGGGGACCGTGATGTCGTACGGGTCCTGCGTGGCGGTCGTGGTGGGCAAGGCGAATTCGGGCGGCGGATGCCTCGCCGGGCCCGTGGGCCCGATGTCCGGTCACGCGATGGCCGCCCTCCTGGCCCTCGCGGCGATGGCGGCAAGGCGACGGAGGCGTTCATGAACGCGAAGCCCGCCTTCACGGGAGTCAAGGTCTTTTCGGCCACCAAGGCCAAGGATCGCGAGGAGATGGGCGAGGCGATCACGCGCTGGCTGAACGAGCATCCTCGCATGCGCCCGGTGGATCACGTGGTGTCGCAGTCCTCGGACCGGGAGTTCCACTGCCTGACCATCACGCTTTTCTATCGCGAGGAAGGCGACGCGGGATGACCGCTCCAGGGCGCTCCGCCCGGGGCATTCCAGTCCCGGGGCGTCCGGATGCTCCTCGGGACGGTTGACTTTCGCCGCGGCGTCGTGTAAATACCCCCGGCGTTTGTACCTGGAATTCAGGGAGGACTCGTGGCGAATCATAAGCAGGCGTTGAAGCGGCATCGGCAGAGCGAAGCGGCTCATGCCCGGAACGTGCATTACCGGACCACCGTCAAGACGGCGGTCAAGAAGGCCGTTGCGGCGATGGACAAGGGCGCGGAAATTCTGACCGCCGCGTTCCGGAAGGCCGAATCCGTGCTGCAGCACGTCGCGTCCAAGGGCGTGATCCCGAAGAAGCGTGCTGCCCGCAAGACCTCGCGACTGGCGAAGGCCCTGAACCAGAACGCCTGATTGGCCTTCTGATTCCGCCTTGCTGGTCCCCGTTCGAAGGCCCGCCTCGTTGCGGGTTCACCAGGATCCAATCCTCCAATCGGCAGCCCTGATCGGATCAGGGTTCTGTGCGCCCCATGTGCGGGGCCGGGGTGGGTCCGGACCCGCCGAAATCCGTGGTCGTCCCCCCTCCGCGCCGCGCCCTTGAGCACAGCAATCTCTTTTGTCCATCAAGATCTTCCAAGAACATGGCATTGGTCATGGTTGAGTGCTGTGATAGACTTCCTGCGTACACTCAGGACCTGCGGGAATCGACGCACGAGGCGACGGCTGTTTTTTGCGGTTGCGGGGGTGAAGTCATGAGGGATTTTGCGGAAGTGCTCGTGAAAGCCATCGTGGATCGTGAGGACGATGTCCGGCTGAACGTCGTGGAGAGCGGCTCCACGGTCGTGGTGGAATTGAGGGTGGCCAAGGAAGACATGGGCAAGGTCATCGGCCGTGAAGGCAACATGGCCTGGGCCCTGCGCACCCTGATTTCCAACGCGGCCGCCAAGCTGAAGAAGCGTGCGGTTCTGCAGATCCTCGAGTAGGCGATCCGGGATTTCGAAAGGGAGGATGCCATGACACGGGCCAGATGGTTCTTGTGGGTTGCCCTCGCGGCGACTCTGGCGGCCGGGTGCAAGGAAACGCTGCACTCCAACCCCGGCGGCCCGATCACGACCATCGCGATGTTCGATCCCGCAGCAGGCATCATCCCGCTGCCGAACGACATCGCGAAGGCGACGACCGGCAAACTGCCGACCACGGCGGAAGTGACGCTCGCGGACGGGACCAAGAAGACCCTCGCGACGTTCCCGGCGCCGATGAAGGAATTTGTCGACAACTACCTGAACCTGGCCCCCGGCTTCCCGGTCGAGATGCCGCTGTCGATCAAGTTCAGTTGCGACCTCGATCTGGCGACGGACAAGTGCAGGAACGGCGTCGATCCGGCCACCCTGGCTGGCGACTCGGTCCGCGTGTACGACGTCACCGAGATCGCCGCGGCCCTGGCTCTCACGGACCCCACGGCTCGCGCCACCGCGCTGGCGGCCGCCACGGTGACCCGGGTCCAGGGGTTGGCCACGTCGCCCGCGGTCCAGACGTTCACGTACACCGAGGACCCGGTGCTGCTGCCGGCATCGACGTACCTCGAGTCCAGCGCCGCGGCGGCCCTCCCCTGGCAGCCCGGCCGCACCTACTTCGGGGTCGTGACGACGGGCGTGAAGGACCTGGCGGGCACCGCGATCTCGGCGTCCCAGGTGTTCGCGTACCTGAAGTCCAAGACGGAGCTGACGACCTGCCAGCACAACGCGGACGGAACGATCAAACTGAACGCCCAGGGCGTCCCGCTCTGCACGGTCAACGTCTTCGTGTCGGACAACCAGACCGCCGCCATCACACTGGCGCTCCAACTGGAAGCGGTCCGGCAGTCCCTGGCGCCCTTCCTCGACAAGTTCGAGGGCCTGGCGGCGGCCGACGCCCTGCCGCGGAAGGACATCGCCGTGGCCTGGACGTTCACCACCTGGCCGATCCAGGCGACGCTGGACGCGACCAACGGCGTCATCCCGCTGCCGAACAACCTCGTCCGCACGTCGCCGAACGGGCCCATCGCCATCCCGACGACGAAGACCCTCGCCAGCGGCACGGTCGTGGACGTGTTCCCGGCGGCGCAGAAGGCCTTCATCGACACGTACCTGAACACGCTGGACGGCTTCCCGCAACTGCAGCCGATCTCGCTGCCGTTCGACGGCGCCGCCCTGGACAAGACGACCCTGGCCGGCTCCGCGGTCCGAGTGTTCGACATCACGGCCCTGCTGGCCGAGTTCGCGAAGCCCACGCCGGACCTCGCCTCGGTCCCGCTGACCGAAGTGTCGGGGCTGACCTACGGCGCCGACATGCTGCAATACGCCACGGCCGGCGCCCTTCCGGTCGCCCAGGCCTCGGTCCGCCCGCCCGCGCCGTGGGCCCCGGGGCACACGTTCCTGGCCGTCGCGACCTCCGCGCTGAAGGGTACTGCCGGCAAGCCCGTGCTGCCGCCCTTCGTGTTCGGGTTCGTGAAGGTCACGAAGAAACTGGTGATGGATGACGGCACGCCGCTCATCCCCGCGTCGAAGGCCGATGCGGCCCAGCTGGAAGCCCTGCGCTCGGGCCTGGCGCCCCTGCTGTCCTGGCTGGAAGCCCTGCCCACGGACAAGGCGATCCCGCGGGCCGACGTGGCCGTGGCCTGGACGTTCACGACGTCGGCGGCCAACGAGGCCCTGTTCGACCCGACCGCGGGCCTCCTGCCCTTCCCGAACGACGTGTTGATCGACCAGACGACCGGCAAGGTCGCGCTGCCGATCTCCCCCAGCGACCCCGCGGCGGTCCAGGCCATCAAGGGCGGCCTGAACACGCTGGACGGCTTCTCGAACAACGGTCCCGCCACGACGGCCTTCAGCCTGCCGCTGGACCCGGCCACGGTGACCTTGATCCCGGACCTGACCGGCGTGCTGACGCTGTCCAACCCGATCGGCGTCGCGGACATCACGACCGTCGATCCGTCGAACCCGGACACGCTGACGAACCTGGTGATCTACGGTCCCGACGTGATGACCGTCCGGTACGACCAGGGCCAGTTGGTGGTCCAGAACGTGTCGGGCGACCCCCTGCCGCCCAAGCATCGGTACATGGTCATCCTGTTCGACGGCCTGAAGTCGGCCGGGACGGACCCGCTGCCCATCCATGTCTCGCCGGTGTTCTGGATGGCGCGCAACGAGCTGCCGCTGGTGGATGGCACCGGGAAGTCCCAGATGCCGTCCACGCTGTCCGACGCCGACGCCGCCCAACTGGAGCAGTTGCGGCTGGCCTACAGCGGGATCTTCGACGCCCTGGCCGGGCTGGGCATCGGCCGCGAGAAGGTGCTGGGCTTCTTCACCTTCACGACGGGCACCACCACCGCGGACCTGCAGGCCCTGGCAGCCGCGGTGCCGGCGCCGACGGCGGCCAGCGTTGGCGCGTTCAAGACCGTGGCAGAGGCCGGGACTGCCTGGGCCGGCGTGCCCGCGGACGCCATCGAAAAGGTGTGCGTCGGCTGCACGATGGGGACCCGGATGATCCTGGCGCCGCCGGACCTGACGGATCCAGCGAACCCGAAGCTGGGCTACTTCCAGGTGGACGCGCAGGGCCACCCGGTGCTGACGGAACGCACGCTGCCCTTCGAACTGGTGATCCCGAAGGGGACGGGGCCGTTCCCGATCGTCATGTACCAGCACGGCATCCACGGGACCCGGCAGGACGTGGCGCAGATCGCCAACGACCTGGCCACCGCCGGCCTGGCGTCGTTCGCGATCGACCTGCCCCTGCACGGCGACCACCCGATCCGCATCCCGACCACCGCGTCGGGGACGGGCTTCTTCAGCGCCGACGTCTTCGCCGTCCGCGACAACATGCGGGAAGGCGCGCTGGACGAGTCGCAGGCGATCAAGTTCCTGCGCACGGTGCTGGTGGACGAAATCTCGGCCTCGGACGCCGGGTTGCTGGACACCACCAAGATCTACTTCCTGGGCGAGTCCCTGGGCGGCATGGTCGGGACCCTGACGGCGGGCCTGGTCCCGGACGTCACGAAGGTGGCCCTGGTCGTTCCCGGCGGGCATATGGTACGGATCTTCACGGAAACCCAGAACCAGGGCTTCAAGCAGCCGCTGCTGGACGCGCTGTCGGCGCTGGGCATCACGCCCGGGTCGCCGGCCTTCCTGCAGTTCCTGATGCTGGCGCAGTGGGCGCTGGACCGCGCGGACCCGGTCAACTGGGCGCTGGTGGCCAAGGGCGCCACGCCGGCCACCCGCTTCCGCATCGTCGAGGCCGCGGGGGATGGTTTCATCCCGAACGCGGCGACCGAGGCGCTGGCGATGGCCCTGGGGATCCCGAAGGGGACCTCGGCCTCCTTCAAGACGTTCGCCGCGGGTACCGGGGTGAACGACACGATCTGCCACTCGTTCTTCACGTGGGGCTGCGACCCCACGGAGTTCCCGTCGCTGGATCAGACCAAGGTGGCCGCGGCCCAGGCCGAGGCGAAGACGTTCATCATCGACTTCCTGAAGAATTGAGGGGGAGAACGCCATGAGGAATCGAATCACCATTCCGTTCGCCGCCCTCGCCGCCTTCGCCGTGATGGTGACGGCGTCCGAGGCCGGTGCCTCGGGGTTCTACGTGGGTGAGCAGGACTCGGTCGGCTCGTCCCGCGGCTCGGCGGTCACCGCCAAGCTGATGGAGCCGTCGGTGCTGTTCTTCAACCCGGCCGGCATCGCGTTCCTGGAAGGGGTGAACGTGTCGGCGGGCTTCACCGCCATCATCCCGCAGTTCAAGTACAAGGATCCCGACGGCATCCGCGCGTCCGCCAATTCGAAGAGCAACATCATCTGGGATCCCAATCTGTATGCGACGTATTCGTTCGGCAAGAAGGCCGCCATCGGCTTGGGCTTCAACGCCCCGTTCGGCCTGGTGCTGGAGTGGCCGAAGGGCTGGGCGGGCCAGCAGCAGATCCAGAAGATCGACCTGAAGATCCCGACCATCTACATCGGTGCGGCGGCGCGGCCGATCCCGCGGCTTTCCATCGGCGTCACCCTGCGCGTGATGCCGGCCACGGTCAGCCTCGAGCGCGGCTTCGCGCTGACGGATTCCAACGGCGACGCGGCCGAGGGCGGCATCAAGGTGGCTGCCAGTGCGATCGGGTTCGGCGCGAGCCTCGGCATCATGGCCCGGCCCGTCGACTGGATGCACATCGGGTTCAGTTACATCAGCCAGGCGAACTTCGAGTTTACCAACGGCGAGGGCAAGTTCACGCTGCCCGCCGGGTTCGACAACACGCTGTTCCACAACCAGAAGGGGACCACGAAGATCACGACGCCCGACATCCTGAACTTCGGCATCGCGTTCGACGTGCACCCGGACGTGACGCTGGAACTCGACTACAACCTGACGCTGTGGCAGACGTACGACCAGTTGACGCTCAAGTTCAACAACGACCCGACGGGACAGTTGTCCAAGCCCCAGAAGAAGAACTGGAAGAACACGTCCTGCGTCCGCCTGGGCCTCGAGTACAAGTGGAAGGACACGTTCAAGCTGCGGGCCGGCCTCGTCTGGGACCAGTCCCCGGCGCCGAACAACACGCTCGGGCCGGAACTGCCGGACGCGGACCGCCTGGTCTGGACGATCGGCCTTGGGTACGAGTACCACCCGCTGGGCATCAAGATCGACGCGTACTACCTGATGACGACCTTCCTGTCCCGGACCGTGAAGGCCGACGTGAACCCGTCCTTCCCGGCGACCTACACCGGCAGGGCGAACCTGTTCGGCATCACGCTGGGGTACGGCACGCCCGGCAGGCACGAGCCGCCCGCTGCGCCCAACGTCGAGCCGCCGCCCCCGCCGCCCCCGGCTTCCGGGACCTGACGGCGCGACGTCCGCGCCCCCCCGGTCGAACCCCTGCCGGTCGTTGCCAGCCCCCCATCGCTGCGCTACACTTCCGCCGCGTTGACGAGGAGGTATCCATGTCGCGTTTCTTCCTGCCGGTTCTTCTGTCGATCCTGGCGGTGCTGGCGGCCTGCAAGAAGGAGGCGGCGGCTCCCGTGGCCGGCGCGCCGACCGACGTGGCCTCGGCCGAGCCCGGGCGCCTCACCGGCCCGGTGGTCAAGGTCAACGACGTCGCCATCGACGCAACGCTCTTCTATGTTGAACTGGACAAGATCACGCAGGGCGGGGCCCGCTCCATCCCGGACGATCGGCTCAAGAAGATCCAGGAAAACATCCTCAATCGCCTGGTCGAGGAGGAGCTGCTGGCCCAGGAAATCAAGAAGCAGGCCGTCGAGGTGGCCCCCGACGAGCTGGACGCCGAGTTCGCCAAGTACAAGGCGCGGTTCAAGAGCGAGGAGCAGTTCCAGAACTACCTGACCCATGGCAAGACGACCGTCGATGAGATCCGGAAGCGCCTGGAGTCCTCGTTCGCGCTGACGAAGTTGCTGGAGAAGTTGGGCAAGCTGGACGTGTCCGACGACGAGGTCAAGAAGTCCTACGAGTCGGGCATCAAGCTGTACACCGAGCCCGAGCAGATCCACGCGGTCCACATCCTGGTGAAGGTCGCGGAAAACGCCCCCGAGGACAAGGTCGATGCCGCGAAGAAGAAGGCGATGGACGCGCTGAAGAAGGTCCGCGGCGGTGCGGACTTCGGCGAGGTGGCCAAGGAGGCGTCGGACGACGCGATGACCAAGGAGAAGGGCGGCGACCTCGGGTTCTTCCGCAAGGGCGTGATGGTCCCGAAGTTCGAGGAGGCCGCGTTTGCGCTGAAGGCGGGCGAGATCACGAAGGAACCCGTGCGGACGCCGTTCGGATTCCACGTGATCAAGGTTCTGGAAAAGAAGGAAGAGCGCGTGAAGCCCTTCGACGAAGTGAAGGGCCAGATCAAGGAAAGCCTTCGCAATCGCAACACCTTCAAGGCGCGCCGCGAACTGGTCGAGTCGCTGAAGGCCGCCGCGAAGATCGAAAAGTTCCTGAAGGATTGATCGAATTCAAGGTCGGCGGCGCGGGAGGGATCATGGCAGCGCGAAGCGGGTTGGAGCACGTCGAACCGTCCATCTTCGAACGCGGCGCGCCGGGTCGGACCGGCGTCCAGATGCCGTGCGGCGAGGCGGGCGAACCGAAGATCCCATCGTCGCTGCTGCGGCGCGAGGCGCCCCTGCTGCCCGAAGTGGCCGAGTACGAGGTGGTCCGCCATTTCACGCGCCTGTCCCGCCTGAATTACGGCGTGGACATCGGCCTGTACCCGCTGGGTTCCTGCACGATGAAGTACAACCCCAGGGTGTGCGAGGACGCGGCGGCGCTGCCCGGGTTCGCCAACCTCCACCCGATGCTCCCCGACGGCATGGCCCAGGGCGCGCTGGAGGTGATGTACGAACTGGAGAAGGCGCTGGTCGAGCTGTCCGGCATGTCGGCCATCACCCTGCTGCCCGCGGCCGGCGCCCACGGCGAGTTGACCGGCATGAAGGTGATCCGCGCGGCCCTGGAGGCCCGCGGTGACTTCCGCAAGAAGGTGCTGATCCCCGACACCGCGCACGGCACCAACCCGGCCACCTCGACGCTGAACGGCTTCCAGGTCGTGCCGATCAAGAGCAACGAGCAGGGCGTGCTGGACCCCGCGGTGGTGGCGGCGGCGATGACCGACGAGGTCGCCGCGATCATGATCACGAACCCGAACACGCTGGGACTGTTCGAAACGAACATCTTCCAGGTGTCGCAGATCGTCCACGAGAAGGGCGGCTTCGTGTACGGCGATGGCGCGAACTTCAATGCCATCATGGGCAAGTACCGGCCGGCGTGCCTGGGCCTGGACGTCATCCAGTTCAACCTGCACAAGACGTTCAGCACGCCCCACGGCGGCGGCGGTCCCGGCAGCGGCCCGGTGGGCGTGGCCGACGCGCTGGTGCCGTTCCTGCCCGTCCCGCGGGTGGCCCGGAACGCGGACGGCACCTTCGCGCTGCGCGAGGACTTCCCGCAGTCGATCGGCCGCGTGCGGACCTTCCAGGGCCAGTTCCTGGTGATGGTCCGGGCCCTGGCGTACCTCCGGGCGCTGGGTGCCGAGGGGTGCAGGCGGGTCGCCGAGCGAGCGGTGCTGAACGCGAACTACGTCCGGGTGCGCCTGCAGGACCGCCTGCACGTGCCATACCCGGGCTTCTGCATGCACGAGGTCGTGTTCAGCGAGAAGTTCCACAAGAAGGCCGGCGTGGAAACGATGGACATCGCCAAGCGCCTGATGGATCGCGGGTATCACCCCCCGACGGTCTACTTCCCGCTGGTGGTCCACGGCGCCATCATGATCGAACCGACCGAAACCGAGGACAAGGCGACGCTGGACGAGTTCATCGGGGCGATGGAAGGGATCCTGGACGAGGTCGCCACGAATCCCGACGCGTTGCACCACGCGCCGTCCGTGACGTCGATCTCGCGGCCGGACGAGGTTCTTGCCGCCCGCCAGCCGGTCCTGACCTGGAAGCCGGCCGTCTAGGCCCATCCTCCCGGGAGGCCCGCCATGCGCGCCGCCACCCCCTTCTTCCGCATCGCATCCTCGCTGCCCGCGCTGCTCTTCCTGGCATTCGCCGGCGTTGCCCTGTCGTGGAACCTGGGCGCGGGGTCCCTGCTGCCCAGCGACGACGCCATCTATGCCCGGGCCTCGGCGGAAGCCCTGGCGTCCGGTCGCGTGCTGGATGTGACCTGGCTTGGCCGTCCGCTGTTCGAAAAGGGCCCGGTGCTGTTCTGGGCGCTGGAGGCGACCCAGGCGGTCCTCGGGCCGACGGACCTCGCCGTGCGGCTGCCCGGGGTGGTGGCGGGCATCGCGCTGCTGGCGCTGCTGATCGCGACCTGCCGGGCGGCGGGCAGCACCCGGGGCGCGGCGCTGGCCGGGGCCGGGCTGGTGCTGGCCACGAACCTGCTGGTCTTCAACGCCCGCCGACCCATGACCGACGTGCCGGGGACGGCCCTGGGGCTGGCCGGGTTCCTGCTGGTCGCGTTCGGGGCGGGCCGCGGGCGGGTGGTCGCGGGAGGCGCGCTGCTGGGCCTGTCCGCGCTGGTGAAGCTGGTATCGCCGGCGCCATTCGTGCTGGCGCTGATCCTCCTCCAGGGGGACCGATCGTTCCGGCGCCCGGCCCGGCTGGGCCTGGCCCTGGTGGCGGCGGCGGCGGTGGCGCTGCCGTGGCACCTGGCGATGACGGTGGTCCACGGGGCGCCCTTCCTGGACACCTACGTGGGCTATCACTTGTTCCGTCGGGCGGCCGAGGTGGTCGTCGGGGACGGGGCGTCGATCTATGTGGCGTGGTTCGTCGAGCGGGAGGGGGCGACGGCGGTGCTGCTGCTGTTGGCCGTCGCGGCTGCGATGCCGCTGGCCGTGCGCGGGAGCCGGGTGGCACGCGCGGGCCTGGCGCTGCTGGCCTCGGCGGCCCTGCCGCTGTTCGCGTCGCGCACCGCGCTGCCGCACTACCTGGTGCCACTGCTGCCGGGGTTCGGGCTGGTGGCGGCGGCCGTGGTCGATGCGGCGTTCCGCGGGCGCGTCGTTCCGGCCTCCAGGGCGATTCCCGATCCGGGGGAGGCGCCGGGGGACGACGTGCCCCGGAGTCGGCTTTGGGCGAGGTCCCTCGCGGGCGCGGCGCTGGCGGCCTGCCTGTTGGCGACTTTCCTGGTGTCGAACGGCCACGACCTCGCGGATCCGGACTACGGGCCGGGCGCCAGGGCGGCGTGCGAGGCGATGCGGGCCGAAGGCACGATGGACCGCCTGGCGGCCACGGTGGACCTGCACGACCCGGCGATCCCCTGGTACTGCGATCGCGCGGTGGGATTCCTGGGGATCGACGAGGGTTTCCTGCGGGCGACCTCGACCATCCCCATGCTGCGAGGCCTGGTCCGGCCGCTGGACACCGGCACGATCCGGGGGCTTGCCGCTCGCCGGGCGATCGTGGTGACCGTTCCCGAGCGCCTGGACGCCCTGGCCGAGGCGGTGTCCGCTGCCGGCGCGCGCCTGTCCGACCGTCGCGATTTCGGCTCGTTTCGGGTCGCCGTCACCGTCGCGCCCCGCTGACCCGGCGCGGCTCGAACTCAGTCGTGCCGCCGCCGCCGTCGCATCGCCAGCGCTCCCGCCACCCCGATCAGCAGCATCGCGCACGGCAGCGTCGGTGTGCCTGAACCCGCCGCGCAGCCTCCGCTGCTCTTCTTCGGGGGGGTCCAGGTGCCCTCGTCCGGGACGTCCGCTTCCGGCTCGACCGGGGGCGTGCCGTCCACCGAGGGGTTGTCGGTCGCGGTGCTGTCCCTCGCGGGGCAGTCGCTGAACGCAACGTCGGTGGCCGTTCCGGGATCGGTGCCCGGGTCGATACCGGGATCGAGGGGAGGCGGGGAATCCGGAAGGGGCGTGTCCGCCACAACCGGCACATCCTCGGTCGCGACGTCCGGCTCGGGCACGTCGGGGGCGTTCAGGTCCGGTTCCGTCACGTCCGGCTCGATGACGTCTGCGATGATCTCCACGCATTGGCCCTGGTCGTCGCATCCCTGCGTGGCGCCGCAGGTTCCGCAGGTGCCGTTGCAGCCGTCGGGGCCGCACAGCCTGCCGGTGCAGGCTGGATAGCAGAAGACCGCGCAGCCGATGGGGTTTTCACCCGATGGGTCCTCCCCGATCTTGCCGCAGTCGTACCCGGAAAACGCGGCGGTCTGGGACCATCCGCAGGTCTGGTCCTCGGGCTTGTTCAACGACGGGCAATCGTAGCAGTACAACTGGCCCTGCTGGCACCACACGAGCCGGCCCGTTCCGTCACAGCAGCCGGGGGCCGTCAGTCCCTGCGGGCAGGTGTCGCCGCTGGGCGTGTTGATGCCGAGGCACTGCTCCGGATAGGTCACGGGGCCCAGCGCCCTGCCGCTCGGAACCAGCGCGAGGGCGGTTGCCCCCGACGCCAGGATCCCCGCGACCGC
This sequence comes from uncultured Myxococcales bacterium, assembly GCA_903857665.1. Classification (GTDB taxonomy): domain Bacteria; phylum Myxococcota_A; class UBA9042; order DTJE01; family DTJE01; genus CAIZWN01. Next base: position 324,952 of record CAIOFV010000105.1, read on the forward strand.
CACCGCAATTGCCAGACGTTCCATTCGCATGGTGCCTCCCGCAGGCCCTAGTTTGAACCGGGTCGCAGCGGACTGCCAAGGTCAGCCACCCGCTGTCACCGGCCCCGGGGCCTCGGCCACCCGCCGGGTGCCTCGCCCATGCCTGTCGTGCTAGAGTTCCACCCCGGGCGCCGGATGCCGCGCGGATGCGGAGCCGACCGGGGCTGCCGGGACGCGGGCAGGAGTTTGTTCACGAGGAGTTGTCGGTGAGGGCTGAATCCCCACAGGGTCCCGCACTGCTGCCATCCGGAGGGCAGGTCCCGGGCCGATCACGAAGTCGGCGGCTCGGCTTTCTGTGCCTGCGGGTCCTGCTGGCCCTGGCGCTCGTCGAAATGACGCTTCGGATCGGCTTCTTCGCATACGCCAACCTGACGGCACGCCCTTGCTGCGGCGGCGGCCCACCGATTCTCCTGCGGATGTTCAATGCATACCTGAGCGGCGGGGGGCTGGGTGACGTCGGCCGCCAGGGTGACAAACTGGTCGGCGACGTCCATCGCGGGCACAAGATGTCGGCAAATCTTCTGTATACCTATCCGGGAGGGGCGGACCTGACGACCAACAGCCTGGGCGCTCGCGGGACGCGCGAGTACCCGGTCCCGAAGCCGACGGGCATCCAGCGTTTCCTGGCCCTCGGGGATTCGATGACGCTTGGGCACGGTGTGTCCGATCACGACACGTGGCCCGCTCAGCTCGCAGCCCTCCTGCCGGACACCGAGGTCGTGAACCTGGGATGCGAGGCGTACGCCCACGACCAGATGTATTTCGCCCTTGAGGATGACGGGCTGCCGCTTCGGCCAGACGTCGTGATCCTTGGGTTCCATGAACCGGATCTTCAGCGAGACTGCTTCGAGTTCTACTGCTTCGAGAAGCCGCGATGGGTGAAATCGGCGGAGGGGTGGCAGGTCGTGAACTTCCCGGTCCCCCTCCCGGACGAGGTCCGGATGAAATACCTGGCGCTCCCGATGCTCTACATGTTCCCGAAACTCTTTGCGGATCTGGTCGCCTGGCGGCACGGAGGAGACCAGTCTGGAGTGGAAGAAGGGCAGGAAATCCTGGGCCGCGTGCGGCGCCTCGCGGAAGGTGCCGGCGCCCGATTCATCCTGGTTCGCCTTCCGCTCCTGGGAGAGGCCCAAGGTCGTGGCTTCTTTGGACGATGGTGTGAACAGACGGGGGCCGAATGCGTCGATACGTTGCCCGCCTTCGAACGGGCGTCGGGCGGCGAATCCGAGGCAGCCGCGGTCGAGCGATTCGTGCTCCCTGACCGATGGCACTATTCGGCAGCCGGCCACCAGATCGTTGCGACCGCCCTGCGGGACTACCTCGCGACCACGCCGCCACCGGTACGAAGTGCGACGTCGCCTTGATCCTTCAAGCGCCTTCGCTGGGTGATCGCGGGGCCTGGGCCTGCCCTGGTGAGCGATCCTGCCCGATCAGCCACCCATGGCCAGTCGTGCGATCACCGCCACGCCGAGCGCGATGGAGGTGTTCAGCCCCACGCCGACCAGCGTCCAGCGCCAGCCGACCTCCCGCACCTGGGCGGCCAGCGTGGACACGCAGGGCACGTAGAACGTCACGAACAGGGTGAACGTCACCAGTTGCGCGGCGGTCAGCACGGACGCCACGTCGGTGGTCCCGAGCGCCTGGAACAGCATTACCAGGGACAGTTCCTTGCGCAGGATGCCGAAGAACAGCGTGACGCCCACCGCCTCGGGCAGCCCCAGGACGCCGACCGTCACCGGCCTCAGGGCCTCGTTGACCCAGCGGTCGATGCCCAGGTACGTCAGCACGCCCAGGAAGACGGACGCGACGATCAGCACGGGCCAGGCGGCCACCAGGAACTCGCGCACCCGGAACCAGACCTTCCGGAGGACGGCACGAACCGGCGGGATCCGGTAGGGCGGGATGTCCATCAGCAGCCCGGGCGCGGTACCGGGCACGATGGCGGACAGCAGGCGCGCTGCCAGGGCCGTCACGACGATGTTCAGCAGGTAGATGCCCAGCGCCGCCAGGGGTCCCAGCGTGGCCGCGACCAGCGCCAGGATGATCACGGTCCGGGCCGAGCACGCCGTCAGCGGAACCAGCAGCGCCGTGATCACGCGGTCGCGCGGGCTTTCCAGGATGCGGGTCCCCAGGATGCCCGGCACATTGCACCCGTAGCCCAGGATCAGCGGGATGATGCTCTTGCCGTGCAGGCCGACCCGGTGCAGCAGCCCGTCCACCAGGAAGGCCGCCCGCGGCAGGTAGCCCACGTCCTCCATCACCGACATGATCAGCAGCAGGGGTACCAGGTAGGGCAGCACGATCCCGGCCCCGCCCGCGATGCCGTCCAGCAGCCCGCGACCCACGTCCGCCCAGAAGCCCGTGACCCCGGCCGGCAGCAGGGCCTGCCCGAGGGCGTTGAAGGGTCTCTGGACCAGGCTTGCGACCCGATCGCCCACCAGGAACGCCACCAGGAACAGGGCCGCCAGGGCCAGCGCGGCGAAGACCAGCCCCCAGAAGGGGTGCATCAGCACGTCGTCCAGCCGCTCGCGCTTCGACCGGCGGGTGCGGGAACGGACCGTCGCGACCGACTCGAACAGGTCCACTGCGGCCGCGTGGCGATGGCTTCCGAACACGCTCTCCTCGGGCCAGCCGTGCAGCTCGGCCAGGTGCTGCCGCTGGGCGGCCGCCAGGTCCAGGAAATCGCGGTTGGCGGCGTCGCGGTCCAGGTGCTTCAGCAGGAACGGGTCGGCTTCCAGCAGGCGGACCGCCAGGAAACGTTGCGGGACCCGCAGGGAATCGGCCAGTCCGCGCGGGGCCGCCTCCTGGAGGCCGGCCAGGGATTCCTCGATGTCCCGGTCGTAGACGGGCGGGATGCCGGGTCGGCGAGCCTTTGCGGCGGTCATCGCCCGGATGGCCACGGCGACCACGCCCTCGCCGCGGGTGGCCACGGTGGGCACCACGGGAACGCCCAGCCGGGCCTCCAGCGCCGCCACGTCCACCTCGATGCCCTTGCGACGCGCCTCGTCCATCATGTTCAGGGCGACCACCATGGGCAGCCCCGTTTCCAGCAGTTCCAGGGTCAGTTCCACGCTGCGGGACAGCACCGACGCGTCCACGACGGCGATGACGGCGTCGGCCCGGTGCTCGGACAGGAACCGCCGCGTGACCTCCTCGGCGCCGTCGCGAGGCGTCAAGGAGTAGGTCCCCGGCAGGTCGACGATGCGGGCATGGAGCCCGGCGAAGGCCACGCGGCTCTGGGTGATGGCGACCGAGGTGCCCGGGAAGTTGCCCGTGTTGGCCTTGAACCCTGCGAGGGCATTGAACAGCGTGCTCTTGCCGCAGTTGGGCTGGCCGACGAAGGCGATCAGGGGTTCGTTCGGAATACCCGGCTGGGAATCGCCGGAACCCGGCTCGGGAGCCTCATGCCGCCGCATCGGCGGGTTCCACGACGACGGCCTCGGCCATGCCGCGGCCCATGGCCACCCGCACGCCCGAGGACGGGACCTCGACCAGGATCGGGCCGCTGACGGGGGCGGCCCGCACGACGATCACTTCCTCCCCGACGTGGATCCCGAGGCCGGCGATCGTTTCGCCGCCACCGTGCCGGGGAGCGTTCCGCCCGATCACCTTCAGCAACCTGCCAACCGTCGCATCCGCCAGTGTCATCGTCGTCCTCGCAGAATAGAACCGGGACCCGAACTGCTAGATGATAGCGGTTTTCATTTGGGAGTCAAACAACACGCCTGTGCGGGCCGGCCGGAATGGAGAATGGAGCCGGTGGGGCGAGGTCCGCCCGAAGGCATCAGCCTTCGTCCTCGATGCGCTCGATGTGCGCGCCCAGCAGTCGCAACTTCTCATCGACGCGCTCGTACCCGCGGTCGATCTGGCGGATGTTGCGGATCACGGATCGGCCCGTCGCGGCCAGGCTGGCGATCAGCAGGGCCATGCCGGCCCGCACGTCCGGGCTTTCCAGGTGGGTGCCGTACAGGCGTGACGGCCCGACCACGACCACGCGGTGCGGGTCGCACAGGATGATGGAGGCGCCCATCCCGATCAGCCCGTCCACGAAGAACATCCGGCCCTCGAACATCTTCTCGAAGAACAGCGTGGTGCCGGCGGACTGCGTGGCCACGACGATCGCGATGGACATCAGATCGGTCGGGAACTGGGGCCACGGGGCGTCGTCGATCTGCGGGATGGCGCCCAGGAGGTCCGGTACCACGCGCAGTTGCTGGCGTCCCGGCACGAACACCCGGTTGTCCGAGAACTGCATCTCGACCCCGAGGCGCTCGAACACCAGCCGGATCTTTCGCAGCTCGCGCGGGTTCGCGCCGTGGATGGTGACGCCGTCGCCCATCACCGCCGCGAGGCCGATGTAGGACCCGACCTCTAGGTAGTCCGGCCCGACCACGTGGGTGGCGCCGTGCAGGCGGTCCACGCCCTCGATCGTCAGCGCGTTGGTCCCGATGCCGCTGATGTGGGCGCCCATGGACACCAGCATCCGGCACAGGCCCCGGACGTGAGGCTCGCAGGCGGCGTTCTCGATGAGGGTGGTGCCCTTCGCCAGCGTCGCCGCCATGATCGCGTTTTCGGTCGCCGTGACCGAGGCCTCCTCCAGGAACATCTCGACGCCGACCAGTTCCTTTGCCCGCAGCTTGTACGAGTCGCCGACCTCCAGCGTCGCGCCCAGGGCCATCAGGGCATCGAAGTGCGTATCCAGCTTGCGTCGGCCGATGACGTCGCCGCCCGGGGGCGGGAGGATCACCTCGTGCCGGCGCGCCATCAGCGAGCCGGCGAACAGCACGGACGCCCGGACCCGACGGCCCAGGCCCGGGTCCAGTTCGCTCTTGCGGACCTCGACGGCCCGGACGCGCAGCCGGTTCGCGCCGGTCCACTCGGCCTCGGCGCCCAGGTCCTGGAGGATCTGGACCATCACCTCGACGTCGCGGATGCGCGGAAGGTTCTCGAGGATGACCTCCTCGTCGGTCAGCAGGCAGGCGGCCAGCGCCGGCAGGGCCTCGTTCTTGTTCCCGGAGGGGACCACCTCGCCCGATACCCGGTAACCGCCGTCGATCACGAACCGGCCCATGATTCCTCCCGTTCGAACGTTCCGGCGCAGGCCCGGAAGACCGTGGCGTCGCGGACGGCGTCCCTGGACGCCACGGCGCTGGTCACGAAGGCCTGCCCGGGGTAGGTCCCCAGGACCTGGATCACGCGTTCCTGGCGCTCGGGGTCCAGGTCCGCGAGGGCGTCGTCCAGCACCAGGACCGGCGTTTCGCCCGTGGACCCCAGGTACTCCAGCGCCTCGGCCGCCTTCCACGCCAGCATCAGGACCTTCTTCTGTCCCCGGCTGGCCGAACCGCGGGCCTTCCGGCCCTGCAGCACGACATCGAGGTCGTCGGCGTGGGGACCGGCCGTAGTATAGCCGAGCGCGAGATCCGCGGGCCGACGCGTGCGCAGCGCCGCCAGCAGCGCATCCGCGGTCGGCTCCCGGCCCGCGGCCCACTTCGCTTCGTAGCGCACCGCCACCCCGAGGTCGGTGCCCGACATGGCCTGCAGCGTCGAGGGCAGGCGCGCCGCCAGCCGCGCCAGGGCGTCCAGCCGCGCCGCGGCCACCTCGGCGCCGCATTGCGCGAGGGTCTCGTCGGTCGCCTCCAGCAGTCGCGGATCCACCGCGCCGGGCGCCTCCTTCAGCAGCCGGTTGCGCTCCTTCAGGTGACGGGCGTATCGCTGCAACAGCACCGCCAGCGGGGGCCGCAGCAGCACCACCAACCGGTCCAGCAGCAGGCGGCGTCCCTCGGGCCCGCCTTCCAGCACGGCCGGGTCGTCGGGACTCAGGCACGCCACCGCCAGCGTCGCCAGGCACTCCCGGGGCGAACGCACGCCCTTGCCGTCCACGGCGGCCCGCCGATGCCCTGCCCCGACCGTCACCTCGATCTCGTGCGTCGCCGCCCCGCCCGCGATGCGCCCGACGATGTGGGCCGTCTCCTCGCCGGAGGTAGGCAGGTCGGCCGAGCGGGACGTGCGGAAGGACTTCAGCCACGACAGGAAGGACACCGCTTCGACCAGGTTGGTCTTGCCCTGGCCGTTGGCCCCCAGCACGAGGTTCACCCCCGGGCCGAAGTCGATCGAAGCCTCGCGGATGTTTCGGAAGCGGCGCAGGTCCAGGTGGACGAGGCGCATGAAGGCCTATACCCGCACGGGCATGATGAGCTGGAGCAGGCCGTCGTCGTTGACGCTGGACAGCAGCGTGGCCGAGGACTGGTCCTTGACCGACAGCACCACCGACGGGCCCGGCAGGGCCTTCAGGGCGTCCAGCAGGTACTTGTTGTTGTACGAAATCTCGAGCGGCTCGCCCTCGTACCCGACGTCGATTTCCGAGTGCGCGTCGCCGCGTTCCGGGTCCTGGGCCTGGACCTGCAGGCGACCGGCGTCCAGCTTGAACCGCACCAGCGGGGTCTTGTCGGACGAAATCACGACGCCGGCGCGATTGACGGCGCCCTGCAATTCGCCACGGTCCACTTCCAGGCGCCACCGGGCCTCGCTGGGGATCACGCGGTGGTAGTCGGGGTATTCCAGTTCGATCTGGCGGACCATCAGGAAGCCCGTTTCCACGCGGAACACGACCGCGTTGCGCTGGAAGCCCACGGTCACGACGCCGGTGACGTCCTCCAGGAAGCGCTTCAGTTCCGTCACGCCCTTGCGGTGCAGGATGGCCGCGACCGGTTCCGCCAGGCCTGCGTTTTCGACCGTGCGGAGCATGCGCGACAGCCGGTGCCCGTCGGTCGCCACGGCCTCGATGCGTGCCGCCTCGCCCTCGGGCGCTGCCTTCAGGTAGATGCCGTTCAGGTTGGGGCGGCCTTCGTCCATCGACTGGGCGAAGGATACGCGGTCCACCATTTCGACCAGCAGGTCCCGGGGCAGCTTGACCTCCAGCGAGGTCTGCGGTTCCTGCGCCTCCGGCATGTTTTCCGGCAGGATGCCGGGGATCTTGTATTCGGTGCGGCCGGCCGACAGGTCCGCCCAGTGGTTGGGCGTGCGGCGCAGCCGGACGGGCGCCTCGGGCAGCATGCGCGCGGCGTCCACCAGGCTGCGGCCCGACAGCGCCATGCGACCGCCCTGGGCCACCTGGGCCGGGAAGGTCGTGACCAGCGTGACCTCGTACGACTGCGCGGTGAGTCGCACCGTGTCCTCCCCGGTGGACTCCAGCAGCAGGTTCGCCATCACGCTGCTGAGGTTCTTCTGCTCCGGGATTCCCGACGCCTTCATCAGCGCCGAGGCAAAGTCCTTTCTGGCTGCGACGAATTCCATGGGGTCCTCCTTCCGGACGGGACCTATCGTATCCGGGGCATCCGGCCTGCGTCAACGGTTGGCGCAGGGTTGGCATTCGCGGGTGCCGTGCGCCGTGTCACCCCCCGAACGTCGTATCTCCCGTTTGCGTCCGGATTCTTTGCTGCTACCATACCTCCGCGATGGCTGAAAGACAGCGATACAAGATCGTCGAGAAGTTGGACGCGGGAGGCATGGCCGAGATCTATCGGGCCAAGGCCATCACGATCGACGGCTTCGAGAAGGCGGTCGCGATCAAGCGCATCCTGCCGTCGCTGTGCAGCCAGCCGAAGTTCGTGAACATGTTCCTGGACGAGGCCCGGCTGTCCATGCACCTGAACAACGCGAACATCGTCCAGGTGTTCGACGTGGGCCGCGCGCAGGGCACCTACTTCATCGTGATGGAGTTGGTGGACGGCTTCAACCTCCGCCGCGTGTTCCAGCGGCTGTCGGAAGTCGGCCAGCGATTCCCCGTGCCGATCGCGCTGTTCGTGGTTGCGGAGATGCTGAAGGGCCTGGCCCACGCCCACGACCGCCGGGACGCCAACGGCAACCCGCTGGGCATCGTCCACCGCGACGTGTCGCCGCCGAACGTGCTGCTGTCGAAGGCCGGCGAGGTGAAGGTCACGGACTTCGGCCTGGCCAAGGCCATCACCCAGGCGGAACTGACCGATCCTGGCATCGTGAAGGGCAAGTTCAGCTACCTGTCTCCCGAGGCCATCGACGGCCGGGCCGTCGACCATCGTGCCGACATCTTCAGCGCCGGCGTGGTGCTGTGGGAACTGCTGGCCAACCGCCGCCTGTTCCTCGGCAAGACCGAAATGGAAACGGTGGACCTGGTCCAGAAGGCCGAGGTCCCGTCCCTGACGCTGCTGAACCCGGACGTCCCCGAAGACCTGGACCGCATGGTGGCGCGCTCGCTGGCCCGGGATCCGCGCAAGCGGTACCACAGCGCCCGCGAAATGGTCGATGCCCTGACCGGCTACCTGTTCCGCGAAGGCCTGAAGGTCACGTCCTACGACCTGGCAGAGTTCCTGCGGGCGATCTACGAGGCGCAGGCCGTCGAGGCCGAAGGCGCCAGCCAGGAACGCCTGGCCATGCTGATCTCCGACGAGATCCTCAGCCTGTCGATGATGCGCTATGCGGGCCAGACGCTCCCGGTGGAAGGCAGCAACCCCATCCAGGTCGAAACGCTGGGCCGCGTGTCGGGCGGTCGCCTCTCGTCGGACGACCTGAAGGGCGTATCCAGCGGCCCGGAGGGCGCCAACACCAGCCGCACGCAGGCCACCGCCCTGGTGGAAATGCTGGAGGGCCGCGAAACCATCCCCATGGTCGTGATGGGCACGCAGCAGAAGAGCGGCGGCTCCTGGTTCCTGTGGGGACTGGGAGGCCTGCTGGCGCTGGTCGGCCTGGGGGCGCTCGGGTGGGTCCTGTGGTCCCAGGTCGTCGGTCCCTGGCTGGATTCCTGACGCTCGCTACGCCTGCCCCCGCCACTCGTTGACCCAGCCCGTACCGGCCGTGACGCGGTCCCGCAGGGACATCCAGCGCCGGACGACCACGGGGGCCAGCCACAGCACGAACGTCGCCAGCGTCCAGCCCGCGAACACGTCCACGACCCAGTGCTGGCGCAGGTAGACGGTAGAAAACCACAGCGACACGATGAACGGCAGCAGCAGGAAGAACGCCAGCGAACGCCCCGGCAGCAGGTTCCGGAACCGCCAATACGACGCGATGCTGACGGTCGAAATGGCGGTGTGAAGCGACGGGAAGCAGTCCCGCATCACCTGCTCGTACGGGACGAAGATCTCGGTGGCGTTGTTCCCGAACAGCAGGCCCCCCAGGACCGGGTTCAGGTAGGCCTCGCGCAGCACGAAGCGCGGGCCGATCGCCGGCACCGTGATGTAGCCGACGAAGCCCAGGCAGAAGCAGGCCAGCACCGAGAACGCCACGGTTCTGAAGGCCCGCTCGTCGCCGCGCAGGTACAGGATGGCCAGCAGGATCCCCGGCGGGAAGAAGAAGAAGCCGGAGTAGCAGAACAGCAGGTAGTCGGTGAACAGCGGCGTCGTCAGGTGCTGCTCCAGCCAGATCGTGGGCTGGACGCCGAAGATCGCCAGGTCGGCGGCCGCCAGCGGGGCGTCCATCGTGTCCGGCCGGACCACGTTGGTCGCGTCGTGCAGGTTTTCGTACACCAGAATCGCGAGCACGAAGGGCAGCCACTCGCGAATGACCCGGATCGCGGCCCGCGTCGCGTCGCGCCGGGCCTCGGACCCCCGGAACAGCGCCTGGCCGCGGCTGACGAAGGCCAGCGCGACCAGCACCAGCATGGAAATCGCGCTGGTCCGGATCGAGAACCCGCGGAAGCCGCGCCAGTGGTCGGGGTCGAAGAAGATCCAGATGCTGCCGAGCAGGAGCCCCATGCCCAGCAGGATCACGTGCTCCGGGAAGATCCACCGGGCCATCCAGGTGACCAGGCGATTCGGTGCGATCGCGGGCTCGTCCAGCCGGTGCATGACGTCCTCCGGGACCGCTGCGTTGTACCGGAGATTCCATGGATCATGCAAGACCCGGCGGGCGGTCCGCCGCGGGCGGCGTCGGGGCAAACCGCCGTGGTTCGGGATAGAATCCCGCCGCGTTGCGGGGGGCGTGGCGATGTGGACGGTCCTGCTGCTGGTGGCGTCGAACCTGTTCATGACCGTGGCCTGGTACGGGCACCTCCGGTTCAAGGAATCGCCCCTGTGGATCGCCATCCTGGCGTCCTGGGGGATCGCGTTCTTCGAATACTGCCTGCAGGTGCCCGCGAATCGCATCGGATACGGCGACTACAGCGCGACCCAGTTGAAGGTGATCCAGGAGGTCGTCAGCCTGGCGGTGTTCGCGGGCTTCGCGTGGATCTACCTCGGCGAGCGCCTGCGCTGGAACACGCTGGTGTCGTTCGGGCTGATCGCGCTGGCCGTGTGGTTCGCCTTCGCGTTCCCGGAAAAGGGGGCGTGACGGTGCTGCGGCAGAACGAGCGTGAGCAGCAAGCGAAGCGAGTCTGGTCCACGCGAGTTTGACGGGGAAGCAGACCGGCATCCCGGGGGGATGCCGGCTGTCGTATCCGTCAATCGTTGAACAGGTAGTCGTACCAGAAGCGCTTCTTGCGATCCGCGGTCAGGTCCACGTGGATGTGCTTGACCTGCGTGTACTCCAGCAGCCCGTGCGGTCCCAGTTCGCGGCCGACGCCGGACTGCTTGTAGCCGCCGAAGGGCGCCAGCGCGTTGAGCAGGTGGTAGTCGTTGATCCACACGGTGCCGGTGCGGATGCGCTTGGCGATGTCGATGGCCCCGGGCACGTTGCGGCTGAACACCGCGCCGCCCAGGCCGTAGATGCTGTCGTTCGCCATCTGGATCGCTTCGTTGACGTCGTTGTACCGGATCACCGACAGCACCGGCCCGAAGATCTCCTCCTGCGCGATGCGCATCTCGTTGCGCACGTTGTCGAAGATCGTCGGCTCGATGAAGAAGCCCTTGTTCATGCCGGCCGGCCGCTTGCCGCCGCACAGCATCCGCGCGCCCTCGGTCTGGCCGAGGTCGATGTAGCCGTTGACCGTGTTCAACTGCGCCTTCGACACCACCGGGCCCATCGTCGTCTCGAAGTCCTGCGGGTCGCCGATCTTGATGTGGCCCACCCGCTCCAGCATCTGGGCCATGAACTTGTCGTAGATCGACGCGGGCACGAAGCATCGCGTGCCCGATTCGCACACCTGGCCGGCGTGGAAGAACGTGCCGAACAGGGCGCCGTCCACCGCCAGGTCCAGGTCGGCGTCCTCCAGCACGATGGTCGGCGACTTGCCGCCCAGTTCCAGCGTGACCTTCTTGACCGTGTCGGCGGCCATCCGCATCACGTTCTTGCCCGTTTCGGTGGAGCCGGTCAGCGCGACCTTGTCCACCATCGGGTTGGTGCACAGCTCGGGCCCGACCACCGATCCGGAGCCCGTGATGATGTTGAACACGCCGGGGGGCAGGTCGGCTTCCGCGATGGCCTTCGCCAGTTCCAGCGCCGTCAGGGGCGTGTCCGACGCGGGCTTCAGCACGATGCTGTTGCCCATGATGAGGGCCGGCGCGGTCTTCCACACGGCCATCATGAACGGGAAGTTCCACGGGATGATGCCCGCGCAGACGCCGATGGGCTCGCGGTTCACGAAGTTCCAGGAAACGAACGGGAAGTCCACCCAGGGCAGGGGTTCGTAGAGGGGCAGCGCCGCGCCCAGTTCGACCAGTTGCTTGAAATGCTCGATGCCCACGGGCGCGTCCATCATCGTGGTCTTGCGGATGGTGGAGCCGCCGTCCTTCGACTCGAGCTCTGCGATCTCGGATTCCTTCGACTTGAGGATCTCGAACACCTTCATGAGTTTCGCGGCGCGGTCCTTCGGACTCATGCCAGCCCACGTCCCCTCGTCGAACGACCGGCGCGCCGCCTCGATGGCCCGCTTCGTATCGTTCCGGGTGGCGACCGGGACCAAAGCGATCGGTTCCTCGTTGCCAGGGTTGATCGTGGGCCGGGTCTCGCCCGTGTCGGCGTCGCAGAAGCGACCGTCGATGAAGAGCTGGTAACGCTCCATGGGTACCTCCAAGGTTGCGATGGGAACGATGATACCTCCGGATTGAACGAGTCAACAGGGGGGACGAGATCGCCGGGTGGAAAGGTGCCGCGAACCGCGTCCGATCAGGGAGGACGGGCCGGGGCGGATGCACGACCCTCCCGGGGCTTTACAACGACCGCGGGGCCGGTGTACCCTTCGCCCCTGTTTGTTCCTTGACAGGGCGGAGTGGCCGAGTGGTCGAAGGCAGCGGTCTTGAAAACCGTCGGGCGCAAGCCCCGTGGGTTCGAATCCTACCTCCGCCGCCGTGGGGCCGCCCGAGTCGCCTCGGGCTGATCCATGGGTTTCCTGCGGCCCCCGCGATCCGTCTGGAGAGATGGCCGAGTGGTCGAAGGCGCTCGCCTGCTAAGCGAGTACACGGGGTAACCTGTGTCGCGGGTCCGAATCCCGCTCTCTCCGCTTGATACGGAAGGGTTGAAAACCGACCGTCCTGGTGCTACGATCTTTGCCGCTTTGGTGTTGCGCCCGTAGCTCAATTGGATAGAGCATCAGACTACGGATCTGAGGGTTGGGGGTTCGAGTCCCTCTGGGAGCGCAAAGTTGCTGTTTGAAACGATGAAGGACGAAAATCTCCACATCGCTTTCTCTTCCTTGACCTGGGCCCTCGTTCTCACCTGCACCAAGTTGACGGTCGCTCTCATTACCGGGTCCCTGGGCATCCTGTCCGAGGCGCTCCACTCGGGGCTGGACCTCGTTGCTGCGGGCATCACCGTGTACGCGGTGCGGCAATCGGCGCGCCCGGCCGACCACGACCACCCGTTCGGTCACGGCAAGTTCGAGAATTTCTCGGCTCTGATGGAAACCCTGCTGCTGGTGGCTACGTCCATCTGGATCGTGTACGAGGCCGTCGTGCGCCTGACCGATCCGGGATTCGTCGGTCCCGAGACCAGCGTCTGGGCCTTCGGCGTGATGATCTTCGCGATCGTCATCGACCTGGGCCGGTCGCGGGCCCTGATGCGCGTCGCGCGGAAGACCGGCAGCCAGGCGCTGGAAGCCGATGCCCTGCACTTCTCGTCGGACGTGTGGTCATCGACGGCGGTCATCGGGGGGCTGGGGTTCGCGGCGATGGGGTTCCCGAAGGCGGACCCGATCGCGGCGCTGTGCGTGGCCGCGGTGGTGCTGCTGGTGGCGTGGCGACTGGTCCGTCGATCCGTCGATGCCCTGCTGGACAAGGCGCCCGACGGGATTACCGATGCGATCCGGGACCTCGTCCGGGGCGTTTCCGGCGTATCGGGCGTCCAGTCGATCCGCGTGCGGTCCGTGGGCGCGGACCTCCATGTCGAACTGGTCGTCCGCATCGACGGTTCCCAGTCCCTCCAATGGGCGCACGCGGTTGCCGACCGGGTCGAGGCCGAGGTCCACGGCGTCCACCCCAGCGCCCACGTCAGCGTCCACATGGAACCGGAGGCCCGCCCCACCGGTTCTTGACCCTGCCCCGCCCGCCCGCTACCGTCCAGGGTATGAAGGTGGCGCTCCTCTACCCTCCCCTGTGCGATCCGACCGCGCCCTACCTGTCGGTGCCGTTGCTGGCGGCCTGCCTTCGCCGGGCGGGAATCGACGTGCTGGCGATCGACGCCAACGCCGAGGCCGTGGCGTGGCTGTTGCGGCGGGACACACAGGCGGCGCTTGCGGAGCGGGTGCGCGCCCGGTTTGCCGAACTCGACGGCCGACGGTCCCTGGACCTGGCGTCCCAACTGGATTACCTCCAGGTCTTCGAGGCGCTGGCGTCCGCCGCCTTCGTGCCCGGCGCGATCGAGGATGCGGTTGCAACCCTCCGCGACCCGGGACGGTTCTTCGATCGCGCGGCATACGGGGGCGCGGTGCGGATCGTGGAAGCCGCTCTGGAGGTGGCGGCCGCTTCCGCCGCACCGTTGCGCATCGACTTCGCATCCTGGCGCACGCCGTTCTCGCTGCTGACTCCCGACGAGATCCGTCGCGATGCCGGGCCGTCGCGGGATCCCTTGCACGACTGGTATGCCGGGCCCCTGGCGGCCCGACTTCGTTCCGCGAACCCGTCCGTCGTCGGGGTCTCGGTGGCGTTCCCGGGCCAGGTCCAGCCGGCGTTCGCGCTGGCGTACGCCGTCCGGGCGGCCCTGCCCGGGGTCCACCTCGTGGTCGGGGGGCCCGCGATCAGCCAGATCCTGCTGCGGATCCCGCCCGAAACGGTGGCGGCGGTGCTGGGCCCCTTCGACAGTGCGGTCGCGGGGGAGGGCGAGGAGGCGTTGATCGACCTGGCACGGGCCGTCGAGGCCGCCCGGCCTCCGCGAGGGCTCATCCGGGGGACCTGCGATCGCGATCTGGCGGACCTGCCGCCGCCGGACTTCACCGGGCTGGTCCCGGGCCCGTACCTGTCCCCGGCGCCGGTGCTGCCGTACGACGCCGCCCGCGGGTGCTACTGGGGCAGGTGCGCGTTCTGCCACTACGGGCCGGTCGAGTCGGGGATCGCCCGCTATCGTGAGCGTCCGGCGGCGACCGTGGCCTCCCACCTCCGGGCGCTGGCGGATGTCCACGGGGCGAGCCTCTTCTACCTTTCCGAGGACACGCTGTCGTCGCGAGGTGCCCGAGCGCTGGCGGGCGCCCTGCGGGAGGCGGGCGGCGGGATCCGGTGGGCGACCGACATCCGTCCCGAATGCGCCCTCGACGCCGAAACGTGCCGTGCGCTGGCGGACGGCGGCCTGCTGGCCGTGTCCATCGGCGTGGAATCGGCGGCGCCGCGGGTGCTGGCGCGCATCGACAAGGGCGTTCGCATCGAGCATGTCGAGGCTGCGACGCGCTGCCTGGCGGACGCGGGCGTGGCCGTGGAGGCCATGGCCTTCACGGGTTTCCCCGGCGAGACGACCACCGAGGCGCTCCAGACGGTGGCGTGGCTGGGCCGGATGCACGACGACCTGTCGCTGTTCATCTGCGGCGAGTTCGCGCTGACGCACGGGTCCCGGGTGGCCCGCGATCCGGGCGCGTTCGGGGTGGCCGAGGTCTGGGAGATGGAAGGGGACGAACTGCGTTCGGGCCTCTTCTGGCGGGGGCACGGGCCGGGGCCGGGAGCCCGCGTGGACGACGCCGTCGAGTCCCTGTCCGGGCGGTGGTCCCTGCGTTCGTACCCGTGGGCGGGGTCCCTGTCCACGGCCCACACGCTCCTGTGGTACGACCGGTTCGGGCCGGAGGCGTTCAAGCGGGCCGCCGCCGCCCCTTCCTCGCCACCGAGGTTCCGCCCGCCTCGCTGCCGCTACGACGTCGCATCGATGGCGCGATCGGCCCTCGAGGAGGATGCGGCGATCTGGGACGTCCTGGTGAACCGGCGGCGGGTCGTTTCCCGAAGCGCCTGGGAGGCGCTTGCCGCGAAGATTCCTCCCGCGCGCCCCGTGGGGGGGTGACTGAGTTCGCGATACTGCAATGATAATCGAATTTTACCTGAGCCATCTTCGAGGTCATCGGAGTATCGGATAAACTGCCTCTGATTTGACGGGTCGAGGGCGACCGGAAGGAAACGCGGGAGGATCCAGATGAACCGGATGCTGATCGGGATCGTGGCACTTGCGATGTTCGCGGCATGCAGCAGCAGCAGCTCGACGGACAACAGCCCGGGAATCGACCTGCCTTCGGACGTCATCCAGGACGCGCCGCAGGCCGACAATCCCGCGAATCCCGATGTCGAGGGCCGTGATCCCGGTGCCGTCGATCCGGGCGTCGGCGACCCCGGCGCGACCGATCCAGGTGCGGTCGATCCCGGTGCCGTCGATCCGGGTGCGACGGATCCGGGTGCCGTGGACCCCGGACCGACCGATCCGGGCGCCACCGACCCCGGTTCCGTGGATCCGGGCCCGACGAATCCCGGCCACACCGAGAACAACGGTGGCGTGATGCATCGTCCCGGCAAGGAAGACCCGCTGAAGAACTGCACCGCCTGCCACGGCGCCGATCTGACGGGCGACGTCGGCCCGTCGTGCTACACCTGCCACAACAGCAACGATCACAACGTCTCGCACAGCGGCGTGATGCACGGGCCCGGCTCGACCTCCACCTGCGTGAACTGCCACGGCCCCAAGTCCGGGTCCAGCGCCAAGTCGTCCACGGGCGGCATCGGGCCGGCCTGCAGCAACTGCCACTGAGCCTCCCCGGAACCGAACCTCCCCCCGAAAGTGACGTGAACGCAACCGACGTGGCTACTCGTCCGGGCCGGCTTCCCGCCCGGACCCGCCGCCACGGAATGCGCGCCGGGGCGGGTTTGTACCGCACGATGCGCATCCGGCGGGGTACAGGGTCCCGTACCCCTTGCAAAACCCCGTGGGGGGTGGCTAGAATCGGCCGGCACACGGATCGGTGCGATCCGGACACTTGATCCCGGCTCCTGACCCCCGCAACCCCGCCGGTGGGCTGCGAACGAGGGACGACATGCTGGACGAGGCGCTTGCTTCCCGGTTCGAGTTTGGCACACAGGCGACCGAGGACAAGTATGGACGGCACCTGCTGGGCCGCCGCTTGTCCGACGACTTGCCCGTGGTGATGACGGTCCTCGACCCGTCCCTGAAGGTCGGGCCGGCAGAAGCCCATTCGGTGGTGCTGGCTTCCCGGAAGCTGGCCGAAGTGCGGCTGGGGTCGGCGCTGTTCTGCGTCGAGGCAGGGCGCACCGAAGGCGGCAACGTCTACGTCGTCTGCGAGGCGTCGAAGGACGAATCGTTGAAGGCCCTGCTGCGGGCCCGCGGGGGCCTGTCGCCGGCGGAAGCGCTGTCGATCGCCTACCGGATTGCGACGACGCTGAAGGCGGCGGCGGCAGTCGGCGTGCGGCACCTGGACCTGTCGTCGTCCAGCATTTACGTGGCCTTCGAGCCGGAATTGAAGGTCCGCCTGGCCCGGTTCGGGTACTCGAACCTGTTGCCGTCCTACAACCCGGCCCGGAAGAACGAGGCCCACCACGGAACGGCCGAATACATGGCTCCCGAGGTGTGCGCCGGGCGTCCCGGCGACGAGGCGGCCGACCTGTACGGGTTGGGAATCCTGTTGTACGAAATGGTCGCGGGCAAGCCGCCCTTCGTGTCGTCGAGCCCATCGACCACGATCAAGCGGCAGGTCTACGAAAAGCCGCTGCCGCTCCACCTGGTGAAGCCCGGCATGGGCCAACTGGACCCCTTCGAGCGCCTGGCCTCGCGGCTGCTGGCGAAGGACCCGAAGGGACGTCCGGCCGACGCGGCCGAGGTTCTGCAGGCGATCGAAGCCCTGAAGACCGAGGCATACGCCCTGACCGATCTGGGCGTCGAGGCCGAGCGTCCGACCGTCGTCGAACTGGTGTCGCACCTCGAGGCCGAGCTGGTCGCACCGGTGGCCGCCGAAGCGCCGGCTGCTGCGGGTGGGGGCGGGCGCGAAACCATGGTCTTCACGGGCCTTGCCGAGGCCATCGAAAAGGCGCAGGAAGCCGCTGCACAGGCGTCCGCCGAGGGTGCGACCCCCGCCGCGACGGCTTCGGGCGAGGGACGTCCGACCGAGGCGTTCGACGCGTCGTTCGTCGCCGCCGCCGTCGAGGCCGCACAGAAGGCGGCCACCGAGGCCGCGGGCACTGCAGCGGGTTCGGATGCGGCCCAGGCAGCGCCGGCCGCGTCGCCCGACGAGGCGACGAAGGTGCTGGAGTCGATTGAAGGCGGTGCCACGCCCGCGGCTGCCGCTTCCCCGGCCGAAGCCAAGTCGGCCGACGACTGGTTCATCCAGGGCCAGAAGATCGCCGAGGCCGCCATCCCGCCGGAAGACCGGGAAGCCCGCAAGGAATCCCGCATGTTCTGGGTGGTGGTCGCCGCCGTGGCGATCCTGGTGGCCATCGCGGTTGCTGTGTACATTGAAAACCGTACCGCCGAGGTGTCGGGCGAGATTCCCACCGCGAGCGAAGTCGCCCCGGCGCCCGCGCCGGTGCCTTCGCGGACCACCGAGGCCCCGAAGCCGGCTCCGGCGCCCGCACCTGCGGTGGCGCCCGTTGCAGTCCCGGTCCCGGCGCC